>CADANN010000005.1 GCA_902789325.1 uncultured Spirochaetaceae bacterium
ATGAAGGTCGGAGCCGTTGGCTTCGAATAATATATTTTTTGTCTAAAAGCGGAAATTTTAAACCAGCAATTTTAGGAAATTATTTACCGGCATTGACAAAACATTTCATCCAGACTTTCTGTGTTTAAATCTTCGTACACGGCAGGAGTTTATCTGGGAACATTTTGGCATGATGGATTCTCCTGAATATCTGGAAAAGGCAATCCAGAAAATCCTGATATACAATGAAAACAATTATTTCCTCGGAAAGAATTTAATCATCACCATGGAAACACAACATAACAGCATAAAAACACAACAACTGGAGCTGATAATAGAGACTTATCTTAAATAGAATTGAACCCTGGCATCAAAAAGACCTGAAAGTCTTCCAACATCATTTTCAGCTGATGCTGGAAGACTTGTCATAGCCTATGTATTATTTCTTTGCAGCGCGATTTTTGAGGAAGAGAACCACAATACCGACAACTGCGGTACAGAGAGCAGCAAGTGCGAGCCAGAGGATTGCGTCTGACTGAGCCTGGTCATCTGCAACGCTTTCTGTTACAGAAGCATCAACGGCTGTCATACTTACCTTAGCTTCTGGAGCTGCTTCTTCTACAGTTGCTATAGTACCTTCATCTGCCACAGTCTCAACTACTGTTTCAACAACTTCGTTCACTGCAGCAGCAGAAGTTACTGCAACAGTTTCTACAGTCTCAGTAACAACCGGCTTTTCAACAGGAGCTTTTTCAACCTTAGCAGCCGCAGCCTTTTGAGCTTTCTTAGCCTTCTTTGCAGCCTTGGCGGCTTTCTTTACTTCTTTCTTTGCAAGGGTCTCCTGTTCTGCAAGTACATCTGCGATATCTCTTGCAAGGACAGAAACTGATTCATCGATTACTATAACAGGATCTGAATAACTATAAGCCGATACGTTCTTTTCAGTATAAGCTTCTGAGCTTCCAGATACGAGGTCTTTTACGAAGTTTGTGAGTCTTCCGGCAAGTGAGCGATTGTTGAGTGAAACAGAACCAGCCGCAGTACCGCTAGAGAACAAGGTTATCCTGAAGTTTCCGTGTGATGTTTTTACAAGTAATACTTCGCCATCTGGAATTACACCATTTTCGTTGCCTTCTACAGTTGTATCAGGTTTTACTAAATAACCTTCTCCATCCCAATTCTCTTTTGAAACGGTTACTTTTGTTCCATCAATAGGAGTAACCTCGGAAATAGTAACTCCAGTAACACCTTCCTTGAAAGAAATCTTTACAAAACATTGAGTATTTGTATTGTTAGATACATTTTCACCCGAAACTGTACCAAGAGATACTGTTACATCAGTTGCTGAAATAGTCTTAGCTGGAATTGTGTAATCTACAACCTTCTCAACATCTTTTATTGTGAATTTAATACTTGTTATTGTTTCCCAAACAGGTGAAATAATAAGAATAGGATTACCTTCATGTAACTGTATATCTCCACCAACTGCCTGCAGAGTATTTATCGTGCTAACCGATGCAGGCACTGTGATTGTCAGAGGTAAAGATTTTGAACCATCTTCATTTGCAGTTACAGAATCCCAAGCAGGAATTTTAATACCAAAATCATCACCAGTAATAGCAGGAATAGTAAAGAACTCAGTTTTTGTTATACCGTTCTCGCCATTTTCATCTGCATTAATAATGAATGACACCTTTGTTTCGGTCCAGTTTGGATATGCAGTAATTGTTGCTTCATTTCCAGAAGTCCAATTTAGTGTTACATTAGTTGTATTGTTTGTTACATCAAGCTTACTAATTTCTTTATCTCCAGGAGTCTTAACTCTAATCTTAAAGGTCTTTGTTCTACCTTCACCATAAGTTGTAACATTTTCCCATTTGAGATCTGTTTCTGTGTTATCCTCGCCAGTAAGCAGTTTAATATCAATATCAGCAGCACTAATTGCGTCAATCTTTATTGCCTGTAAAGCAGCCAATGCACCAGAAGTTACTTTGCTGCCAGAAACTGCAATTGTTATATATTGCACTTCCCAATCCTTGGCTGCAGAAACTCCTGTTAATTTGAGTTCGTATTTTCCATCAGCGTTAAGAGCTGGCTTTCCATCTTCACCTTTAACAAGCTCAACTGATACACCAGTTTTACTTGCTGTGAATGTCTGGTCTGCAAGAGTTTCAATTGGTGGTGGATTTGTGCCCTTGAGAGTGATAGGAACCTTGTATTCAGAAATACCATCTACATAAGTAGCTGGAGCGAGTTCTACATCACTATCGCTAAGCTTCATAGAATCAATTGTAATTGCATCCATAGTGAGCGTATCTTTGACTGTAGTTCCACTTATAGAAATGGTAATTGTTTTTGGAGCCCAATATGTTGAGGCTGTTGGTACATTTGTCAACTCGAAATAAGGTTTCTTAGTACCACCTTCTGTTGTTTCTTCATTATAAGTTACATTTACACCATCAACACCAGATGCACTTACAGTAAGATTTTCTAATTTACTTATAGGAACATCATTTCCAAGCACAATAGGAACTTTATATGTATCTACGCCTGCCTCCCATGTAGCTTTCGTAAGAGTGATATCGTTCTCATTTTCACCAAGCTTGATAGAAGAGATTGTGAGAACTTCTTTTGTAGTGCTATCAGGTGTTTCTTTTGGATCATATTTATCCCAAACTTTTATGCTGATTGAATGATCTTTCCAATCCTTTACAGAAGGTACACCAGAGATTACAAACTTCACTTCATTAGGCTTTGTTGAATCAGGTGTTTCAATAGACAATGAGACATCGTTCAGCGCGGTATCTTCTGCATCCTTTACAAGTTCGTAACAAATATTATCTTCTGTTGCGTAAAGTGTTTCTGTTATATTACCATTTTTGTCTTTTATAACTTCAGTTGGCAATGTAAGGAGAAGCTCATAGCTAGATTTTCCACTTTCCCAGGTTACATTACCCCAGGTAATTTTGCTTAGATCAAGAGAGAAAGCAGGAACCCAGTCTTTTACCTTTACGACTTTTTTATCTGGCATGTCATCATTAATAGTTAAGACAACTGTTTGTGGAAGCCATTGCTTAGTTGCACTTCTAACCTTAAAGTCAAAGCCATTAATATTTACCCAACCTTTAATTGTATTGTCAGATAATTTAGTTCCTTCACTCCACTTACCACCAGAAGCAAGTAAATTATTGTCCTGATAGTCTACAAAATCAACGCGCTTATAATATTTATCCTGACCATTTACAGTTTCCTTAAAGTCATTAGTAGGCATTTTTATGCTTTCTTTTGAAATACTTCCATCTGGATATTCAAGATGAACCTTAATAGTTTTTATGATACTTCCAGCAGGAGGCTCAATTAAGAATGGATAAGGGCCAGCATCTGTATATGATTTCGTAGCAGTTACTTTAACAGAGTCCGCAGTAGCATTCTTCAAAATATCATTTAAAATCCACCATTTGTCGCCAGGATCATCTTTTGAAGCAACTATATATTGTGATGAAACGTTACCAACCTTATCAATAAGGTAAAGATTCAAAGAAGTATGAACTGTAGTGATATCTGGAAGTGTGAACACATAATAGTCTGTACCACCTATGTTTTCAGTTACCAGAGGATGTGGTCCATCATAAGTTGTTGTTGAACCATTAACAATTTCAAACTTGTAAGAGTCAGCACCAGCACCAGAATCGTTTATTTTCTGAATACCAATTTTCATACCCGACTCGTATGCTACAGTTACATAATCTTTTTTCTCATCATTGGCTCTGTCATAAACCTTTTCAAAATTTCCAATTGTTTGATAACCTTTAAGAATGTTACCAGACTCTACACTTGAAGCAAACTTCGGTCCTTCCGTATCCATCTGCCAGCCGTAGTTTTTATTTTGTGTAATTCCTTGTGCTTTTAGATATGCAAAGTCTGATTTTGCCTGTCCTTTTCCATAAATTTTTGCATGAATTACACTACCACCATATGAAGTATTATCATCAAATGTTTCACCATTATTCTCTGGGTGGCCTACAACCTTAAAGGCCAGATAACAATAATATCGTGTTGAGCCATCCGCAGCGGTTATAGTTTTATCAGAAGGAATTATCTTCAAATCTTTTGATCTACCTCTAGCTCTATTACCTCCACCCCAGTCTGTCCATACATCATATAAATCTACGGTCTTAGGGAGTTCTGTATAAGAATCCAAAGCCTTTTCCGGTAATGTACAGCGTAATAAGATATATCCGTCACTGAAGTAAATTGCTCCATTCTTATTACCAGTATAATTTGTAAACTCACTCTTTGCTTTCTTTGAGAATTTGGTAATTTGATCTCCTATCTGTTCTTTGATTAAATCTTTTACTTTGGATTTATTATTTTCAGTGTCAGTGTAAACTTCTGTATCATTAATTGAATCTATAGATTCAATTAATTCAATATCCTGTGCTTTATTTGGGTCATCATAACTATATTTCAATTCTAAAGGTTCACTGCTTATGTTTCCAACAACATCAACTGCCCAGTATTGTCTTGTAACAAAACCATAGCTACCATTTAAAGTGCTTTCTGGCAAAATCATCGGTAACATTTCTACTATATCTGTACCCAAAGAAGTACAGCTATAATAACCTATATAAGTATCAGGAGCATGAGGAACTTCATTGATTACTTTTCCAGTATCCACTGCTTGGCTATATACAATATAATCACTTCCATTCACATTTACAGTCTCTGTATTATACTTTGTTTTGACAACAGCGTTACTATTACCAGTTTTTGTTTTCTCTGTAACAAGATAACCAATTATATATTTATTTGTATTTGCTTTAGTAAACTGTATGCATAATTCTTTAGCATCCTTATTTGTTATAAGAACAGTATCTTTAGAATTAGAATTTAACCATTTTGTATCTGATGTACTATAACTATTTGCATCCAAATTAACCTTTGTACCTATCTTATTAATAGTAATCGTTGGCTTAGCAGGTGCAGTTTCGTCAGGATCATCACCATAGAAGTTCAGCTTTGAAATATCATCTTTAGTACCTGTTTGACCAGCACCATTTGTGTATGTATAAGAGAATCCTGGTTTTAATGCTACCTCTGTCTTGTTTTCGAGTATATCCTGGAAGTAGAGGGTTTCTATATCACCACTTGAAATATCAATTTTGATATCTGAAGGGTCTTCAATATAACCACTTTCTGGCAACCAGGTTGTTCCGTTCAGACTATACTTTATCTTCTTAAGATTTTCATTGCTACCAACACCATTCTGGCCATCAGTTACGGCAAAACTAAGCTTAAGAGGATGTGATGCATCAGCAGTATAATAGTAATCTGTACCAACAGCGTTGATAGAACCCTTACCAAGTGTAATTACAGGCTTAATTGTGTTACCACTGCTGTCTTTTGATAATACAGGAGCCTCATTATCAAGATAAATCTTGAAGTAACGATAGGTTGCGTTTCCAGATTTATCAAGAACTTCAATCTGATAATAAGTTCCACCACTTGCGAAGGTCAGTTTATTATATCCGCCCATGTAATAATTCAGACAATCTGAGTCTGTATTTGCAGCAGACCAGTCTGTAGAATTATCTTTGTAAGAAGAAATAGTATCCCATTTATTAGTATTCCATTCATTAATGCGGATATCATCTAAGTCGCCTGGGTTACTTGTGAGATTAATATGGAATTTTGCAGTTCCAGTCTTATTAATCCAAACTTCCTGCAATTCATCAGCTGGAATATTGTTATCTGCATGATATTGAGCAGGCTTATCAAATCCATGGCAATAACCATATCCAGTTACACTATCACTGCTTGTATTATAAACTTTCTGTGAATCTGCAAACAGAGTTCCACTTGAAGCTTTTGTTACAAGAGAAACTGTATCTACAGCAGGAGGTGTTTTATCGAGAATACCATAAAGATTAAATTGAGAATAGTTTCCAACGTTATCAAATACATAAACTGAGAATGCAGTACCGTTAACACTATCTCCCCAATTTTTATAAACCGAGTAAGGAAGCTCAAGATAACCTTTTGCAACATTTAATGTAGGATAGCTATTTGTACTTGCATTATAGTAATGATATCCCTTTATTCCAGCACCACTAACATCAGTAAAGTATGATTCAGGGAATTCAATTTGCATTGTTTTTTGTCCATCTGGAGGATCTTTATCAGAACCTTTTCCGTTTCCAGCGATTCGGATATGGAATCTATCAGTATAGTCTACATACCACTCATTTTTTACAGTATTTGTATCTGAACTTGCATTATAAGCTGGAGGTGTCGCATCATTCTTAAATACAAGGTTAGAACCTATTCTGTACTTTGCAATGTTACCGGTCCAATCCATTACGTAGAGGTAGAGTGCGCAACCAGGATTTTTATTAATTATATCATATGGAAGGACTTCATTAATCTTTGTTCCGGTATATTTACCTGCATATGTATTGCCTGCACCATAAGGTAAATAAGTATTAGTAGCATTCTTGTAAGTATATGCCCAACCTACATCATATTGTGTAGCAGGAATTCTTGTTGTTCCATTGACATCTGTACCAGAACCTGCATACCATTTTCCATTTGCAGAACCATCACCTTGAGTATTGTCTGTACTAGCACAAGTATCATAAGCTGGTGCTGTTTCACTTGTAGACCAACAGAAGGCTTTTATACCAGTAATTTCCTTAGAAACTGTAAGATTTGCAAATGGCAAATATTGACGCTCTGTTACAAGGTTTCCTGTACTCTCATTTTCAACTTTATTAGTTACACCCCATGTACCTGTAGCAGGAGCTTTTATGAGAGATGAATGTCTAGCACCTCTGCTTGGATTAGAACTAATCCAAACTGTATTAGTACCTTGTAAATATGGAACATAACCGTTGTTGTCTGAAATAAGTTTTTCTACATTAGTTTGAGTATTTCCAATTTCGTCAGGTTTTGTTCCATTTGTTCCATAGATTGTAACTTCAGGAGCTTCACCATCATAAAGCCACATATCAAAGCCTTGACGAGTTGATGTATTAAGGTAAGCCCCCATAACATTACTGTTTACAACCTTTCCAATTTCGTAGTTACCTACACGGTCTTCGAAGATGTACCAGATGTAATATGGTATTGGTTCGTGGTTAGCAGTATTAACTGTCCAGCCAAGTGCAGTATAATCTGGCTCTGGATAATCGAGAATAACAGTTGCCTGGTCATCACTTGTAGGAGTCTTTACACCTACCCAATTTGTTCTATAGCCATCTTTATTTTTATCAGATGTTCCAAGTGTAGTTCCCAGTACCTTTGACTTAATAATAGTATCATAATTTGGTACTGAAGATATTCTTGAAATGTAAAGCAAAGCACGACATGTATAGTCATTTGCAGAGTTCGCTGGAGCATCCTTATCTGGATTTGTAATTGCATATTTTGTTCCAGAAGAGAACAAAACAGACTCTCTGTTACCTGAATACTGTAAAGTAAGCGCAAGCTTTGGTTTTTTATAAGAATATGATGATGTATATTTCTGAATTTTATTATCAGAATCAGCATAAATGTTTGTATTATAGTAGGTTGCATTCTTTGTTTTATCTTTCATAAATCCAAAAGTTTCACCTACGCCATTCTTTTTATCAGCATCGTCTTCATTACCATTTCCACTCTGGTTATTCCAACTATATCTATATCCATTCCAGGTTGTATAATTAGTTGTTCCTGTTGTATAAGTTAAATGAGGATTCTGTACAATCTGAGGAGTTTTTACAACACCATTGTCTGTTGTAATCTTTCCAAGCTTATCATCAAAATCAAAGCTGGCAGCAACTTTATCAGAATCCTTATATCCAAGAACAACATAACTCATGTTTCCACAACCATCGCGCAGGAATACTGTAATTGGAGGTGTACTTCGGGTATTTGGAACTTCAATTACAAGGTTCTTGTTTGAATCAACATAACTGTAAATTTCGTTTCCAGTGTCCTTGTTTTTCTGATTATCTGAGGCTGGCGTTGTTGGTGTAAATGAATGCCATTCGTTGTAACCACCTTCTACACGCCATGTTGCAGTTGTTGAAGTATAATTAAAATAAGAACCAACTAATTGAGCGGAAGGATCAGTATTATAATTACCACTTGCATCAAGTGTTCCACCACCTGGGAAGGTAGTAAATTTTGGAACAGCTGGTTCATAGGCAATCTGTGATTCATTTACATCAGTTTCTGAATCATCTGCTGTTGGCCATGCACCATACCAGGTACTGATAGCATATTTTTCGATTGGAGAATCTGTTAAAGATGCTGTTACATTTTCATAAGCAGAAGTTGTTGTTGTAGCTAAACTACCATCAAGATATTTATGATCTGAGGTAGAAGTTCCACCTAATTTCAGGTAAAGCTTGAACTTCTTATCTGCCTTTTTAGTTACAAATTTAACAGTTCTAATAGGTGCTCTTGTTACTGTGCCTGAATTCCAGTTGGCATAATTATACGAAGTAGTAGAACTACCACTTACAAATGACGTTGTACTAGCATCCGCATTTCTGTAAATACTATAGCTTTCATCTGGGCTTTCAATAATTTGTCTGTTAGCGAAGTCTGTAGTATCAGGTCTAGATATATCTTTTACAACTGCAAAGTGGAAGATATCACTACAGTTACCGGCAGCATCTACTACAACAGCTGAATATTTACCTGTAGGGAATCCAAACCACAACGCGTAATTCTTGTCATTAGATGTATATGAACTTGTGTTTACAATTGCCTTCTTTGAAGTAGAACTTGAAGAAAGATATGTTCCCTTTAAAATCTGTTCTTTTGTTGCCTCAAAAGTACTATCTGTAACATAATACATGAAGTAACTACCATCGTATCCTCGAACTTTTATATTATCAGTTACACGGAAACCAAGAACCGCTCCATAAGTAGTAGGTCGTACTACTGAGGCAGATGAAGTTGAAACTTCGCCTCGAGTGGTATAAAGACCGCTGTCATATGATGTTGCAGTATAAACTGTATAAACAGTTTTTCCATTATAAGTTACTGGAATACCATGTGAACTTTCAGTATCTGAAGATACATGAGGGTAAACATTTATTGAAGGCTTATAATAAGTACCGTAAGTGTAATTTGCAACGAATGGTCCTCTATCATCAAATTTAGGGCCTTCTGTATCAAGAATTATGTTATAACTGACTGAATCTGACGCCCAGCCCGTTAGGTCGTATGCTGTAAGCGATACTGAATGAAGACCTTGTGTACTAGCATTATCAAGGTGTACATTGTTTATTGTTACTGTAACATCCTTCTTTACTACTGCATAAGTACCTGCAGCTGCATTAGTCTTTTTGAGAGTAAGTGTTTTACCGTCCTCTGAAATATCAAGAACTGAATCTAAATTCTGAATTACATCACTACCATTCTTTATTGTTAAAGTAGTATCATTTGAATTGAAAGTAGCTCCATCAAGTACGAATTTATGATAACCAGATCCAAATTTTTCTGAATCAGAAAGATTGAATGTCATATTCACGATAGCTTCATTTGTGTAACCTGTGAAAGCACTGATTGTTCCTTCTGAAGCAGAATTTTTTCTATCAGTCAATTTGAAGTTTGTCGGTTTAGCAGGCTTAATACTATCAGAATAAATATCTACATGTTCAGTGATAGCTTCATTAGACTCATTCTTCGCAACGTCCGAAACCTGTACTTTGATTGTATTCTTAGAAACCTTTGATCCTGTATCGGTATTCTTAAATCCTACATTTTCAACAATAATGAGGAAGGAATTTGTTGGAGTTTTTCCATCTTTTGTAGAGAAATAATAATTTGCAGCATTTGTAGCATTTGCATCATCTACAGGATCTTTAGTATTAATAGTAATAGTGTTGTTAGCAACTGTATATTTTGAAGCTGGAAGATCTTGTTTTCCTCTGCTGCCATCGATATAGCAGACTTTTGTAGAAGTTGTGAGAACAGCATCTTCAAGGAATTTGATTACCTTAATACCAGAGCCACCTTCTTTTACATTGATATGAAGAGGAATACTATTTGCACTCTGGCCAGAGCCGCTTCCACCAACATAATTCTTTGCAAGCCAGTAACCATCATAAGAAGTAATTCCTGTAGAAGTTGTAAGTTCTTCTACATATTTAAGAGCTGGTACTGTGTCGCTTAAATCTGGAATTGAAATGTAACCATCAATTACAGGGGCTGTTGCATCGATTGTAATTGATTCGTGATTTTCACCTTTGTTTTCTGCAGCATCAAGAAGAGTTACCTTTACGACGTAATTTCCTTCGTCATATTCGTTATTTTCGGAATTGCGCAGTCTAATATTTTTTATTTCAAAAGTACCTGATGTGTATTTTTCGTTTAATTTAATATAGCGCTGGTTGGTATCAAGAATTGTATAATCACCATCAGCTTTAGAAAGAGTTTTTGTTTCTGTACCATTGATATATTTGATTGAAATATCAGACATATCAAATGGTGTTGCATATGATGTTGTTTCATCGTTATAGATAACATCAAACTTGATGATATTTGCACCAGCAGTAGCTTCTGTAAAGTCTACTTTTAAGGTCTGATCTGTTACTTCATAATTCTTTGCAAAACCGATTGTTGTAGTAGCAGGGTCATCTGCAACCCATTCAATATTTGAAATTACAGGTGCAGTCTTATCAAGTGTAAGAGCATTTGATTCTGTTGAAGCTTCTGTAGTCAAACCAACAAAGTCTGTCAAATCTGTTGTAATTTTCTGTTCACCGTCTGTAGTAGAAAGAATCTTTACATTTGTAAATACAAGGGTTTCGTCTTCGGTGAAAACCTGGTTGAATTCAACTGTTGTATTGTTATCTTTAAAATCATAACCTGTTGTAAGTGGTGTGCCATTTACTGTAATTGCTGTATCAGCTGTAAATTGAGCGTTCTGTGTAAGATGAACATTCTTTACACCACTTCCGTTTTGTGTGTTTTCTTTTTCGAGCTTGAGCGTGAGTTTTACAAACTGAGTATCTGTATAATGATCCTTATCATAAGAAATGCTGTGTGGATTGTTTGTTGTTTCTGCAGCAGAGTCTTCTATATGCAAAGAAGCAACTTCTGGTTTTTCCGAATCGGCATAGATGTAAGTACCGAAAGTTGTAGCATCATAATAAACTTTATTTTCGTTGCTGCCTGTATTTGTTACCCAGTCTTCTACTTCAAAGCCAACTTTGTTTCCTTCTTCAGTATTGATGTTCTTGAGTTTGATGTTTTCTAAGGTGAAGACAACTGGCTGTTCTGCTGAAGTATCTGTGGCAGGAATTCCCAAAAGTTTTGGTTCTTCAAAATTAAGCAATGTAATTGTATTTGCTTCTGTATTAAGTTTATAATCTGTATCTTTTGTAAGATATGTATTTCCTACCTTAAGTTTTGTTGCAACTGTGAATTCTACATCTTCAGAAAGTTTAAGAACTTTAAGTCCCGAACCAGCTTCTTTTACATTAATTTCAAAATCAACATTAGAAAGAGTACCGTCTGAAGCAAATTTAGAATATGGCATCCACCACTGCTTTGCATCGGCAGCATTACCATATACTTCACGTTTTTCTGCGCCAGAAACTTTTACCTTGGTAACTACAGGGTTTGTTGTATCAATAAAGATATTTTTACTATAAGCACTTTCTGGTGTATTTTCGTTCCAGTTTATGTTTTCTGCCTGGTCGAGCAAGGTAACTTTGATTTTGTACTTACCTTCAGCAGAAGTATCTCTAAGCTTAAGGTTTTTAAAATTAAAGGTTCCTTCGCTTGCGACTTTTGGAGATGTTAATTCAATATATCGATCATTCTTAATATTATAATCTGTACTTTTATTAAGGAGTGTTGAACCGTATCTGAGTTCAAAATTATTCAAATCAAATGGTTTATCATAGGAAGGTGTACCTTCAGCATCGCCCAGATATTCAATATCAAACTTAATTACACGAGCACCAGAGGTTTCTTCCTTAAAGTCTACCTTAAAGGTCTGGTCTGTAACTTCATTGCTGTTTGCACTTCCCTTTGCAATTCCAGCAGGTGCATCCCACTCAATGTTTGTAATCACAGGAGCTACCTGGTCAAGAGTAACTACTGTTGATTCTGTTGGTGTATTTTCAAGGCCTACAAAGTCTGTGAGGTATGCCTTTATTGTCTGTTTTCCTTCTTCGGCTGAAACGATATGTACGTTTGTAAAGGTAAGGACATTATCTGCAACGAATGGTTTTTCGAAAGTAACTGAGTCTTTACTAGATGAATATGTAATACCACTTGTAAGTTCTGTATCATCTACAGAGATTGCAGTATCATCTGTAAAGAGTGCATTTTCTGAAAGTGTAATTGTCTTTACACCACTACCATTATGAAGCCTTTCTGCAGTGAGCTTGAGAGTAAGAGTTACGTTCTGACTATCTGTGTATTTTGAATCATAGCCAAGACTGTGAGGGTTAGTTGCTGTTTTCTTTGCAGCATCTTCTATTTTTAGAGTTGTAATTTCTGGCTTCTTTGTATCGGCGTAAATTACAGTACCAGAAGTTGTATCATTATAGAAGAATTCTGTTTTTTCACCAGAAGATTTTTCAACGAAGTCATCTGCTGTAATAGCAATTTCGTTACCTTCTGTTGCATCTGGATTATTGAGTTTTACATTTTCAAGTGTGATTGCTTTTGCTTTAGCATCTTTTAAGATTGGAGTAAACCAGTCTTTAAGCTCGATTGTACTGTTAGCGACATCGAGAGTGTAATCTTTATCTTCTACAAGATAAGTAGAACCGTATTTGATTTTTGTTTCTGAAGTAAATTCTATATTCTTTCCAAGCTTAATATATTTAATACCAGAACCTGATTCACTTACGTCTACGGCAAAAGTAACTTTTTCGAGGCTTGCAAGATTCTGTTCTTCTATTGGCATCCACCAGCTTGCTTCACTTTCGCCATATGCAACGCGAGATACAGCACCTGCAATCTGAACTTTATTAATCACTGGATCAGTTGTATCGCGGGCAAAGTTTGTTGTTGCACCTCGATGAAGTTTATGATCAGTTTCAGGTGTTTTATTCAAAGCAGAGTCATACAAATCAATTGAAATCTGATATGTTCCATCTGCATCACCAAGTTTAATTCCATAAATAAAGAGAGTACCGTCTGTAATTTTATTTGTGTCAGTTACATTGAATACCTTTATATTAGCTGTTGAAGCAATATCATCTGCATCAATTGCTATATCACGAATTCCTTCTGAAGTTGGTTTAGGATTTTCAATTGAAGCTGGAGCATATTTTACCGCAAACTTTGTAGCATCGAGAGGTTCAGCAACATCAATTCCGCCTTTTGTTACATGGATTTCCATGCGGCGAATACCAGAACCTGCTTCGTCATTATTTGTTTCACCAATATCAACCTTAAGAATCTGGGAAATTACCTGATCATCAGAAGCATGAAGAACGGCCTCACCTTTTGCATTTACAAAGTCACCAATTCCAGCCTTAAGGGAAACTGTTGGTGCCGTATTATCATACATAATAGAATCAAGCAGAACCGGCTCAGACATGTTACCTAAGTCATCTTTGAGGTAAAGTGTAATATCTACAGGACCATCTTTTGAAGGAGCCTTTGCATTTTTTAATGAATATGTTCCGTCTGTTTCATCGTGAATACGTTTCCAGCTTGAATCATTAGCAGCAATTTTTTCAGAAACATCTCCAACACGGAATGTCCACCACAAGTTTTCATCCAAAGCACGGAGCTTTGCGTGACCAGCATCATGAATCTTGTTTTCTGGAGAATCAAAGAGTTCCATTGTGTTCAGGGTTTCTTTGTTATACCAGTAATATGGAGCCTTAGCAGAATTTGATATTACCTGCTTCTTTGCTTTTACTTCAGCGGAATCAATTGGAGTTGTATCTTTTACTACGAAGATAGACTTAAAGCTGTTATCATGCTTTGTATAATATGGAGCTCCTTTATCATCTGGACCACCTGCGTTACCAGTCATATCACCAGCCCATACATCAATTCTAATAAGACCATCTGGAAGACTGCTTACATCGTAGGTATAAATTGTACCACCTGTGTATGAGATTTTTGTTTCTTTTCCATCTTTATCTGTTTCAGTATATCCAGGAACAACATCTATAAACTGTCTTGAAATCTGAGCGTTAGGGTCAATTGTTCCAGAAATGTAAGTATAATTTTTCTTTGAGATTGTATTTGTTGCATCTTTTAAGGTGATTGGTTTTCCATCTGCATCGATATAAAGACCAGCTGCAATATAAATGAGGGCAACGTTATCTTCACTCAAATCTTTTGCAGGGTTAATATCTACGTTACCTGATGCAATAATATCGTTTGCCTTTACATAGATATTGAGCTTATCGTAAATACGCTGTGCAACAATCTGGTCTGTATATTCATTATCATTTATATCAGTTGGAGCATTCTTTGCGGCATCTGTTGCTTTACCATCAATTTCGCCTTCATGGAAAGAAACAAATACATCACAAATATCGCCGGTACCACCGTAAAGAACTTCAATCATTGGAGCAAGGCTGTCGGTGTTAGTACCTGTCTGGAAACTAAAAGTATAGTTTCCGTTCATTGCAAAACCGTATCTATCACAAAGACCTTCAAGAAGTGTTACTGTAATTCGCTGACGGTTATCAAAAAGTTCACCTTCTTTGAGCTTTAATGTAAGCATTTTTCCAGAATCACTTAAAGTGTAATCAAAAAGGTCTGTAATATCCTTTGCTTCGATTTCATTATCATCTTCTGTAAAAATAGAAGTACTTGTTGTAATAGAAAAGTTTACGTTTCCTTCTGAATCTTTGAGTGTATTTTTATCGATTGCTTTTGTGAAAAGAATTCGGATTGAAGTATTTTTTACAACGTTGTTATCTGCATTGGCTGGAACTGACAAAGAGTAAGAAGGTCGATTAGCAACAATAGGAATAATAAAGATATCATTGCGGCTTGCAAGGATTTTTACTTCTGTAGCTGGATTTGTTGGATTTGAAAAATGTACTACAGAATCTGGAAGTTCTTTTACCTTAAACTTTTCGTTGTAATCTTCCTCTGTGATAAAAGAAAGACTAGAGTGCTGCTTATCTGTTGGGAAATCGTTAGTTGAAAAAGCTGCCCATTTTACAAAACCGTAATCATCACTAGTAACGGCAGAAAGTCTGGTTGGTACATCTACCTTCATTGAAGTATTACCAGAAGGCTCGGTATTACCCATTTTGTTGTTCGCATAACGAACATAAACGCTTACCTGTGCAGCGTTCGCATCGTGTACCTCGGATTCAATCTGCTCCATAAAATTGTCGTTCGACATCCAGTTTTCGCAGGAGCCTACAAGGAGTAAAAGTGATAATAAAATTCCTGAAAATAAAATCTTTGATACGGTTTTGTTCAATTTTTTCATTTCTCTTTCCTTTTGTTTGCTATGAATACGGCTGAAATTGCAGCAGCAATACCTGCAATTACGCCAATTAATATACCATGTGATTTTTTTGAAGTTGATGAAACAGCAGTTGTTGTAGTTGACTCTGCGGAAGCAGTAACTGAGCTTGTCTCTGCGATGGTTTCGACAGGGGCAGTAACCTTATTTTCTGTGTGCTCAACCATCTTATTTTCTGAGTTCTCAACAACAGGCTCGGCAACGGCTGTTTCTTCTGAAACAGCAATTGAAGGCTGTGGAATAACTTCTGGAACTGGGATGTCGGAAGCAACTTCGATAACTTTCTCAGCAACTTTTTCTACAACTTTTTCAGCAACTTCTTCTACCTTAAAGTTAGTAATTGATTCAACTTTTTCAGCTTCTTTTTCTGAAAGGAAGCTGCTGAACGGATTTACTTCAAGGGCTGCAAGCTCAATTGTTTCTTCTTTCTTTTCTTCCTCTTTTACTTCTTCGCCAGGATTTACGGCAAAGCTATATTCTTCATTTTTATAGAGGAAGGCTTTTTCATTCTGATAATTACCCATTTCTTCTTCGAATGGCTTCATACCAGGAATTGTTTCTGCTGTATAAGCTGATTCTGGTGCCCACTCTGCAGAAGGCTGAACGGTAAAGCGTGGAACAGCACGGAGTGGAACGTCTGTTGTTACAGAAGTAATAGAAGATTCTGGCTTTGCTTCGAGAGGCTCGATTGTTTCTTCTTCAGCAGGTTCTTCAGCCTGTGCTACAGATGTATCAACAGTGTCACTTGAATCAGCGGTTTCAGCCAGTTCAGTTGTATCGGCTGTATCGGCTGTTTCGACAACTTTAGTGTCGGCTTCGGCAACGGCAGTTTCTTCAGAAACAGCAAGTTCAGGTTCTGGAATTACTTCCGGTACCGGAATATCACTTGCAACTACCTTCTCTTCTTCCTCTTCAAAGGTTGCAAAGTCTACACTTTCATCTACCTGAATAGAAATATCTTCAACAGTTTCGCCGTGCTCTTTAATTGTATCCTCTGCAAGAGCAAGGAGGTCTTCTACAGAAATGAGGTTTAAGTCAAGTTCATGAGAAATGCCGACGTAAACTTCTGGCTCTGGCTCAGGAGTTGGTTCGGGTTCAACTTCTGGTTCTGCAATGGCTACTGCTTTATCATTATCATCACCATCGCCGCCTTCAGTTTTATCTTCTTCAACATCCGGCTCTTTTTCTTCTTCAATGTTAGTTGGAACTACCGCAACAACAGGTGTAACATCTTCAAGAGTTTCAGCAGGTGCTTCCGGCTTTGGCATTTTTACAACAACATCAGTTGTTTGAGTTGCAATCTGATTTGTTGCTGCAGGTGCACTTTCTACAGCACTACCCTTACTGCTTGTAATCCAGATTGTATTTTCAAGTCTGTCTGCAAGCGAGAAACTTCGGCCAGAAGTAGATTCAAATGCTCCAAGGTATGAATACTTTCTTGCAAGTTCAATGTCTGTATTAAATACGGTACCATACCAGCGGTCGCAGTCCTTGTAATTTCCCAATTCGTAAGCACAGCGTGCAAGACCAATCATTGCAAGTGTATTGTCCGGATTTGCAGCAAGCACTTCGTTATACCAGTTTGTAGCACGGTCATAATCTTTAATAGAATAATAAAGGTTAGCTGTGTTCAAAACAGAAGGCATGTATTCCAGATTGCGTGCCAGACGGAACTGTTTTTCGGCCTGTTCAAAAAGACCATAGCGTGCATAAAGAACACCAAAGTCATTATAGTTCTGAGCCGAAGGATTCATAGCAATACGATTTTCGTACATTGCAATCTGCGGCATAATCTGGCCAACAATAAACTCATCTACAGAATGAGAGAAAAGTCTTGCAACGTAAGTTTCATCTGGCAAGGTAAATCTTGCAACAGCACCTGGAACGTTTACAGGTTTATAAATCTTCCAGGAATCTTCCATTTTGTAGAGCATTGCGTTTCCGCTGCGTGCAGCTGTGTTCCATTCCCACGCACCTTTGTGCCATGCCTTATTAAAGCCTTCATCAGTAAGGGTGATTTCAAGTGGCACCCAAACCTTGTCGCCGTCTACAATAAACTCATCAAGTGTAAGGAAGTATTCCTGTGCTTCTTCTACAGTAAAGCCTGAATCAAAAGCCATAAAAATATGACCAGGAATTGTAATGAAAGCTGTTTTAATTCCTACAGATTCAAGCAACGAACATACGAGAATTGAGAGGTCGTCACAGTCACCACCACGATACATCAAGGTCTGGTAAGGGAACTGAAGGAAGTCAATAGAAGCAGTACCTACGTTATCCTCGAATGCAGAAGTCGGGTCTTTTACATAGTTAATACCAAACTGATCAAGGGCATCAAAAATACCCATTGCATACTGAATATTTGTTGTAAGTCCACTGCGGATATTTTCACGGATTGTAGAAACTACATATTTTGCAAACCACATAGCGGCAGGGTCTTTTGAAGAAACAAAAGCCGAAGCACAACGGTCATCTTCCCAAGACATATTGTTACGGCCATAAACCGGAACTACCATTGGGAAGGTTGCAGTCTGTTTTTTTCCAAGATATTTATATTCTACTGTGATTGTGGACATAGTATCGTTCTTTTCGTTTAACTCAAGCATCTGCTCGTTAAAGAACGCTCTAAGATCTACGCTAAAACTTTCGCCCTGTTTAAGTTTTGCCATTTTGCCACATTCTTTTGGCTGGCTCATATACTGTGGCTGGAAGAAATATACATTTACGTCTGTGATTGTTACATCTTCATTATTTGTAACTTCTACAGAACCAAAAGGATTTTCGTTATACCATGAGTAGAATACCGGGAATACAGGTTTAAGTTCATCCTGATTTACGCTTACGTTAGTTTTGTTAGAAAAAGCTTTTGTAAGGTTGAAGGTTACGCCTGGAGTTACATCTGCGGCAGTAATGAATTTTGAATTTTTGTAAGCATAATGACTTGCACCACCGCCAGCAAATACTGAAATTGTAGGATTTATTTTATAAGAAACGTAAATACCGCCAGTAACGCTAAGGCCCTGTACGGTAGTAGTTGATTTATTGGCTCCTGAACCACGTGTATAATCAGAATGGTAATAACCAATTCCAGCATTAAAATCTATGCCAAGTCTGTCTGTAATTGTAAGATGATAACCGCCACCAACAGTTCCACCAATTACACCGATATTTCCAATATCCTGCTTGGTGTCGAAGGTGTACTGCTTGTAGTCTCCCTGAAGGAAGATATTGAAATACTGATTCGGGCGATATGTAAGTTGAACACCACCACCAAAACCAGTTGAAAGAGAATCATCAAATTTTACAACAGGAAAAGAAAAGTGTGGAAATACACTGATAAGAAATTCTCCGCCTTCTGCAACAACTGGTGCACTTCCAATAATTGCGGCAGCCGCTCCTGCGACAACCTTCTTCGATACTCTCTTTTCTTTTCTTACTTTTTTTGACTGTTTACCTGACATTTTATTTTACAAACTCTTTCCCATTTTTAGGATGATTTAATCACCCTGCAGCTCACTTTGAATACGGTTTAAACCTGCATTTGCCGTTCTGTTTTCCGGCTCAATTTCGAGTGCTTTTTTGTACCAAGACAATGCTTCCTCATATTTTTTCTGAAGGGCAGCAATGTTTCCAAGATTGTTCATTGCAGGAACAGATCCCATTTTAGCCGAAAGCTGATAAACCGGAATTGCACTTGAATACATTCCGGCTCGTACATAGAGCATTCCAAGCTGATTGTACAACTCTGGAGAAGCTCCTTCCTGTAAAATGCGGTTCTGAACGGCTGCAATCTGCGGGCCAAACTCAGCTGTAATATATCGCGAAATATCTGTTTCAACTGCATCAGAGATTTTCTTTTCTGATGTTTCCAGTGCAACAGCTTCACCACTAGAGAAACTTGCCGGAGGGTAAATACTCCATGCTTCTGAAAGGTCTACAAAGTAATAATCTTCTTCGGCCTGATTTACATACATAATCTCTTCTACGGCATTGTACCAGCTGTTAATAAAGCCTTCACTAAGAGCCTTCATAGAAAGAGGAATCCAGATATTATCATCATCAAGAATTACTACACGGTCTATACCGTCGAAAAAGTTTCCGGCTCTTGAAGAAGCAACTTCTGTATTGAAGAGAACTATAAAATCATCCTGAGTACAGATAAATGCAGACTGAATACCTACAGACTGCAAAAGCGACATCATAAGAATTCCAAGGTCATCCTTATCGCCTGATTTATAGCTCATTGTCTGATATGGATACTGAATATAGTCAAGTTCATTAATATCAAGGTGATGCATATCATAAGGAGTTGTAACATCTTCCTCGCATTTGATTCCCGCAAGACGCATTCCTTCAAATACATACATAGCAAACTGCATGTTGCGGTTAAGACCAGAACGAAGGTAACGGCGGGCAACACCTACAAGATATTTAGAGAACTCAAGAACTTCCTGGGCAGAAGAAGAAACGTAACAGGCAATAGCGGCTGGGTCTGCCCAACGAGTCTGGTTACGGTTATAAACTGGAATAACGATTGAACTTACAGCAGTACGCTTTTGACCAAGCAATTCGTAATTTACAACTACTTCAGCTGAAATTTCTCCATTTTCCTTAAAGTCGAAAATCTTATCTGAAAAGTCTGCAACAAGAGGAATTGCTTCTGTTTTATGTTTGCGCAAAACAGAAATCTCACCGCATTCAAGTTCAGAAGCTGTGTAGCCGTTTACATCACGAAGCGAAACACGAACGTTTTTGATTTCGGCAGTTTCGTCGTTTGTAATATAGATTGTTCCCAAAGAGTTTTCTTTATAAATTGTATAGAAGATTGGGAAGACGTTATCGTCACATTCAGCAGCAGCACTTACACTGCCTGTTGATTTTTTTGTATCAAGACGGTAGGTAACACTAACACCGGCAGAAACGCCCTGCATAAGAGGATTGTTCCACCATGAATCATACTGAAAATCCAGCCATGAAGCTGTAAGACCAACAGAAATAGAAGGATTGATTCGGAATGCGGCTCCTGCTTCTGCCTTATACCATGGCTGATAGTGCATTATACTGTCAGAAACAGCCATACTTAAACCGCCAGAAACTGCGGCATTTAATGAAATGCGTGAAAATGGATACGCTGTTGCTCCAAGTTTAAGTCCTACAGGTACAAAGAAAACATTTCTTGACTGATCTTCTTTGAGTTCAGACGATGACTTTTTAGGAACTGCATAAAAACCTGCTGTAGTTCCAACATTCATGACATCGAAAAGAGTAATACCTGTATCGAGCATCCCACCATACCCCAACACATCATATTTGTCTTTTCCCCCGGTTAAAAATGGAAAAGTAAGATCTGGTGTTAATGAAAATACAAGTTCAACTGCAGCTACAGGGAGACTTAAAAAAATTAATAATATTATAGAAGAGAATACTTTTTTGTGCATTTTATTTTAAACTCTCAATCTTTCAAATTATAACAGATTAAACGATTTATTGCAAATAAGAATTATAATTTTTTGATATTTTTTTAAAGAATTTGTCATTATCGGGCTTAATCCGATAATGACAATAAAAGTTTAGCGGCCAAAGAAGCTCTTTACTTTCTGCCAGAATGTCTTCTTCTGTTCTGGAGCAGGTTTCTGTGTACCACGAGGAGCGTTGCCCTTGTTGTAAGACTTCTTTTTGTAATCGCCTTTTTTATAATCGCCCTTCTTGTAGTTAGATTTCTTAGAATCGTAAGGCTTTTTCTTGTAGTCGTTCTTCTTGAAATCGCCCTTAGATGAAGCTCCGCCAGCAGCATATGCTTCTTTGTACATCTTCATGCGCTCTTCATAAGAAAGACCAGCGAGTTTTGCAGGGTCGATATATGGCTTACGCTGATGTTTGTCATCACGTCCTTTTCCGCCCTTCTTATAATCGCCTTTCTTACCATCATAAGATTTTTTGTAGCCGTCACCTTTCCTACCGTGTCCACGTCTGTCATCACGCTCATCGCGTCTGCGGTTATGAATGTCGCCGTCTTTACCTTTGCGATAGCCGCCACGATTATCATAATCATCATCACCACGCCAGTTTTCTGTCTTAATGTACATTCCGGCAGACTTGTCTTCTTCCATCTGATCTGGATAAGCAACAGTTGCAGGAATAGACATTTCGATATAGCGCTCAATTGCAGGAAGATTGTAAACATCCTGTTCTGAACAGAAAGTATAAGCCTTTCCAGATTTTCCAGCACGTGCTGTACGGCCAATGCGGTGAACATAGTTTTCAGCTTCAACAGGAAGATCATAGTTGATTACCATTGCAAGATCATCAACATCAATACCGCGGGCAGCAACATCAGTTGCTACGAGAATCTTGATTTCTCCAGCTTTGAACTTCTTGAGAATTGCAAGACGCTTGCTCTGAGGAAGATCTCCAATCATAAACTCAGCCTGAATCTCGTTGATTACAAGACGTTTCGCAATAACTTCGCAGGAACGTTTTGTATTACAGAAGATGATTGCTGATTCTGGATTTTCGTGCTTAAGGATTCCAACAAGAAGCTTCATCTTTTCATCAGATGAAACATGAAGAAGTTCCTGCTGAATCTCACTTACAGTAATATTTTCTGCTTCAATTGTGATTTCAACAGGATCACGTGTGTATTCCCATGCAAGGTTCTTTACATAAGTATTGAGAGTTGCAGAGAAAAGCATTGTCTGACGTGTTTCTGCTTCCGGGAGTTTCTTTAAGATTTTGCGCAAATCATCATAAAATCCCATATCAAACATGCGGTCTGCTTCATCAATTACACAGAAGTGAGAATTGCTGAGATCGAGGTTTCCGCCTTCGTTCAAGTCGATTACGCGGCCAGGAGTACCAATAACAATATCAACACCTTTTTTAAGAGCCGCAATCTGCTTTTCGTAACCAACACCACCATAAACTGAAAAAGCTTTAAGTCCACTTGTTCCAACAAGAACTTTAGCTTCTTCTTCAATCTGAACTGCAAGCTCACGAGTAGGAGCAAGAATCAAACATTTTTTGCCTGCATTTTCAGCTTTAATCATCTCGCCAATTACTGCTACGAGATATGCACAAGTTTTTCCAGTTCCAGTCTGAGACTGAACATACAAATCCGGGCCCTTAGCCCCTTCTGCTGCTTTAGAAGCCTTAATTACCTGTTCCTGAACCGGTGTACAAGTCACATAACCGGCGGCTTCAATTCCCTTCAAAAGTCTTTCATCAAGACCAAACTCTGTAAAATCCATAAGATTTCCTTATAAACGCCATAATGAGCGCACAAATATATTTTTACCGCACCGTACACAGACGGCGGGATAAATGCGATTTAAGAGATTATATTATAGTAGATTTTAGGGATTGTGTATATATTGTGGATTGCCGCGTCGCCCTACGGGCGACGAAGCAATTGATTATTCAGCTTTCTTAGTCTTCTTACCAAGTGCGATGCCTGTTGCCCAGAATACTGTTCCGCCAACAGCACATACAATGCCGCAAATCTTAAGGTGAGAAAGTACGATAGAAATGTATGACCAGATTCCTTCGTATACACCTTTTGGCATTCCAGCATCAGTGAGAGCTGCAGAAAGAAGGCCTGGAGCAACGCCCTGTGCAGTACAAGCAGCAACAAAAATCAAAATACCATCAACGAATACAGGAATGAAAACATAAACAAGCCATGAGAAAATATTTCTGTTGATAAGAAGAATAATCAAAGCAAGAAGAACACAAACGCCAATGCAGGCAAGGAAAACTTTGAGTGAAAGAATCAGCTCAACATATTTGAGGGCTGCAAGAGCTTCAGCATTTTCTTCCTTTGCAGTATCAAGAGCTGCTGAAACTTCTGTCTGAATCATTGCAACATTTTCTTCGATTACTTCATTAAGGCCAGTGCGGTCCACTACTTCACCAGTATGCTCTTCGTACATATCAAGAGACTTATTCATTACTTTCTGAATATCAGCAGCATCAATTTTTAGTTCAGTTGTTGAACCAGTCATGTAGCTCACAACTTCACCAGCATATTTATCAACAAAATCAGAAACATCAGGAGAAGCAAGAACTTCTGCAATAAACTCAGGCTCAACTTCAACACCGGCAGCATCAAGATAAGTCTGAACAAGTTCATTTACATCAAGATTTGTAAAATCAATAGAACCTAAATCAAGGGCCGAAATATCAAAATCACCATAATCTTCATAAGCAGCAAGGTCATAGCGAACATCACCAGGATGGAAAAGTCCATCATTTACAGGCTCAATCTTAGAAACAGGCTTTAAAATTTCACTCGCCATCTTTGTAATAGCTGAATAGCTGAAGTCTGTACGTACAATGCCAAGCAATGCAGTTACAAGAAAACATAAAGCAAAAATTATGCTTAGCAAGATTGAAAAGAATTTCTTCATAATTAAACTCCCTGACCTGAACAGTCTACTTCTTTTCGCGAGACTTAACTTTGTTCAAGTCTTTATAATAATCAAGATACTGACATAAAATACCAAGCGCCGCTTCAACGGTCTTCTGAACTTGAGGATCTTCGTCGGCTTCAACGACATTGCTTTCGTAAATCGCATCACGCAATTTGCAAAATTCATTATTCATAGCAAGATATTTTTCTGTAGCAGTCATAGTTTTAATTATAACAGATATATGGTAAAATCGCCACATGAATATTTCTAATAATGAAGATAAGACAAAATATCAGGCAGAGCTTTTTGCAAACAGACTTCGCCGCAAATACAAGGAACTCCGCAAACAGATGCGCAAAAATCGCGTATGCTGCTACAGACTTTACGACAGAGATATCCCGGAAGTTCCAGTTTCTTTAGATTTATATGAATTTTTGCCGGATGAAGTTGATTCCGTACTTGAAGCCGCACGTTTTATGGCAGCACAGAATGAAAGATTGAGTGCAAATGATCCAGCTGTAGAGCGCGAGATTAAGGAACGTACATTTGCCGTACTTTATTTATACGAACGTCCTTATGAAAAATCAGATGAAGAAGAAACTGCGTGGCTTGATGCAATGAGCGAAGCTGCTAGCAGTGTGATTGGAATTGATAAGAGTCATATTGTGCTTAAGGCAAGAGGAAAGAAGAGTCATAAGGAAGAAGATGAACAGTATCAGAAGAATGAAACTGGTAACGTTGTTGCCGGCCTCGTGATGGAACAGGGACAATTATTCCGATTGGATTTGACCAGCTATCTGGATACAGGTTTATTTTTTGACCACAGACCATTACGTGCGGTGGTGCGCGATACCTGCAGCAAGAAGCGAGTGCTCAATTTGTTCTGTTATACAGGAAGTTTTTCTGTATACGCCGCACAGGGAAATGCCAGCTACGTTGAATCAGTAGACTTATCGAATACGTATCTTGCGTGGGCAAAAGATAATATGAAACTGAATGGGTTTACCGATAAAAAACGGTTTGAATTTACACGTGCAGATTGTATGCGATTTCTGCAGGAAAAAGCTGTGGCCGCAAAAACTGAAAAACTTGCCCCAGAAGAATTGTATGATTTGATTATTCTCGACCCGCCAACTTTCAGCAACAGCAAGGCCACCCCAGACGTATTAGATATAAACCGCGACTGGCCGCAGCTCGTAAAAGATTGTCTGAATATTCTAGCGCCGGGCGGAAGACTCTATTTCTCAACAAACTCAGAACGCATCAAATTCGACATCTCAAAAATCCCACCAAAAACCGCGAACGGTACCGAGTTTGAATGGAAAGACATCACAGAGCAGACAATACCAGTAGATTTTACAGGAAAGAAACCACACAAGGTGTGGGAGTTTAAGGTAGCTTCTAAATCCATTTAATTTCACTTGTCATTAATATAGAAAATCACTATACTAACAAGTGCACCCGCGACATGGGCGGATTGCCCCCAGTTCTTAATCAATCGCAAGATTGAAATAACTGAATTGGAGGGCGAAGCTATTGAGTCTTTATGAAGCACTTGATCTGGCCTTCAGAGCCATCAAGTTTTTGTATGACATACTTAGCGCCCTTCTCCGTAGACGGAAGAAGAAGAAACGTAAGTAAAAAATGGCCCACCCTGTCTTTGATCCACTCAGGATGGGCAATTTTCCGATTAATCGGATAACCTTACTGTGGGGCAAGACGCTTGTCGCGGGTGCCCTTTTCTTTAAATATACATTATTCCCCTAAAAAGTCAAGCACAAGTTTCTACTGAATTTTATCTTTTGCTGCATTATAGTAAGCTGCAATTTCGTCAGGCGAACGGGCAATCTTGGAAATTCGGAGTTCGTCAATATTATATGCACATATATATAGCTTATTATCATTCTCATACAAGGTTTGATTTAGGCCATCTTTATATGACATAAGTACTCCATCCCTATAAACTGCCATATAATTTCCATTATAAACATAAGAATAAAAATGCCAGTTATTATCAGAGGCTAATCGAGAATTTATTTCATTATAACTTGAAGAGCCATCAAGATTTTTATAATAAACATAAGCACTTGATGCCCCAAATGAAAATGTTGAACCCTTACTTATTGAAAAATAATCATGTCCCTTTCGCCAGCATTCAAGTGTAAAAGCATTATCATTTAATTCAAGCGGTATTGAACCAGATGTATTAACATCTAATGCATAGCCATTTAAACAACCAGTGGCAAAAGAATATGAAGAAACAGTATAAGTAGAATTTTCACCAATTTCTTTTCCATTGTTATCCAGATGCCAGATATAAATAGTATCAGAATCTTTCAACAACTGACCACTTTCTGAATCAAAAGAATCTTCATAAGAACTATTATTTACATTTCTATTGATTGAGAAACTTACAGATTTTGAATTAGTATTATTAGCAGAATCCCAGACAGTTGCAACAAGAGAATGAACACCTGCCGGCATATAAGAAAGTCCAAAAATATAGGAACCACTAAGCTTCTGACCACAACCATTAGAATGTGAATCTGATACAATAATCTGATCATCTAATTTTATTTCTATCTTAATAATATTACCTTTATCACTTGCATCATAAGAAAGCTCTACAGAAGATGTGGCAACAGAATAAGAAGTTCCATCTGTAATAGAAAGATTAACAACAGGTGAGTCATAAGGTACTTCATGGAGCAAAGGACGTGAAATACAACCTTTGGTATCCTTAAGCTGTACATAGATTGTTGCAAGTCCATCTGCAAGTTTATCAAAATCAACTGTATAATTTATATTTTTATTATAAGTCTTCCATTCAGTAGTTTTTAATACCTCAAGACTCTGCGCAATTCGCATTGAAGTAATTTCATTTGCATGATATACAGGAGAAATTTTGATTGTCAGATCAGGAGATGTACTTTCTGGATAGTAAGTACCTACATCAAAAGTATAATTATTGATTGTATAATCAAAATCAATATAAGCATCTCCTAGATATCCGGCACCTTCAATCAGTTCGCTTGCCCAATTAGAATAATAAACCTTCATCCATTCAAAATTATCATAATAATCTGTAATGAAAGAAAGATTCTGATTTTCACCTTTTCCAATTAATTCCTCTGTCTGACTTTGTCCCCAGTAATTACCTGTAAGATTGAAATACTCATTTGATAAATAAGAAGTATTTGAGGAATTAAAAATAACACCTTCGTAATCAATAAAGTTATTTCCAGTTATATTAGAAGAGGTATACAAAGAATCATATGATATTGGACATGCATATACATTATTTGCAGTAAATACACCTCTAAAGTCATAAAAATATACAGCTCCATTTTTAATAGAATTATTTTTATATTGAGAATATCCACTTACTGTAACATTTCCCAAAATATTATTATTTGTGAATATTGAAGAATTACCCCAGTTAGTATTATTACTATCTCCATGTATAACGTTATTTATAATAGTTCCACGAGAACATGAAATATTACAATCAATTATATTATGAGTTAATAAAGAATCACTTCCAATTTTGATTGCTCCCGAGCAACCTGCAAAAGTACATGAATCTACATAAGTTCCTTTATTTAAACTAAGAGGAGAACTTGCACCAATTATCATACAATTCTTAAAGATGTTACCAGTAGAATATTCATAATTACTTTCTAGCGAAAGATTACCTCCACCATTAATAGATATACCATTCCAAGTTCCAAGATTATCACCAGATGGTACAAAAATTATTGGTTCTGCTTCTGTACCTATTGCATTTACAGAACCATTAATCTTAAGATAATAAGCTCCTGTAAATTGTACTATTACACCTGGTTCAATTTTCAATTCATTACTTTCTTCAACAAGTAAATTACCAGTTACAATATAAGGACTGTTTTCTTTTGTTAAATGAAGATTATCACCAGTAAGAACACCCTTTATTTCTGTACCATTTCCAAAATCAAAAGAAAGAGTATAACGGCCAATATCATTTCCATCATCAGCCCAAAGACCTAAATAATATACATCTGTTTCATCAACACTTAGAGTAATAGCCGCCTGTGTATTATTATCAATTGAATAATATTTATAAAGAGTTCCATTATTCTTAAAGAGTACAAGATCTGGATAATCTCCACTAGTTGAGATTGAAACAGGATACTCAACTCCCTTTACAAGTGCAGCACGAGTAAAAGACATTTCACCTGCTTTTAAGTTACCAGTATTTGCTCCTGTTGAAAGTGGTACTGTATAAAAGCTTGTACTAGCGGAGCCACCTTTTACTATAGTTACACTTGTTGCATTAGTACCGGAAGTAATTGCACAGTCTGCAGCATCCAGCAATTCAATCTGCAGATTACCTGCATTATAAGTTCCAGTTGGGACACCATCAAAAGTACAGGTATATACAGAGCCAGTGAAATTATCTGGTGCATTCGCAACAGGAGATTTTATTGCTTCAGAAAGACTAATAGTTTTTATTCCAACCCAGTTACCATTTACAAGATAAGAAAGTCTTACTTTCTGAGTCTGTGGAGCTATTGCACGACTAGACTTCTGTTCAGCAAGTGCATAATAGTCCGGAATAAACATCTTTACAGTTGCTGTACCAGCCCCATTCTGAAGAGTTGTAATTTCAGCTTTTTCTTCAAAAGTTTCAATTCCCTGAGAGCAGGAAATAAACAGACATATAGCAAAGAATAATGTAATAATAGTATTTATAATCTTTTTCATTCTCTCACCTCTTAGTAAACAATTGCTTCAAGCGAACCTGTATTAGCATCAAGAATTGGCTTTGCAATTTTGTAGTATGAACTAATTTCATCAGCAGAACGAGCCGATTTTGATATACGTAACTCATCAATAATACCATTTGATTGAATACTGAGAGTATTATTATTTGTATTTAATATTCTATTAAAACCATCTTGATATGCTACACATATTCCATCCACATAGATTGCAACAAACGTTCCATCATATACCATTGTATGAAAATGCCATGAATCATCAGCAGAACTTCTTGCCTCCAAATATTCTCTCGAAATATCTCCTTCCTGATTTTTTTGACAATAATACATTGAATACTTGTATACTTCAAATTGATCATATTTTTCTAGATGAACATCACTTCCTCTTGTCCAGAATTCAACTGTAAAGGCATTTGTTGTAATATCAAACTGTATATTGCCATTTAAGTAAGAAGCAGCACCCTCAAAACCACCATTTGTATGAGAATAAGTTTCAACATCCGCATTTCCTAATAATTCTTTACCATCGTTATCTAAATGCCATAAATGAAGTGTATCTGCATCTTTTAATAACTGTCCTGTAGTTGTGTCATAAGAAACGTTAGCAACACTATTTACATTGAATGTTCGATTTATTGTAAAATTAATTGTTTTTTCTCCAATATTCCCAGCACTATCAGTAACAGTCATTTTAAGTATATGTGCTCCAGATGACATATAACAAAGAGGCAATTCATAAGATGAATTTAGATTTGTGCCCCATGAATTACCAGATTCAACTTGGATTTTATTTCCATCTAACATAAGAGAATAACTCGTTATATTTCCTAAATCTGTTGCAGACCATGACAAATTATATTTTTTTGTAGTACTACTGAATCTTGTTTCGTTTTCTAAATCACAAGTGATTACAGGAGTATCATATGGAATAATATGAACTACTGGCGAAGAAACATTACCTGCACTATCCATTATCTGTACATATAAGGTAGCGGCACCATTTACAAGCTTTGTTTTATCAACCGTAAAAATTGTATTCGAAGAAAATATTTTCCACTCTGTTTTCTTAAGCTCTTCGAAACTTTGTGCAAGGCGCATTTTTATAATATCTTTATCATGATATTGCGGTGTCAGAACAATCTTAAGTTGATTATCTATATTTTCTGGATAGTAGTTCGCACCTTGAGTAAAATCATAACCATTAACTGAATAACAAAAGGCTATAAGACCTGATTCAGAATAACCACAATTATCAAACGGTTCATTCGCCCAATTTGAATAATCGATACGTGCATAATTGAAATTATCATAGTAGTCATTAATAAAAGAAATATTAGCTTCATTTCCCTTACTATTCAATTCATCTGTCTGAGCAGCACCCCAATAGTTATGTGTAAAATTATAGGATTTTCCAGATTTATAGTCTTGATTTGTTGTTATAATGGGAGATGAACAATCAATAAAATTATTATTATTCACATTAGGTTTATATTCACTACTTTCAATATAAGACTCTATCGTAGTTATACAATTTATAAATTTGTTATTTTGTATTACAGCATTGCTTTGCCAACCATAACGTATTGTTGAATTATTAAATGTATTATTTATTATGGTTGTATTTGAATAATACATATTATCTGTAACAAATGAAGATGAAATATAATTATTTATAAATCTACACTCGTTTCCTAAACGAACACCATTTTCGAAAATGTTATTTATAATTACACTTGAATTGGAGGCATAACCACCCTTTCCGACCGGACTTTTACAATTATGAAAGTAACATTTATTAATATATGAACTAGATTTTATTTCAAGTGGTGTATTAGCATACTCAAACTCACAATATTCCATAATATTGCCGGAAGCATAACTGTAAGTATTTTCAGTAGTTAATGAACCACCATTTATTGCAATTCCATTCCAATAATATGTTATTTCATTTGAAATATAATTTCCATTATTATCCCAATAACCATCATTATTGGTAATTCCTTCATTATTCTCATACTTAGTAAATAGAATCTTCTTATCAGCAGTTCCGCGAGCTACGATACTTCCAGAAACAGAAATTGAATAAAGTTTTATATTATCGTCCGCATCTTTTCCAGATGCAAACTGCACTTCAACCCCAGGATCAATAACCAAAGTATTCCCTTCACTAACCAGACAATCAGCCTCAACCAGATATGGGCTGCACTCTTCGCGCAAATGCAATTTATCGCCAGTCAAAACTCCAGAAAGAGAAGTAACAAGATTTGTAAGGGTGATTGCTTTACTTGCTTTTGTTGAAATATTTCCGCTCTTGTCTTTCAAGGCAATGTAGAAGGTATAAGTTCCGTTACCTACATACTGGTCTGGTAAATCATTAATATCAAAATCAAAACCAATCTGATAGTTCTGCCAGTTGTATGAAGAAGGATACAAGGCGCCAGTTGTGCCATCTGCTGTTCTTGCAATCTGAACAGACATTTTTTCTATACCACTTCCCTTTTCAACTGGACTTAAATCTATATGAAGCTTTGTATTATTTGCAAAATTAGCTCCACTGTTTATTACAATTGGAGTACTTCCCCAGGCTGGTGCTGTAGTATCTTTAAGAACATATTCCTTAGATGAACCTATAGTACGGACTTCGAGCGGAGTAAAATTATTTATTGTAAGACTCTTACTACCCCAACCGTCTTTGCTGAAGGTTATTGTGTGACTTCCGCTTGCAAGAATATTGTTTGCTTCAAATGCGCCATCGCTAGAAGTTCGAACAACTATGTCATCTTTATTGAGAGTTGTAATTGTAACATTAATACCAGAATTGTCTGTCATTCCATCAAGGAAGACAAAGCCCTTTAAGGTAGCAGAATCTGGAATCATTTCCAGGCTTCCGATATCCATATATTCGCTGGCAACAATTTCACGCTCAACAGTAACATCAGGAACATTTAACTTAGAGAAACGTATTGTCTGATATCCAAGTGGAATATGGTCAAGCTGCCACTTTCCATCTTCTTCTGTTGTGAATGACATTTTCTCAGCATCTATGCCATCAACAGTTACCTTTATACCTGAATAATCCTGTGTACCAGCTAATTTGATTATACCTTTAATAGTATTTGCAGTAGCCTTCATTTCTACTGTAAGCACACCATAAGTACTGTCGGTCAAAACAGGAATTGTTTCTGCTTTTGCTGTAAGCTGATAATCTTCCTTTTCAAATCTTACGCCACCAGGGTAGTTTCCGCTAGGAACTGTAAACTCATACAAACCATTTTCTTCTGTAACAAATGTATAATCTGTTCCAACGATAGAAACTGTAATTCCAGAATGATCTGTACAGCCTTCAAGATTTACAATACCACTGATTTTTCCAGTTGCTTTCTTAAGAACAATTTCTTCAAGCTCACAAGAAGAATCTTCTTTTAACGAAATTGAAGAGCTTGTATAAGAACGATAACCTTCATATGAACATGAAACAATATATTCACCAGGAGTCATTCCACTTAAAGCATAGAAGCCTTCTTTATTAGAAAGTGCACTATAAATTTCCTTAGTACTTGTTGTTTTTGTTGCTGTAATACGTACTCCGGTATAATCTGTTTTACCTTCCAAAGTTACAGTTCCATAAAGTGAACGAAGACTGATAGAAAGTTGTATATCTGAAGGACCAGAGGTTATGCCGCTTGAAACAGTAAATGGATCAGAAATACCTGTGGTATATCCATTTTTAGTCGCCTGAATTCTATAAAGTCCTGGAGTAATTCCAGCTACAGCATAATGTCCTGTACTATCAGTGACAGTTGTATATGAAGTTGAATTGTCATTATCTTTGTAAATCAAAATTGTAATACCTTCATGAGTATCTGCAGATTCAAGAGAAACGGTACCGCTCACAATACCTGCACTAGTCTGTAAGGCAACACTATCTACAACTTCAATTGCCTTTAAGCCAACATCGACAGTTTTTGAAGCATCAGTAACAAAGCCTGTATGTGCAAAGGTAAGCATGTAAGAACCGGAATCAACATCTGTTATTGTATAAACACCATCTGAATTTGTGACTGTTGACTTTGTATTCTTTGAATCTATAAGACTCTGTAAAAGAACACTAGTTCCTTCAAAACCACTTTCCATTCCAGCAAGAACACAAGAACCAGTAATAGAATAAGTGGCCTTTTCATCTATTGTCAAAGTTCCAACATCAATAGCATCACCAATTGAAACAGCAATATTTGAAACAGAAACCGTCTTATAGCCTGGATATGTTACACTGATAGAATAAGTTCCAGAAGAAACTGAACAAAATGTAAAAGAACCATCAGAAGCTGTTAATGCGTAATATCGTTTTGATGATGCAGTTCCATTCTGTTCACGGATTGCAGTAACACCAATTCCGCTCAAATTACTTGTAGCTGTAAGAGAAACTGAACCTTTTATGCTTCCACCATTTTCTTTAAGAATAATTTGACCAGCATCCGTAACTTTTGCACCAACAACATTAATATCATTCAGAATCTGATTTACATAGCCCTCTTTATGAAATTCTACAGAATAAAGACCTGGAACAACATCATTAATCGTCCAGTTTCCAGAATTTGTTGTTGATGCTGTATATGAATGTAGATTTTGCAAATCTGTTAATACAACATTAACTCCTGAATTGCCATCTGCTGAATCTGTTAGATATACAGAACCTTTTACTATTCCTCGTGCATAATAAAGCTTCATATCTGAAGAAACTGTTGTTTCTGGAATTTCATCACCAATAGCATTCAATAAAACATTTTCTATTTCTACAAATGAATAACCAGCATACATAGCTCTAATTGTATGCAACCCCTGAGGAACCCCAGACATTGTAAAAGAACCATCTGATTTTGTATAAGCTGAATATGATGTTCCAGGAATAAAGATTGTTATTCCTGCATGGTCATCTTCTACAGTTCCATCTTCACCATATTTTTGAGCCACACCTTTTATGATTCCAGTAGGCTTTAATTCTACTGTCGCAATATCAACACCAACACCTTCTTTTGGCATTACATCTGTAATAGTTGCAGAAACAATTGCTTCTCCATCTTCATCTGTTTGAACTTCTGCCGATCTAGCAATTACAGTTCCAGGGGCTTTTGTAGAAAAATAAAAAGTATATGATTTTGCTGTATCAAGACCATCTATATAAAAGGTTTCACCTACAGCACTTTGATATACTGTACCCGGAATGTCATTGGAATAAATATAAACAGTTTTTGTATTCAATGATTGTTTTAATTCATTACTTAAATTTCGTGCTACTCCAACAGTACCTGTAATAACACCTAACTGATTTGAAGATTTTCCAGCATTAAGATTATAAATTGCAGTAACAACACTACTTGATTTATTTCCAGAACAAGTTATTGCCTTTACAGTTTTAGAACCAATAATTTTAAAAGGTCCTGTGTAACGGCTTGATTTTGAAGTTGGGACACTTCCGTCGGTTGTATAATAGATTTCAAGACTTTCGTTACTTGTGGAAATTGAAATCTCTTTGTACCCTTCTGAATAATCTCCTGCAGCAGGACTGATTATTGGGGTAGTAATAGTTGCAGAAGGACTCTCTCCTCCACCGCTATCACTTGAACCATTACTACATGAAATAAGAACTGAAATGATTAATAATATAGAAAGAAATAAATAGTGTTTTTTCATACTACTCTCCAAAAACGTAAATTTAAATTATTATAACACCGCTTATATAAGTGGGCAAGTTTTGTTTATCGGACATAAAAAAAAGGCTTCCAATTCGGAAGCCTTTTCTCATTCTTCAAGTAAGAACTATTTATTGTCCTTTATACCGTAGCGCTTGTTGAAGCGGTCGATACGACCTGCAGTATCAACGAGCTTCTGCTTACCAGTGTAGAATGGGTGGCAAGCTGAACAAATTTCAACGTGGATATCTTTTACAGTTGAACGTGTTTCGATTACATTACCGCATACGCAAGTAATTTTTGTAAGTTGATAGTCTGGGTGGATTCCCTTTTTCATTGTATAACTCCTATATTCTTGCCCGATATTACGCCCAGCAGCCTCTAGCTTGTGTCCTAAGCACTTCTATCATTTCGCCACTGTCAGCCAAAAATATAAATAATATCACAAGATAAAATAATGCAATAATTATATAAATTTCACACCTAGCCGTCAATACCTGCAGTACCCGCATTCATGGAAGCAAGGAAGGCTTCGTTTGTCTTACTCTTCTTCATGCGGTCAAGGATGAGCTCGGTAATATCAACATCTTCCATCGGGTTGAGTACCTTACGCAGAATCCAGATTTTCTGGAGTTCGTTTTCTGTAAGGAGAAGTTCTTCTTTACGAGTACCAGATTTCTTGATGTTGATTGCCGGGAAGAGGCGGCGTTCTGCTAGTTTGCGGTCCAGGTCGATTTCTGAGTTACCTGTTCCCTTGAACTCTTCAAAGATAACTTCATCCATTCGCGAACCGGTTTCAATCAAAGCAGTAGAAATGATTGTAAGAGAACCACCCTCTTCTACATTACGTGCAGCACCAAAGAATCTCTTTGGCTTGAAAAGTGCGTTAGAGTCAACACCACCAGAAAGAACTTTACCAGAAGTCTGAACTGTCTGGTTGTAAGCACGTGCAAGACGAGTGATTGAGTCGAGCAAAATTACAACATCACGCTTGTGTTCAACAAGACGCTTTGCCTTCTCAAGTACCATTTCTGCAACCTGAACGTGGCGAGTAGCCTGCTCATCAAAAGTAGAAGAAATAACTTCTCCCTTGATAGCGCGTTCCATTTCGGTAACTTCCTCAGGACGTTCATCAATCAAAAGAACGATGAGGTAAACTTCAGGATTGTTAGTTGTAATAGCATTTGCAATCTTCTGCATCAAAATTGTCTTACCAGCTTTTGGTGGCGCAACAATCAAAAGACGCTGACCTTTACCGATTGGTGCAAACAAATCTACGATACGAGTTGAAACTTCAGTTGATACAGTTTCAAGACGGAGTTTTTCGTTAGGATAAAGCGGTGTAAGGTTTTCAAAAGGAACGCGAGTCTGTGCAATGCGAGGCTCGTCATAGTTGATTTTTTCAATACGGAGCAAAGCGAAGAAGCGTTCACCTTCTTTTGGAGAACGAGTCTGTCCGTAAACAGTATCACCAGTTTTAAGATTGAAAAGACGAATCTGGCTTGGGCTGATATAAATATCATCTGGACCTGGAAGATAGCTGTTCTGTGGAGAACGAAGGAATCCGTATCCGTCTGGCAAGATTTCAAGAGAACCTTCGGCAAAAATAATTCCACCGTGCTCTGTATGAGCCTTAAGAATTACAAAAATCAAATCCTGCTTTTTCATTGGAGCAAGATCATCAGCCGTAAAGCCAAATTCCATAGCTCTGTCGCGGAGCTCTGGCATAGATTCTTTTGTAAGTTCGTTAATTAAAAGACGTGGCTTGTTTGCATTTTCTTCTGCTGCAGCTGCTGCTTCTGCGGCCATGCTTTCAACCATTTCTGGACTAGGAGGTGTGTAAGAATTGCGGCCATAAGGCTTACGCATTCCAGCTCCTCTTCTGTTATTATAATTATTTCTCTGATTATTCTGATAACGATTGTTATTGTTGTTGTAAGTTTTTTCTTCTTGATTTGCTGAATGATTCTGCTGAGCTGGTGCCGATGCTGTCTGAGTAGTATTCTGATCTGTTGCTGCACCTTCTGATTCTTCTGTCTTTTTTACAACACGGCGACGTTTTACAACTATTTTTCCAGGTTCCTGATTTTCGCCTTCTTGAGCTGGAGTTTCTGAGCTTTCTTCTCCAGAAGTGTTTTCATTGTTTTCTGTGTTTTGTGCTGCCGGTTCTGATGAAGCTTCTGTAGTTGATTCTGTGTTCTGAACCGCTGGCTCTTCAGCTGAGCCAAAATCGAGTGTTGCCTGTGCTTCGTCAGCAGGCTCCTGCGCTACGTTTGCGTCTTCTGTGCGACGCCTTCTTAATGCTGCCATTAAAAAATCCTCATAATAAATTGTAATTAGATTTTGATTTTATATAGTAAAAAAATAAATAAACACCAGATTTAATTGATTTTTTAGGGAAAAGATATGCGGTAAATCCCTTACACTTTTATTATTATATTTTTTATTAATTCTGTCAATATTTTTCGTTTTCTTCGATTGTAGCCTACTTAATCACATCGCTATGAATAATCATTGCCTGTTTGTATTCTGATGATGCAACTGAGAATAAATCTACATCAGGTTCTTTTTCGAGCATATTTACGTCGCCGCTGAATTCTACATTATTTGCAATGCGGATTCTTGCTGTTGTAATATTGCCGCTAACCTTGCTGCCAGAACAGATTTCTACACGTTCAGCAGCATTCATATCGCCCTGAACATCTCCGCCAGCAACAATAATAGAATTGGCATCTATGGTTGAAACTTTGCAGGCAGCATTTTTTGCAATTTCCAGATCACCAGAAGGTGCATTAATTTTTCCGCTGAATTTACCAGTTATAACAAGACGGTCACTGAATTCAAGAACTCCATCGAATTCTGTTTCTTCACCAAAAACTGTGATATTTCTTTTTTCGTTCTCGCCTTTTTCAGCCATCAATTCACCTGCATAAATCTTTAATTTTTTATTTTTTTAATTATAACAATAAATGTCTGCATTATCAATATAAAACAAGATAGCACCGCTTCTGCAATTCCAGCCCAGTCTCCGTATCGGGTAAATGGGGTCTGTACCCCCTCTTCTATCACAGGCACTTTCCCAATTACAAAAGCTTCACAAAACTCCGGTGCAACCCGCTCTACTTTTCCGTGAGGATTGATTATACAGCTTACACCGCTTGCCGTACTTCGCACCGTAGGAACACCATTTTCTACAGATCTGAAAACCGCCATTGCTAGGTGTTGTTTCTGGCATGGAATACTTTTTGACCAGGAATCATTACTAAGATTTATAAAACAGCGTGAGCCATTTAAAACCATCTGTCGGCAAACAGTACTAAAGGTATCTTCAAAACAGATTGGTGTAGAAAACTTCAAGCCGCGATAATCAAAAACCGTATACTCATCGCCTTTTTCCCACATATGAGAATCACCATTTAGAAGCTTTACATATAAGTATGGAAAAAGATGCTTTGCAGGAAAATGCTCCGTAAAAGGAACCAGTTTGATTTTTGAATAAATACCAGGCTCCGGCGGATGAACATTTTTTCCAGATTCAAAAATAAGAGCGCTGTTATAACGAGCCCTGTCGCTATGCTGAACATCAACTTCATGCGAATTTCCTATTACAAAAACCGCATTATTTTCATCAATAAAATTCAAAAGCTGGGAAATCAGCATAAAGCGGCGAACATCTGTTCCATAATCATAATTATAGATGATAGAAGGAGCCACGGCAGTTTCGGGCCAGACTATAAAATCAACATCCGGTGAAAGAGCCTGAGCTTCTTCTGTCAAATGAATCAGTTTTTTTACATTTCGTGAATATTCTTCAATTCCATTTTTCCAGGGACTTTCATTATTCTGAATTGCGGCAACGCTTACAGTTTTTTCATATTGATTTTTTGACGCAGAAGAAAAACCAAAACACAAAGTCAAAGCCATCAAAACAAGCCAGATTCCACCACAAATATAAGTCGAAGTTAGTGAGTTTTGCCAGAGCACCTGCTCTTTTTTTACATAGGCAGATATATGAGAATGTTTTCCGTCATCAGTCTGATTCAAAAGTCTTTCGCGTGTAATTTTCTTTGTGATTAAACTGTAAAAAAATGATGAAGGAAAAATTACCAACAGATTAAAACCAAAGACACCGACCACAGAACAAATCTGAATAAGATGAATATTCTGCCACTGTGTATAAGCAGTAACTCCATAACTGATTCCAAAGAAACCGAGAGTTTTTAAATATTCATAACCACATACACATAAAAACTGAACAAGCCAGCTGTTTTTTTTGAATAGTAATTCAACTGATTTCAGAATAAAAAATAAAAAAGCGCAAATTAAAAAATAACCAATGCAAACAATTGCAAGTCCAAGCGGATGAAAGGTCTTAAGCCAGTAGCCGTAAAGCCCGTAGGAAATTGCACCGTAAAGGCCACCCCAAAGCCAACTTCCAGAAAGTTTTGTATTTTTAATCAGAAATAAAACTGGAAGATAGTTTAACCAGGCAAGAAAAGAAAGCCCGTTATTAAAATAGATATTTGGATTTGAAAGCCAGAATAACACAGATGAAATTGCAAGAAGGAAGATTTTTTGGATTATCTGCAAAGCTGTATTTGATTTTTTATTTTTCATCTTTTTTATTCAGATTCCAGAGATTGTTTTTTAACTGCTGTCCTGCTCTGAAAGCCGCAACATAATGCGATTCTACAGAAAGTTTTTCTCCAGTGCGTGGATTTCTTGCAACAGAACGACCTTTACGCAAACGAGGTTCAAAGGTACCAAAACCACGCAATTCTATTGTACCGCCCTTTTCCAAAGCTTCGCGTGTACATAACAGAAAACTGTCTATAACTTTTGCAATTTCCTGCTTTTCTATATCTGTGGATTTGTAAACTGCATCAATTAAATCATTTTTGGTTACTTTTGAAACTGACATATAAATATTTTAGCATAAAAAAAACCAGTTGAAAACATCTTCAACTGGTTTTTCAAGTGCTAGGAATCAAAAATGTTATTTTGCTGCAAATGTAGCATTGAAAAGGTTCATCATTCTTGACTTTTTGCGTGACACAGAATTACGTGTAAGAACACCCTTGCTGCGAGCGCTGTCGAGTTCCTTCTGAAGCTGCTTGTATTTTTCTTCAGCAAGTTTCTGATCTTTAGCCTGAACTGCTTCTACAAACTGCTTTGCATAAGTTCTGCAAGTGCTTTTGATTGCTTTATTATGAAGTCTGCGAACTTCGCTCTGTGCGTGTCTTTTTTCTGCAGATGATTTTTTGCCTGCCAATTGGAGACCCCCAAAAAATATAGTTAACTGTTTGATATATTATCAAATTACATATACTATGTCAATTAAAGTTTTGAATTTTATGGGTTGAATTATTGACACTAGAGCAATATCTCATTATTATATCTGATACGAATATTCGATTGGAGGCACATAATGGCTGGAGCTAGTAAGAACTCTCGTACAACTGTTGCAACACAAAAATTCATTTGCCCTGACTGTGGTGGCGAAATCATAATGAAAACCATGATCGAAAATGGTAGACTTAGAAATCAGGCTGAATGCCAGAAATGCAAACGTGTTGAAAGAAGACCTAAAGACTTCAAATAATCTTTAGTTTTAGTTCTAAAAAAAGACCGTACGTAATCATGAAACGTACGGTCTTTTTTTATCTCCGGTTATTTCTTATTAGCTGGCAGCTGTCGCCAGTATTCAAGCTGCTGCTGCATAAGGATTCTTGAATCTTCAAGAATCTTATTACACTCCTCTTTTGATTTTGGAGAGTCCCAGATTTTAAGAATCTTTACACGGTAAGAGCCGTATTTAATATTTGTCATAATCTTACGGAAGTCACGGAGTTTCCAGCCACCATCAAGAGCACATACAACAACAGGAAGACCTGTAGATTCTGTAAGCTGACGGAAACCTGCAGAAAAGAATTTCCCTACATTACCATCGCGGGTACGTGAACCTTCCGGAAACAGAATAGGAATCTGATTTCTCTCAATAACGCGCTTACCAAAATCAGAAATATATCGCATAGCTTCCATAGGCTTTGCTTTACGTGGAATAAGACAATGTTCCTGAGTTCTAAGCATTTCTGAAACCAGCGGAATATGACGACCAAGAGCATCCTTTGCAATAAAGCGGATTTCTCTTTTTGGAAGAAATTTCATAAATACTGGAATGTCCAGAAGACTCTGATGATTTGAGATAATAATGAAATTTTCTGGTAACTGATCTCTTAAATTTTCATAACCCCAGAAATGGAAACGTTTATAGGTATAAAGAATTGCAAAAAGACGAGGGGCCAGAACACGAACGATATAATCTGAAATCCTCATGCTTAGTTTTTTACTGACAGGATAAGCAAAAATGTTTGCAAGTGAAGCAGGAATTACCATTGAAATTAAACATAAAACCGTCAGAAAAGACATATAACCACCTATTAATGATGATTATTATAGCGCAAAGTTAACCAAAAATAAAGGAATTTATTCTATGAGAAATCTCAGAAAGCGGTTCATAAATCTGTTTACATTCAGGCATACTGGCAGTAAAAATTGTTCCGTAGCGTTTTTCATAAATACGTCGGTCGAGTACAACAACAACACCCTTATCATCTGAACGACGGATTAAACGGCCGATTCCCTGACGGAATTTAATTACGGCCTCAGGCACACTGAGTTCCATAAAAGAGCTTCCGCCGCGCTTTTCAATCGCCTCAGCCCGCGCAACAAAAACAGGATCATTAGGTACTGTAAAAGGCAGTTTTACAATAATTACCTGCGAGAGCGACTCCCCAGGAATATCCACGCCTTGCCAGAACGAGTCCGTCGCAAAAAGCACACTCTCGTTTTCTTTCTTAAAAGCCTCAAGTAATTTAGCGTTATCATCATCGCCCTGTTTCATGATGCGGCCGGGAAATCCCCGCATACTCGCAACCACAGTGCGGTGCGCACTCTTAAGCGACTCATACGAAGTAAACAAAACAAGCGTTCTTCCGGCCGCCGCTTGAATAAGACGCGGAAGTGCCATTTCTACCCACTGCTGAAATTGAATATTGTCCGGCAGAGGCGCATCACAAGGAACAGCAAAGAGCATATTTTTATTATATGGGAAGGGAGATGGAAACTCTCCTTTTATAATTCGTTCTTCACCAGAAAGAGTAACACCGGTACGACGCATCCAGTAATTAAAGTCGCGGCCAGTTTTGAGCGTTGCCGAAGTACAAACAACCGTAGACATCTGCTCGAAAACGCCCTCATTCATAAGGTGAGAAATATCAAGCGGAGTCTGAGTAAGAATTACATACTCTGCGTCACTTCCATCGCGAACCATATCTGGTGGAAGTCTCTTTTTTTGAATCCAGAATACATCGTCGCGCTTTTCATCCCATACAGAAAAGTTTTTCAAAAGAATTACATAAGATTCAAGATGGCGTAGGATTACCTTAGATTCCCAGTAACATGGGGCATCCTTATCATCTTCATCTATACCTTCCATAACTTCGCGAATAACTCCGGTAAAACTTCCAAGAGCACGTGTCAATTCGCCAATTGCAACAAGAAGTGGCCCAAAATCACGTGCCGTTGCGTCATATAAGCGCATTGTATAATCTTTTGAAAGAAGATCCTTTGCGGCAATTTCAACATTAGTAAGGGCCAGCTTAATTTTATTTGTAAGTTCAAATGCATCACCAGCTTTTTCTTCGTTGCTTGAAAGAATTGCAAGACTGCATAAATGACCGGACTCTGAATTCTTTCTATGGCGATACATCTGATTAATCAGTTTATTAAGCTTAAATCTATTTACACTTTCACTAAAAAAGCTGGTTGCAGCATTTTCTATTCCGTGAGCCTCATCAAAAACTATATGACGGTATGGCGGCAAAACTGCAGCATCATCATACCCCGCTCCACCAAGTCTCGACTCAATATCTGCAAATAAAAGGTGATGATTTACAACAATAAGATTTGCGTTAGCAGCTTCCTTACGAACCTTCATTACAAAGCATTCGCCAAAGAATGGACACTTTTTTCCCATACAGGCATCGCTTTCGGAATTTACCTTTGACCATACACTTTCGGAAGGCATAAAGGTCATATCACTTTTACTTCCTGTTGGAGAGTTTTGTGCCCAGTCTGCTATTTTTTTAAGTTCTTCAGATTCACCTTCAAACAAATCAAGAATAGAAGCAGCGTCGTTCAAGCGGCGCATACAAACATAATTTTGACGCCCTTTAAGTAAAACATATTTAAATTTTTTACCAATGATTTTTTCAACAGCCGGAATATCTTTTTCACAAAGCTGCTGCTGAAGATTTATAGTTCCTGTTGAAACGATTACACGTTCGTGATTTAAAAGAGCCCATAAAACAGAAGGAATCAAGTATGAATAGGATTTTCCAACGCCAGTACCAGCTTCGAATACTGCAATTTTTTCTTCATTAAAAGCGCGGACGATATTTTGAAGTAGCTCAACCTGAACAGGGCGTTCTTCGAAAGAATCAGAAATTTTAGACAGAGAGCCGCCATTGGAAATATAATTTCCAGCTTCGAGTTCATCCACAATTTTGTGTTCTACTTTTTCTTCTGATTCGCTCACGTTCACCACCGCATATAAAAAAAGCCTTGTAACAAGAGTTACAAGGCTTTTACATCTCCTAGCAGAATTGAACTGCTGTTGTCGGGATGAAAACCCGATGTCCTAACCACTAGACGAAGGAGACATATGTCATTGCTGACGTTGAATAATATATCAGACATCAAAATATTAGTCAACACCAAAACATGCAATTTTATAAAATTTTATAATTTTTTTTACATATTCATTCCAAATTTTTTAACAAGTTTTTCCTGGAATGCCTTACACTCTTCTGGCTTCATACCAAGCTTAAGAGCAACATCAAGATCATTCATTGCCTGTTCATATTCGCCAAGTTCATAATAAGCCATTGCACGGCGGAAGTTTGCGTGAGCCTGGAACTCATTAATTTCAAGGGATGTTGTATAGCACTCAACAGCCTCTTTATACTTTTTAAGAATAGAATAAACAATTCCCTTATAATAATAAGAACGGAATGCTTTTGGATCTGCTTCAATACTCTTCTGGAAATCTTCCAGTGCTGCTTCAAGATTATTCATAGCAAAGAAAGCCATACCTCGATGTTTGTGAATTACAGCAAGTACATTTTTGTCTCCACCTTTTACAGCCTCAAGAATACGGGTATAAATATCAACAGCTTCAGAAAGATGACCATCATTATGAGCTTCAATAGCTTTGAGAATTAAATCATCTATTGTGCCCTGTACAAATGGACTTACACGGTTAATATCTTCTTCCTGTTTTTCAGGCTTTTCGTTTAAGAAACCGTCTGCAAGAGAATAGAATGAACGGCGGCGTTCATCAAGTTCGCGCTGCAACTTATTCTGATAATCGCGGATTTCCTGAAAAGTAATGTCGGCAAGTGTAAGTGATGCATTTATAGAGGCAAGCTTACGTCGAAGCGGCATATCAAACGGATTAAAATCAATCTTATAAATTAACTCGTGTTCTACTTCTGCCCAGGCATCCTGCAAAATTGTGCGAATCTGAATCTCACAAACAATCTCATCTGATATTGGAGCTAAGCCTTCATATTTTCCTGTAAGCTCCGGCTTAAACTCTTCTGGAATCTTTACTAAAACATGAACTGATTCATAACCAAATTCAGAAAACTTTTTTTCGGCTCCCTTTACTTCAACTTCTTTAATTTCAAACAGCTTTTTTATCTGTTCTACTCCAAGATTAATGTCTTCCAAGAAGGCACAAATCATACGGATTCCCATCATATCGGTGAGATAAATCAAGGATTTAGTTTCTTCCATCTGTTCTGGTTTAAGGCGAAGAACCTTTTTATAATAACTTTCAAAACTTTTAACACGGCTTTTATAGGTTGGCTGAGCAGAAAGCTTAATATTCTGCTGAAGTCGTTCAATGACCTTTGCCATTATATCATTGAAATAATCTGTATAAGATTCGTAGATATCTCTAATCTGTTTTTTAGAAATTAAATTAGCAGTTTCCATGACCAGTTCCGTTTAGTTAAAAAAAATACGCCCTGGAAAATTACCATTTACAAATAATTTCCAGAGCGTTGGAATCAACTATTCAGGTTGATTATTTAGCATCAGCAGCCTGTCCGCCGTTGCTCTGAGCGTTTGAACCACCATCTTCATTCAAAGAAGAAGTGAATTCATCTTCAGAAGCAAGCTTAGCCTTTTCGAGGTAGCGGTTAACCTGCTTGTTACCAAACTTCTGCATCTCAGCATTCTGGCGAGCCTTTTCTTTCTTTCCGATGATTCCCCAGAGGTCTTCATCAGCGATATCGCGGTCGCTAGTAAGGAGAGCCTTGTCGTAAATAATCTTTACGTCTTTGAAATAACCGATGAAGTCGCCACCAATGTGAGCAGCGTCACGTGTAATCTGGAATCCTTCGAACTTTACGAATGGAAGTCCGCGTGGATAGATTGGATATACACGAATTTCACGATTACGAATTTCTGAAATGTACTGTGGGTTGTTCCAGCGGAGTTCTTTCCATCCGTCGAAACCAAGGTAACCCATAAAGTAACGTCTTTCAACACCGTCGTTATCTGACATAAGAACATAAAGTCCGTGTGGATAGTTCATACCCATTGTTGTAACAGAAATAGCCTTTACTGTTCCAACATTCTTTACGATTCCATAGCCATCTTCAAAAAGTGTTTTTCCACTAGCTTTTTCTTCGTCTGTAGGTTCCTGGCGCTCACCGTTTTCATCAGCTGTTGCCAATGGTTCGTAAGCAGGAATATCAAACGGAGGTTCGATAGTAGCGTTTGCATTTGAATTCCAAGTTGGGAATACGATGCGAACACCCATTACATTTTTGCCAGCAAATGGAACATCTGCTTCACCTTTTACAGGAGCGGCAACAACCGTAGAGTCAGCCAAGCTTGCAACAGTCTTTGCAGATGAATTCAGCTTAACTTCCCATTCTGGAAGTGCCAATGAAGTTTTCATAAGATCTTTCTGATCTTCTGTGAAAGTTGCACCAGCGCTTACAGAGTAGTCCATAACTGTGCGACCGTTCTGTGTTGCATTTCCATTTTCATCAGCACAGCAGTCTGCATCCAGAAGTGTAAAATCGATGAGCATAGCTTCATCAGCGAAAGCAACGCCACCAACAAGCAGCATAGCAGCTGCAATTAAACCAAAAGTCTTCTTCATTTGAAGCTCCTTTTTTATACTAATTCGATGTAGCCTTGTATTAAATTAATTATCTAATAAGTACACCGTTTTGTCAATGTTTTTTATTTTTCAAAAGCAGATTTTCCGTCGATAAAAATCTCAACGGAATCAATTTCTGAAAAATTTTCTTTTATATTTTTTTTGAGGAGCTCAGTCCCCTCTCTGATGTCCACAACTCCATCTCCCATCGAAAGTAAATCGTTCGAAAGGTTCAGATAAAGAACGTGTTTTCGTTCAAAGCAGGAAATAACTTTTGTGCCAGGTGTAAAAAGCAGTTTTGTTCTTTCTACCGTTGATCCAAGAAGAATTTCCTCTATATATAATTGAATATTACCCTGATGAGGCTTATTTGTAAGATTTCTGTATTCAATGATGTATTTTCCATCTTCTGCAGAAGGGAATATAAAAACTCTGCGGTGAGAATCTTTTGAAACTAAATACCCCATGTAAGAAAAGACAAAAAGTCCAATAACGATAAGAGAAATAATGAATATTGGAAGACTCTTATTCTTCAACATATTAATTGTAGCTTTTGCTGTCATTTTATCGAAGTAAATCCTTGAGAACGTTCAAAGTGAGTAATAAACGCTGCAATTCCATTATATATTCCAAGGGTGGCTTTTTTCAAGTATCTGTCATCATTTAATAAGAGAGCTTCTTTTTCATTTGAAATGAACCCCAGCTCAATGAGAACGCTAGGCATATTTGAATTGCGGACAACGAACCATTCTTCTGCCTTGATTCCGCGGGCAGTTGATTCTTTGCCTATCTGTGCCTGCAATCCATCCATGATGAACTTTGCAATCATTATACTTTCGGTTGTGTACTCTTCCTCAAGCATTGAATTTAAGATTGGAAAGAGATTAGGGTCGCCATCTACTGCGGACTTATCCAGTACATTACGTCTGTAGCCAGGTGAAAGATACCATACCTCGTAACCTGATGAAGTTTTATTAAGAGATGAATTTACATGTACAGAGATGAAAAGTACGGCTTCGTTTTCGCCTACTTTTACTCCGTTTGCAATATCAGTTCGCTCTCCAAGTGAAAGAAATTTATCTGAATTGCGGGTAAGAATAATCTGTTTTCCAGGATATGCTGCCTTAAGACGTTCTGCAAGCATTTTTGCCACTTTAAGAGTGATATCCTTTTCCTGAATTGTTACATTTTTTCCGTTGATTTTATAAGTTTTCAGTGCACCCGGGTCTTTTCCGCCGTGTCCGGCATCAATGAGAATTGCGCCAACCTTAAATGGAAGTTCTGATTTTTGATTAAAGAATTCTTCGCTATCATCAAGGAATTTTTTTGAAACATAAAGCTGATTATCGCGTAGCTCAGGTGCATCTGTAATCATCATGCGGATGCTGTCTAAAAGTACAAGCCCTTCTCCATTTCTGAATGAAAGCTGATGTCCATTTTTTTCTATCATTCCGGTTTCTGAAAGGCTGTCCCAATAGATTGTCATTCCGGAGTTTTTGCTTCGCTCAAGAAGTGCTATATCATTTACAGCAAAAAGATTTACAGCTAATAGAAGGAGACTAATTGTGACTGCAAGTTTTTTTAGCTTCATATTATTTTCCACCAAGTTTTTCTGTTGTATCTGAAACATAAACAGCAGCTTGAATTCCTCCGCGTGTCAGTGCATTCCAGAATCTTTTTGCATCAAGTTCCGGATGTTTTGGACGCAGAATATCAAACTTCTGTGCAGTTGTCTGGATTGTGTTATAATTCCAGTCTGTTCTATTTATATATTCGGCGTTTTTAAGTACTTCAGGAATAGAATCTTCTATTTTTTTATTCTGAGGAATTGTACCTGTAATTGTTTCAAGTTGTGATTCTGAAAGTTTTGCAAAAGCTGATGGAGGGAAATCTTTTTCATCATCAAGTTCCGTACCTTTAAGGAATTGTTCTGTACGCTCATTTGCAGGTTCAAGAGTAATAAAGATATCAGATACTGCATCCTGTGCTACTGCAATTGCTGCTTGGCGGTTATGGCTTACAGCAATTATGTTTCCGCATTTTTCTACATTATTGCGAGGAAAATCAACTTCACTGCCAATGCTTACTGTGGCACGTGGAAGTACATCAAAAACTGCGCGGTCTGAATAATCCTTAATATTTTCTATATATTTTACTGTTCCAGGTATGCTCATCCATGCGCGCTCAGCAGAAGTACGAAGACATGGAACTTCAAAAAGCTCATATGGCTGGGCTGCATTTTTGCAGAGTTCGCTCGGAGTATAATCTACAGGCTTTCGGCGCGATATCAGCTCTTTTGGCTCCTGACCTGCAGCAATAACAATTCCCTGCTTTGTGAGGTTTAAATCTGAAGCATAAGGATAGGTCCAGCCAGACATATAGCCACCAGAAAGTCTGCCTGCAATTTCACCAATCATTGGGCCCTTGCTTGTATATTTGATATCTGCCTTAGCGGCTCCACAAGTAAGTCCCAGAGATTTAGCACCAAGGGCAAAAACAGAAATAAGCTCGTCGTGAGTTTTTTTGTCGAGTTCGGCAGGCATTGTGTGGCCAACTTCAATAAAATACGGAGGATATTTTATATGACGGATTGCAAAACCTGTTACTGTAAAGGTTCCGTTATAAACCAGTGCATCAATTGAATACTCTGGGCCTTCCATATACTCTTCAACAATTGCGTTACCAGTGCGGCTGCATTTTACAGCAACTTCAACGGCTGGAAGAAATTCTGCTTCGCTGCGAACCATTCGGCAACCGCGAGCTCCCATATTGTCTACGGGTTTTACTACGAGAGGGAATGACATTTTTGAGAGCACGGTATTTATGAGTTTGTCGCTGATATCTTCTTTTCCAACTCGCAAAAAGGCTGGTGACGGTACACCAGCATCTGCAAAGCACTGGCGCATAACTGTTTTTACGCTTGCGTTTATTGCGGCCTGGTGACTATGAGCCGGGAGTCCGAGTTTTTCGCAAACATAACTTACGCTTGCAGAAAAGTCTGTACCCGCAGTAAAAACAGCGGCTAATCCGCCCTCTCCGTCCTGTAATTCTTTAGCATAAGCTAAGATTCCATCTTTATCTTTTAAATCTATTTGTCTGAATGTATCTGCGTAAGGAATTGCAACGGCTTTTGGATCTGCATCAATTACGTGTACGGTAAAGCCTTCTTCTTTTGCACTGAGAATTGCAGGCTTTTGCATAAGGCCTGCACCAAGAATCAAAATATTTTTCATTATTTCCACCCTTTATAATGACAATAAATTATATTTTCTTACAGTAAATTTCTACTGTATCGCCGAGTTTTTTTGCACGGCTTAATGTATCTGTCAGTTTCCATTTCAGACTGCCTGGTTTCGCGCCAGATTTTTTAATGCTCGGGAAGCGTTCCGGGTGATGTCCGGTTGAAACAATGCGCTCTACCTTAAAGCCGAATTGTCGCAAAATTGAATCTGCACGGCCTGGTTCCCAGATTGTATAATGGTCTGTTGGACTAATCTGATAAAAATGATCTTTATCGCTGACTGCAGAAATCCCCTCTCCACTTGGTGTAGAAAAAGCAAAGATTCCGCCTTTTTTTACAAGAGAAGAAACCTTACGGAGAACACTTCCCAAATCCTTAAAATGTTCAATTACATACCACATTGTTACAACATCAAACTGAGCAATACCAAATTCTTCTGCTGTATCAATTTCCGGAAAAGCTGAACAAACCGCTGGATATTTCAATGTTTTCTGAACATAAGAAATTGCATCATCAGAAATATCTGTTCCAAAAGGATTAAAGCCCGAATCTACAGCTGCTGCAAGGAAAGGTCCATATGCACAACCGATATCAAAAAGATTTTTTTCTGTACCTGCACTGCCTGGTCCACAAAGAGTTTTTATTACCCCTGCGCGTCGCATTCCCTGTGCTTTTATTGAATCAAAATCTTCTTCATAAGTTTTGCCGTATTGTTTTTTATAATCTTCAAAGAAATAGGCTTTCTGATATTTTTTATCTTCTATCGTAGTAAAAGCCATATAAACCATGCCGCACTTTGAACAACGGCGGTAGGTTCTTGTTTCGTTGCGGGAAATAACTTCGTCCGGTTGAGAAGGCATTATTCCGCAAACAGGACAGCACATTCTTTTTCCGTTGGCTAGCAGGCGCAAAAACTCGCTTAATGACTTTTTATCACCTTTCAAATCTCCTTCCAAAAACTGTTTTGCATAAAGATTTTCGGAACAAAGGGCAGTATCTAAGGATGAATCTGAAATAGATTTATCTCCTACGTATGCAAAATTATATTTTTCTGCAAGCTTTTTATGAAGATTTGTTGTAGGTAAAAGAATTACTCCACAACCTGCATACACTGCTTCAAAGGCTGTAAGTCCATAATGTGTTGCAACAATATCATATTCAAAAAGCTTTTCTCGGAGACCAGCCACCGGCTTAATAAACTCAATATTCGGACCACCAGCATAATCTACATATGGACTTTGTTCATTTGAAACAATTGCTGTAATCTTGGCTTCCGGAAACTTTTTCATAAAAGCCTTGGCTGCTGGAATTGTAAGATTTGCGGGATCTTCACCACCAAGACATATGAGTACACGTTCAACTTTTTTTCCAGAATCCAGTTTTGCAGGATCGCGTACATTCTGTGGCATTGTAATAAAACCGCTTTCTGTTTTGTTTGCAATACGCTCACATTTATAAGAAGGAATAATATCAAGAAGATAGTCGCAGTAATCTGTAAAGCGAGAGCCTTCATCAATAGAAATAAAACTGCGGTTTTTAGAAAGTTCTTTAAGCTGATTTTCTGTAAGTTCAAAGGTATCTGTAACAATTGCAGGAAGATATGATTCATCAGGTATAGAATTGATTATCTGATTTTGCGAAAGGCCTGCAGCAACATATTCTGCAATTACAGAATCTGTCTCAGTAAGAGTTTTATCATCTGGGATATAAACGAAAAATCCGCCCTGTGCGGCTGTGCTTAGACAGCGACGCAGATGGCCGGTTCCGTGTCCTTTTACAACAGAAGGTACCAGTACCACAGGATATTTAACACTGTTTGAACGGCAGGCCTCCAGAATCTGTTCTGTTGTATATGGACCTTCATAGCCTTTTGAATTCATGTAATTTACAATTGAAACAGCGCGTAAATAATCTGAATAAGTATCTATAGTTGTGCGGAGTTCCGGGAAATTAAATCGGCGTGGAGCTGGCACAAACTCGCAGACATAACGGTCTTTGTGATTATAAAAAGCCGGGCCAACGTGTTCATGGTCATACGGATCTGAAGTTTCGCCTGCTGCCTTCTTCAAAGATTCTGCTGAAAAAACTTCTACTCCACTACCGTGTGGCAAACCTGAATAAGTCAAATAATCGCAGTGGCTTTTACCTTCATTTTTTTCTTCAAAAAGTGCAGCACTTTCTTCTGCGGCTTCATAAAAAAGAAACGGGTTATCAGCCGTAGCGCGAATTACGGTCTGAGTTTTTACTGTATTTAAAAGAGAAACAAAACGGTCAAGAACATCATTCAAACTTCCTGCAAAACATTCAAAGCCGTATTCACGACATACAGGCAAAAGCGCTTCATAAGATGCTTCATCAGTTGCAACAAAATAATGATCAGCATTTACCTTTTTCATTGAAGAAAGCACCCATGAAAGTACAGGCTTTCCGCCAAGGTCTTTTAAGGCTTTACCAGGCAATCTTGTAGAGGATAATCTGCACTGTACAATAACCGTTCTATTCGTTTTTGTCTTTATCATCATCTTTACGGCTCCAATCCTGAATCAGTGTTTGCAAATCCATTTTGTAGCGGTATTTATTTTTTGACACCCATAATCTTGCAGCATTAAACTGTCTGCGTGCTTCCATAAATCCGCAGGAAGAACGGCCAAGAAAAACCAGGAACGATGAACGGCGGATATATCCGGCTCCCATTTTTATTTTTGGAAGCTCGTTTTTCAGATAGCAGCGAAGATAATCCAGATTAAAGGTTGTATCATTTACAGGAGGCTCATCCATATACGAAAACTGCATATGAGAAGTAAGAAATGTATTTTCTCCCCAAAGCCATGAACGCAGAGCAAGGTCAAGGTTTTGCCAGTAAGGCGAACTGATTGTCCAGTCAAAGCCCCCAAGCTCTATAAACTTTTTTCTATTATATAACGCTACATAATCAAATGGGAAAAGTGTTTTCTTTCCATTTGCAATTTCTGAAGAAGAATCTATTACAAAATGTGTATGTTCTGCACTCGGGCTAAAGGCACAAGGCAATGCATTTTTTTGATTATCAAGAAGGCGCGGAACAATACAATAAGGTGAATCTGCGGTAAGTCGTTCAGCAAGATGCGGTGGAATAAAATTTGTTGGAAGACTCAGAGTATCACGAAGAACCAGAACATAATCTGACTGCACTTCTCCCATTGCAAGGTTTATAAGGTCGCCATCTGTTGTTTTCTCGAGAGGTACGAGAAATTTTATCATTGGAAAACGCTTTGAAACATCATCAGTAAAATTATTTGAATCATGTTCAACCGAAACTATTGTCTGAAAATTGCACTGCAAAAGATTTTCGAACACGTGGAGCTTATAGTGACTTCCACTACTGTTGAGAAGAATTACGGAAATATTAAGAGCAGCCGGATCAATTGCTTTTGGGCCGCCTATAATTGTTCGTTTAATCTGATGTTCGCTAAAAGTTAAAGGTATACCATTCATCGCATTTCTCGCATTTTCCGCAATATTTTTTATTTATATGATTAAGTAATTGTTCGTCTGTTTTGTGCCAGATTGTTTCGAGACTTTCTGTAAATACATTTCCGGCAGTTAGTGATTTTCCGTCACAACTTGGATCGCCAAGTACACAGGAATGACAATAAGGAACATCTCCATTTGAAAGAATTGTCATATCTCGTCTCAAGTGCCAGCATGGGTCACGCTCAAGCGGAGAAAGATCTGCCGGTTTACACTGAGGTAAAAGTCCTGCAAAGTCATTGTATTTTTGAATTATGAGATTTCCACCAGAAGGATTTGATTTTTCATTCCAGTAGCGGAAGAAAGTTTCGAGTTCGGCTTCATTTTCATTCATTCGTACAAACTGCGGGTACACACAGCCAGGAAGAGCTGCAGAAAGAAGGCCTGTTGCTGTAAATGCCTGCTGGAAAGCATTTGCAGGGCAGTTTTTATGAATTGCTTTATAGGTTGCATCTGATGCTGCATCAAGGGTTACTGCAATCATGATTTTCTGCCAGCCGTTTTTTCTTGGTAAAGCTGATTTTTCCAGTTCAGAAAGTTTTTTACAAAGTTCTTCTGTTACTAAAAGACCGTCTGTTTCGAAGAAGACAGAAAGCCCCTGATATGAAAGGATTTTTTCAACAATTTCAATAAAACGTGGATGACTTAAAGGTTCACCCCAGGCAGAAAGACTGATTACAGCAGATTCACTGAACTCTGCAATCTGCTCGATAAGTTTAGAGCATTTTTCAAAATCCATAAAAGGAAGTTTTTCTTTTGCTTTATCTGCAATTGGAGTGAATTTATATTTTCCTTCATAAGCTGTGCAATATGGAAGATATACAGCATTTGACGAAACTGCATCTGATATCTGTAAATTATAAAAACCTGGTACAGTTTTTAAGCAGTCTGGATTTTTGGAAGCAAGTTCTGAAAGTTTTTCTGCATCAGCATCTTCACCAATTTCAATTCCAGCTTTTGAAGCCTGATCAAAAAGTGCTTTACTCTGCATAAAATTGTCTTTTTTTCCACAGTGGAATGCCAGACGTAAAAGGCGCCAATCTGTATCGGCAATGATAGTTTCCACATCAAAGGAATTGATATCTGTTTTAATAAGATTATAGATTCCATCTCTGGTAACTGGCGCATCACCGAGAGTCTTTTGCCTTGTTTTTGCAAGTTCTGCAAGGATTCCGATTGTACCTGAATTAAGTGCTTCGGGAGTAAAACCATAAGGATAACCATCTGCAAAGGTATATTCTGATTTATATTCAATATGTGAGTCCCAGATTTTTTTTGAAACTGATTTATTGAGATATGGAAGATCTATGTAAGAAAAAAGTACAGTTTCTGCCTGCTTTTCTTCGCAAATCTTTTTCATATCTGATAAAAGCTCTGCAAGAGTAGCTGATTTTAGAGTAAAGGCCTCTAAGCCAAGCCATGCAGCCCACTGTGAAGAAAGTTCTACAGCTGATTTTCTGTCAAATACCTTTTCGTTCTGGTAAGAAGAGTCGTTATCATAAAAAATTACTATGGTTTTCATCACTTTCTTTATCGGCATTTCATTGAATAAGTTAATAAAATAAGGTAAGTTGACATTAAGGAAAAAAGCGAGGGGAAAATGAACGCAGCTGGATTACCACAGGATATTGTTTTCAGCGTTTCGCAGATTACAGATTTAATAAAAGAAATACTTGAGACCTCATTCCGCACAATCACAATTGAAGGTGAAATTTCTAACTGGCGGCCAAGCGCTGCAGGACATATCTATTTTACATTAAAAGACAATGCAGCTCAGATTAAGGCGGTTATTTTCCGCGGTGCTGCTATGAAGCTGAACTTTCGCCCAAAAGATGGAGACAAGGTTCGCTGTACCGGAAGCCTTTCTGTTTATGCACCTCAGGGAAATTATCAGATAATAGTAAATACAATGGAAATTGCAGGGGCCGGCAATATTCTTCAGATGCTCGAAGAGCGAAAAAGAAAGCTCGCAGCAGAAGGACTTTTTGATGATTCACGCAAAAAGCCGCTTCCTGCTATGCCAAAGACCATTGGCGTTGTAACAAGTCCTACAGGAGCTGCAATCCGCGATATTCTGAATGTTACAAAAAGACGAAATCCGGGAATGAATATTATTGTTCTTCCTGCAATTGTTCAGGGAGATGGAGCCGCACAGACAATCTGCAAGATGATTGAAATTGCAAACTTTTACCAGCTTTGTGACCTTCTGATTGTTGGACGTGGTGGAGGTTCTCTTGAAGATTTACTTCCATTCAGTGAAGAAAGTGTTGTAAGAGCCGTTGCCGCTTCCCGCATTCCAACAATTAGTGCAGTTGGACACGAGATTGACTGGGCACTTTGTGATTATGCCGCAGACCGCCGCGCCCCAACACCATCTGCCGCCGCAGAAATGGCCGTACCGCTGCTGGCCGACATCCAGCAAAACCTCGCCACCTATAAAGACAATTTCTACAATATAATAAAACAACGCACCAATAATGCGCGACTTATGGTCAAAGCCTTTAATCCGGAAAGTCTTGAAGTGCGCTTCAGAAACATCCAGCAGCCGCTGCTCAACCGTTTCGCCGCCGCCCGCGAAGCCTTACCGCAAAACTTACAGGAAAAAATCCGCGACCTTCGCGTGCGGATAAAACAGAACGTGACGGTGCTCGAAAACGCGAGTCCGCAGACAATCTTTGACCGCGGCTACTCAATGGTAACAGGGCCGGATGGCAAAGTTGTACGGGATGCCGCCTCATTGAACGTCGGCGATAAGCTGGTTATTACCCCGGCCCGTGGAAAGATTACTGCAAATGTTGTTCAAATTGAATGACATTTATATTTTAAATTAACGTAATGAATGATTTTCGGCTGCGAGAACCCCAACCCGAAAAAACGGGGCGAGAATGATGTTTTTTCGGATTGGAACCTCTCCGCTGAAAATCATTCATAACTCAATTATGGAGGTCAACAACATGAACAACACATTTGAAGAGAACTTAAAAAAACTCGAACAACTTACCACTGACATAAAACGCAGCGACATTTCGCTCGAAGACGCTCTCAAAGATTTTGAGGAAGGCATTAAGCTTGCTTCTGGTATGGAAAAGCAGCTCGACGAAATCGAAGGTAAAATTCAGATTCTCATGAACGAGCCAGCTCCTATGACAAAGGAAAATCCGCCGCAGTTTGAACTTTTCAACGATGACGGCGAAGTAAACGGAACCAGAAAATGAGCGAACACCGTCCTGTACGAACTTTGAATCCTGAGGTGGCACGAAAAATTGCCGCCGGAGAAGTTATTGACCGCCCAAACGCAATTATTCGCGAACTTATGGACAACGCAATTGATGCGGGGGCCACAAGTATCACTGTGGAAATCAGCGGTGGCGGAATCGACAAAATCCGTATTATTGATAATGGCTCTGGCATGACAAAAGATGATTTGCAGAACTGTGCCCGTCCTCATGCCACAAGTAAAATTGAATCTGAAGTTGACTTAATGAATCTTTCAACTTTAGGCTTCCGTGGCGAAGCGCTGGCTTCCATTGCAGCAGTGGCACGACTTTCGATTCAAAGTGGCGGCTATAAAATGCGCGCCTCAATTACTGAAGATCACATTATTGAACCAGCCGCTCCACTCAAAGGTACAATCGTACAGTCAGAAGGATTATTTGAAAACTTCCCTGCCCGCCGCCAGTTCTTAAAACGCCCGGCAACAGAAGGTATTATGTGCCGCAACACCTTTGTTGAAAAAGCCCTCGCCCGTCCGGATATTGCCTTCCGTTTTGTATCTGATGGAGAGACAAAACTTGATTTACCTGCCGGCCAGTCAATTAAAGACCGCTTTGTTTCAGCAAATAATTACAGCGAAGGTACAGATTTATTTTACGAGTTCGGACAGTCGTCAGGTGGAGAAAATCCAGAATGGTCATTCACTGTTGTAATCGGAGAACCGGCAGTTTCACGAACTAACAAAAAAGATATTTACATTTACGCAAACGGCCGCCGCATTCAGGAATATTCTCTGGTACAGGCCGTTGAATATGGAGCACAGGGCTTTTTCCCAAACGGAACTTACCCGGTAGCGGCAGTTTTTGCACAGGTTCGCCCGGATCTCATAGATTTTAATATTCATCCTGCAAAGCGCGAAGCTCGTTTTTCTGATATTTCAGCACTTCACCATGGTTTGAGCAGCACAATCAGAACTTTTTTCCATCAGTACACTTATACTAATTTTACAGAAGATAAACCTGCAGACGAAGAACGCGCACAGGAGTTCGATTTTCAGGTACCGGATACCTGTACGCACACTTCATACGAAAAGCCCGCTACAAGTACAAGTAATGCATCTGATTCTTTATATGAAAAACACATTTCGTACAAGGCATCTGAAACTAAGGCAGAAAACCTTTCTGATTTTCGTTCTAAATATCTTGGAATAAAAACCAGCGGTGGTTCACGTTCAAATACAATATGGACTCCAAAAGCAGAAAATTCTACACGTTCGCTGGCAGAAAGCGCATTGGCCGCAGCTGCAGGAAGTGATGCGGATGCGACGGGAAATGCTGCAATTGCACAGAATAAAAACATACGCTTTATCGGCTCATGTCTCGGAACTTTCTTACTCGCAGAAAAAAACAACTGCCTCTATCTGATTGACCAGCATGCCGTTCACGAACGTATTCTTTTTGACCGTCTTATGAATTCTCAGGGAAACTCTGGACGTCAGCCCCTTTTGATTCCATATAAAATCAAAACAGAATCAAAAAGTCAGGACAATCAGCTTGATAAATTAAAGGATGAACTTACAAGAATTGGTTTTGAAACAGAACATGTTTCAGACGGTTTGTGGGAAATCAAAACAATTCCAGAACGCTGGACTGGCACAGAGTACGACCTTCGAACTCTGCTTTTTGTAAAACAGGTTGAGCCAAAAGAAATCATCCGTTCAATTGCCGCAATGACAGCCTGCAAAGCCGCAGTAAAAGATGGTTATGTTCTCGACGATATAACTGCAGCCCGCCTTGTTGAACAGGCCTTTACATTGGAAGATCCTCACTGCCCTCACGGCCGACCGATTTATACCGTCATCAGCCGCGAAAAGCTTTTTGAGCTTGTAAAACGCACCTGATAAATTACAGGCTGTCTTCAATCAGGGCAATCAGACTATCAACTTCTGCTTTACGGAACGACGGATTTTTTCCCCGTACATAAAGCAGATTTTTATATGAGCCTTGAGCATCACCTGCCTGAAGCTGTGCCTTTGCAAGTCCTACATAAGCTTCCAGATTTTCAGGATCTTTAGCAGTAACCTGTTTAAAATTATTAATTGCCTCTGAAAGGTCCCCATTTTTTACCTGTGCATTTGCAAGATTAAAAAGAGCATCTTCATCATCATTTTTGATTCCAAGTGCAGCCTTATAAAAGCTTATTGCCATTGGATAATTTTCTTTCTGCATATAAGCAGTTCCAAGGTTATTATTTATGCTGAAATCTTCACTGTTTGCTTTATAAGCTTCATCCAGCAGCAACATTGCTTTATCTGTATCAGGATTTTCTTTTGACATATAAAGCGCACTAAGGTTAATTTTTGTTTTTATATGAGTTGGATTAAGCTGCAAAGCTTCGTTGTAAAGTCTGATTGCTTCATCAATTTTTCCAAGTTTTTCCTGAATCAGTGCATAGTTATAGGTGATATTTGCCTGCTGTGCATCATTTAATAGAAAATCTCTTTCATCATAGGCATTCCAGCCATAACGGTTTGCTTCATCATATTTTCCATCATCATATAAAACTTTAGAAAGATTATATAAAGTCAGAGTTTTTTCTTCGCTTTTTGAAAGCTTTGATAATGCCTTTTTATACTGTGCCTCAGATTCTTCATATTTACCATACTGATAATATACAGAACCTAATTCCATTATTGCTGAGGTATTATCAGGGAACATGTTAATCATTTTATCATAAGCTTTTACGCATTCTTCAAGCTTTCCCTGTCGATTATAAACACGTGCCTGTTCAATATACCCTTTTTCATAATCAGGATTTATAGTAACTGATTTCTTAAACGATTCGAGAGCTTTATCCTCATTATTCAGTTTTACATATGTAAGCCCAAGGTTATAAACACTTGGCGGAAATTTATTATTCAAGGATATGGAGTGTAAAAAAGACCCCTTGGCATCTTCATACCGACGCAACATATACTGCAGTTTTCCCATATCATAATAATATAGATAATTTGATTCATTCAGTTTGATTGCTTTTTCAAGTTCTGTTAGAGCACGCTTGTAATCTTTTTTCTTTTGTGCATCCTGCGAAACTATATAATGAGCTGCATCATTTTCAATTCCGGATTTTGCGAGTTCTTCGGCAAGTTTTACGCCCTCTTCCAGGAGCTTTTGTTTTTCTGCTTCGCTTGAAGTTTCTGCGAGTCTTTTTGCAATATCATCAAGTTTCGCTTTTGAACGTTCTTCTGCAAGTTTATCTTCTTCAGCTTTTTTGCGAGCTGCTTCGAGGGATTTTTGCGCAGCTTCTTCAGCAAGACGTTTTTCTTCAGCGGCTTTTTCTGCAGCTATTTTTTCTTCAGCGATTCGCTTTTCTTCTGCGAGTTTCTTTGCTTCTGCTTTACGACGTTCCTCTTCTGCTTTACGCGTCTTTTCAGCCTCGGCTTTTTGTTTTTTAAGTTTTGCTTCCTCAGCTTTTTTTGCTTCTTCTTTTGCAGCCTGTTTAGCTATTTGTTCAGCGATTTTCTTTGCTTTTTCTTCTTCTAACTCTTTTCTTTCAGCTTCTTCTTTTGCTTTTTTTTCTGCAAGTTTTTTTGCAGCAAGTTCTTTTTCAGCGGCTTCTTCGGCGGCTTTTTTAGACTCAGCTTCTTCTAAAGCTTTTTTAGCTAGAACTTCTTCTTCAATTTTTCTCTTTTGTTCAGCATCAATATCAGCTTGAGAATCTACCAAAGTATAATCTTCAGAATCCTTTCCATATTCATCATTAAATAGTCCGGCCCCGGAAATCTCTTCTCCATAAGCATGACCTTTTCCATCACCAAAATCTCTTTTCTTTTTAGTGCTTTCACTTGAACAACCTTCACATCTCATCAAAAGAAGTATAAGAATCACAATAAAAATAACTGCAGCTGCACCAAAAATCTTCTTTAATCGGGCATTCTTCTGTTCATCAGTCAAATCTTTCCAGTGAATAAACTTCATATTAGTCTAATTCTCCTTCAAGATCATATTCAATTAAATCTTCTGCCCCGGAAGTCAGATTTGTAGAATCTGTTCCCTGCAAAGAATTTGCAACATCTTCGAGTAATTTTTTGCGACGATCTTCTTCTGCCTTACGCATATCTTCAAGCAACTGCTCACGTATACGCTTTTCATCTTCGTAGGACTGCTGCTGTTCCTTTTGTCTTGCCTGAGCAGTACGTTCTGCAGCCTGTACCTCGCGCCTTCGAACATCCTCGAGCCACTTCTCATGTTCCGCCCGCGACTCTTCCTCCAGAGCCTTCATTTCTACAAGTTCATCATCACTAAAGGTAAGCCAATCTTCATCTTCAACGAGCTCTTCTGCAACTTTCTCAGAGTTCTTATCCGAAGCAAGCACCCCTGCAGACTCATTTTCAAACTCTTCCCAGTAAGCGCTGTCTTTAGGACGATTTTCATCCTTTGCAATCTCTCCGGCAGGCTCATTATCAAACTGTTCCCAGTTTTTACCATTTTTTCCTTCATCATCCTGTGCAATTGCTTCGTCACCATTACCATTATCTACTGTACCAGGATCTTCACCATGAATCCTTTCCCACTCTGCAGCATCATCCGGCTTTTTTTCATCAGCAAGCAAAGCTTCTACCTCTTCCCAATACGGAGAAAATCTGTCTTTTGTCTTTTCATCAATACTACCATCGTACTCTTCCCACTTAGCCTTATTCTGTTCGGCAAGCAGACGGGCTTCTTCTTCACGGCGGGCTATTTCTTCTTCCAGAGCTTTTATCAATAGTTCAATTCTTTCACGCTGAGGGTCATCAGGGCATTTTGTAACAAAATCAATATATTCTTCCTTTGCAGACAGAAGCTGACCGGCCATAAGAAGAGCATTTGCACGATTCAGCAAGGCCTCATAAAAAAGTGGATCTGCCTTAAGCGAATCTGAATAAGACTCTGCTGCCGCCGGATAATTTTTCATTGCATAATAAGTATTACCCATATTATAAGAAAGGATTTTTGCATTTTCCGGTTGTGCCTTTAATCCGCGCTTAAAAGCATCAAGAGACTTTTCATATTCTTCCAGCTGATAATAGCCCAAGCCAAGAAAGTTATAAGTATTATCTGATATCTGACCGTTCAGTATTTCGTACTCAAGAACCTGAACTGCATCTTTTGCGTTATTTTCCTTAAATAAGCTTTCACCTCGCGACAAACCATTTGACTGTCCCCCAGCCTGAGCATTAAGCGCGGTAAGTGCAAAAAAAATCAGCATCATCAAAAAAGATTGCTTAAATTTTATTTTCATATTATACGACCTTCGTGTTTGACATATCGACATAAATCTACTACTCTTATTATCGTGCAATTATGTTAAGACTTAATCTGCTTTAAGTGTATCTCACATAATCAATTTGGAGTATAAAAGATGTTTATTATCATCATAGCTATAGCTGCAGTAGTTATCATATCTCTTATTATAGTAATCCTAAAAACCATTGTCTCTCCTAAAAAGATTGATGCAATTCCACGTCTTATAAAGCAGGGAAAAACACAAAACGCAATTAAAATTGCAAAGCAGCTTATAGCAAAAGATCAGAAAAACTATCTTGCACATTATTATCTTGGAAAAGCCTATATAAAAGAAAACAGAACCGAACTTGCAGTAATTGAATATAAAAATGTAAATGATAATGCCTTATTTGGTGAAGGAATTAACGAGTTAACCTTCCGCTCTGAATACTCTCAGCTTCTTCTTAAATATAATCAGCAGAATGAAGCCCTTAAAAACTTTCTTTTGCTCACAAAACTTGATCCTCAGAATGCAGAAAACTTTTATCAGGTTGGAAGAATCTATGAAGATCAGAACCGTTATGATCTAGCACTCGGCTTTATGCAAAAATGCGCAATGTTAGATAAACGACATGCAAAGGCTCATGCAGAAATCGGTCTTATGCTTTACCGAACAAAGCAGTTTAATGAGGCTAAAAAAGAAATTGATATGGCTATTAAGCTTAGCCCTGAAACCTATACCTCATACTATTATCTTGGAAAAATTCTTAAAGATGCAAAAGACCTTCAGGGAGCCATTAAATCCTTTGAAAAAGCTCAGCGCGACCCGGAATTAAAGCAGAAAGCTATTATAGAACACGGTTCCTGCTATATGATTGCAGGCCGCATAGACAATGCTCTTGTAGACTTTCAGCGCGCCATTGAACTCGATAAAGAAGGAACTCAGGCAGAAACCCTTTACGCACGTTATTTTCTTGCTGTCTGCTATGAAAAAAGCCGCAAAATCGACAAGGCAATTGAACAATGGGAAGCAATTTACAAGCGTAACAAGAGCTTCCGCGATGTTTCTGCAAAACTTTCAGAATATAAAGACCTTCAGGCAAATGATTATCTAAAAGATTACCTTACCTGTAGCAACGAAGAATTCCCATATATATGTAAAAATGCAGTAATTAAAGGTCTTGGACTTCAGGTTCTCAGCTGCGATCAGAAAAAATGGGGCTGCCAGATTACCGGCGTAAACAAGAGTGATGAATCCTGGATGGCTGTACGAAAACAGGTAGTATTTATCAGATTCTACCGCGAACCAGAGCCTGTAGAAGAAGCCCAGATTCACGAAGCTCTTGATGAAATGAAAACTCTTAACAGTGTAAAATCCTTTTTGTTTTCAAGTTCAGGCTTTAATACCGCAGCAAAGCGTTATGCGGAAAACAGACCTGTAGAATTAATAGAAAAACAAAAACTTGAAGCACTGCTTTCAAAAGCTGGTGATAAATGAAAATCCTCTGTGTCTCCGACTATGTAGATCCTCTTATCTACACACAGAATGTAAAAGAAGCATTTCCTGATATTGACCTCATTTTGTGCGCCGGCGACCTGCCAATGGATTACGTTGACTTTATAGTCACTGTTTTCAATAAGCCAACTTACTTTGTATTTGGCAATCACGATCTTAAAGAATATCATTTTTACCACCGCGACAGTCATTTTGACGGGAATCGTCCGTCCCGCTATGAACAGTCTATGAACGGTCACGGAGCAACATATCTTGGTTTTAAGAGTTTTATAAACGAAAACCTGATGTTTGAAGATCCTGAAACCGGAAACAAAACACCGCTCCTTATTGCAGGTGCCTCTGGCACAATGCGTTATAATAATGGACTCTGCCAGTTTACAGACTCCCAGATGAAATGGAAGCTTCTCAAACTGGTGCCTAAATTGATTTATAATAAGTTAAAATATGGAAGATATCTTGATATTTTCATGACTCACGCTTCACCGCGACACATTCATGACCACGAAGATCCTTGTCATGTCGGTTTCGAATGCTATAACTGGTTCCTCGAGCGATTCAAACCTACTTATATGGTCCATGGTCATATTCATCTTTATGATTTAAGGGAAGAACGTGTAGGAAAATATTTTGATACCACTGTAGTCAATGCATATGCTCATTATGTAATTGAACTGCCAATGAAAACAACTTAAAAGAAGGACAACTAGGATGGATTTTTCAAAAGCAAAATCAGAAGAAGATTTTAACAAAGCACACGCAAAAGCATTTATAAATGAAATTCAACATCTGCTTTCTCCAGAAGAAGCAAGTCTTATTTCTCTTAATGATGTAAAACAGATGATTAAGTCAAATGCAGAGACTTATATTGGAATGAAGGTTATTCCTATCGATAAAATAGTTGGAAGCGAAGGCCGCTATAAGGATTTTGACAACCGCTTTTTCCCAAAAAGCACTCACCTTAAAAACCGCTGGCAGCATGTTGATGAAGCAGCCCTTAATGACATCACCCTTCCACCAATCAAAGTGTATGAAATTGCAGGACTTTATTTTGTTCGCGATGGAAATCACCGTGTTTCAGTTGCGAAAGCCCGTGGAACTGAATTTATAGATGCAGAAGTAGTATCTTTACAGAGTGAAATCAAGCTCAAAAAGGCAGATTCCCTCAAGGAAATCCAGAAGCAAATCATAAACTATGAAAAACGTGTTTTTTACAGCGAAACAGGCTTTGGTGACATTACCGACTACTGGTGTCTCGATTTTTCAAGTCCAGGACGTTACGATGTAATTTACAATCATATTCTCACTCATAAGTATTATATGAATCAGAATAAGACGACTGAAGTTTCAATGGAAGAAGCCATTAAATCATGGTTTTACAATGTATATTTTCCTCTGGCATCTATTATCCGAGAAAAATATATTCTGCGCGATTTCCCTGGCCGTACTCTGGGAGACCTTTATGTATGGACCGTTCGCTACTGGGATGACCTCAAAAAGAAGTTTGGTGACGACATTCCTATGGATCAGGCTGTTCTGGACTTCCAGAAACACTATAAAATTCCTCTCGCAAAGAGAATTCTTAACCGAATTAAGTGTGTAATTCTGCGAAAAGCCATAACAGATGCAGCAAATGAATCCCCGGATGCACTCCCACAGAAGAATTCCTAAAGCTTATAACAAATCGTATAAGAGAACTCTCTTAATATTGAGATTGACAGCCGTTCAGGGCTAACTTATTCCTTGACGGCTAAAAATTTCAATGTTAAAATCTAAGATAATGCCGATAATATAGTAATACTATATTCGTTAGGAGAAAACTTTGTTTACCATTGATTCATTTATAAATGTTCCGCTCTATATTGCTGCCGGTATAAGTGCCTTGCTTTTCATCTTTCTTCTGATCATCAAGCTCAGAAACAAAGCAAAAGTTAGTCTGGCATTCTTCATTACAACAGGAATAATGATTGTCGGTACAATCTACAGTACTTTCACAGGATTCTACACTTATATCGTATTTACGATTATTCTTGCAGAACTCGTTCTTCTTCCTTACCTTATTATTAAGGCTTTTGTTAATCCAGAAAAGATTGAAGAGAAGAAAGCTGCTAAAAAAGCTGCAGAAATTAACGCTTCTCGTGAAAACGATATGGTAAACAGAGCTGTTATTCAGCAGATTGAAGAGAAAAACCAGCGTTACATCGAACTTAACCGTGATCTTATCGCTAAACTTTCAACTTTCTTTACAAACAACAACAGTATGGAGAACTTCCTCGAATACTGTAACGACCTTATGACAGAAAAGGTAAAGGCAGACGGTTGTATTTTCCTTATTGCAGATGATTATGATAATACACTTGCCGTTAAATCCTTCAAAGGTGCCTTCCCACCTCCATATAAATTGCCAGAAGATTTGCCACACAAGCCAATTCGTGTAGAAACAAACCTTCGTTTTGCACAGTTCCCTCTTCAGGACAATATTTTTGGTCAGATTTTCACAGAAGGTCAACCTGTTTTGATTACAGACTCTGTAAAAGACCCTCGTGTATATCAGAATGGACCAGAAGAATTCCTCCGCTGTGGAAGTTACATCTTTGCTCCTATTAAACAGGTAGATTCAGTAGTAGGACTTGTAGGTCTTGCCCGCAAACCAGAAAGCGAAAAGTTCACAAATGATGATTTTGAGACAGCAGTAATGCTTGCAGAATCTGTTTCTACTGCAATTAAACCATTGTACAGCTTCCTTGACTATGCAGAACATACAGAATTGAACAAGGGTGGTAGTATCGCTTCTAAATATCAGAAGGATATGCTTCCAGCTAAGCTCCCGGTTATTCCAGGCCTTTCAATCGGTTGTTATTCAAATCCAGCAGAGAATGTCTGCGGTGACTACTATGATATTCTTGCATCTCGCAAAGATCGCATTTCTTTTGTAATGGCAGATATCGCAGGAAAAGGTATGAATTCACTTATCGTTATGATTATGATTCGTGCAATTCTCCGTCTTGCCGTTCATACAGCTCAGTCAGCTTCGACAATTATGTCTTGGGCAAACAGAGGTATCTGTCTTGAAAGTTCAAAGATTGACCACTTTGCTAGTATTGCACTTATCAATTACGACTCTACTACAAAAGAAGCTGAAATAAGTACTTGTGGTAACAATCCTGTTTTCCACTACTCTGCTTCAGAAGGTACAATCAAACAGATTTCTGTTCCAAGTGAACCAATGGGTGTTACAAAAGATACAGTATTTACTAACCTTGCCCTTAAGTTGAATTCAGGTGATATTCTTGCAACTTGTACAGACGGATTACTTGAATCTCTTAATGAAAATGGTGTACAATATTCTATTGAAAACCTCAAAAAGGTTATAGTAAAGAATGCAGGCGCTGCTGCAAAAGATATTTCAAACCGCGTAAAAGACGATTTGAAAAAATACTGCGGTACTGCACAACAGTATGATGATCAGAGCCTTTTGGTAATTAAAATACAATAATTTAAATTGGAGTTAAATAAGGAGATTCGATATGGAACTTAAAATACGTAAAAATGGTGATGTTTACATTATCGACGTAACTGGTGAAATGGATCTTTACAATTCATATAAGCTTAAAGAGCTTGTAATGAAAATGCTCGAAAAAAATGTAAAGAACTTTGTCATCAATCTCGAACAGGTAGACTACATCGACTCATCTGGAATTGGTGCACTTATCTACATTTGCTCTACTATCAAAAAGATGAATTTGAACCTTGCAATTGCTAATATTCATGGTTCTGTAAAAAAGGTTATTGAGCTTACTAAGCTTATGGGCTACTTCCCTATTGCCAACAGTATTGAAGAAGCTCTTTTGATGGTAAAAGAATAATTAATATTTTTGTATCATTAAAAAAATCTATTTCTTAAAGTAAACAGACTGCAGGAGGAACTGAAATGGTTCAGGAATTAAAGGAACTGAGATCGGATGAGAATGACCCTTTGTTTGATAAAACAAACATGCTGAAGAAGGAGTTTCCTTCAGACTTCAGACAGATTCGTTATTTTACATTGCTGATTGTTCAGTCAGCACCTACAGAAATTAAAGAGTTGAATCTTCTTGAACAGCAGATCAGTGAAGTTATTAAGAATGCTGTAAAGCATGGAAATCACTGCGATATTAACAAGAAGGTTACTGTATGGTATTCATTCAGTCCTACACACGCTCACATTATTGTACAGGACGAAGGTGAAGGTTTTCAGGATTTGGAAAAATGGAACGAATTCAATAAAAAGCGTCTTGAATGTCTCCACAACAATGATTTTATGGAGTTGTCAAACTACGTTTCATTCCGTACTAAGGAATCAGACAGCCAGGACGGTGGTAACGCATTGTTTGCTGCATTGGAATACTGGAACGGTGGTTTTGTATACAATGGAAAAAGAAATGCAGTAGCTATGCTTAAGAAATACCAGCAGAAATTCCATAATGCAAACCATGATGGAGAATAATATTCTCTGATTAAAAAAAATTTTTAATATCAATATAAAAAGTCTGTAATCTGGAAATTCTTTTTTTGAGTTTTTCGAATTACAGACTTTTTTTATGGGGTCTTTTGAAACGTAAAATTAAGTTTATTGCATTAACAACATTTCTCCTTCTAGTCTTTTTCTTTACAGCATGCAGTAATAAAAAAGCCCCTTCTTATCGTATTCCCTTAGATAAAAACTGGCAGTATTCTCTTCAAGGTAATCCATACCCTTTTTATGATATAAATATCAATGATTTTAATACTCTTTATAAATTATTAGATTCAAATACAGGTTATGTGTTTTTAAAAACTACATTTACTTTGCCTTCTGATTTCAAACACAAAGAAGTTGGATTGGCAATCGGTAGAGTTAAAATTGCGGCAAAGATATATATAAATAATCATTCAATAGGAAAATCAGGCAATTTTCCACCTCATGAATTTATTGAAGGCAACAAAACCTTTGCTTATAAAATACCTAAAGAATATTTAAATATCGGTGGTGAAAATACAATCATGATTTGTCTATGGTGTCATGGATATGGTTCTATAGGCATTCAGCCATTTATTTCTGATTATACTGATGTAGAAGATTTTTCAGAATATTATACCTTTATTCATTCAAAGTTTTATTTTATTCTTTCAACAATTCTTATTATAATAAACTTTATTTATTTGTTTCTTTATATTCTTCGTCGTTCAGAAATAGAGAACCTGTCATTTTCTCAATTATGTTTATTCACAAGTTTATATCTTTGTGTATTTTATTACGGTGACTATGCATTCTTAAGAAATCTTCCTATAACATATTTAACCTTTGAAAAAATCTTTAAAGGTACCACAGCGCTTTTAACCGGATATATGATCATTTGTTTTACCAGAGACTTTTTGCATTACAAGGAAAAAACAAAATATAAAGTTTTACGTTTTATAATTACCTTCATTGGAATTATAATTCCGCTTACAGCGACAAATATTCCGGATTTCAGAAATAGGCTTAGAATAGGCTTTTTATTTATTATTTTACAATTTTTATTTATTGGAAAAATTCTTTATTTTTCTGCCAAAAAGAAAGATAAACGGCTTTTACATTTTTTAATCTGTCTTACACCTTTCTTATTTGCTTTTACCACACAAATTATTGCAAAAGTATTTTTTAAACAAACCATTGATACACTATTTCTTGCAATCAGCTGGGTTATAGTAATTTTCTTATTTCTTGGTATTCTTATTATCCATTTTGTTCATCTTGCCAACGAAGTAGAAAATATGAACAAAAATCTAGAAATTATTGTAAATCAACGTACAGAAGCCCTTGAAAAAGAGAAAAATCGAGCTCTTCAGGAAATTGACCTTGCCGGCTTTGTTCAAAAAAGCTTTTATAAAGTAGATACATCTGAAATTAAAGACTGGGATTTACATATTGCTTTTAAGCCAATGTCTGGAGTATCTGGAGACCTCTATATCGTATTTATTACAGAAAACCATCTGGATGGAATTGGTATTTTTGATATTTCTGGCCACGGTATTGCATCAGGTTTAGTAACCATGCTTGTAAAAAATATTATTGAAATAGAATTCAAAAAAGGTAAAAAAAATCCTCTTGATGAAGTTATGACTAAAATCAATAACAGGATTGTTGCTGAAAAAGGAAGTATTGAAAACTACCTTACAGGTATGCTGATTCGTTTCAACAAAAATGATATTGAACTTGTAAATGCCGGCCATCCTAAAGCAATCTTATATAATGCTGAAAGTGGAAAAATTTCAAATATTGAACAGGAAGGAATTAATCAATATGGCGCAATTGGAATTGCAGATTTCCCTATCAATTTTGAAACAATAAAATTTAAAATGTCAGAAGGTGATGAATTAGTTCTTTACACTGATGGAATTACAGAATGTACCAATCCAGAAAAAAAATATTTTGGAACAGAAGGCATTCTTTCAGTATTCAAGAGCAATATCGGGCTTGAAGTAAAAGATCAGGTAACAGCACTTCCAGCAGCTTTAAGAAAGTTCTCCGGCACAGATAACTTTAATGATGATATAACTTATATTATTTTGAAGAAACTTGTTTAATATTTCCCTTGACGATTAACATTTTTATAACTATATTTAATATTACTTCGGGGGTGTCCCGGTTTCGACGGAATTGGGAAATCTTGTACTGCAGGTAGGGGTGAAGGTCCCTTAAACTGACGAACAAATAACTGCAATTTTCGCAAGAAAAGAAGAAGAAGCTGATGAGGCTTCTTTCGAAGCAGAAGCACTCGCTGCGTAAGTAGCCGTGCAGGAACTCAGGTGGCCCTGTTCCGCGTTGCCTGATCTTCTTTTACCTTATCGGGACTTGCTGCGCATTGTGTCTGGTCTTTGCGTGGGACTCTTAATCAGAATACGGAGGCGACGCTTGTTATGCTGCTACCGGCTCCCGACAACCACCTCGCATAACTAAACTTGTAGACGTACCTGGTTTACTTTTTCGGACGGGAGTTCAATTCTCCCCACCTCCACTAAAACTTCTGTAGAACATACAGAAGTTTTTTTTATAACTGATTACTTAGAACTCTTAAGAATTGAACTCCGCGGAGTGAGCGCCGAGCGACTAGCGAGGAAGAGGCGCCATGGATGGCGCCGGAAGCGAACGTAGACGGGGTGGAGGTATAAAACAGGAGGTTTTATACCGGAACCCAGTTCAATTCTCCCCACCTCCAGACACTGTTGTCATTCCCGCGCTTGACGCGGGAATCTTTTTTATATCTCACTTACAGGAATATGGTAAACACTTCCGCACTTACGACACACAACTTCCAATGGATCCGGGCCGTTTTTACGGATATCTTCTAAGTCTTTTGCAGGTAAGCCGCGGATGTGTTCTATGTAATATTCTTTGCTGCAAGGACAATCAAAAACAATATCACGTTTCATTGTAATAGTTGGCTTAAATTCGCGGAAGAGCCCCAGAATTATATCCTCTGAATCAACTTCGCCTTCGCTATATAAAAGTCCAATACTTGGACAGGCTTTAAATGCATTTTCAACTTTTCGAAGCAGGTCTTCTTCATCAGCATCCTCTTCTGCATGACTGTCAACCTGAGAACCGAGCTCTGCTGTACCTCCGGTTTTTGGCATAACCTGAATATACATTGCACCGGCTCCAACTACCCTGCCCGTTTTATCAAACTGAATACTTGAATTAAATGCTGTGTTTATCTGTTCACTTTGTGCAAAATAAGATGCAAAGTCGCGGGCAATATTTTCGCCATCAACATCAACTGTAGAAGACTGAGGGTATTTATCATCCTTGTGAATGCGGGAAAAAGTAATGTTACCTACTCCAAGGAATGGCTTAAGGTTCCAGTTTTCTAGAGGCTTATTAATCTGGATATGTTCGTTTTCAAGATAACTTCTTACATAGCCGGTTGAATCTGCTTCTACCGTATAGCCTTCTGCAGGGCCAGTTCCTTCAAAACGAATCAGGGTGTGCTCCATATCCTTCATCATTGGAATTGTAAGAGCACCACAAAGGCTTGCCTGGCCCAGGATATAAGTTTCAAGAATACCAAGCTTGTGCTGGGCTCTCATCTGATTTACAAAACGAGTTCCGTGAAAAAGAGCACCACGGATTCGACCATCAGCCATTGTAAAAATACGCATCTGATCAGGTTCAATTTTATCTAAGTGAGCTGAAAGCTCTTTATCTGTAATTTGTGCTTTAATCATGTGTATAATATAGTAGATTTATTGATTACTTACAATCAAAGCGATATAATGATTAAACATTTTTTAAATTAAAGAGGTACAAAAATGGCTATTGATGAACACTTGCAGACTGTACGACACAGCTGCGCTCATGTGATGGCAGAAGCTATTTTGAAGCTTTACCCGGGCACAAAGATTGCTATCGGACCTGCTATCGAAAACGGATTTTACTATGACTTTGAATTCCCAACCGAGACCAAATTCACCGAGACCGATTTTGCTACCGTAGAAAAAGAGATGAGAAGAATCCTTGCCGGAAATCATGAATTTGTACGCAAGGAAGTTTCAAAAGAAGAAGCACTCAAACTTTTTGCAGACCAGCCTTATAAGATTGAATTGATTAACGACTTGCCTGAGGGAGAAACTATTTCTACATACGAGCAGGACGGATATCTTGACCTTTGCCGTGGTCCACACGTTGCTACAACAAAAGAAATCAACGGACAGGCTTTCAAGCTTGACCGCGTAGCAGGTGCATACTGGAGAGGCGATGCTAACCGCACTATGCTTACACGCGTTTACGCTCTCTGTTTCGAAAAGCCAAATGATCTTAAAGATTATCTTGCTATGCTTGCAGAAGCTGAAAAGCGTGACCATCGTAAGCTTGGTCAGGACATGGATCTCTTCCACCTTGATCCGGAAGATCCGGGTCAGATTTTCTGGCATCCAAACGGATGGACAATTTACACTGTAATGCAGGACTATATGCGCAAGATGGTTCGCCGCGACGGATATCAGGAAGTTAATACTCCTGCTATCATGCCACGCACTCTCTGGGAACGTTCAGGTCACTGGGGACACTATCAGCAGAATATGTTTATCACAGAATCTGAAAAACGTATGTTCGCTATTAAGCCTATGAACTGTCCAGGAGCCCTTGAGATTTTCAAGAGCCGTCAGCGCTCATATAAGGATCTTCCTTTGCGCCTTGCAGAGTTTGGTCACGATGTTCGTAACGAACCAAGTGGAACTCTCCACGGTGTAATGCGTGTACGCGGATTCGTTCAGGATGATGCTCATATTCTTTGTACAGAAGAACAGATTGGTTCAGAAGTTGCAAAGTTCTGTAAGCTTTTGAAGAATGTTTACCACGACTTCGGCTTTAATGACCTTGTAGTAAAATTCTCTACAATGCCAGAAGATCACGTTGGTGACCTTGCTACATGGGAACGTGCTGAAAAGGCTCTTGCTGACGCTTGCCACGAAGCTGGTCTTGAATTTGAGATTCAGCCTGGTGAAGGTGCTTTCTACGGTCCAAAGCTTGAGTTTAAGCTTTACGACTGCATCGGCCGTGAATGGCAGTGTGGTACAATTCAGGTAGACTATCAGCTTCCTTCTGCAGAACGCCTTGACGCTACATACATTGGTGCTGATAACCAGAAACATCATCCTGTTATGCTTCACCGCGCTATTCTCGGTTCTTTCGAGCGCTTCCTTGGTATCCTCATCGAAAACTTTGCCGGTAACTTCCCTACCTGGCTCGCTTTTGAGCAGGCAGCAATTGTTCCTGTAACAAATGATTTTGATGATTATGCTAAGCAGGTTTATGAAACACTCATTGGTGCAGATATCCGTGCAAATGCATACCTTTCTACAGATAACATGAGAAACAAAATCAAGACAATCACTAAGGAACACAAAACTCCTTATATCCTGATTGTTGGCGAAAATGAAAAGAAGGAAGGTACAGTAACCGTTCGCTTCCGCCAGAACAGCGGCCTTGAACAGAAGACAATGAAAATAGAAGAATTCATTGCTTATGTTCAGAAGAAGAACGAAGAAAAAGGTACTACAATATAATTGATATTCGGGTTCCTCCCGAATATGACAAATTATTATTTGAAAAAGCAGAAACCTCGGTGTAAAATATAAGTATTATTGCACCGAGGTTTTTTATGCATTCTCTTAAAGCTCGTTTTATTATAATTTTTGGACTTTTTATTCTTCTTTCCAGCTCCATAATGGGAGCATTTTCTGCATTCAGTATTATTAATACTGGAGTAGCTCTGTGTGCTGAACAGGGTGTGCCTATAGCAGATAAGGTTTCTGAATTAATTGATGGCGACAAATTTGAAACACTTGCAAAAAACTCTACCGTAAATGATCCTTATTACGAAGAAACACGACGTGCACTTCTTACTATAAAAGAAGCTGCAAACTGTCAGTATTTATACACTATGTCACCTTCTGGCGGGACAATCTTTAAGTACATTATTGATGGGTCCTGTGATCCTAGTGATACCGAAAACTTCTCTCCTTTAGGAACTCATGAAGATATTAGAGATTATGGAGACGGTCCTTTCAAGGCAATGGAAGATGGAGGAACTTATTCTTCAGGTCTTGAAAAACAGGATAAATGGGGATATACAATTTCTACATATCGGGGAATCAAAAACTCTTCCGGAGAAGTTGTAGGTTTTATTGGAATTGATTTTAATGTTGAAACAATTCTTCAAATGCTGATTCATCGAGTTATCAGTATTATCATTGTAAGCATTATTGTTCTTGCAATTGGTATAATTCTTGTATTTCTTTTTACGAACCGAATATTTGGCACTATGAAAACCATTTCTGTTGCAATGGAAAAGATTGCATCTGGAAAAGCGGATTTAACATTCAGAGTTCCGGAACAGGGAAATAATGAACTTTCTACCCTTGCAAGTCATTGTAATGGCGTAATAAAAAGTTTGAATACCCTTATATCACAATTACAGGGTGAAACTGGCATTCTAAATGAAACTGGTAGTGAACTTTCTTCAAAAATGACAGATCACGTACAGGTTCTCGAAGCTGCAAACAGAGATATCATAGATATTTCTGCTAGTATTACAGAGCAATCAGAAAAAGTTGAAGGTATCACAAGTGGAATGCAATCTGTTGAAAGTGAAATAAATAGTCTAAATCAGAAACTTACACAGCAATCAGAAGCAATACAGCAGTCTTCTTCAGTAATAGAAGAAATTACAGCAAATATAAAATCAGTTGACAAGAATGTAAATGAAATTCTTGAGGAATATAAGTTACTTGTTCAGGAAGCAAATGATGGCCAGGCTCAGCAGAAAAGTGTAAGTACACAAGTTGGTAATATTGCTCAACAGAGTGCTCAGTTGCTTGAAGCAAACACATCTATTGCATCAATTGCAAATCAAACTAACCTGCTTGCTATGAATGCAGCAATCGAAGCTTCTCATGCAGGTGAAGCGGGAAAAGGCTTTGCAGTTGTTGCAGCAGAAATCAGAAAACTTGCAGAGACTTCGGCAAATCAATCAAGTTCTATTTCTCAGTTACTTCAAAGTATTACAGATGCAATAAACGGCATTGTTGATTCCTCAGATAAATCATCTAAAAACTTTGCAAGCGTAGGTGAAAAAATCCAGCATCTTCAGCAGCTTATTGATGAAGTTCAAGCCGGTATGAACGAAGAACGAATAGGCGCTGAAAACATACTTAATTCAATGCTCACCCTCGAAGGAACAACAAAAGACATCACCTCTGCCTCTGCCCATATGAAAGGCGAAAGTGAAAACGTATTCGAAGGAATCAGAGCCCTCAACAATCTTGCAGAAAGCACCTTATATAAATCTAACAATGTAACGCAGCGAATGGAAGAAATGAAGTCTACCGCAGAAGCAGCAGCCACAGCATCAGACAGAAATCTTTCTGCCACCAGCAAAGTTGCTGATATGATTAATGGATTTTCGACTGGGAAATAAAAAATAATTGTTAAATAAAAAAGACTCTCAAAACTGAGAGTCTTTTATCGGGCAAGAGGGATTTGAACCCCCGACATCCTGGTCCCAAACCAGA
>CADANN010000006.1:0-77961 GCA_902789325.1 uncultured Spirochaetaceae bacterium
CATGAAGGTCGGAGCCGTTGGCTTCGAATAATATATTTTTTGTCTAAAAGCGGAAATTTTAAACCAGCAATTTTAGGAAATTATTTACCGGCATTGACACAAAGTGTATCTTTTTATCTTTCGTTAAAAAGAAAGCCTACGCTCACTTATTACTTCGCGTAGGCTCTTCATTAAAACTTACGGAGGTTCAGCCACACTTCTGTGGTGCCCTTCTTTATAAATACTATACTACATTTTTTATAATTATCAAGGTAATGACCTATGAAAAAAAATCCGGCAAAACCGCACTCGTTAATTACTTACGAGGGATTTTGCCGGATTACCTGTATTTTATATTGGTATTAAGACTAGTAGGTTACATTTCGACAGATGCGGAAGCCTGTGTATTGATCACGTGTAGTTGGAGAATGTGTATCTCCGTTACTATCACACCAGCCATTTTTAGTAGAATCCCAGTTTGTACCTTTAGTAACAATGTTTCCGTCTTTTCGCGACAATGTTCCAACACCAGAAGATGTGCAAGAGTAACCTCCGTACTTAGACGTATTGTATCCACAATAAGGATCATAATATGTTCCAGATGGTGGATCATTATTCCAGTCAGTAAGCCATTCTCGAACATTTCCAGACAAATCATACAAACCTAAAATATTCGAAGTTTTTTTGCCAACCTGATGGGTTTTACCGCTAGAATTATCAGAGGTCCAGGCAACATTATTAAGAGTATCGCTTCCCGGGTAGTTATAGTTCCAATAAGTATTTCCATTGTTTACATTACCAGAAGCATAGAGTGTGTAACTACCACCTCGCTGAGCAAACTCAAACTGACATTCGGTTGGCAAGTGATAGCCATTTGCATATTGGTCAAAACTTGCTTTATTCCAAGTATCATTGCTGCCTATTGGAATATTTGAATGTGTAATATTGGCCCAATCTGTTATATTACCAACAGTATAACAAGGAGTTAAACCATGTAAAACACTTAACTTGTTACAGAATGCAATTGCATGATACCAGTTAACACATTCTACAGGACGATACTGCTGAACTTCACTACCCGCAGCACCTGAAGTGAAATAACTTGGATTAGAACCCATTACTGCGGAATACAATTCCTGTGTTACTTCATATTTACCAATTGAATACTTTGAAAGGTATATCTCGCGTCCCTTAAAGAATGCACCATCATCATTTGTTTCACTAGAAGTTCCTGTATAATGCGCAGTACTTGTAATTACATTTACAAGACTAGAATAAGAATATTCAGTTCCATTAATCTTTAGATTGCCGGAACTTGTATATAAATTATAGGAAGCTTTTGGACCTATGGTTTGAGTCGAATTCAAACTATGATATGGTTCAAATCTGAAATAATGAGATGAACCCCGTGAATAACTTGGTATCTTTACAGTTGCAGTATATTCTGTACCATTAGCATAGCCTGTACGTGTTGTATAGCTGGTTGCACTATCAATATAAATATTTATACCGCTTACATCAGATCTACCGGTCGTATTCTTCCATTTTAATGTAACAGTTCCCATTCCATCATCCTGATAAATGTATGGACTTGTTGAGAAAGTTAATTGCTTAGGAGGTGTATAAATTGACTTTGTTGTTGTTTTATCAGAATAAAGATATTCGGAATTAATATACTTATATGCCAAAACATAGAAGTCATATTTAATACCATTTGTCAATTCGGTATTAGAGAAAGTGTAATAGGTGTCTGTTATATATTTAGAACTCCAGCTACTTGAACTAGATGTTTTATAATATAAATAATAAGCTGTAACTCCGTTAGTTGGAGCAGCCCAGCTTACCTTAGTTCCTGTATCAGCTATAGCAACCGTAAAGCTTCCTGGGGTTCCTGGATTTGTAGCCTTAGTAATTGTAGATGTAGATACATAATTTGATTCTGTACCAGAATAAGAAATTAAATAAGCATTATAAATTATTCCAGGCTCAAGTGAACTTATCGTATACGATGTAGAAGAAGCTCCCAGTGTTTTCTTTGTGTAAGAATTATCAGAACTCTTTTTGTAATACAAGATATATCCAGAAATATTACCACTCGGCTTTGTCCAGCTATAAGTAAGAGAAGTACTTGTTCTGCTGCTCAAACTAAAACTACCAGGAGTTCCAGGATATGTATTTTCTGTGTTGACACTTGTATCTGTATAATTTGATTCTGTATTATAATAAGAGCGTAAATATACATTATAAGTTGTCCCCTCTGTTAGTGATGTAAGAGTATATGATGTTTCAGAATCTGCAAGCTTTATAGAAGCATAAGAAGTATCAGAACTCTTCTTATAATATAAGATATATCCTGTAAGTCCATCACTTGGTTTTGTCCAGGTATATTTTAATGAAGTCGAATATCTGTTATACAGAGTAAAACTATTCGCTGCATAAGGTTTTGTATTTACAGAAGTGAGTGTTGCCGTACTTGTGTCACCTACATTTGAAACACCGTCAAGATAACTTTCTACCTTAAAGTCATATGAATTTCCGGCAGAAAGTCCTGTTACAGTACAACTTGTAGTCGTATTACCCGTATAAGTATTCCACAGTACCCAACTACTATTACTACTCAACTTTTTATAAACCTTAACACCTGTATAATTACCACTTGGTTTAGTCCAAGTAAGATTCATTCGTGTTTGAGGGTATGAAGAATTATTAGAAGCAGAAAGACTTGTTACAGGAGCAGGTGGTGTTGTTATTGTAACAGTTTTTTGTCCATTAGTATTTTGGACACCATCACCATTTAAAGTCACCATTCTGAATGTATATTCCGTACCAGCTGTAGGAACCTCATAAGTACTTGATGTAGTACCCGCCCATCTTTGATCCCAATAGTCAATTCTTTCAGTTTTATCGCTTCTATAAATATGAAGAATCTTATATTTTCCTGTTTCAGGATAAGACCAGTTTAACTTAACATTATATGGCCCAACTTTTTCTGCACTGAAACTTGGAACAGAAGTAGCATGTGTATAGCGAGAAATCAAGGCTTCTGCCGTACGCTCTTCACCGTCAACAGTTTGATAAGTAACTACTTTAAAGTCATATCTTGTATTTACTGTTAAGCTTTGAACTTTATAAGATGTTGCAGAGTTTGCAAGTGTAGTTAAGAGTGTTGAACCTTTGTAAACTCTTATTCCACCAAATTTAGAAGCACCACTTGGATTTGTCCAATTAAGCTGAATTTCTGTTTCTGAAAGTGCTGCAGCAGTAAGACTTGTTACAGGATCCAAAGCAAGAGAACAACAAACAGGCTCTGTTGTAGTCTCAAGTGTCTGAGAACCAACAGTACGATAAGCACTTACTTTTATATAAAGGAGAGAGTTAGCCTGGTTAGAAGGAACAGAACGGTTTAGAGTAACTACACCAGAAGTTTCTGAAGTCTTAGCGATTAACTCTGGAGTTGCAGTTGAGAGTGCTGCCAATGAATTTGCTACATAAAGTTTATATCCATCGTAATAACCAGAAGAAGGCTTTTTCCATGTAAGAGTATATTCTCTAGAAGAACCAGTTTTCTTGTTTGCACTAAAATCCAATACTGGATTTGGATAAGTCTTAATATCTTCTTTTTGTACAAAATTATTTACCGCAGAACCTACACCAATTGTGTATAGAGAAATATCATAAGAATCTCCACCATCAAGATCTGTTAATGAATAAGTTTCAGCATCTTTATTTACATTTACAAAAGATGAATACGAAGAATCTGTATGCTTCTTGTAATAAAGTTTATAATTACTATAATTACCAGACGGCTTTGTCCAAGAAATATTAATAACAGAGTTTGAAGCAGCATCAGCAGTAAGATTAGTTACAGCAGAACACTTTGTGTATTTATTCGAATTATTAGCAGCGGATGTTGAATTTCCCTGAACATCAAAATATGACAATACCTTATAAAAATATTGTGTACCAGAAATAAGACTATTAAATGTATATGAGGTCGTAGTAGCTGAAGTAATTGTTTCAGTTTTTGTAGAAGCCCCTTCTGGGAACAATGAACTTGTAGAAAGATATACAATATAACCACTTGTATTTCCTTCAGAAGCCTTTGTCCAATTAATAGTAATCTTATTAGTGTCAGACGTAACAGATCCTATTGAAGGAGCACCAGGAGATGTCGTATATGAAGGATAAGTATTTCCCGTAGTATAATAAGGGAAACTATACTTATCGCTGGCAGAATCATAAGAGCAGAGTTCGAAGTCATACTTAGTACCTTTTTGAGGTGTTATAGTAACAGAACCAACATTTTCAGTAATACGGTTTGGATATTCAGTCCAGCTGGATGAACCACTGGTCTTATATCTAATTCTGATATTTGTACAATTACCAACATCAGGTTTAGTTCCTGATACAGTAACAGTTGTTTTATAATTTTCAGAAAGATTTACAGTCTTTGGAACTGCAGGCCGTGTATATGCTCCACCTTCAACAGATGTTGTTGTTACATTTCCTGCATAATCATAATATTCAGTTATTATTTCATAATGAGTTCCCTCTGTAAGTCCAGTAATTGTGTATGAACTACCAGTTTGAAGTTCTGCTCTTGTATAATCTGTTGAACTATTCCATTCTCTCCATTTGATTACAGCATGTTTAAAATCAGTAACATTTGATTTATCCCAAGTCAAAACAAGTTTCTTTGCAGTATCACCATCTGTAACTTCAGGTGCTTCAATAGCAGGTGGAGTACTATCCAGACAGAAATAGTAAAGTTTATCATCAGAAGGTGCTGTTGCTTCGTTTCCACTACTATCCTTAACAGTGATAGAAAGACCATAAATGCCATCTGTAAGCTTATCCATATTTAGTTTACAGAGTTGAGCATTAACAGTATTACTTGATTCATCTCCATAAACTGCGTCAGCACCATAATACATTGGGAATTCTACACTTTGAACAAAGTTTTCAGGAGGTGTTAGAGAATTATAAGAAGAATCATAAATTTTTCTAAGATTAATGACAAAATTTGAACTTGGAGCAACATTATCATGAGCTTTAAGGGCAAGCTTAAATTCTCCACCCTTAAAGTATTTCAAAGTATTTACATTTGAAGTATTAACTACAGGTTGGGTGTCTTCTGTAATCTCTGCCCCTGCAGTATCCAAAATTTGTATTGTGGTAAAAGTAGGTATTGCTTCATCCAAGTCTCCATTTACCAAATACAACCACTTCTTTGCCTGACTCATGGAAACAGCTTTTTTGTCTATAGTCCTAAAAAATTCTTTTTCAATAGTGACAATTACATTAGTACCAGGTGCTAATGAATAATCTTTCTCAACTATAGGCTTGCCATCCGAACCATTCTGAATATTTCCATTTTCATCTTTTTTATATTCCTTATCTTTTATTGGAATAGAAAGTGTTCTTGGATTCTCAAAAATAGGTTTCTTAAAGTGATTTGCAAGGTTTGCACTATTACGTGAATTCATAATGGAAATGTTTTTGAAAAATACATTTCCTGCATCATCCTGATAACCGTAAACTTTTACCCCAGTTTCATATGGAGGAAGCATATTTACATACAAAACTCCATTGTTACTAAGTTCTTCAATTTCTTCTTCACTATAATAAATGGAATCCTCATCCATGTCATAATCAAACATTACCTGAATTGTTGTATCTCGCAAAACACCTGCAGACGAATAAGAAGGCGCATTAGAAATAATTTGAGGTCTTTCAACTATCATTGGTTTTAATTCAATTGCAACACCATCTTCAGGAACATTAATAAATTTTAGATCAATTTTTTCTTTAGAAAGGTCTACAGAGTTTCCTTTAGAAAGGTCTACAGGGATTATGTAATTATCAATTTGATTTTTTGTAAGCTCCATCTCTGTATTTGAATTTATAATCTGCCAGCGAATAAATTCAAAGTCACTGTCCGGTTCAAACTCGATATGGTAAGCTTGTCCTACTTTACAGGTATCTGGGCCTTTTTTAGGAGAAAACTTTCCGTGAGAACCAGCTATATTTACACTAACATCTTCTATAAATTCCAGTGCCGGCTGAACTGTAATCAAACCGTCTACTGAATCGTTGACAACAATTGTTATGCCACTTACAGGAGCATCAGTTGCGGAACCTGTACCACCAGATGAAATGCTCAGATTCTTATAGTTTATGGGCTGAGCGTTATTGTTTATAACAATTGATTCTGTCTGGGTCTGTCCCTCAGTATTTGTGTAGGAATGAGACAGCACCCAGTTCTTGAATTTCCAGTCAACAGACTCTTCCTTACTAAGTGTATGTGTTATTGAAACGGTATTTCCAATGCTATAATCAAAAGCCTCTTCACGGGCAACATTGTTTACTTTAAGGGTTCCATGGGCTTTGTCTGGATCCAGCTGAACTTTGATTTTTGTTTTTTCTTTTGTTTCAGAATTAATTTTATATGTATAGGTCTTGTCTGAATCCAGACCCACATTTACTTTTGTTCCGACCGAAGTCTTTGCTTCGTAATAAAGTTTTTCGGCATTTAAACTTACTGTAATTGTATTTGTTCCATCTGTAAGTAACGGAATAATCTGTGAAGAAGTTGCTTTTTTTGGTTTAATTGTAAGTGTATTTCCATTCAGAACTGCAGATTCAAAATAGTCAGCAGCTGTTTTTCCTTCTGGCAAACCAGGTATTCTGATTGTATAAAAATCTTTGCAAGCAGCTGATAAAGTTTTATTAAAGGTAAATACAATATCGCTGTCTCGTTCATAAAGATTGTCTTCATTATCAAGTTTAAACTTTGTAACTTCAAGATTCGGGAAGCTAACAGGCTTAATAGAAATTACTTTGTCGGTGTATCCATCTATTGTAATTTGCGCAGTGGCAAGTCTTGTAGTTTTGTCATAACCATTTTCATCCCCATCCTTATCGTAAACAATATCAATTCCAAGATTTTTAATTTCATCCTTAGTAATGATTTCAGTCTTTATTCCAATTGAATTATACTCCCAGCCATAGAAGAAATAACCTGCAGGAACCTTATAACTCAAGGTGAACTCATTCCCAATTGCATATTCCAGGTTCTGTTCTTCCAAAGAAAGCTGAGTTGTTCCAGCCTTGAATGTACCTGTATCATCTGCATCTTTTTTAAACTTAATTACTATAGGATCATAAATTTCAGGTTTTATTGTAATTTCATCTTTTACCTGATTTTCAATTGTAAAAGTAAGTTGTATAGGATTATTTTCAGAATCCTGTTCTGACAAAGAGAGACTAAGATTCTTTGCCTGATACTCCTCTCCTTTTGAATCCATAAACTTCCATTTATTAAATGAATAGCCTTCTGGAATCCAATAACGCAAAGAAATAGTTTCTCCTACACTATATGAACCTTCTGAAATATTATCATTACCATTTACTTTTAAAGTTCCCAATGGCTGACCATTTTTCTCGGTAACTTCATATTTAATTTTTGTTTTTGCAGAAGTTGAAGTACCGATCAGATATGATACGACAATATCAGAATCAAGATAAACTTCTATCGGCTCGGAGTAATCTTTATTTACATACCAGACTTCATCTTTTGGAATGCGAACCTGAACACTGCGGGAATTATTTGGAACAGGAATAAAATTTGTACCTTCTTTTGTTTCTGCACGGAATATAATTTTTTGATCAGTAACAACAGGGGCTTTAAAATATTTTTCAGAATCTTCGCCTTCATCAAGATTAGGAATAGTAATATAACTTATTGGAGTTGTATTAAGATTACAGTTTGAAAGCTTCTGATTAAAATTCAATTCTATTGCTGTATCTCTTGGATATAAGTCTCCAGCCCCCTGGGTAAAGGTATATGTAAGACGTGGAGGACACACTGGACGGATTTCAATAACCTGATTAGAGCCTTTTTTCAAGGTGACTTTTGTTTCCTGACTTTCCGAATTTTCAAATTCGATATAATCACTTGCTTTTTCGCCAGTAGACATTCCTTTTACTATGGCTTCCCATTTGATAAACTTATGATCTTCTGCCGGTTCAAAACGAATGGTAAAAACATCTGTTACTTTTTTAGTAACTTCTCCGGCTGCAGGAGTTTTGATTTTTCCACTGCCATCCAAAGCTTCGACATTTATTGTATATGCCTGGGCATTATTATATTCAATCGCTTTTGTAATCTCTTCCTTTACTTCTTCGCCCTGCAGGAAGTTTTCGCAGGAAATGAAAGTAAACAAACTTGTAATTAATACGAAAGTATATGCAAAGAATTTAAGATGGGATTTAGAATGAAGACCTTTATTCATAATAAAGTAACTCCTATTTGATTAACTTCTCTCACTAATAATATTTTAAAATATATATAATGATTCGTTATATTTTACCCTTTAATATTTACTCTCGTCAAGATTTTTGTGCCGTTTTTAACTTTAATTAACTTTAATGACAGGCCAATTTTCATCAGATACAAATGAAATATTCAAAATATATTTTCATAAAGTTTATTTTTTACTATAATATCGTAAACATTACATCCTGTAATGTTTACTTACCAAGTTTATGCAAGCATAAACTTGAATATCTACTAGTTCTAAATAATGCGACCTCCATGTCGCAACGGGGTAAATGTAAAATGAGTAAGTATCCATTTGAGTCCATCGAGCCTAAATGGCAGAAGTATTGGGACGAACACAAAACTTTTAAGGTAACTGAGGATGAAAAATTCCCTGCAGACAAGCGCATGTACGTATTGGACATGTTCCCATATCCAAGTGCAGCTGGTCTACATGTTGGACATCCAGAAGGTTATACTGCAACAGATATTTACTGCCGCTACCTACGTATGAACGGATACAACGTTCTCCATCCAATGGGATATGACGCATTCGGTCTTCCTGCAGAAAACTATGCAATTAAGACTGGAACACATCCAAAGACAACAACAAACGCAAATATCGAACACTTTACACAGCAGATTAAGTCGCTCGGCTTCAGCTACGACTGGGACCGCTGTGTTTCTACTTGTGAACCAGATTACTATAAATGGACACAGTGGATTTTCCTTCAGCTCTATAAAAAGGGACTGGCTTACGAAGCACAGACTCCAATCAACTGGTGTCCTTCTTGTATGACTGGTCTTGCTAACGAGGAAGTAAAAGATGGAAAGTGCGACCGCTGTGGTGCAGAAGTAACTCACAAAACAATCCGCCAGTGGATTTTGAAAATTACTGATTATGCAGACCGCCTTGATGCAGACCTTGAAGGTCTTGACTGGCCGGAAAGCGTAAAGGCTATGCAGCACAACTGGATTGGAAAATCAACTGGTGCTGAGGTTACTTTTACTGTAGCAGATAAAGACGGAAATCCAACATCAAATAAATTGACTGTTTACACTACTCGCTGTGATACTTTGTTCGGAGCAACTTATATGGTTGTATCTCCAGAGCACAAAATCATTCCTGAGATCACTACTCCAGAACAGGCCGATGCTGTAAAAGCTTATCAGGAAGCAGCTGCAAAGAAGTCTGACCTTGAACGTACAGACCTTGCAAAAGACAAGACTGGTGTATTCTCAGGAAGCTATGCAATCAACCCTGTAAACGGAAAACTCATTCCAATCTGGATTGCAGACTACGTTTTGATTTCTTACGGTACAGGTGCAATTATGGCCGTACCTGCTCACGATGACCGCGACTGGGAATTCGCAAAGAAGTTCAACCTGCCAATCATCGAAGTTCTCAAATCTGAAGTTGATGTACAGAAACAGGCTTGGACTCAGGACGGAATCCACGTAAACTCAGAATTCCTCAACGGTCTTAACAAGGCAGACGCAATTGCAAAGATGCTTGAGTTCCTTGAAGAAAAGAAAATCGGCCGCAAGGCTATCAACTATAAACTCCGCGACTGGGTATACAGCCGCCAGCGCTACTGGGGTGAACCAATTCCTCTGGTACACTGTCCAGACTGTGGAACAGTTCCTGTTCCGGAAGAAGAGCTCCCATTGAAGCTTCCTGAGGTTAAGTCATATCAGCCTACAGGAACAGGAGAATCTCCTCTTGCCGCAATTGATGAATGGGTAAACTGCAAGTGTCCAAAGTGCGGTAAGCCTGCTAAACGCGAAACAAACACTATGCCTCAGTGGGGAGGAAGCTGCTGGTACTACCTCCGCTACCTTGACCCACACAACGACAAGGCCTTCTGCGCTCCTGAGAAAGAAAAATACTGGATGCCTGTAGACCTTTACATTGGTGGTGCTGAGCATGCCGTTCTTCACCTTCTCTACGCCCGCTTCTGGCACAAGGTACTTTATGATATCGGAGTTGTTTCTACAAAAGAACCATTCCAGCGCCTTGTAAACCAGGGTATGATTACTTCATTTGCCTTCCAGAGAAAGAACAAGACTCTGGTTCCAGTTGATGAAGTTGAACAGAAAGATGATGGAAACTACTACGAGAAAGCAACAGGCGAAAAACTCGAGCAGATTGTTGCAAAGATGTCAAAGTCTTTGAAGAACGTAGTAAATCCTGATGATGAAATTAAGGCATACGGTGCAGACTCTGTACGTATGTACGAAATGTTCATGGGACCTCTTACAATGAGTAAGCCATGGGCAACTCAGGGTATTGTAGGTATTCACCGCTTCCTTGAAAAAGTTTGGTCTGTATCTGAAAAGCCTATGAGCGACATCGATATCAACGGTAAGCTCGAAGACAAGGCACTTATCAGCGCACGCAAAACTTTTGCACAGACAATCAAAAAGGTAACTGATGATACAGCTACATTGAACTTTAACACAGCAATCAGCCAGATGATGATTTTCATTAATGAACTGAGCAAGCTGCCGGAAGTTCCAAAGGCTATGTGGGCTGACTTTGTAAAGGTTCTCTCACCTTATGCTCCACACCTTGGTGAAGAGCTCTGGGAAAAACTTGGCAACAAGGAATCTATCGCTTATGTTGCATGGCCAACTGTAAACGCAGAGTTTGCTAAAGATGATACAAAACAGATTGTTGTTATGGTAAACGGCAAGAAGCGCGATACTTTTGAAGCTGCTCCAGGAACAGCAGATGACGTTCTCAAAGAAACAGCATTTGCCCGCGACGGAGTAAAGAAGTTTACCGACGGACATGAAGTTGTAAAAGTAATTATCGTAAAAGATAAATTGGTTAACATCGTTGTTAAGTAAAAAAAAACGGGCGAAAGCCCGTTTTTTTTATTAGTTAACCTCGGTAACCGAGTTCACTATATTAAACAACGATTTAAACCCAGTTGCCGAAATTGCTTTTTCTGATTCACTGGACATCGACATGAAGTAGAGTTTATTGCCAACTTCTTCGCTATCATTAAATGCAGCCATCAAGAATCCGATTCCCGCAGGATCAAGTTCTACAAGCTTAGACATATCAAGTACAATATTGTTCTTATGAACAGCTTCGTACAAAGTATTCTGAAATTCACCGATTGTATAGGCATTCAAAGCGCCTTCGAGTTCGTAAAGGTGATAGTTTGCACCATCTTTTTCTACAATAGATAACTGTTCCATATTATAATCCTGCCTCCTTCATCATTGCATCCAAATCACTTAAATCAGGCATTTCAAAGCCATCTGGCAACTGCATATCATCAATTGGTGCAGAAGTCTTTTCCGGCTCACTTGGCTTTTCTTCTGTAGCAGCAGCTTCTTCAGCAGCCATTTCTTCTGTGTTTACAGTTTCATCTGCAACAGCCTCAATTGGAGAATCTACAACCTCTTCAGCAGGTGCTTCAGCTTCAACAGGTGCTTCTTCTGCAGGAGATTCTTCAGTAACGGTTTCAGCAGCCACTTCTTCAACAGGGGCTTCTTCAGCTGGCTTTTCTTCTTCAGTGCCTGGTAAACCTTCGTATTTGATTACGAGAATAGATACGTCGTCTTCCATTTCCTTTGACATGAACTTCAAAAGTCCGTCAAAAGTAAACTGAGCCATTCGCTGAGCAGGATATGTAGAGTTATCAAGCAAAGCCTGCTGAACACGTTCCTTACCAAACTGTTCACCACGAAGGGAGTGAGACTGAATCAATCCGTCTGTACAAGCCATTATGATATCACCATGATTAAGCTTTGTAGTTTTTACAGAAACATATGGTGTAAGGTCTTTTACGAATCCAAGAATGTGTCCACTACCCTGAATTTCAATTACGTTATTATAAACCTGAGTATACATCATCAGGGCTGGAACACCACAGTTGATGTAGTACATTGTATCAGTTTCAAAATCAATCAAAGCAAACAAACCTGCAAAGATTGTTCCCTTAGGAAGCGAATCTCGAACGAAGGTATTAAGCTTTACAACTAACTGCTTAAAGTCGTGAACTTCGGCAAGGTACGAACGGATGATGGACTTTAAGATGACCATGTTCATTGAAGCCGCAATACCCTTACCAGAAAGGTCACCTACTACAAAGAGGTGACGGTTTTCTGTAAGACGAATCATATCTACGAATTCACCACCAATGTTGTGCGCAGGAACCATCAGGTATCCGATATCGACTTTTGTTGTCTTTACATGGTCAATGTTTTCCTGAATAGAAGTAATGATCTGTGAAGACATCTTAATTTCGCGGTTTACGACAGAGATAACGTCTTTGTTTGAAATGTTACGCATGTAGTAACCGAATACGAAGAAGTAAGAATAAAGCTTTACAAATACGTTATAGTCATATTCCTTGTAGTGGTCACCAGAAGCCTTTTTACCAAGAGTAATAATACCAAAGATGTTATGACCTTCATTAAGAATAAAGAAGGCATCTGATTTTGTAAGTTTAAAGAATCTTTCCAAATCTTTCTGAACAACCGCAAGGTCGTGTTCTTTTTCTATCTGACTCTGTACAACAATTGATTTGTTGACATTCAAGAGAGCATCGAACATAGGGTTATTCAACGGAATTGTTATGTTCATATTGTTTGATGTATACGCAACATCAAGTCCGTTACCTGCAAGAATGTAAACAGACATAGAAGAAGACTCAACGTTACGGCGCATAATTTCGAACATCTTTGCCGTAATCTGGTCCATTTCACTTTCCTTATAGTCAATGCTTGCAAGGTCTTTTTCAAGTGATGCTTCATAATCTGCAGTATAAAGCTTTGATGAACTTGAAAGCACAGAACTGATCCACAAAGAAAACAGAACTGCCACAATAGAGTAAAGAACAAACTCAACAACGAAAACTGTTGTAAGTCCGCTGTTTACAGGCTGCAGGAACATAGAAAGCACACCTACAGCAGCAGCTGGAAGAATATATGAAACCAGAGACTTAAACAAAGTAACAAACATTGCCTTTCCAGAAGGAACTGTAATCTTTGTAATTGCCATGTAGAATACAACATACATAAACAAATACGAGAACATGAACAGCAATGAGAAAGCCGGTGCTTCAGAAGAAATAAACTTGATGGCAAGATTGATTGCCCACATTATGATTACACCTTCTGCCATTACAGAAGTCTGATACTTTTCAAGTTGTGTAGCATTCTTATCTTCCTGAAGAAGTGTCAGGAACAATAGTCCAGTAATAGGAAGAATGTATCTGTAAAGATTTGTAAACAAAGATGTCCAGGTAATTGGGAAGAAATCTCTTGCAGGAGCTGGAATTAAATATTCAGAAGCGATTACAATTCCGTGCTCAAATGAAACATCAATTGTTGTAAACTTAAAGAAAGAAATGAAAACTGAAAAAAGAATAAGACCATATTTCAGAACTGAAGTAATAGCCAGTCTTTTTGGCTTACCAATTTCGAAAATACCAAAGCTTACAATTACAAAGGCAATTCCATCCAGTGAAAGACAGATTCTCATAACTGGAGAGATAAGGGCATCAAACTTAAAATATCTCATTATGAGAATAAACATAAACAGGATAGATTCAATTGCAGCAACAAGCATTGAAACAGAAAAAGCAGAAACGCCAAGATTATCGTTTTTTACTTTGCTGTCTATAAGGTGTGTAAAGAAAACTATAAAGAGTGCACAAACTATATTAAGAATTATATAAACCATATTAGTAACCTACCTTGGCAATCATCATTGTAACGTCATCATGAAGCTTTTTATCACCATTATATTTCATGATAAGGTCTACAATATCATCTACCATCTGCTGAGGCTCTTTTGCCGCACCAGCCATAAGGGTCTTCTTATAAATATCTGTATCACCAAGCTCTACTCCACTATCATCCATAACTTCAGATACACCGTCAGTTGCCATCAAAATGGTGTCGCCACGGAAGAGACGCTTTTCTGCAACTGTAACATCACCAACATCCAAAATACCGATAAGTGAGGCATTTGAGGTCAAAGGCTTAATTCGGTAACCATCTGGAGAAGGTGAAAGAATAATAGGGTCAGACATTGAAGCGTTGATATAGCGGATACGCATTTTTTCAGTATCAATAATACTCAGGAACAATACAGTATATTTATCCTGAAGGTGCATTCCTTTGATAGCCTTATCTATTGCGTGAAGCACACCAACAAGGTCTTCTTTATCTTCAATAATCTTTACAGTATTCATCACCAAACCCATGATGAGGGCAGCTGGAAGTCCCTTACCAGATACGTCTCCAAGCATCAACAGTGTCTTAGAGTTATCAATTGGAAGAATTGAGAAGTAGTCTCCAGATACGTTTACCAATGGTCGGTAATAAGTAGCAATCTTAAGTTTTGGAATATTAGGGATTTTCTGTGGTAAGAATGACTGCTGAGTTTCAGCCAGCTGTTCCCATTCCTTTGTTGTAGCAGAAATTTCGGAAAGTGTTGTAATTGTTCGTGAACGGCTTACAAAACGCTTATACTCTTCGTAAAGTCTCTTATATACATCAAGGTCAAAAAGTCTTGTATAGCGGCAGAATACATAAAGATGGTAGCCGTCACAGCACATAAAGAAACCACGAGCCTTGCGGTAATTGGTTGTTACACCAATATGGCGGTCAAAGAAGTAGAATCCATCTGGCCAGCTTTCAGTAAAGTGCTGGTCAAGCTTGTTACGAACAGTCTCAGAAGTTGAAGTACGGTTTGGACTGTTATAAAGAATATAATTTTTTGTACGGTCAACAAGAAGAACAGAACAATCGCCCTGCTTCTCAAGAATATCACCAATTACTACATAAAAATCATCAAGCGAGTAACAGAAACGAAGACGGTTGATAAAGTCATTCAGAATTACTGTTTCACCAGTTTCAAGGGTATCTTTACGAACCTTAGCCATAAGGAAAGAACGAAGTCGGTTTCCCCAGAAGGTAGCAGCAAAGAATACAATGAAAGCAACAAGAAGCGTTATCCAAGAATATTTTTCCGAAGTTCGCTGCGGCAAAAGCATAAGACATGCCGCAATAAAGCAAACGATTGTAAGAACGTTTATAGAGACTAAAACAGCTCTTTTCCTGGTTTTATACATGATTACCCCTGTTTTTTATACTGAATATTTTAAATAGATTGATACTATTCTATCATATTATCGGAAGAAATGGGGAAAAAGTTCAATAAATAAGGAATTATGCGGATGATGCGTCATCGTCGGGCTTTAATTATATGTCATCGTCGGGCTTGACCCGACGATCTATTGGATGATATTTAATCTCCAAGTTTAGAAAGATTCATTAAATTTGGTTCGCTTGGTGGATTTTCCAAATCCATATACTGCTTGAGTAAATCCTTCTGTTTTGAAGAAAGTCTTGTTGGAACCTGAACCATAATCTTAACGTAAAGATCACCCTTACGTGTTGTGCCAGAAATAGGAACACCCTCGCCTTTTATGCGCAAAAGCTTTCCGTTTGCTGTTCCGTCAGGAATCTTAACTGTAATCTTTTTACCATCAAGTGCAGTAATTGTAATGTCGCAACCAAGAGCAGCCTGTGCAATGCTGATTGGTACAGCGCAGTAAAGATCTGCACCATCGCGCTCGAAATATGGATGCTGTTCTACGTGCAATACAACTACGAGATCTCCGGCTGGTCCACCGTTTTCACCGGCATCACCCATTCCACGGATTACAATGCGTTTTCCATTATCAACACCGGCAGGAATCTTAAGCGACATCTGCTTAGATTTTTCCTGAATACCAGTTCCACGGCAGCTTGGACACGGCTTATCAATTGTAGTACCGCGGCCACCGCACTTTGGACAAGTCTGCTGAATTGTAAAGAAACCATTTCCCTGACGAACCTGTCCCATACCGTTACAAGTTGGACAAGTTTTCTTTGAAGCACCTGCTGCAGCACCAGTTCCCTTACAAGCCTCACAAGCTTCGCTGTGCTTAAAATGAATATCAGCGTTAGTACCGTAAACGGCATCTTTAAACTGAATATGAAGGTCGTAACGGAGACTTGCGCCTGCTGCATGACCAGCACTGCGTGAAGAGCGGGCAGAACCGCCACCAAAGCCTCCACCAAAAATGCTATCAAAAATATCAGAGAAACCGCCGCCGGCTCCTCCGAACAAATCAGAGAAGTCGTGGAAGGCGTGAGAGTACTGTGCTCCACCACCGCCTCCACCGGCCATTCCATCAAGACCGGCAAAGCCGTACTGATCGTAAATCGGGCGTTTTTCTGCATCAGAAAGAACTTCATAAGCCTCTGTTGCCTCGCGGAATTTTTCCTCGGCAGTTTTGTCGCCCGGATTGCGGTCCGGATGATATTTTACAGCGAGCTTACGGTAAGCTTTTTTGATTGCTTCCTGATCAGCTGATTTATCAACACCTAATACTTCATAATAATCGCGCTTTGCCATATCGTATGTCCATCAATAAAAATATTAATTAATATATCAAAAAAATGTCCTGTCTACAATAACAGGACATTCTTACACTTGTGAAAATGGCTTCCGTTGCGCGTAGCTCCACTCCACTCGCGCCATTTTCACAACTTAAGTTATTTTTTATTTATCATCATCCTTTACTTCGTACTCTACGTCGTCTGCTGAGCCTTTGTTGAAGCCTGATGATTTGTTCTCAGAACCTGCATCTCCTGCTGCTCCAGCATCTGCACCTGCGGCACCGTCAGCACCTGGCTGAGCTCCGCCTGCTGCTGCCTGCTGTTTGTAGAGTTCTTCAGCAATCTTGTATGAAGCCTGTTTCAAAGCTTCTGTCTTAGCCTTGATATCTTCTACATTGTCGCCCTGCATAGCCTGCTTGAGATCTGCAATTGCAGCTTCAATCTTCTGCTTTTCAGCAGCATCAGCCTTGTCTCCAAGGTCTTTCAAAGACTTTTCAGTAGCATAAATCAAGCTGTCTGCTTCGTTGCGGGCATCAACACCTTCGCGTTTAGCCTTATCTGCAGCTGCGTTTGCTTCTGCATCTTTAACCATCTTCTCGATTTCTTCATCAGAAAGTCCAGAAGAAGAAGTGATCTGAATGTGCTGTTCCTTACCAGTTCCAAGATCCTTAGCAGATACGTGAACAATACCGTTAGCATCGATATCGAATGTAACTTCAATCTGTGGAACACCACGAGGTGCAGGAGGAATACCTACGAGGTCGAAGCGTCCGAGTGTACGGTTCTGATCAGCCATTTCACGCTCACCCTGGAGTACGTGAATTGATACGGCAGTCTGTCCATCAGCTGCAGTAGAGAAGGTCTGACTCTTCTTTGTAGGAATTGTTGTATTTCTTGGGATAAGCTTTGTGAATACGCCACCCATTGTTTCAATACCAAGTGAAAGTGGAGTTACATCAAGAAGAAGAACGTCCTTTACATCACCCTGGAGTACACCACCCTGAATTGCAGCACCAACAGCAACTGCTTCATCTGGGTTTACAGCGCGGCTTCCTTCCTTACCGAAGATTGCCTTAACAACTTCCTGTACTTTTGGCATACGAGAAGAACCACCAACAAGGAGAACCTCATCAATGTCAGCTGCTGTAATACCAGCATCCTGAAGAGCCTTACGGCAAGGTTCCTTTGTTCTTTCGTAAAGTGAATCTGTCATCTGTTCAAACTGAGCACGTGTCAAAGACTTCTGCAAGTGTTTTGGACCTGTTGCATCAGCTGTAATAAATGGAAGGTTGATATCTGTTGAAGTCTGTGAAGAAAGCTGAATCTTAGCATTTTCAGCTGCTTCACGGAGACGCTGCATAGCCATTGGATCTTTAGAAAGATCGATTCCTGTGTCAGCCTTGAAGCCATCGATAAGCCAGTTTACAATAACGCGGTCCCAGTCATCTCCACCAAGGTGTGTATCACCGTTTGTAGATTTAACTTCGAATACACCTTCTGCAAGTTCGAGAATAGAAATATCGAATGTACCACCACCAAGGTCGTATACAGCGATTGTCTTTTCTTTATCCTGATCCTGTTTGAAACCGAAAGCAAGAGAAGCTGCTGTAGGTTCGTTGATAATACGCTGAACGTTCAAACCAGCAATCTTACCAGCATCCTTAGTAGCCTGACGCTGAGAATCGTTGAAGTAAGCAGGTACTGTAATTACAGCGTCTGTAACTTCTGTTCCGAGGTAATCCTCAGCAGTTTTCTTCATTTTCTGAAGAATGAAAGCAGAAATTTCCTGTGGAGAATACTTTTTCTTCTGTCCACCCTCTTCTACTTCTACACGGCAGTCTGAACCGTTATCAATGATTGTATATGGAAGCTTTGTAGCCTCACCCTGAAGTTCACTGAATCTGTGTCCGATAAGACGTTTTACAGAGTAAACTGTGTTCTTTGGATTTGTTACCATCTGGTTTTTAGCAGGTGCACCAACAATGCGGTCTCCTTTTGCTGTAAAACCTACGATAGATGGAGTTGTACGTCCACCTTCTGAGTTCTGAATTACTACTGGTTCACCGTTTTCCATTACGGCAACACAAGAGTTTGTTGTTCCTAAGTCAATACCTATGATTTTTCCCATTTTATATACCTCGCTTTCTAATTTACAAATTACTGTTTAGGCACTTTCACCATAACTTTCGCATGGCGAATTACCTTATCTTTGAGCTTGTAGCCCTTGAGATAAACCTGAGCCAGAGTTTCCTTCTTGGCTTTTTCATCTTCCATACGGCCAATTGCTTCGTGCTCGTCAGGATTGAATTCATCTCCTTCCTTGCCGTAACCAACAAGACCATATTTGTCTTCAAGCATTTTAACAAGAGCCTTGTTAATCATTTTGATTCCGTCAGCAATTGATTTTGCATCCTTAGCGTCTTTTGCAGCATCAATAGTGCGGTCAAAATTATCAAGACTGTCAAGCAGGTCGCCCAAAAGTCCGGCGTTTGCGTAGTCGTAAGTGTCCTGCTTTTCTTTCATCATGCGCTTGCGGTAGTTATCAAAGTCTGCAGCGCGACGTAAGAGCTGATCTTTAAGGTCTGCATTCTCTTTTTCAAGAGCAGCAATCTTTTCTTCTGAAGTGAGCTCTTTTTCCTCATCTGATTTCTCAGCCTCAGCGGCATTTGTACCATCTGTAGTCTGAGCCTCAGCAGTTTCCTGAGAAGCTGCTTTTTCTTCTGTCTGGTTTTCAGCCTGTTCTGTTTTCTCTTCAGCCATTAGTTTTCCACCATCAAAAATTTGATTCTATAGTTAAAATTAATAATTTTAAGGGTGAAACGTCAACATTTTTTTAAAATTTTGTAAAAAAAATCTATTTACTTTTAATTAATAGAGAGTATTTTTTTGCATTCTTTTCCATTAAATAACGAAATTCCATAAAATGAATCTGCAATAAGAGGATCTCTGGCTAAATAAAAAATACCCTTTTCTGATTTTGCAAGATTTGCAATACATCCAGTCGCATCACTAATAACTGAATTAATCTTCATATAAGAAGAATCATATGCAATAAAAGAAATCTGACCTTCTATACTTGCTGGAAGAATAATTAAATCTTTATAGGCAAATCCATAGCCAAAAAAGCAGTCAAAATTTTGAGGGAAACTTGAATCATTTTGCAGATTGATTTGACAATTTGCATTTTCTGAATCTGTATATTCCTGAAGTTTAAAATTATAAAACACTGGTAATGCAGAATATTTATCTCTTCCACTCAGAAAAGCATAAACCTTATCACCATTATCAATTAAACGCAGAAAATCAGATTTCTTTTCTGTAGTAAAACATTTATGAATCCCTTTTGAAGTAATATAGAAGACATTGTTTCTGGTATCTTCTTTATTTCCGCCGCTAATACAAATACCCTCTTCTGTAAAAAAACAATCAGAAATAAAACAATCTATATAACCTGTCCATATTTTATTTAGATTAATTTTCTTTCCTGAATAAATATTTTCATAAAGGGTAAAATTAAAGCCTTTATTTTCATCAAAAGAATTGCCCTGCGTAAGGATATACTTTTGATTCACATAAACATGGGAACTGATTAGTTGAGTTTTTGAACGTATTTTTTTACGATTATCTATATGATATAACTCTTGAGTCTTTTTATTCCAGGCTATAATCCATCCACTTTTCTGTGAAGTACTTACAGCCTTTTGTGTAAAACCATTGGAAGTAGATTTAAAATTATAAGATTTTATCTTTGCATTGCCATCATCATCAAAAGAATACAGTTTTCCATCCTTTGAAAAAGGAATATTAGATAACTCTGAGGCAGAAACATTTTCAGTACAGCCAGAAAAAACAAACAGACAGAAAAAAAATACCGCAAGTTTTAGGCAACCTGCGGCATTAATTCTGCCCTTTGCAGTTGCAACGGACAGGCAGTTCATTTCTATTCCCTTATATTTTCGTAAACTTTATTAAAGTATGGTGAAAGAACAATCTCTTCTGCAAGAACGATATTCTGTTTTGCTGTTGCAATGTAATCAGCAATTGCCTGATTCTTCTTTTTAGAAGAGTAGAAATAACGTACTGCATAGTAATCTTTTACGATTGTATATAAACCAGAAGTTGTCCAGTCAATACGGCTTGAGTTAGAGTCGATATCCCAGCCATATTTGTTATAAACCCACCATACAACCTTTGTACAATACCAGGTATAAGTATCTGCTTTAGTAACAACATTGAAAATGTTTACAGTATTCTTGAAGAAGCCGTACTCCATATTTTTGTTGTTCATATCACAGTAATAATCCATATAAGCTTGAGCAGAGTCGAGCTTTGATTTAGTCATGCTATAAGCAGGATTAAGAACGCAGGCATTTACTTTATTGCGCCAGTCATCAGCAGTCTCATAACCAGCACCTTTTGTAATTGCAGTTTCGAGACAATAAACACTTTCATTATTAGGATCATATTTATCAAGATCAAGAACAGCTCCGTGATAGTATGAACCAGGAAGTGTTTTAGGTGATACCCAGTCGATTACAGTTCCAACCATATCATCTGTACCACCAGAAATATAAACAGCACCGTCTTTGTTAAAAGGCATGTTTGTCATTGCTGGATATTTGCTTGAACCTGATTTCTTTCCACTGCTTCCTGCACGAGCGGCAGCATAGCGGGCACCTGTCTTAGACATTTCGGTTCCATATTTAGCATCGAAGTATGCAAGGGCAGAAGATTCTTCAACAGTACCAAGAGCTTCCATTACTTTGGCAAAGTCTGCATCAACTTCACTTTCCCATGCAGCGATATCTTCGGGAGCAACGCCAGAATCAATCACATCCTTTTTGCTTTCAACTGTGTCAAAAGAAAAATCTTTAGCACAACCAACAAAAACAACGGCTGCTACAGCCAGTAAAATAAGAAGTTTTTTCATTTCTTTCTCCTAATAGTATTATTGTACTATATAATTAGGAAAAAGCAAGAAAATCGGGAGTAGATCGAACATCGTATTCTTTATCACCAAGCTTAAAAGCTAGATGTGCGGCGTGGAGATACATGCGGGTTGCTGAATGACCGCCGTAGAGGGTGTCACCGAGGATTGGAAGACCTCGAGATGCCAGGTGAACGCGGATTTGATGCGTGCGACCTGTGTGAAGAGTGCATTCTATAAGAAGACATGAGCGATCTTCTACGGTAAGAGTTCGCAAAACCTTAAAGTCGGTATGCGAAAACTGGCCGCCGCGCGCTTCGCTTAGCTCACCCCACTTTCCCTGCTGGCTTTTACCAGTAACACGGCCCATAAACATTTTTACGGTAAATGTAGATATAGATGCTGAAACAAGTTCAGCATGACGATTTCCATCAATATGACGTGGCACTTCTACAACAGCCAGATACTGTTTTGTTAAATCATGCTTTTGAAAAAGGTCCGAGACAGCTGCATTTACAGAACGGGTCTTTGTAAATAAGATTACACCACTGGTTTCCCGGTCGAGACGGTGCATAATTCCAGCATACGGCGGATTTCTAAGTACAGGGTTACGATGCCATAAAAAATCAACAAGACTGTCATGAAGGTTTGCACGATTTCCGGTAATTGTCTGCTCCACTGGAAATCGTGCAGGCTTATCAATAAAAATCAAATCATCATCTTCATAAAGTACAGAAGCTTCTGACACTTCGAACTTTGCGTCATCCGGTTGTTTTTCAAAAAAGAATTTCTCAATATCCAGAGCAACACAAACATCAGATTTTCCTCGAAGTTCAAAGGCCGGCCTCACTACTTCACGACCATTTACACTAACAGCCCCAGCTACAATCAGCCTGCGGATTTTCGAGTTAGAAACTTCGTGTCCATTAAGCTGCTTGCAATGCGGTAGTTCTTCACGCAAAAACTCATCGAGGCGAAGCTTTTTATCTGTAGCAAAATGAAGTTTTTCCTGCATATTATTTTTTCAACTTTTTGAACAGCCGTACAAGAAGCCCAACTTTTCCAAAAAGCAGCCAGAAGAGGAATGCAGCAATCGCAATAAGAGGAATGCCAAAAATTACAATATAGAACAGAATCTTGAGCAGTCCCCAGAAGAAGGCAATTACTGTAGAAACAAATTCATTCCATGAATTCTTTACATCCGGAAGAATTATTCCACCTTCATCTTTTCCGCGTTCAAACTGCATGTTTATATATATAGTAGAAAAATCAATCTGACCAGAAAGTCTCTTAAAACGACCTTCTGTGCTGTCTATATCTTCCAGAACTGAATTAAGCTGACGCTCTATTTCAAGCAAATCTTTAATATCCTTTGCCTGATTAAGATACCCGGTAAGCTTGTCGCGTAAAATATATTTTGTCTGCAAACGAGACTGTAAGTCGTAATAATTGTCGCTAACATCCTGAGAACTTACACTGCGGTTTGTTACACGTCCAAACTCACCAGTTTGTGCCATTGCATCATCAAAACGGCTGGCAGGAACACGAACTGTAAAGCCGGCACCATTTTCCCAGGTATTAGCATTTGTGATATAACCGCCAAGACTTTTTGCCCAGGCAGAGATTTTTTCTTCTGCATCAGAAACAGTCTTTACTTCAAGAGTAACGTTTCCAGTTCTGATTAATTTTCTTTCATATTCTGCATTCTGTGAACGGCTATTATCAAAATCAGCACTTTCTTCCGCCATCTCATATTCTATAGAATCACTATAAACTGCATTGCTGGCTCTGGCTCCTGATACAAAAGACTTCATTGAAAGCTTTGATTCTTTTAGTGCGTTTACCTGTGGGGCTCCATAACCTTTTGCTGATTTTTTATTACAGCCGGTTAAAATAAAAACACCCGCCATTAAAAAGGCAAGTGCTGTGAACATCATTTTTCCTGTTGATTTTGTTTTCATCATATCACCTCATAATCCGGGCCATATTCTCCTGCAAACACTTTAACTCTGCATTCTTCCATACAAACATTGTCGCAGAAGGCTGCAAGATCAAAAGCCTCTTCACTTAATAAATCATCCGGATTATAAGAAGTTACAAGCTGACTTTCTTCTCCCTCTCCCGCAAGGCGAGACATTGCACCGTTCAAGCTTACAATGTCATGCATAAGGGTGATAAAGGAATGACAATGCTTTTCTTCATATTTTTCATCAAGAAAAAGCAGCTGCATTTTTTCTATAGATTTATGATTTTCGCCTTCAGGATTGAATCCACTTTTATAACTACAATTATTTACTCGCTGCCATTCTGCAAAATCTGAAAAGAAACGGGAAGGATAAATACGCAGAGGCTTAAGTACAGAAAGAAACCATGGTACTGCGCGGCCTGCTGTGTAAAATGTCCTGCAGGCAAAAGCTGTATCGCGGCAATAGCGGATATCCTGAGCAGAAAAAGTCCCGGTAACCTTTGGAGGCTCCAGTTCTGTATTCATTATCTGTGGAAATTCGATGTGATTAGGATACTGCTGAACTGCAAAATCAAGACGTTCCATAAAAAGCTTTTGAGAATCACCTGGAACAACTGCATAGGTAAGATGAAAACCAAATACAAGCCCTGCTTCATTTAACAAGCGTGCCTTATTTGCATAAAATTTTTTATCAAAAAGAAGTTTTCCACCTTTATCTGTACAATCAAGAGGAATATCAAAAGAGCAGTAAATATTCTGTGCTGCAGAGATAACCTCGCGATCAAGGCAGGCAGCATTAATTAATATAGAAACAAAAACATCAGGCACGTTTTTTTCTATGAGCCTGATGATTTTAAGGATTTTCTGTTTATCATTTGCAACGACAGAATCATGAATAGCAAATTCAGTTATCCCTTTTGATTTAAAGGTTGGAATTTGAGATTCAAATTCTGCCGAAGTAAATTTATATTCTGTGTTCATTACAAGAGTTCAATTCCGTGCTTTTTGCAGTCGGCTTTAATCTGGTCGGTCCAAACACTAACCTGTGTTTCACCAATGTGAGCCTTGCGCAAAAGGAACATACAAAGACGTGACTGGCCGATACCGCCACCCAAAGTCTGAGTAAGCTCACCCTTAAGAAGGCGTGAATGGAATTCAAACTTAGCACGTTCTGGGCAGCCACGTTCTTCAAGCTGCTGTTTAAGACTTTCTGGACTTACGCGAATACCCATAGAAGAAAGCTCGAAGGCACGCTCAAGAACAGGGTTCCATACAAGGATATCTCCGTTCAATCCGCGGTGACCGTCACCACATTCTGTAATCCAGTCATCATAGTCTGGAGCACGTCCGTCGTGAATTGTTCCATCATCAAGTTTACCACCAATACCAGTGATAAATACAGCGCCGTATTCTTTAGCAACCTTATCTTCACGCTCTTTTGGAGTGAGTTTTGGATACTGTCTCTGCAAATCATCTGCATAAAGAATCTTAATATCCTTTGGAAGAATTGGTTTAAGCTGAGGATAGCGGTCATAAAGGAAGAACTCAGTTCTCTGGATACAGCGGTAAACCTTCTTTACGATTTCGTGAAGGTAGAAAACAGTACGATCTTTTGGATCGATTGCCATTTCCCAGTCCCACTGGTCAACATAGATAGAATGAATTGCATCGAGTTCTTCATCAGGACGAAGCGCATTCATATCAGTATAGATACCAAAACCTGGTTCAAGTCCAAGAGATGTAATCTTAAGACGCTTCCATTTAGCAAGTGACTGAACGATTTCCATTTTAGCATCGCCGAGATCTTTAACCGGGAAGCTTACAGGGCGTTCAACACCGTTAAGGTCATCATTAATACCCTTTCCTGCATCAACAAAAAGAGGTGCAGTAACACGGGTAAGGTTGAGTTCAGTGCTCAAGGCAAGCTGAAAGAAATCTTTAATTGCAACAATTGCATGCTCGGTTTCGCGTGTTCCGAGAATTGCTTTATATTTTGAAGGTAGTTTAATCATAATTATTCTCCGTCGTAGTTTATTAAAGTAGTAACATTACAAGGTGCGAGAACGGATTTATAATTTAATGCGGGAAGACCGATTACGCCAAAGAAATCAGTTACTTCCCCGCCTCCCTGCTCAATCAGGTTCTTGGCAGCTGCGAGCGTGCCGCCAGTAGCAATCAAATCATCTACGACAAGATAACGTCCGCCTTTTTTAATATCGGCTTTGTGAACTTCGATTGTCGCAGTTCCATATTCAAGGGCATAGCTGCACTGATATGTTTCACCAGGCAACTTACCTTTTTTGCGAATTAATACAAGAGGGATTCCTAGTTTTTCTGCAAAAGGTGCTGCGAAAATAAAACCACGGCTTTCAACACCGGCAACAGCATCGAATTTTACATCCTTATATTTTTCTATCATCTGATCAATACAGAATTTAAGAGCTTCAGGATTTACAAGAACTCCGGTAATATCATAAAAAAGAATTCCTGGTTTTGGAAAATCAGGTACACGGCGCACAGCCTTATCAAGCATTTCTATAGTCATAAGAAACCTTCTGAAAAATTAAAATAACACTCAATTATAATTCTTCTTAGGCTTTAGGGCAATAGCTAGTTAACAGCATTTCAACATCTTTAATAATTGAATCTGGGGTAGATGCGCCTGCTGTTATTCCAACTTTATCAAGTGCAAAGAATTCTTCTGGAATTTCAGAAGCACTCTGAATATGAGCGGCCAGCTTACAGTTTGCGGCTGCAGTCTGATAAAGTCGTTTTGTATTCGCAGAATTTTTTCCGCCCACTACAAGAACTCCATCGACCTGCTGACACAACTCCAAAAGTGCCTGCTGACGTTCGTTTGTTGCAGGACAGATTGTATTCATTACAGCAATATTATGAAATTTCTGTCTGAAGAGATTTTCAATTTTTTCGAATTCTTTCGGGCTATAGGTAGTCTGACTCAATAAAATTACATTTTTTTCTGAAACACTTTCACTGCCTGAAATCTCAAAGTTTTTAGCTTCTTCAAAATCCTGAATCTGGCTGAAGTTTTCTCCAGCATAACCGGCAATACCAATTACTTCACCATGATTTCTGTCACCAGTAAGAACCACATAATCATTCTGACTTGAATAGCGTTCTACCATTTTCTGACTTGCTTTTACGCGGGGACAGGTTGCATCAATTATTACACATCCGCGTTTTTCCAAAGCATCTGTAACTGATGGAGCAACACCATGAGCCCGGATTATTACTACACTGCCCTTTTCAAGACCTTCAATTTCTGATTCATCTACAATATGAAGCCCTTTTTCTTCAAGAGAACGTAAAGCATTTTCATTGTGAATTAAAGGACCAAGAGAATAAACTTTTTTACCAGGATTTTCTGCAAGAGCTTTTTCTGCTAATTCTACGGCGCGGCGTACGCCAAAACAAAATCCAAGAACAGAAGCACGTATTATTTTCATGAGAGCAGAATATCATATAAACACGTAAAATGTCGAGGTAAGCAAAAAGTTGTCGTTAAATAAAAAAGTCCTGCTCAATTATGAACAGGACTTATATTCTAATATGTTATTTTACTCATCATCAGCATGAACATGCTTCAATGAGTGATGTACACCATATTCTGGTTTCCAGTTCTTTCTTGATGCACTGATGAATCCGCTTGAAATGAGGATTGATGAATACATACCACAAATCAAACCAACGATCATTGCAAGAGAGAAGTCCTTGATGCTTCCTGTTGTGAATACGAACAGAGAAACTACTGCGAACAAAGTTGTTACAGTTGTCAAAATAGAACGTGTAAATGTATCAGACAAAGACTTGTTCAAGATTTCGTTGAAAGTTTTTGCTTCTGGCATCATTTTGAGGTTATAGCGAACGCGGTCGAGAATTACGACTGTAGCGTTGATAGAGTAACCTACGATTGTAAGTACAGCAGCAAGAACTGTAGAAGAGAATTCCATCTGTGTCCAAACGATGAATGTGAACATAACCAAAGTATCATGGAGCAAAGCGATTACCGAACCGAGAGCGAAGTCCCAGTGGAAGCGGATTGTTGCATAAAGCCAGATAAGTCCAACTACAGCAATGAACATGATGATAGACTTGATAGATGTTGATTTAGACATACCAGCACCAATGAAGTCTGTCTTAACGATAGCAACCTTTTCTTTACCGAAAGCCTTGAAGAGCTTTTCGTTGATAGAGTTCTGAATTTCGTTCTGAGCGTCGCCTTCGCTTACACCCATACGAATCTGGTAAGAAGCATCTGCTCCAGTACCGAGCTGTTTGATATTTCCACCTGCTTCACCAAGTGCGTTACGAATATCATCTGTTGTAATTTCAGAAGTACCAGCTGGATAAATGAAAATTGGTGTAGAAGAAAGCTGATTTGTAACAGCTGAGTTCAAGAACAATTTTGTAGAATCATAAGATCCGTTCTTTACTGTCATGTTTACATCAGCAATCTTGTTTACTTCTGCAGCAACCTCTGCAACTGTCTTTGCAACTGCAAAGTTGATAGAACGAGTTTCGTTATCTGCACCAGTACCAGAAATGATAACATCCATCTGACCAGCAGAAAGATCCAAAGTAACTTTTGCAGGACCATTGTAAGAAATTTCAGCAACAGGACTTGCTACACGAACTTCCTCAATAAGACCTGGACGGAAATCCAAACCAAGATTGATTCCTTTTACACAGAAACCGATAATACCAAATGCAATAATTGCACAACTTAAAATAGCAGCAGGAAGGAAGCCTTTATTAAAGTTAATTGTCTTTTTCATTATTTAATCCCCCAACCAATGCTTACTTTCTTAGCATGAAGAACATCTGTATCGAAGTCGAACATAAGACGTGATACGAACAATGCAGTAAATACAGATGAAACAACACCGATTGCAAGTGAAACAGCGAAGCCCTGGATAGCACCAGTTCCGAGCTGGCTCAAGAAGATAGCAGCGATGAATGTAGTGATGTTAGAGTCCATGATTGCCCAGAATGCGTTATCAAAACCCATTGCAATAGCAGCTGGACGGCTCTTGCCCTGACGGAGCTCTTCCTTGATACGTTCAAATACAAGTACGTTAGCATCTACGGCCATACCGATTGTAAGAATCATACCGGCAATAGAAGAAAGTGTAAGTGTAAGATTGAAAGCAGAAAGAATTGAGAACATCATGAAGAGGTTCAAAACCTGAGCAACTACAGCGTTGATACCAGATGCCTGATAGTAAATCAACATGAAGATAAGGATGAGTCCGAGACCAAGGAGAATAGCCTTAGCACCTGCACGGATTGCATCTTCACCAAGAGAAGCTCCGATTACCTGCTGGCTTTCTACCTCGAGAGGAACATTGAGCCAAGCTGTCTGGAGAACCTTCTTAATATTGTCTGCTTCTTCGTAGCTGAATCCACCAGAAAGTGATACTGAACCACCTGTGATAGCTGTCTGAATGCGGGCATTTGATTTAACTTTGTTGTCGCTTACGATTGCAAGATTTTCACCTACGTGAGCACCTGTGAAGTCACCGAAGATTGTTGCACCTTCACCATCAAGCTGGAAGTGAACTTCTGGCTGATTTGTGAATTCATCTGAACCAACGATTGCAGATTTTACGTGCTGACCATCGAGAGCGATTTCCTTCTTTACAACAACCCAGTCATAGCGTTCATCAAGACCATATTCATCTTTTCTATATTCACCGAAAACTTCGCAGTCTGCAGGAATAACAGATGGATCCATAAGTTCGCCAAGAGCATTGAAAGTTGTTGCAGGGTTCTGAGCATAGTATGCTTTGAAAGCATTTGTAGCATCCATATCAACGAGACGGAAGTTCAAAATACCCTTTCCCATAATCAATGTATTGATTGCGTCTGCCTGAGCAGCACCAGGAATTTCAATGTAGATTCTGTCATCGCCCTGCTGGCGGATAACAGGAGAAGTAAGACCGAATTTGTCGATACGGCTTGCAAGATTTTCAATTGCGTTAGCCATTGCTTCTTTCTTGAAATCAGAAGCATTTTCTGTAGCAACTGCATCACCCATTGATTCGAGGGCTGCATCCAAGTCTGCCTTTACGATGATGTTCATACCACCAGAAAGATCAAGACCAAGCTTTACAGAGTTTTCATACCAGCGCTTTGCCTTAAGGATTTCCTCACGGTAGCGTGTCTGGAAAACGGTCATAAAATCAAGTTCGCTGTCATATGCAGAAAGAACATCTTTCCATGTGAGTTCAGCAGGAACTTTCTTATCAAGAGCTTTGTATCTCTTGCTTACTTCTTTTTTAAGCCATGAATATTCATCAGTAATTGCTGATGTCAAATCAAGCTTTTTAATAGTGCGTACATCTTCTGCAGCTTTAAGTTCAGCATAGTTTTTAATGTTTTCTGTTGAACCCAAAGCAAGCTGCTGTACCTCTTTTGGTGTTCTTGCATACCAGCTGATAGATGGCCACAAGAAAACGAAACAAAGGGCAATAACAGCCAGCAGAACCAATAAACGAGTTCTTTTGTTCATTTTTTTATAGACTCCAATTATTTGTTTTCTTCAGTTGCTTCTGCAGGTTTTTCAGCTGCAGCTGGTTCTGAAGATTTTTTACCTTTGAAAAGTTTTTTGCTCTTTGCTTCTTCAGCAAGTTTAGCTTTTTCAGCTTCTGTGAGCTCTACAGAAGAAATTGCTGTACGGTTGAATTCGAGTTTGCAGTCATCATCAACTTTTACGATTACAGTATTTTCTTTAACAGAAGATACAGTTCCGTGGATTCCTCCAATTGTGATTACTTTGTCGCCCTTCTTCAATGCGTCGAGCATTTTCTGTGTTTCTTTCTGTTTCTTGTTCTGTGGACGAATCAAAAAGAAATAAAAAATAACGATAATGAGCAGGAAAGGAAGAAGGCTGCCAATCAATGATGATGAAGCTGAAGCACTTGCGGCTCCCCCTGCCTGCAAAAATGGGATAAATGACATATAAGTTCCATCCTGTTTTTAAAATCTGATTATAAAATCAGTCTAAAAATTATAACACGATTTAATTTACAAATCAATGGAAAAAATTGACGATTTACGAACTATTGCATCAGCTTGGTCAATGCTTCGTTGAGTTTTTTGAAGGATGTGTCGTTTGGATTTATGGCAACTACCTGGCGCAGATAGTACTGAGCCTTGCGGTAATCTTGTTTTGCATAGTAAAGCTCGTAAAGGCGGAAAAGCGCATCGCTGTTACGAGGATTAGAAATAAGGCTTGAACGCAAATCTGCAAGTGCCTTTTCTTCTGTGAGCTGGAGATAACTTCTTCTATAGTAAAGATTACTTTTTACCTTTGCAGAAGCAGACCCCATCAGAGAATCAATATATTTTAAGACAGCGTCACGGTTCCCAACCTTGCTGTAAGCAAGAATATAAGACTGCAAAAGAATCTCATCAGAAGGATTTGCATCAAACTTTGCCTTAGCATATTCGTAGGCTTCGTTATTCTTGCCAAGCTTCAGACAGATGTTTACATATTTTTCTACCACTGCCGGAGTTACATCACCAAGTGAAATGAGATTCTTACTTGCACTGTAGGCTTCCTGCCAGTTTTCACGCTGAATAAGACCATCGAGTGCATAGGTCATAGCTTCTGTATTTCCCGGATTTTTTTCGAGCACACGTTCTGCAAGTTCATCAGCATATTTACCTGCAACAGGAGAATCTGTTTCAGAAGAAATACGGGCTGCAAACATAAGAGCATCAGTATTATCAGGATAAAGTTGAAGTGCTTTTTCTACAGTCTCTGTAGCAGCCGTTGTATTTTTACTCCAGTCCAGCTGAACACGGGCACGAAGTACAAGATAATCTATAGAAGTATTATCCTGGCGGGCATATACATCAAGAAGAGAAACTGCATGAATATAATCATTTTTTTCTATGAGGATTTTTGCACGGAATAAAAGGAATTCCAGATCATTTGGGGTCTGCTGGAGAACACGTGCAACATATAATTCAGCTGCATCATAATCTTTTGAATCAAAAGCAATAAAGGCATTCTGTTTTAAGACTGCAATATCATTTGAGCCACCGCTTATCCCACCAAGAATAGAAGAAGCTAACTCAAGCTTTCCGTTATTTCTTAAAACACGCGAATAAGCAAGCCCTATTTCATCAGTTTCTTTAGAGGCGTTATAGGCTGTTTCAAGATATTTTTCGGCACTGTCGAAATTACGTTTTTTCTCGTAAACGCAGGCCATAATATAATTTGCAAGCACAGAGTCGCTCTTAAGTTCCAGAGCGGCCTTTACGGCATTTTCACAATTCTCGTAAACAGAAATATCAGCAGTGTTATTTAAAATTACAAGGGCAGGCAAAAGAGTTGTAAGAAAATCAACATTACCTGTACTTGAATCAAAAACTCCCTGACGAACAGAATTCAAAGCTCCTGTGTATGGAGTCTCTTCGGTTGCAGAAGGAATATCCCAGGTGATTTTTTCTGATGGCCACACAAGCTTCATGATTTCTGCAGAAACAAAAGCCAGAACCTTCCCTGTCTCATCGAGTTCTGAACCATGAGTCTGTCTTAATGAACTCATTGCAGAACGAAGAGAATCCGGACTTCCGTTTTCTACAGCTGCCATGATTACGGGATCCATTTTATAGAAATAAGTTCGCTGATTTTTTACAGATGGAAGTTTAATTGATTCTGCATTTTCTGTAGAAACTGATTCCTGCTCTATTGCCGGTGCAACAGTTTCCTGAGAAGCTTTAGCAGATTGTTTTGATTTCTTTTTCTTTGAGGCAGAATAAACCGGACTGCACAGAATTAGTGCAGCCGCAAGCATGAGAAGTCCAGACTTTTTTACAAAAGACTTAGTCAAATTTCCACACCCGGTTAGTCTTCTTCCAGTTCAGACCGAATTGAAGATTCTTCGTCTGAAAATACCCCCGTCTCTTCATCAGAAAAAACAAGTTCTTTGTGTCTTTGTTGAGCCAGAAAAAAGAGCACAAGAAAAACTGCAATTGAAACCATAAAAACTGGTCCAAGTGTACAGGCAACTGATTTAAATGACAATTTTACAATTTCAAAAGAAAATAGCGAATACCAGAGCCCCATTCCCAAAAGTGTTACAGATGGTATTACAAAACCAAACTTTAATCTACCATATTTCATGCGGCCGGCAATGAACCATAAAAGTCCCGTAATTATACCAAAAAGCGGCCAGAATTCTTTGATTGTATATGGAAAAACAAGCTCCATAAAAAGTGACAAAATACTCCAGAAAAGATACAAAAGCCCAACAAAAAGATGAAAGAATTTCTTTGTGATTTTACGGGAGATTATTACAACCGAAAGACCAATACCTGCCTGAAGAACCAGAAAAGTGATATTAAGTACATTAACAGGCTTTGAAATTGGATTTAAAATTGTAATGATGGCGCATGTAATCACAAAGAGAATACCAAATATGTTAAGTACACGTACCGGCTTATGGCCCCTTAAATCCTTCATGCCTTTCTCCAGGTAAATATTACTTCTTTATAATACATATAAAAGTTAATCTTTACAATAACAAATCACTATGCTAAATTTAAAAACATGAAATCGTTAAAACTGTTACCTGCAAAAGTGTTTCTTTTATCTGTATTAATTATATTTTCGGCCTGCAAGGACGGCAATTCAATCAAAAAATCTGAACAAACACTAAACAAGCAGGAAGAACTTCAAAATCTTCTGGAATTCGAAACCTTAAATGATAAACAGCGTTATTCAATCATAAAACAGATGGCAGACAGCCTTCTCGCACAAAAAGATTATCAGGGACTCATTCTTTTTCTTACAGATTGGGTAGATAAGAATCCAAATGATATGTACAACTCGTACTGGCTTTTGATGACAGCTTACGCATATCTTTCTACTGGTGCAGAGCCGGTTGCTGAATATTATTTTGACCGCATTTTGCAGCAGTGTCAGGATCTTTTAGTAAAGGGAAATTCCGTGCATTTTATCTGCCTGCAGAACCTGATTCAGATTAGTAAAACTCCTTCGCACAGAATTAAGTATTTTAATGATTTGATTAACCGATTTCCGCAGAATGTAAACACAACCGAGCTTTACCTGCGACTGGCACTGGAATATCAGAATGACAGCCAGTGGTCTCAGGCATTAAAAACCTACAAACAGTTTCTTGAACAGCCTGATGCAACCACAATTCAGATTGCGGGTGAACCTGATGCCTATAAAAATGCCCGCCACCTTATTGATTTTAACAATTCCTCTAAAGACTGGACCTTTGAAAGCCTTCCAGCCCTTGAAGAAGCTGTTAAAAAGGCAATCCGCAATTATGACTGGCGTTCACTTGATAAATATAAGGCTAAGGTAAACTTTTTCTCTATGTCTTGGAAGCAGGATGAAAACGATGCCAATGCACAGGAAGAGTTTTCTATGTATTCATGGATGAGAGGAAAACGCATCCGCTACAGCGATACTCTGGATGAAGCTTCTAACCCGAACGAGGCATACCTTCGCACCTGGGGATGGAACTCTTACGTTTCTGTATGGTATCTGTACTTCCGCAAGGTTGACTTCCCGCTTGACCCTGATATTCACGGAAACTGGGAATGGGCCGGTATTTATCTTGGAAATAAACTGTAATGAAAAAAATCCTCGTAATCGCACTTATATTTTGTACTTCACTTGTTTTTGCTGAGACAGATCCCCGGGTCAAGCCCGAGGATGACATAATTATCAAGCCCGAGGATGACTTAATTAACAAGACCGAGACTGATACAGTTATCAAGTCAGAAGATGACAATGATAGTGAAAGCCTGTCTTTTACTGAAGAACCGATGGAAGAAGAAGTTGTTGAAGACCAGGCTTTTCTTGATCTCTTAAAAACAGCCATTGCCCCGGAGCTTCATTCTCTCGACACCCCACAGGAAGAAGAAACAAAACCCGTTCACACTCCCCTTGCGTTTGTCAGCGAAGAAGAACTTGCAAAAGAAGAAGTTGAAAAATTCCGTAAACTTTACCTTTCTCCTAAATGGAGCACTCTGCTAAAGGCCTATCTTGAAAGTGCAATGGAATACCGTCTTTATGTACGCAAGGCTATTCAGGATGCACAGATGCCGGAAATGCTGGAATATCTGCCGGTAGTAGAATCAAACTACAAGACAGCTGCAAAATCCCGCTCGGGAGCAATTGGAATGTGGCAGTTTATGGCAAACAGCGTATGGCCATTTTTGACTCTAAACGACTTTGTAGATGAACGCCTTGATCCATGGAAATCAACAGATGCGGCACTTAAAAAGCTCACTGACAATTACAATTATTTTAACGACTGGCTCCTTGCCATAGGCGCTTACAACTGTGGCGTTGGAGCAATGAGTAAGGCAATCAAAAAAGCAGGCGGTGAAAAAAATTTCTGGTATCTTGCAGAAAACGGATATCTTTCAAAACAGACTGCAGAATATGTACCAAAATTAATTGCAATTGCTGACCTCGCAATTAATAGTGAATACTACGGTATAGACATTCCAAGTCACGACGAAGAATTCGAAATGCTCGAAAATGAAAAAAACGGCAACTTTGATTATATCACTGTAAAAAAAGCATATTCTCTAAATCAGCTTGCTCAGGAAATGCGGCTCGATAATGCAACCCTCAAACGCTTGAATCCTTCATACACAATGGGGATGACACATCCTTCTAAACAGAGTGAAATCCGTCTGCCACTTGGAATGAAGCAGTCTGCCCTTGATGCGCTGGAAAACATTACACCTGTGGAATTCCCGATCAAATATAAAGTTGAAGCAGGAGATTCTCTCTGGTCAATTTCAAGAAGATATAAAACAACAGTTCAGGCAATCTGCGAGCTTAACGACATCAAAGAAAACGCAATCCTTAAAATAGGAAAAATACTTTATATTCCTTCAAAATAAGCCGATGTTTAACTGATAAACAACAACTGTCATTTGACGTTGCATTTGGGAGTATGTCATGTCCATTAAAAAGACGTTTTGTTCTCTAATTCTCACCGCCACAATTTTTTCGGCTGTTTTCGCTCAGACCACTCAGAATTACGATACAAAAATCGAAGCAATCAGCTCCATCAACTGGATTACAAAGGAATTTGTTACTAACATTGCGCTGGATGCAAATAAGGCAAACATTCAAATGCCTTCGGGTAAAAAAGTTGCTTCAACTTACATCAAATCAAAAATGCTGCCTTTGATTCAGCCTCCTCTACTCTCCCTTTTTGAAAATTCTGAAAACGATCTTTCAGAAGCAGTTATTAATGACAGTCTTTCTCTGGACCAGGTTTATCATTTTATTATGGGAGGCCACAAAACTCCTGATGTTTTTTCAAAAGATCTTAAATACCTGAACACTACAAACACAACAAATATTAATGATATCGGAAAGCTTCTGGTACGCCACAACTATCCCTATAATCCGCAAAAGCCAATTGAATACGTTCCTTCACGTGCTTTCAGCGGAATTATAATTGATGCACGCGGAGCTTTTCCTGTTCACGGCGAATATGTAAAGAGCGAAGTTTATGCCTGCTTCTTCCCTCAGATTTGGGATGACCAGATGACAAGCATTTACGAAAAAAATATTGTTACTCCTTCAATCGTAACAAGCAAAGGCCTCGTTGGCTATCACTACTCTGATGATACTTCGCTTTACGAAGACCGTGTTGGTGCGGATCCGCTTTATATTAAGGCAACTCAGGTTTACGGCCGAAACCGTACCGACCCGATTATTAAGCACCGCGACGCCCTCAAGATTCTTACTGTACCGGAAAACATCAAGCTTTTACAGGAAGGTAAGGTTGTAATTCTTCTGGATAAGGAAAACCTGATTTACGATATCAGTGTACCGGAAAAGACACCTGCTTATTACATTAAGTACAATGCCGTAAAACAGTATTTTTATGAAAACAAGATTCCGGGTGTAACAGTTTCTGATTCAAGCATTGGATTTATGTTTGATGTAAACCTTCGATTCTATCCTGATTCACCGGAATTATTGCCAGCGGAAAGCAGCCGCATTGAGTTAATAGCTGAGCGATTAAAAGAGATTCTCGAAGATGAAGGCTACACGATCTTGATTGAAGGCCACACGGCCGATGTTGGAAAACCGGTTGGTCAGCTGAATCTTTCGATTGAGCGAACTCGAACAGTTATGAATGCCCTGATTGGCGAAGGAATCGACGAGAATATTTTTACCTACAAGGGATTCGGTGGAACTATGCCGGTTGCAGACAACGCAACAGAAGCAGGCCGTGCACAGAACAGACGCGTACGAATTATTGCGCGTCCGCGTGCGACTTATATTCAGCGTGACTGGAACTAAGGACCGCTTCTTCTTTTTTCTTAGCTTTCTTTGCCCGTTTTTCCATATACATAAGGGAATCTGCCTCGCTTAACAGCGGGGTTATTTTATAGCCCATTTTTGTAGAAGGATACGGTACAACTCCCATGCTTATAGAAATTGAAAAACCAAGCTCATTTCCACCAGACCAGATTCTGCAGTCTTCATCTATCTGATTTCTGATATTTCTAAGTGCGTCTTTTGTAAGCCCCGGACTTATAATTGCAAACTCATCACCACCAATTCTTGCGATAATATCGCTTGAACGGAAATTACTTCGAAGAATAATTGATTCTGCAATAATTGCCTTATCTCCTGCTTCATGGCCATAATCATCATTGATTTTCTTTAAGCCATCCATGTCGCAGTAAATAATCATACCGGTCTGATTCATTGCCTTTGCAAACTTAAGTGTTGTTTCACCAAAGGAATAAAAGCCGCGGCGATTATATACACCAGTAAGTTCATCAGTACTTGCAATAAGATCGAGCTCGTCTATCTTTTTACGAACACGGGAAGTTTCATTATGAGCAAGCGAGAAGGAATAAACCGACGCTATTGTAGAAGCAAGCAGACGTACAAAAAGGTCATAAATCAAAGACTCATAATTTCCAGGTCTTATTATTATATAACCGTATTGCAAAGTGCTATGATAAATTGAAAAAACAAGAACTCCGTCTGAATCAAATTGAATAATTCCATTTGGGAGCATTTTTTCTTTAGGATTGCATTTTATCTGATGTTTTTCATTCTTTGAATCAAAGCCTGTTCTATCATCAAAACCAGCAAACAGATGTGCACTCTTTGGCAGATGGAAATAATCAAAAGGAGTTGTCATTTCTATTGGCTTTTCATAAAGCACAATTGCACAGGCAGAAATTCCAAAGGAACGAACATCATCATTAATACGGTTTCTAAGCTGGTCGTAAGTCATATCTGACTGCATTTCCGTATAGAAAGTTGTAGTCTGATAGAACTCTCCTTTTTTTCTATACCATTCAGTTCCGGTATTAGTGCGAAGATATGGATCACGGTCTTCTGCTTCAAAATCAAAATTGCGTGCGTGAGGTGCAGTTTTATCATAAGGTACACGTCGGGTAGATTCCCTCATTACAGGAATTGCCTGCATTACAGAAAGTTTATCAGCCGGTTTTCCATTTATTTCCCGAATAAGATTCATACCAGCAAGATAGCCCTGCCCTTCAAAATTCTGTTTTATTGTAGTAAGAGTTGGAATACTGTTATCTGCATAATAAAGATTATCAAAACCAACTACACAAACATCTGACGGAACCTTTAAGCCGATTTCAGCACAAAAATCCAATGCAGCAAAAGCCATCTCATCATTCATACAGATAATGGCATCATAGTCAAAAGTACCCATGTCTTTATAGGCTGCCCGTAAATCTTCGAGAGCTGGTCCATAACTTAACATAGATTTCCAGACAGTAACTTCTTCCTCTGGAATTCCATGATCCGTAAGAATCTGCTTTATATTCTTTATGCGATTTTTTACTTCTGAAGAATTTCCTCGTACACCAAGAATACCAAACTTCTGGCATTTCTGTCGGGAAATAAGTTCTTCGAGAATTGTTTCGTATGCTTCCTGATTATCTACAATAACAGAAGGAATGCCCGGTATTTCCATAGAAATATTTGAAACGGGCAAAGGCTTGAAAGATTTTATATAAGATGCAACCTCTGCCTTTGTGAGGGAATGCATAATTGTACCGGAAATAAAAATAGCTCCGTCCAGATTATTTGAGGAAACAAAAGATGAAACTGCTACGTTCTGATAATCAAAAGCTCCGTTTAAATTCTGGAGCTGACCTATTGAGAATACGACTAATTCTGCGGATTTTTCCTGGCATGCTAGTGACACACCTCTGATAATCCTCTCCGCGTATTCCGAAATTACATAATCAATTAAAAGCCCTATCCGCATTTGTATATACCATTGGTTCAAAAATTTTAAATAATGATTTTTAAATTATTATTCAATATAACATTTTGGGCTATATTAATTATATGGCATAAATATCCGTTTGTCATTAAAAATCGGATTTTATGATTTCCAAAGATTTAGCCTGATATTTTGGAAGAAATTTCTTTTTTGTTCCTGTCGAAAACTGCACTTCTATTACAAACTCACCGGAATTACTGTATACCGCAACAACAGAACCTTCTCCATAGTCATCATGATAAACATGAGTACCTTTTTTCCATTTTTTTACAAGACTTTCATCTTCTGTAGAAGCTGAAGAACTGCTGCTGAAAGCTGAGGCATCACGACCAAACTGACCGTATGGGGATATTTTACGGGTTGAAAAGCCGAATGGAGCCTGACCTATTACAGTAAAGGCTTCTGCAGCTTCTTTTATGAAAGGACTTGGGCGCATAAAATCCCAACGGCCGTATAGACAGCGTTTTGCAGTTGATGTTACATAAAGTTCATCGCGAGCTCGGGTAATTCCAACGTAAAAAAGACGGCGTTCTTCTTCGAGTTCTGCACCAGTTTTGTCCATGCGCGGGAATACGCCCTCTTCCAGACCGGTAATGATTACGCGGTTATATTCCAGACCTTTTGTATTATGAAGGGTGATAAGTGTGACAGCATCATCTCCAACTGCCTGATTTTCTGCATCGAGAGTGCGGTCAAGATTGATTGCATCAAGAAACTGTAAAAGACCTTCCATTGTGCACTTGTACGGAACTGCAGTATTTACAAGTTCCTGAAGGTTCTGTACTCGGGTTGTACCCTCAATCTCGTCTCCTGCCTTATGATATTCATCCAATGCGGAATCATGGATTATGCGTTCTACAAAATCAGAAAGAGCTTTGTTTTCATCAAAACAACCGGCAAGAGTATCGAAAAGCTTTATGAAATTTTCTGCACCTTCACTGGCCTTTTTTGAAAGGCCACCCTTTTGATTTCTAATATTTTCCAGAAGGTCTGAATAAACAACTCCGCCCTCTTCATTCAAACTAATGGCACTCTCCATTATTTTATCTTGTGTCTTTTCTCCAATTCCGCGAGATGGCTTATTTATAATACGACGGAAAGCAACTTCATCCTTATGATTTGCACAGAAAGAAATATAAGCAAGTGCATCCTTAATCTCTTCCCTCTCATAAAATTTAAGAGAACCAACAACAACATATGGAATTTTTCTATGTAAAAATTCTTTTTCAAACTCAAGAGACTGAGCATTTGTACGGTAAAGTATAGCCCAATCAGAATATTTAGCCTTAGGCTGACCGTCTTTTGGTTTAAGCGATTGTAAAATCAAATCTGCAGTAAATTTTGATTCAGTATTCTGATCCGGTAAAAAGGCAAGCACAGGTTTTCCCCCTTCACCTCGATCCGCTATAAGAGTTTTTTCAAGACTGCCATGATGATTTTTCTTAACTACAATATTGGCTGCATTTAAAATTCCATTCGTTGAACGATAGTTTCTTTCAAGCTTAATGATTTGTGCCTTCGGGAAAACCTCTGGAAATGATAAAATATAATCTACTTCAGCACCCCTGAACTTATAAATGGACTGATCATCATCACCTACTACACAAATATAACAATCATTTCCTTTTTTTATTCCAGAAAGATTTTGCAGTAATTTATATTGAGGTTTATTTGTATCTTGGTATTCATCAACCATAATATATTTAAAACGGTTGTGAACATAATTTTCTATTTCTGGATATGTTTCAATTAAACGATTAGCAAGCAGGATTAAATCTCCAAAATCAGCATTTCCTGTAGCCAATAACCTTTGTTGATATTTTAAATATAAATCATTTAAGTCAAATTCACTACCAATTATTGATAAATCATCCTCTGGTTTTAAGTCATAATCTTTTGCTAAAGCAATTTGTCTAGCAACTGTACGACATTCTTTTTGATTAAGTGATGGTTCAATATTTTTAATTAAAGTAGTCATATCTGCATCATCATAAACTGTAAATGATGTAGATAAACCTGCATGTTCAGGGTAACGTCGTAATAACCAAGCTCCCAAAGAATGAAATGTCCTAATCAAAACTTTATCCGTTTCTTTTTGCGGTTCCAACGCCTTTGTTCTTTCAGACATTTCATTTGCAGCTTTTTTGGTAAAAGTTACTGCAAGAATGTTCCAAGGATCGACATTTTTCTGAGAAATAAGATACGCAATTTTAGTTGTAATAACACGGGTTTTTCCGGAGCCGGCACCCGCAAGAATTAAGAGCGGAGAACCTTCATGTACAACGGCAGCCCGCTGCTCTTCATTGAGAATATCGAGATAATTAGTTTCTGGCATGTTTTTTACTTTTTTCTTTGTAGAGTTCTTTATCTGCTTCTTTCAAAAGCTGTTTGAGCACACTTGATTTCTGTAAATCTACGGCACCAAGACTTATAGATAAAGTAAAAGGAAGCTGATTTTCTATGGAAACTTTTTTACAAAGCATATCAATTTTAAGCTTTGTATTTTCAACATAGTTCATTTTCATTCCGAGTGCTACAACACCAAACTCATCTCCACTAAGACGGCCAACAACATCAGAAGAACGGAATATGTCTTTTAATACACGGGCCTGAAGCATAAGTGCCTTATCGCCCATATCGTGTCCGTAAGTATCATTAATCTTTTTTAGCCCATCCATATCTGCAAAGAAAATAACACCAGAAGTGTCAGTTTCCTGCAGAATATCAAGTGCAGCCTGACCTTTTTCTATAAAGCCTCGTCGATTTAAGATGCCGGTAAGATCATCCATTCGAGACTGTAAAGCAAGATCTGTTTTTTCGCGCTCAAGATTTCGGCCTTCCTGAATCTTACTTGTATAATCATAAGCCTGCGCAACTGCATTCATTATGATTTTAAGATAAACGTTATAATCTGCAAATTTGTTTTCATTAATACGGCACATCATATAGCCGTAATTTGCTTCACCCATAAAAATAGGATTAAGCAGGAAAATACCACTTATATCATCCATAGAACGGGCTGCAAATATTTTTTCATGAGGATTAAAGGTGACACCTGGTCTAAAGATTTCAGTATTTTTTACCTCTGTATAGAACATATGAAGGTCAACAGCGTCCGGCAGGCAGAATTCCTGTTCATTATCTATAAGCTGAACTTCCTTAAAGAAATGGATAGCAAGTCCGCTTAAAGAACATTCCTGCACGATGTATTTGAGATTAAAGAACATCTGCTTGAGGGTATTAAAACCTCGCACGGTATCCAAAAGCGTAACTACTGTATTCTTTTCATTAAGTGCAGTGACAAACTGCATTACACCATTATTCTTTTCGTTTGTATCAGAATGAAGTTCTCCATCTGCTGTTTTATAGACTTGAACTGACTGTTCTTTAGATATACAACCACACGATTGACGGAATTTAGGCAAAAGCGGATTTAAGATTTCATGTTTTACAGCTTCACCATCGAGAATTCTGTCTGCAATTTCTGCAGCTTCGTAGCCCTGACTGTAAATATCCTGATTGATTGTAGAAAGCTTTGGTGACATCATACTTGCAACTATTGCATCATCAAAACCTATAACTTTTACATCATCTGGAACACGAACTCCTATTTCTTCGAGTCCACGGATACAACCAGAAGCCATCATATCATTTGCACAAACTATTGCATCAAAAGGAATATCATTTTTTGATTTGAAACGGCTAACTATTTCATCGTGAGCCTTAAAGTCGGTAAAGTTTCCGTCGTAAACCATTTCAGGAAAGAACGGAAGATGACAGGCATCCAAAGCGGAAGTAAAAGCATCGTAGCGTTCAAGAGCTTCTTTTGATTTTGTCTGATTAGCTGAGAAAAAAGCAATTTTACTGCAGTTATGTTCTTTTTTAAGATGATTTACAATTTCTTTGTAGCTTTTACGGCAGTCTGCGCTAATAACATGACTATGCTTTGTTTGTGGATCAAGCGCAATGGAAATAACAGGACGAGGTTCAAAAGCCTGAAGCATTTCGCGTAAACGAGTTTCAGACATTTGAGATGCATAAACTCCGCTTACACAAATAATTGCATCGAATTCTTTTGATTTAGCATATTCAAAACCGGTACAATACTGGTAATCGAAAGTACCTGTATTTATGCCCGGAATTCTAGTCTGAATTATAACGACTTTTACTTCTTTTCCGCGAAAATAATCTGATATGCCACTCAAAATATCGAGGCTATATTCAATATTGAATGTCGGTATTAAAACTGCAATAACCTTCATTTGTTAAGTCCGATTATTAAATTATACACTAATAAATGAATTTACGCTCGTTTTTTCCGTTGAATTTTCGATAAATTTTCGTAAATCTGGAATCTAAGTCAACTCCAGTGCTGGCAAGAACTTTTACAGTAACAACCGAACCAGGAATTATATTTGAAACAGCAGCAGCGTCATCCAGATCGTAACGGATTACTACAGAGCCATCTACTTCTGGAGCCTGGAACCAGGCACGACCGATAGCAAGACCTTCGTCTTCTGCATCAATGATTTCTTCTACAAGAACATTAAGTTCCTTGCCAACATAAGAGTTTAAGTGTTCAGCGGTAATTGCAGTCTGAAGCTCTTCAAGATGTGCGGCACGAGCTTTTGCAGTTTTTGCAGGAACACGGCCTTTCATACTGTAGGCAGGAGTGTCTTCCTCACGACTATATGGGAAGCAGCCTGACCAGTCTGGCTGGATTTCACTGAGAAAATGTGCTGTATTTTCGGCAGCATCATCTGTTTCACCAGGGAAACCTGTAAGGAAGGTTGTGCGAAGAACAGCTCCAGGAAGTGAACTGCGGATTTTTCTAACAAGCGCAGTATATTCTGTAAATGAGCCGGTACGGTTCATTGCAAGAATAATTTTATCATCGCCACTCTGGAAGGGAATGTCAAAATATGGCAAAAGGCGGCCCTCACCTTCTTTAATTGCCTGAATGATATCGTCACTAAAGTGGTCTGGGTGAATGTAAAGAGGTCTTACAATAAAGTCGCCTGGAATTGCAGTAATCTTTCTAAGCAGGCTTGCAAGGGAAGTTGCAGTATCTGTACCGTAAGCTGCAAGATCCTGTCCAATAAGATTGATTTCGTATACACCGTCGCTCACAAGCTGTTTGATTTCTGTAAGGATTTCTGACTCGCTGCGGCTGCGAAGCTCGCCACGGATAAGAGGGATTGCGCAGAAGGAACAGTGATTTGAACAGCCCTCGGTAATTTTGACGAAGGCAGAGCCCGGGAAATTAAAGAGAACCGGGCGCGCCCCGCCACATACGCCTTTTTGCTCAAAAGTTTCAGCGCCACGCTCTTTTTTAATGCTGTCCATAAAATCAGCGATTTTAGAAAGATTACCGTTACCAAAAACTCCATCGAGTTCTGGCATCTGTTCTATAAGCTGATTTGCATAACGCTCAGCAAGGCAGCCGGTAAGCACAAGCTTTGCTTCCGGATATGCTTTTTTGATATCATAAATTGCGTCGATAGATTCTTTTTTTGCTGATTCAATAAAGCCACAGGAATTAACAAGAATAAAATCGGCTTCGCTGGCATTGAGGGTGAACTCATAACCGCGTTCCATTAAAAAGCCCGCAATGAGCTCACCATCAGTCTGGTTTTTAGCACAACCGTGCTGGTCAATAAAAAATTTCATAAGAGTCCTGAATGAGAAAAAGAATTAGTCCAATTCAAGTACAACGAGTTTGTACTTGCCGTCGGTATCTTTAATCCACTTGATATCTTCTACGAAAATCTGACCTGCTGTACCAATATCAAGATCAAAAGATTTAGAGTCTGCAATGATAGTAATCTTTACAGTATTGAAGTTAGACATCCACAGACGAATACCGTTACGAGGAGTTGCAGTAAACAAGTCGCCGCGTGCAAAGTAAGACTCAACAGACTGAGAATTATCTACACGGTCACGGAAGAGACAAGGGCCTCGGAAGCTTGCGTTAATTGTGAACGGATAAGCACGGTTATCTTCATGAATAACTTTATATGGATGACTAGACTTAACTTCGGATGCAAATGGAATTTCTTCTGCTGCAACAGTTGTTGCTTCAACAGCCATTCCATGACGGAGAAGAATACTTACCTCTGCTCCGCGGCTTTCATCTGTAGAAGAAACATCTGAAACATAAACAATCATATCAGATGCATTGTCGCCGTTGATATCAAGTTCAGATTCTTCTGCAAGTTCAATATAGTAAACTCCAGATGGAGTATCGATTCCAAAAGCAGAAAGTGTATCGCGTACAGTAAGAATGATTTTTCCGTCATTTTCTGTAGGAATGAAGAGCTGGTCTCCCTTATAAACGCGCTGTGTAAACTTTTTATCAGTAAGTTCATACTGGCGGTTTTTCATTGCGCTTGAAACCACAACACCATCTTCTGTCTTGTTTTTATTCTTTATGATTAACAGGGTAAGTACAACAGCTACTACTGCAATCAGCAGAACAGAAGGAATAATAATTGCAGGCAGAAGATATCTTGGTTTCTGACGTTCATAAAGCCCCTGAGGCAGAGGCGCTTCCTGAATCTGTTTATTGCGATAAAGCTTTAATAAGAAATCTGCATCAAGGTCAAGATAATCTGCATAATTCTTAAGGAAGCCCGTCATATAAGCTTCACCAGGGAACACAGCATTATCTTCGGCTTCAAGGCCTGCAAGATATCTTTTTTCTATAGAGATTTCGCGGCTGGCGCGGTCAAGGTCAATCTGTTTAGCCTCACGGGTTTTCTGAAGCAGTTCGCCGTAACTTTCCATTCTCAACTACTCCGTGAACAAGAAATTATTGTAGTTATTTGCCGAAGAAGGCGCATCGTAAACAAAACGCTGTTCAGAAAGATTCTGATTCAAAGCATAATCAAAGAAGTTGAATACAAACTCTTCTCCCTTAGGAGTTACAGCCTCAATACGGCGGATAAGTTTTGTATCATTATTAATTGCAAGCTTAATATATCTGAAAGCTTCTGATGCACTTTTTCTTGTAAGAATCAGTTTTACAACCATTTCATCTGAACCTTCTTCGAGAGGCTCCGGATTCTGACCAGTTTCGTATGCTACTGTGTAATAGCGAGACATAAGAGAGAGTCCCTGTGGAGTTGAAAGGGTTGCAGCATTATTTGTGTTATCTGGAGTAACCTGCTGCTGAAGAACAGCCTCTGCCGGCTCTTTAATATAAATAGTAAGAATATCACCATTAAAACAGATTACCTGCTCTGGTGGATTTGTATAGTCCATTCTCACAAGGTTTGGAGCCTTGAACGAAAGTTTTCCGGCAGATTCAGCTTTTTCGATTTTGATTTCGAAATCAACCTCGTAATCTTTTATGGTTCCGTAGTATTCTGATATTGTCTTAAAATAAGCACTCGCCGTTGTAATGTTCTGCGCAAATAAAACAGTTGAAACAAAAAGTGCGCAAAAAGAAATAAGAAGCTTTTTCATATCGTTATATTATATAAAGAAAATGGAAAATTGTCTATTTGAAATAGCATTGTCATTCCCGGACTTGACCCGACAATGACATTAATTTTCAGTTTTCTTTGCTCTAGGTTTCCGAGGCTTCTTTTCTTTCACTTCTTCTGTAGAAGCTTCTGATTTATCTTCTTTTCCGGCGCTTTCTGAGAGTTCCCTACAGTGCTGTTCGCCCTTTACAATTTCATAGAACTCTTTGCCATCCATTGTTTCTACTTCAACAAGGCGATTTGCAATATAATCCAGAAGTTCTTTGTGCTTTGAAAGGAGTTTTACAACATAGTCGTAGCGCTCGTTCATTATGCGGGCAATTTCTTCATCAATGTAATTCTGAGATTCTTCACTGAATTCACGGATGAGATTTGCGTCGCCACCACGGGCACCAAGTACACCTTTACCAAGTGTCATGTTCTTGAACTTGTCTGACATACCAAAATCGGTAATCATGCGCTTAATAATATCTGTAGCGCGGGCAATATCATTTGAAGCACCAGTAGAAATGTCGCCGAGAATAATCTGTTCTGCGGCACGTCCACCAAGGAGGCTGTCTACTTCGTCCATCATATCTTTGCGAGTCTGAATGAACTTTTCTTCGCCTTCTTCACGGTACTGTGTAAAGCCGCCTACTCCATGGCTGCGTGGTACAACTGTAATTTTATTTACAGGCTCGTGGTCTGGATTGAAAGCTGCAACAAGTGCGTGACCTGTCTCATGAACAGAAACAAGGCGCATCTGCTTTTTATTATCTTTGCGGCTCTTCTTTTTAAGACCAATACTTACCTTATCAATTGCATCATTGAAATCTTCCATAGTTACTTTCTTGCGACCGTTACGTACTGCAAGAAGGGCAGCTTCGTTTACTACGTTTGCAAGATCTGCACCAGCAAAGCCTGTAGTTCCGTGAGCAACTGATTCAAAGTCTACGTCTTTATCGAGTTTTACGTTCTTTGCATGGATGCGGAGAATTTCTTCACGTCCTTTTACATCCGGTTTTTCTACAGGAACCTGGCGGTCAAAGCGGCCAGGACGGAGAATAGCAGGGTCAAGAACGTCTACACGGTTGGTTGCAGCAAGCACAATCAAACCTTTTTCATTATCAAAACCGTCCATTTCAACGAGGAGCTGGTTCAAAGTCTGTTCACGCTCATCGTTGCTGCTGAATCCGTTTGCACGGCTCTTTGCAAGGGCATCAATTTCATCAATAAAAATAATACAAGGAGCTTTTTCGCGAGCCTGTTTGAACAAATCGCGAACACGACTGGCACCAACACCAACAAACATTTCAACGAAGTCTGAACCGGAAATGCTGAAGAATGGAACCCCAGCCTCACCTGCTACAGCACGAGCGAGCAAGGTTTTACCAGTTCCAGGGTCACCTACAAGGAGAACACCCTTTGGAATTTTACCACCAATGTCTGTATATTTTTTAGGAGACTTAAGGAAATCAACAACTTCTACAAGCTCTTCTTTAGCTTCGTCTACACCGGCAACATCGGCAAACCGGGTTTTAATTTTACCCTCTTCTACTACTTTTGCACGTGAAGAACCAACACTGAAAATGCTTCCGATTCCGCCACCGCCAGAACCGCCGCCCATCTTTCTGAAGAGGAAGAAGTACATGAGGAAAATCAAGCCGAATGGAACAATAAGATTCAAAAGTAGCTGCAGGAACCAGTTATTCTGTTTTGCAGCAAATTTATAGTGAATATTATTTTCTTCAAGGAAATCAAGGAAGCTCTGAGTTAATACAGCAGAAGTCTTAAACTGAGTTACAGACTTAGAAGATGGAACATTAAAGAGTTTTAAGCCCTTACCTCCACTTATGTCTGTTTCCATCACTTTGCCATAACCGATAAAATAACTATCGCTGATAACAACCGATTTGATTTCTCCATTTTCAATCTTTGCCTTAAAATCTGAATAATCAATCAAATCATCTGATTTTGGGAAAAGGAAGAATTCTGCCATTGCAACTGCAAACAGGGTTAGAAGCAGAATCGGCCAAAAAGGGAACTTCTTTTTTCCATTATTCTTATTTTTCTTGTTTTTATCATCTTCACCCTGTGGACCAGGAAATTTGAAGAACTTATATGGATCATTCTCGTCGTTCTGTGGTTTGTTTTCGTTGTTCTGATCTTCTGCCATTGCTGTTTCCTAAAATATTCGTTACTATTTCGCGTACTGCTACTTTTAATATAGTAAAGATATTGAAAATTTTCCACTAAATTCGACTTTCATAAGAATCTGCTTAGAAAAAAAGTTTAAAAATAACAAAAATATCAAAAATATTGCTAAAGTTAAATTTTCTGAATCCGAAAATCAGAGAAGAATACCCGTATTTTGCGCGGATTTTCGTAAATTCAAGGAGGAAAGCAATGGCTTACCAGAACGCTTATGCTGCATATCAAAAAACAAATGTAAATACTGCGAGTCAGGGAAGACTGGTTGTTTTACTTTATGAAGGTGCTGTAAAGCATCTTAAAGCGGCACTTAATCTGTTTGATATGAATGACAAATTAAAGGCCGGTGACATTGAGCAGTTTGGTATTCATCTTCAGAAGACACAGGCGATTATTACTGAGCTTCAGGTTTCGCTTGATATGGAAAAGGGCGGAGATATTGCCCGAAACCTTATGTCTTTGTATGTATACTTTAACGAAGAACTGATGGATGCAACTATCAGCCACAATAAACATAAAATTGAGTTTGTACTTAGCAAGGTTGATGAACTTGCAGATGCATGGAGAAAGATTGCAAGCAGCACAGCTAATGCTCCGGCAGCAAAAGTACAGAGTGCATTGAATATTCAGGGTTAGCGGTGGGGACCGCAGGGGGAAAAGAATATGGCAGAAATCACACAGGAAGAATTAAACGAGCGCGTTGCTCTTTTGCGCCGCTTTAGAAGTCTTTTGGAAGAACAGCGCGGTAAGTTCCGCGAATATCTTACTGTTCTCGAAAAACAGCAGGATTCCATCACTTCAGAAAATCCGGAAAACCTTCTTGCTCATACAGAACTTGAACAGCAGGTTGTAAAGAGCATTGCAAGCCTTCAGAAAGTGATTGTGCCTATGTCTAAGATGTATTCTGCAGGTGGAAACAAAGCTCCAGCCGCAGAAGACGCTGAAATCATTAAGATTCAGAATGATTTGTCTGATTTGCAGGATAAAGTACTCAAACAGAATGCAATTAACCGCGATTTACTTCGCGTACATATTGAACAGCTGCGCAGTCAGATTGCTAACTTTAAGAATCCTTATAAAAACAACCGCAGTGTATACGCTAATGTACATGCACAAGCTGTTGCCACAATGGTGCAGGTGGAAGTTTAAGACTATTCCAATACAAAAACAAAAAGGGTGTATTTCACACCCTTTTTGTTTTGAAAGCAATCCTCTTATTCTTCCAGAGCCTTATTGTAACCTTCCACCTGCTTGAGAATGTCTTCCATGGTTTTACCATCGCGACCACGATTGCTGCGGAACGGATTACTCAGAATCATTCCAAGCATTCCTTCTTTAGGGAATGGGAATTTTTTCTCAAACTCTTCATCTGTCATATCATCAAGGAACTTGCGTGCCTTCATATAATCATCATGAATCAGAGCTGCCATTTCGCGGTTACGGAGCATATCGCCCATTGTTGTCTGAGGGGTGATTGTAAAGGCCTTTTTTGATGATGAAGTAACATCAACTTCAGCAGTAAGGCGGATATCACGGCTTGAAGCACCCACAGAAATAACATAAGTTCCGCTTGGAGCATACCAGTCGCCGGTGTCGGTATTCCAGTAAGCAAAGGAACGACGGTCCAGCTTAAAGGTAACTTCTTTTGACTCTCCAGGACGCAGGCTTACCTTTTCAAAGCCCTTGAGTTCCTTTTCCGGACGGATTTCTACACCAGTTTTATCGCTTACATAAAGCTGAAGGATTTCTTTTCCTTCCAGGCTGCCGGTATTTTTAACGGTTACGCTTACCTCTACCCCATCGCTGTCTTTAAAGGCTGTTTTTGAAAGCTTGAGGTTTGAATATTCAAAGCTTGTGTAGCTGAGACCGTGTCCAAAAGGGAATAAAACAGGCATTTTTCGGCTGTCGTACCAGCGGTAACCTACAAAGATTCCTTCTGTGTAGTAACAGGTACGGCCGTTTCCAGGATAAGTAAGATAACATGGAGTATCTTCCAAACGCAGTGGGAAAGTTTCTGCAAGTTTTCCGCTAGGATTTGCCTTTCCAAAAAGAAGATTGATTTGCGCAGTACCGATGTTTTCGCCACCTAAATAGCATTCAAGAATTGCAGCAACCTTGTCTACCCAAGGCATTGTAACTGGCGCACCATTATGAAGCACAACTACAAGGCGTTTATTTACGGCGGCAAGTTTTTCAATCAGTTCATTCTGAACCTGTGGCATATCGAGGCTCGTGCGGTCTGCACCTTCTGATTCAAAACTTTCTGGAAGGCCTGCAAAAACGACTACAGTGTCTGCTTCGCGGGCTGCCTGCTCTGCTTCTGAAGTGAGGGCCGGGCTTGTAGTTACAAAATCATCATTATAGCCCTTTACATATTTTACCTTGAGACCGGCTTCGCGGGCTGCATCTACTGCGCTTGTCATTTTGTAGCATTTGATTTTTGAGCTTCCACCTCCACCATAACGTGGATTTTCTGCAAAGCAGCCAACGAAGAGGATTTTTTCTGCAGGAGCTTTAAGAGGAAGTACTGTATCATCATTCTTAAGAAGTACGCAGGATTCTTCTGCAATTTTAGCTGATGCGGCGTGGTCTTTTTCCATATCAAACTCGCCGGACTGCTTATGCTCTGCATAGTTCAAAACCATTTCGAGTACGTGAGAAACTGACTCATCGAGTTCTTCCATAGTGAGCTTACCAGAGTTTACAGCTTCAACAATGTCCTTGTCTGTATGACCGCCTGAATATGGCATTTCAAGGTTAAGGTCTGCCTTAATTCCCTTTACGCGGTCGTAAACTGCACCCCAGTCAGAAACTACCATTCCCTTATAGCCCCACTCGTCGCGGAGCAAGTCTTTGAGCAGCCACTTATTCTGGCTTGAAAGCTCTCCGTTGATTGCGTTATAAGAGCACATAATTGTTGTAGGAGCTGATTTTTTAACACAGTTTTCAAAACCTGGAAGATAGATTTCGCGAAGTGTGCGTTCATCAACCTCTTCACTAACAGAAAAGCGGTTTGTCTCCTGATTGTTTGCGGCAAAGTGTTTTACTGAAGTTCCAACATTCTTTGACTGAACGCCGCTGATGTAAGCGGCACCGAGTTCGCCCGAAACATAAGGGTCCTCGCTAAGATATTCGAAGTTGCGTCCACAAAGCGGCGAACGTTTAATATTGATTGCAGGGCCGAGTACTGTTGAAACATTGTAATTATTTGCTTCTTCGCCGAGAATCTCGCCGAGGTGGCGCAGAAGTGAGCGGTCAAAGCTGGAAGCGGTTGCACAACCAGACGGGAAGCTTACTGCTGGGCGGGAATCATTTTCATCTACCCCATTATCAAACTGGGTACGCAGGCCGCTTGGACCATCACTTACCATAACGGATGGGATGCCGAGTCTTTCTACCGGCTTTGTACGCCAGAAATCTTTGCCGGAACAAAGGCCGGCCTTTTCTTCAAGAGTGAGTTTTGATAAAAGTTCTTTAATTTTATTGTCCATAGAATATATTTTATCATGACAACCCTAAGGATTCAAATATATAAAAATCGTCAGTAATTGTACAAAAATAGTTCTATCGACCAGCTTCGCCCATAACTCGTGATTCAATTTTTTCTTCAACATCGTCGGGAAGGAGTTCAAAGAAGTCATAACCGGTGATTTCTTCTATATAATTTACAGAGCAAACATACTGCTGCCAGCTGCCGTTTTTGCCGCAACCTTTTTCGTTGGGAACGTTTACGGCAATCACTTCAAAAGTTCCATCATTAACAATTCTTTCAAAATCATTCTCCCCTTCCGGCATAAAAAGAATAATTTTCCAGGTGTGCGACGGTACGGTAATTGCAAGTTCAGTTCCATCCTTCGTTTTAATCGGAATTTCTTCAAAATACCCTTTATCTCCAGTGCCACCCCGTCCATAAGGGCCTGCAAAAATATAAGCTTCTTTTCCCTGTAAAACCTGTTCACGTTCAAACTTTTCTAAAGCTACCCAAACTATGCGGTTATTATCAGGACTCTGCGGAACCATATTTGTCATCAAAAAAGTCATATTGTTATCTTCTTTTGTAGCAGTTCGATCTGCAGAAGGACAAATGTGCCCGCGGTCAAAACCATAATAGGTAAACTTATAATCATTTTTTCGGACTGCATACCAGCCTTCAGGGAGTTCTGTATCCGGACGAAAGGAATCTGAGCGATCGGCTTCTCCCAAATCTGCTAGACCTAAATGCCAGGCTACCCAGTTTGGATTCAAGGATTCATTATTATAACTGATTGTAAATTGCGGCTTTTCCATCAGATAATTTTGGGAAACTAATTCTGCAATTAACTCATCTGAATTATCCAGTTTATTTGTTGCATCTGAAGGATTACCCCAATAAAGAGGCGAATTATCAGCGTGACCTTCATCGAGTTCCGGAGACGATGCTTCTCCCTCCCCCCATAGAGTTGAAAATGCAAAAATTGAAATAATCAGAAACAATATTTTTTTCATCAGTTATTTATTGTAGCGAAAACTCAAATTTTGATATATATTTTATAGAGGAGAAGTTAACTAAAAATGGTTTCAGCGCTTGGTCACTCGCTAATCAATAAAGTAAAAGAATTTCTTTACATGACTGGTTATCTTGGAAAATTGATAGCCGCATCTTTTTTATTTGCCCAGCGTGGTAAAACTGCCCGAAAAATCCTTACAATGCAGCTTCTCTTTACTTATGTTGAAGCCCTGCCAATCTGCTGTTTTCTTGCTGCCGGAATCGGTTCTTCTGTTTTTATGATTGGAAACTCTTTTCTTACTGCTTTAGGACAGGGAAAACTCAAATATGATTTACTGGTTCTTTTGATAATGAGAGAGCTTGGTCCTATTCTTATAGCCTTTATTGTAACAGCCCGTTCTGCAACTGCTATTGCTACTGAAATCAGTACAATGGTTGTAAGACACGAAATTGAAGCCTACATTTCTATCGGCATAGATCCGATTGCCCATATTGCTGCTCCTCGTTTTTTGGGAGTTACTTTTTCACTGTTCTTTTTGAATATTTATTTTTCGCTTTTCGGACTACTCTGCCCTGCCATCATAATTCAGTTTGTTTCAACGACAAGTATTTCCGACTATATACGAAATCTTTTTCTGTCTCTGGATTTAAAAATCATTTTGATTTCGATATTAAAAAGTCTTGTCTTTGGTATGATAATTTCCGGTTCTGCTACCCTTTATGGATTTAGCGCCGGACGTGCTTCCACCGACATTCCTCTGGCTGGTCTTAAAGCTGTTAGTAAAGCCTTTTTATACATCATCATAGCAGACGTATTTATTACGGTTCTGTCGTACATGCTCTAGGACGAGGTAAATCAGATGGCCATTCTGAAGATGATTCAAGTTTGCTATGAAGACAATGATCATAAAATCATAAATAATATTTCGCATTACATTGAAAAAAGTTCAGTAACTGTTTTTTTGGGAAAACCAGGAAGCGGAAAATCAACTGCACTAAAACTTCTTGCAGGCTTAATTCCTCCAACCTCTGGAACAATCACTTTTGAAGATAAAGACATTCATGCTTTGAATCGCAAACAGAATCTCGACTTCAGAAAACGAACCGCATTTATGTTTCAGGATTCTGCACTGTGGGCAAATCAGGATATCTATCATAATCTTGATCTGCCGCTTCAGCTTCATTTTCCTGAAATGAGCGTAAAAGAACGTAAAGCACGAATAAAAAAGTTTACTGATCTTGTAGAATTCACAAAGCCTCTTACACATAGACCAGCAGCACTTTCTATTGGTGAACAAAAGAAAATCAGTTTTGCCCGCGCCCTTATCTGTGAACCAGAAGTTCTTTTTTTAGACGAACCTACAGAATCAATTGATGATAAAACAGAAGATCTTTTTATTTCTATTCTTAAAAACTTTATTGCTGAGAATAAAACCGTTGTGTTTGTGAGTCACGACAACTATTTAATCAACTCAATTCTCTGTGATAAAATATATTTTGAAGATGGTGAAATTAAAGGTAAGATTCTTCTTGATGATATAAACCAGATGGATGATTACTATGAGGGTGATTTATGAAATTTAAAATTAAGTATGCAGATCAGATAGTTGGAATCTTAAGTCTTATTGCAATCATTGCATTAATTTTCATTATCTTTTTGATTGGATCAACACAAAAATGGTTTGTTCCAAAACACAATTATTATACAATCATTTCATCAGCCTCAAATATCAGTGATGGGAAAGCTATAACTTACAAGGGCTTTGAAATTGGAAAAATCAAAAGCTTTTCTTTAGATGACAGCGACAGAGTTGTTGTTAATTTCTATATCACAGATGATTACAAAAATAAAATTGTCAAAAACTCAATAATTGAAATTCTTTCAAGTCCGTTGGGTTCTTCTGTAGTTTTTTATCCAGGGAACAGTACTGAGTTTCTTGCGGAAAATTCTTTTGTTCCAGAACGCTCAAGCGAAGAAGCAGCTACTCTTATAAAAGCTCATAAGGTTAGTGTTGTTGAACAAACTGATTCTATTAATACAATTCTTGCACTTGCAACAACTCTTGTTAGTGACATCGACACTCTTGTTAAACAACTGAATGTTGCACTTGAAGGCAGCGAGGACACTCCTCTTTCAAATACAATTAAGCAGATTAATGGCATTCTCACAAATCTTAACAACCTGACTGCAGATACATCTGGTTTAGTTCCAAAACTTCTGGAAGATGAAAACGCTCAAGGCTCAATTGCAAATGTTCTTTTACAGCTGGATTCAACTATGGGTGATATCAATGGTATTACAACTTCTCTTGAAGGGGAAATGCCGGGTATTTCACTTCTTATTTCTCAGGTTCAAACTCTGCTCAAACAGATGCAGGATGTAATGGAAGGACTTAAGAATAATCCGCTTTTGAAAAATGGCATCTCTGAAAAGCCAGAAAAAGAAAGCGCAACACCAAAGCTCAGAGAGGATAACTTCTAATGAAAAAAAGTATTTTATCAGCAGCTGTTATTTTTGCATTTTCGATTTTTTTAAACACAGGCTGTTCATCTGGTCCTAAGCGACAGATGTATATAAGTACAATTCATAATTCCTGTGTAGATTCTATTGAAGCGGCAAATGCCTGTATTTTAAGCGGAAACTATGATCAGGCAGAAGATATGTTAGTAAAGGCTCGCACACAGGCTGTTTCAATCGATAATTATGATTTATTACTGTCTGTTTCACTAACGCACGTTAGTTTGTATCTTTCTTATAATCCACCGGCAATCGAAAAAGCAAAACTTTATCTTGAACAGGCATACGCACTGTCAGCACAGACTAACAAAATTGAAGAAAGAGAACTTTTATGTGCAATGTCAGAAGCACGAATTCTTATTGCTCAAAATGAAGTTCAGAAAAACTATAAAACAATTGTAGACAAAATGGATGATGCAAAAAAAGTTTTTAAGAATCAGCCATATAATCACGCTCAGTGCGACAGTATTTTAGGAGATGTTTACAGACTTTCCGGAAATTATAAAGAAGCTGATAAAGTTTATAACGAAGCGGCAAAACTTTTTACAGACAACAGATATCTTTCTGAAATTGGAATTACCTGGTATAAGATTGCACAGAATCATTCACAGTCAGGAAATGTAAAAGAAGCACTAAAAGCATTAAACACCGCCATTTATTATGACCGTTGTGCAGAAAACTCTATGGCACTCGGTGCGGATTATTATATAAAGGCAGTAATTCTTTTGAAGGGTTCTCCATCTGACGCAAATAAGAATGAAGCAAAAAAATCTCTGAAGCATTCTGCAGAGATTTACAATGCAGCAAACAGAAGTGAACTAGCAGAAAAGAGTCTTGAACTGCTTAAGACCTTAGAGTAAACTGTCTCACTGTTGATTTTCTGTTGTTTTTTGGAGTAAATTTTGAATATTCTTTCTATAAATAATCTGGCTAAAATTGGCCGTGAAAAACCACTCTTTACTGAAGTAACTTTTGGAATTCAGGAAGGAGAAAAAGCCGCATTAATTGGACGAAACGGAACTGGTAAGTCTACCCTTCTCGCAACTATTGCTGGTGTATTGCAGCCAGATGAAGGAACCGTAGTAATTAATAAGGAAGCCGGAGTTTCTTATCTTCCGCAGACTCCTGCTTTTAATCCTGATGACACAATCCGCGAGCATATTTTTAAGAATAATTCTCCTAAGCTTTCTGTTATCCGCGAATATGAAGAAATCTGCGAAGAGATGGCTACCCGTGAATCTCAATCAGATGGACTCCAGCACAGATACGAAGATATCATGCACAAAATGGATGTTGCAGATTTGTGGAATTACGAAGCTCAGATTAGTTCAATTCTAAGCACACTCGGAATTACTGATATGACACGCCGTATGGGAACTCTCAGCGGAGGAATGTGCAAAAAGGTTGCACTTGCGCAGGTACTTGTAGAAGACACAAAATTACTTTTGTTAGACGAGCCTACCAACCATCTGGATATTTCTACAATCTTCTGGCTGCAGAATTATCTGCATGATACAAAACGTTCCGTTCTTATGGTTACTCATGACCGCTGGTTCCTTGATGCGGTTTGTACAAACATTTATGAGCTTGCGCGAAATCACCTTAAACTTTATGAAGGTAACTATAGTCAGTATCTTGAAAAGAAAGAAACTGAGGCTGAAATTGAAGCGAATACTGAACGAAGAATTGAATCCGTGTTACGCTTTGAGCGTGAATGGCTACTCAGGGGACCTTGCGCACGCGGCACAAAAATAAAAGCCCGCATTCAGCGTGACGAGCAGTTGATTAACCGCGAAAAGTTCAAGGCTGACAAGGGCTTTACTTTTGAAGTAAAAGGAAAAAGGCTTGGCGGTAAGGTACTTGAGCTGCATAATATTTCTAAGAATTATCCAAAGGGGTATGTCAGCGAACAAGGCGAAAACGAGAAAGGAACAAATTACGTACCTGTAATTTCCAACTTTTCTTATGTCTTTACAAAAGGTCAGAAAATCGGAATCTTTGGAGACAATGGCTCTGGTAAATCTACTTTCCTAAATATCATTACCGGAAATCTTGCGCCTGACAGCGGAAGTATTGATATTGGTGTAAACACAAAGTTTGGTTATTACACACAAAATCCAATCTTTAAGGACACTAACCTAACTGTACTTGAATACATAAAAGAAACTGCCGAACACATGACTCTTAACAATAGTAAAAAAGAAGTTAGCGCTACGAAGTTTCTTGAAGAGTTTGGATTTGAAGGAAAGATTCAGCATTCTCCAGTAAGCACTTTGAGTGGTGGCGAACGAAAGAGATTGTATCTTGTTCGACTTTTGTTAGAGAATCCTAACTTTCTTGTATTAGACGAACCTACAAATGACTTTGATATTTTTACAATGAACATTCTCGAGCAGTTTCTTGAAGGCTACGAAGGCTGTCTCCTGCTTGTAAGTCACGACCGCTACTTTATGGACAAAACTGTAGACAGTCTTTTTATTATGGAAGAAAACGGTGATATCAGCGGCTTTGTTGGAAAGTGTTCGGAGTATATTGAGTATCGCGATGAATTAAAAAAAGAGCAGGCGTTGCGGGCGGCGACTGAGCCCGCTAGAGAGGGTGGTGAGCAACGAAGTGCGAGCCAGGGAGAGCCTTCTCCCTCCTCTATAACTAATCAAAAGAAAAAACTTTCCTTCAAAGAGCAGAAAGAGTTCGAACAACTTAACGAAGAAATCCCGGCACTCGAAGCTGAACAAAAAGAACTTGAGCCTAAAATGGCCTCGTCTGATTTTGAAGAAGTTCGCAAGGCTAGTGAACGCTATAAGGAAATAGAAGCACTGCTCGAAGAAAAGTATCCGCGCTGGGAAGAACTGGCAGAGAGAGCTTAGCACTCTGCTGCGGCAGTCTTTACATCTTCCAGTGTAAACTCGGAACGGCCAGCCTGCCCTGCAAGTAAGGCCGCGCCATTTAATACGCTTTCAATTTTTGCGCAGGAATAGCCATTGAACAATTTTGCAAGAGTTTCTGGTGAACATTCGGCGGCCGGCTGCTTTCCACGGGTATACATCTGAACCAGTTGGCGGCGAGCTGCTTCATCCGGATAAGGGACTGTAAGTTTTGCATCAAAACGACCTGGTCGAATCAATGCAGGATCCAGAGCTTTAATACTGTTAGTTGCAGCTATCACAAGCACACCATTCGAAGCTTCAAAACCGTCCAGCTCATTTAACAAAGCAGTAACAATACGGGTATTTTCAGTTTCGATTGCAGACCCGCTGTAATTTCTTATTGTACCAATTCCATCAAACTCATCAATAAAAACAATACAAGGAGCACGACGACGTGCCTTCTTAAAAAGCAACTTTACCTTAAGAGGACCAATCGCCATAAACATACTTTCAAAATCTGTTGCTTTTGCAGGAATAAAATTTACCTTAGCCTCACCAGCCAGTGCTTTTGCAAAAAGTGTCTTACCATTTCCAGGTTCACCTTCCAGCAAAATTCCCTTTGGCATACGGATTCCACGTTTTGCGTATTCGGCAGGCTTTTTCATAATTTCCATAACCTGCACCATATCGCGCTTGAGTTTATCCATACCTACAACATCATCAAACCTTACGCCAGTTTTATGAACAACCTTAAAGGTGTTAGGACTAATAAACTTTCTGAAGGCAATAAAAATCACACCAAAGAAAAAAAGATAAAAAATCAAATCAAAAATCAGAGAAAGTATTTCTGTGCCGTCTTTTGCCACACTTACTGGAATCCCCCTCTTCATCAATTCTTCTGCAAGAACAGGTGATTGAGGATTATCTGTTACAAAGGAGTTTTTTGCAGAGCCATCCGCAGAAGTTTTTTCAAAGTAAATTTTCTCGCCTTCAAACTTGACGCTGCTTATTTCATCACGCTCAACGCTCTGCCAGAATTCCTTATAGCTGATTTTTTCGCCACTACTTGCAAAATAATCCCATGTAAAATAAGCAGCAGCACACAATACTGCTACAATCAGAATTGCAAAAAATTTCTTATTGAGTCTCATATTTATAAATTATCTCTACATTAATCGTTTAGCTTCTGTTGTTGCTTCTCTTAACTCGACGGCAATTTCCCTTGTAATTTCACTTTCACGGGCACGCCACTTCCAGTTATGTCCAACAGAAGAAGGAGTGTTCATTCTGCTTCCAATTCCAAGACCAATCAAATCCTGCATTGTAAGAATACAGACAAAAGCCTTACTGCTTAGTGCAGCTTTCATCATTGCTTCACGCAATTGTGACTTATCCTTGAGATTGAAATATTCCATTGCATTTTTGATTTCCTGAGGATTTGCAGTTTCAACCCAGCCATTAATCGGTTCATTATCATGTGAACCCGTGTAAACAATACTGTTCACAGGATTATTTTCCGGCAGATATGAATTAGCTTTGTTTCCATCAAAAGCAAACTGAATAACTTTCATTCCAGGATAGCCGCATTCTCTGAGCATCTTATGAACTTTCTCAGTCAAAAAGCCAAGATCTTCCGCAATGATTGGAACCTTTCCAAGTTCCTTTTCAAGCTCTTTGAATAATTTTGCTCCAGGACCTTTTCGCCATTTTCCTTTCTTTGCATCTGATGAACCATACTTAATAGTATAGAAAGATTCAAAGCCACGGAAATGATCTATTCTAAGAATGTCGTAAATTTCAAGGCTTGCTTTGATTCGCTGCTTCCACCATTTGTAACCAGTTGATTTTAACTTTCTCCAGTTATAGACAGGATTTCCCCACAACTGGCCTAAATCTGTAAAGGCATCTGGAGGACAACCTGCAACTTCTTTAGGAATTCCATTTTTGTGGAGTCGGAAATTTTCAGGATGGGTCCAGACATCTGCACTGTCGGCTGCAACATAAATTGGAATATCACCAATTATGCTGATATCATTTTTTGCTGCATAAGCACGAAGCTCGCCCCACTGCTTAAAGAAGAAATACTGAAGCATCTTATAATATTCAATTCTATGACTGCATTTTTCAGTCCATATTTTTACAGCATCTGGCTCACGCATTCGGATATCCTCTTCCCATTCAAGGAAGGCAATTCCATTATGGGCATCTTTTACAGACATAAAGAGTGCATAATCATCAAGCCAGAAAGAATTCTTTTCGCAGAAAGCTTTATAATCGGAAGGGATTTTCTTTTCGAAGTAATTCTGGATTTTTTCAAAAAGCTCATGTCGTTTAATATAAAGCATACCAAAATCAACACTTGCTTCATTCGAGCCCCAGTTAATTCCTTCATAATCTGCTTTTGCAAGATAACCATCTTTTTCAAGCAAATCAAAATCTATAAAATACGGATTTCCCGCAAAGGTAGAAAAACTCTGATACGGAGAGTCTCCATAACTTGTCGGACATACCGGAAGAATCTGCCAGTATGTCTGTCCAGCTTCCCTCAAGAAATCTACAAATTTATACGCATTTTCACCAAGTGTACCAATTCCATAAGGGCCTGGTAATGATGAAATGTGCATAAGAACACCACAGCCTCTTTCTTTAAATCCTTTTCTTTCCATAATTACTATTATACAACACATTTTTGATTTTTTCACGCAAAGTCGATATAATCTTCTCACTATGTTTAAACCAGAATTAATTAATTCAATTAAAACTTACAATTCGAAAACTTTTGTAAGTGACCTTATTGCGGGTGTGATTGTTGGTATTGTTGCGCTTCCACTCGCCATTGCCTTTGCAATTGCTTCCGGTGTAAATCCTGCTGCCGGACTTTTTACAGCAATCATTGCAGGCTTTTGTATTTCTGCATTTGGCGGAAGCCGTGTTCAGATTGGTGGCCCGACAGGTGCTTTTGCGGTAATTGTTTACGGCGTTGTTGCTCAGTACGGTTTGAGCGGTCTTGCAACTGCCACTGTTATGGCCGGAATCATTTTGATTCTTCTTGGCGCATTTAAGATGGGCGGTCTCGTAAAGTTCATTCCTTACACAATCGTTACAGGCTTTACTGCCGGTATTGCAGTAACGATTGCAGCAGGCCAGCTTGGGGACTTTTTTGGTCTCCGCCCTGATTTCTCTACTCCAATGATGATTCTTGGTGAAGAATATTCAAAGATGCCTGGTGATTTCTTACCAAAGATTATTGTTTACGTTCGTTCAGCTGCTACAATCAACTGGTATTCTTTCGCAATGGCTGCAATCTGTCTTGCTTTCATTTTCATCTGGTCTAAGTTTATTAAAAAGATTCCGGGAAGCTTTGTTGTAATTATCGTTGCAACTGTTGTAAGCATCATCCTTGAAAAAACAGCCGGTCTTCATACTGATACAATCGGAAAGTTTGCAGACGGTTCACAGCACTTTGTAATTCCTAACACTCTGCCAAAGCCTCAGCTGCCGGCCCTCAGCATTAAGACAATTACTACCCTCTTCCCAACTGCAATTTCAATTGCAGTGCTTGCGGCCATTGAATCTCTGCTCTCTGCTGTTGTTGCCGACGGTATGATTGGTACAAAGCATGATTCTAATACTGAACTTATTGCTCAGGGTATTGCAAATATTGCTTCTCCACTTTTTGGTGGTATTCCTGCTACCGGTGCAATTGCCCGCACAGCTACAAACATCAAGAACGGAGGTAAAACTCCTGTTGCCGGAATTATCCATGCAATTACACTTTTGATTATTCTTTTGTTTGCTGGTAAATATGCAGCCTATATTCCAATGGCAGCCCTCGCGGCAGTTTTGATTAATGTTGCATGGAACATGGCCGGATTCCCTGCAATCCGTTCACTTCTTAAAGGTCAGAAATCTGATATCTGTGTTTTTGCAGTTACCTTCCTGATTACAGTATTTGTTGATTTGACTGTTGCAATTGAAGTTGGTCTTGGCTTTGCTGCCTTCTTCTTTATCAAGAAGATGATTGATTTGTCTGAAGTTCAGAATCAGAGAGAAACTCTTACAGGCGGTATTAAAGTTGACCAGCCTGCAGAGAATCTTGATATTCCAGAAGGAACCTTTGTTTATGAAATTGAAGGTCCTTTGTTCTTTGGAACTGTCCGCAAGTTCGAGCTTGCTACTGAGCGTGCCCGCACTGACTGTAAGTATCTTGTTCTCCGCATGAGAAATACTATTTATCTTGATGCAGGTGGAATTAAGGCTCTTGAGCAGTGTAAGGCTGCATGCGACCGTAAGGGAATTACTATTGTTATTAGTGGTATTCATACACAGCCTTATTTGCTGCTGGAAAAGACAGGTATGGCAGATAAGCTGGGTAGAGAGAATATTTTTGATAACATTAATGATGCATTAGAGAGATGTAGAAAATAGAGAAATCTTAAGTTCATGTCCTTTCGTGAATAAAAAGGGGGCCCCAACGGGATGATGTTGTGGCCCCCTTTTTTTCACTACGGACCTGAACTTCAATTCCAGTTCCATCCGCCTAATTCATCGCTATTAAAAAACATTCTCTCTCCCCCAGTAAATAAGGGGGAAAGAATCAATTACAAACTCTTCAATACTTCGCGGACTGCGCCGTTTCCTTTGTTCAGCTTTGCAAAGTATGCTTTTACTGTGTCTGCTAGGCCGGCTTCGAAGAGGTCTACTCCGAAGATTTCTTTGCGACGTAAAAGTGAATCAATATCGCCTGGAACGTACTTCTTGCAGTCTTCGAGAAGTGGATCTGGACTGAGTTCGAATGGCTTTCCGTCGTCACCAATTCCTGTGAGATAGCGGAGCCAGAGAGCGAATACAAGTGGAATTACCTTGAGGTTTGACAAACTGAGTTCTGGACGTGCAAGATATCCCTTGATTGTTTCACCAAAGCGGATGCTGAGTTTCTGAGAAGTATCACAGGCAATGCGCTGTGGAGTGTCTGGCATAAATGGATTTGGAATACGGATATTTACAACTTCGTCGATAAAGTCACGAGGTTTGATGATGCCAGGGTCTACAACTACAGGAAGACCTTCTTCGTAACCAAGTCTCTTAACAAGACGAAGCAAATCAGGATCTTTCATTTCATCAGCAATCAAAGTATAACCGAGTAAGCAGCCGCTAACAGCAAGGAAAGTATGAAGAGGATTCAAACAAGTACAAACCTTCATCTTTTCTACCTTGTCTACAGTTGCGCGGTCTGTAAAGTAAAGACCTGCCTTTTCGAGTTCTGGACGGCCATTAGGGAAATTATCTTCAATAACAAGATACTGGCACTCCTCTGCATTTACAAATGGAGCAACGTAAGTTTTCTTGCTTGTGATTACAGGCTCGAGCTGCTCGATTCCGTCATCAGCGAGAATCTTTTCGATTTTTGCATCAGGACGTGGAGTGATTTTATCAATCATTGTCCAAGGGAAAGATACCTTACTTGCATTGTTTACATAGTCAAGGAAGCCTGGCTTACAAACACCGCGGTTCTCCCATTCCTTAGCAAACTCGTTTACGGCAGCATACAATTTATCGCCGTTATGAGAACAGTTATCCATGCTGACCATAGCAATTGGAAGTTCACCATTTACATAGCGTTCATGGAGCAAGGTAACAACCTTACCAATATATGATTTAGGAAGAACAGGACCTGCAGCAAAATCATCTTCAACACCTGGCATAGAAACGCCGGCGGCATTGCGCAACAAATAGCCTTTTTCTGTGATTGTGAAAGTAACCATCTGAAGTGATGGAGAACGGAAGATTTCACAAAGGCGAGCCCAGTCTTTTTCGTTTTCTGAATCGGCAGCAAGTGCTTCCATAATAGAACCCACAACAGTTTTTTCAACTGAGCCGTTAGACTTCAAAGTTACAAGAGCTCCGATATTGTCGTGTGGACGGTACATCTTTTCGATGATTTCGTAATCATAACCTTCTGCTACTACAAGACCACGGTCAAGAACTCCCTTATTCAAAAGTTCCTGAACAACGTTTGCCTGGAAGGCACGGAAAATATTTCCGGCACCAAAATGAATCCAGAACGGATTTGCTTTAGTTGCTGCTTCTACAGCAGCACGGTCAAATTTTGGAAGTGAGTAGCCTTTTGCTTCCCACTCCGCAGTATTTTTTATTCCTTCGATAGTTAATTTCATAATATCTCCTGATATAGATCCCCGGGTCAAGCCCGAGGATGACAGATTAACTAGTATTCTAGCATATTAGTTATAATTAATCTACAAATCATTTAGATAAATACACAGCAGCAATGTCAGAATCGGTAAAACCTAGTATGCTTCCGTTCTTCTTAAAGAATGTATTGCAGTCCCAAAGCATAGGGCAATAGTTATACTTTTCACAGTTTTCAAGAACACTTGTCATCCACTCTTCCATCCCCTGCTTTTTGGAACCATCCTTTTTTGTAGAAACACCATATTCACCGATAATTACACCATAGCCCTGTTCTGTAAACTTATTCAGTTTTCTAAACCAGTAATTTTGTTTTGATACTGTATTGAAATTACTGTCATATCCCGGCCAGGAATCCATATATCCCCAGCTGTTTTTAGGATCATTTACAAGACAATATGTTTCAGGCTTATAATAATGAACAGAAACAATTAGTTTTTGCACTTTATTCATTTTATCTGACGGCATTTTAAATCTTGAATCACAAGTCTTGTCTATATCAGTATTGTATCCTGGAATCAAAAGAAAACGCTTTGAGTTATTACCACCCTGCAAGCGGATAATATCAACAAATTTCTGATTGATTTTTTCTGAAAGCGCATAACACTGATTTTCGGTAAGTCTTCCTTTTGAACTGTATTTTATCGAAGCATCCAGTCTGCTGTCGACTTTAGTATCAACAACATCATTTAATCTATCTCCAATTTCTTCATTACCGCCTTCGAAAATCAGTCTGTATGAATAATTCTTAAAACGCTCCCCTACCTGACTCCAGATTGCCTCATAAATCTGCCAGGCTAACGCTTCATCATGACTGAACATTCCCCACCACTGATAATCCCAGTGATCATTTATGATTACAAACAAATCAGATTCCAATGCCCAGTCTACAATCTGTGCGACACGGTCAAGATAATCTTTTCTAATTGTAAACTTACCGCGGCTCCAGTCCATTGTATGAGTCCATGCAACAGGAATCCGCACGCTGTCAAATCCAGCGGTTTTCATAGCCTCAAACATTTTCTTTGTAGTAACAGGTTGTCCCCAGGCTTTTTCATAATCTGTTACCGGAGCATGACCATAACCAAGCCAGGTTCCAGTTGCTTCCATTGTATTACCAAGATTAATTCCATTCCCCATCAATTTGATTAATTGGGGCGAAGACATTTCTTTTAAGGAAGCTTCATCTGCACCAGAAACAGCCCAAAGAGAAAATGCAAGAATTCCAGACAATAATAGAGTCATAAGTTTTTTAGATATTTTCATTTTGTTTCCTTTAATCCGCTAACAAAAGCAGTTTATTATTTGAAAGAGTATTTTTATTGTCGAATCTGATATTCGGTTTTTCAGATTCAGCATCTTCATAAAGTCCAAGGCAGATACAATCTCCAGTACATATAGGTTTTAAGATATCTGTCGATAAATCGCTGAAGACAAAAGTTTTTTCTTCTCCGTCTGCAAAAGTTCCTTTTTTGATTCGCTTTGGTTCGCCAATAACAAATTTCCGCTTTCCATTAAAATCTGTAATATCAGCAATCAGATTAAAATCAAAGAATGCTGGAGCAAGCCCGGTATTTTTTATTGTGACCGAAAGTAAAATATTCAAATCATCATCATAATTAAGACTCGCAGACGTTACTTCAAAATTATAACCAAGCTTATTATTCATTTCACAGACGTATGAAAGATTATCCTCAAGAAATTTCTGTCCACAGTTTCCACCCCGGTCAAGTTCATAATAAGTCATATGCGCAACATTAATCACATTCTTCCATCTTTCCAGCGTCCACTTCTGATGCCATTTGTCCGAATCTGTAAGTTTCAGAATCTTTTCATATTCATCGCAATTTTCTCCGACAGTCGGAAGGCCTGCATCATAACACTTTTTAAGTTCATCTTCCCGGCCCTTAATCTGAATTAAACCATCATCACGTTTTGCAACACCAAGCGAAAGTGCATACTCATAAACTTCACCACGGCAGTCACTCGGAACCACAAGTTGAGTTGTCTTAAACACAGAAGCATAATAAGCAATCATTTCTTTTTGTATTTCAACGGAAGGCATTTCACTTCCATCAAGTTGAGAACAATGCCATTCTCCCCAGTTACCAAAACAACGGATATCAATAAACTCAACACGTTTGTCACCATCAAAGCGCCGGGCCATTTCATCTGCAAAAGATTTGCACGCCTCGATATAAATCGGATCCGACCAGTCCGGAACCCGGATTTTTGTGTCGGTACCTTTTATTGTAGCTTGAACTCTTCCGCATCCGGATTTATAAATAAAGTCAGGCGTATCATCACCAGCCTCACCCTGGCTGGAATTCGTAGGATAGATTCGCCAGCCAAGAGTTCTACCACTGTTACCGCAAAGCTCCAGCATTTTGTCGATATTAGCCCAGTCAAATTCATTCCAATCTTTCTGTACATATTTCCATGGACAACCAGTATAAACCACTGAACAATAATCCCATGCCGGATTTTTTCCCGAAGCAAGTGCTGATGCCCAATTCTTATTTTCCAGATAATCAGGTGACCAGGCATACATAACAAAGCCTTTATGCGGATTCACAATTACATCGCCTGATGGTGCAAGAGTAAAAGACTTATTAAACTCAGAACGCAAGCCTGCAACCTTATACATAACTTTTGAATCAAGAACTTCTTTCTTATAGAGAAATTTCAAAACAACTTTCTCAATCGGATCTGAAGAAAAAGAAAACGTATAATCAAGAAGAAATTCTTTATCAGCTTCAATATCAGAAAGCACAGTAAAATCAGTCCGAGCTTTTCCCCATTCTGCTGTTTTTGTATTTGCATCAACCAGCTGTAACTTCAATTCAGAAATTGACTTATCGCTGGTTCCTTCCCAGACAACGTGCAATTTTTCATCTTTTTCTGGCAAACGACCGTACAAACTTTCAAGATCCGATGTCAAATCAAGATTATAAATATACTCATTATAATTTTCAGTTATAACACCATTCTTCCATAGATAATTAATTGCAGACTGCTGCTTTATTAAAATGTCATTCAAATCAATTTCATAATCATAAGGAAGGGAATCAACATTCGTGAGTTTTTCTGAAATAGAAATCACAGCTGAAGAAACAGCACTATTCTCCAGTCCATCCTTAACCGCAATTGCAGAAATTGTCACTGCTTCTGAAAAATTAACAGGTGCCTTATATTCAAAACTATTTACATCAGGAATATTTCCATCAGTTGTAAAATAAATTACAGCACCCTCTGTTTCAGTCGCCATAGAAACAGTAACAGAGCCATCGCGTTTTACTCTAGAAGTAATATTTACAGGTTCAACATAATTCTTTTCCAGATACTGAATTGGCGTATCAACTTTACAGGCAACATTAAAAATGATGCCTGTAAATATTAGAAACAGAATCTGTAATTTTTTACTGAGATTAAATGATTTCATATAATCATTATATCACAAGTCGAAAAAAGTACAGTCTTTTTTAATTCTGATTTTTATATATGATTTTTATATAGATTTTCCAGCAAGGATCTCTTTATAATCAGCAAGATTCTTTTTGAGGAGGCTTGGGATTTTAAGTTCATAAGGACAGCGCTTCATACAAGCACCACACTCAGTACATCTTTCAATCTTCATCATCTCTTGTTGCCATTGCATAGTGAGCCAGTTCTCAGAAGGTGCACGACGAATCATCTGACTCATTCGTGCACACTGGTTGATAACAATTCCAACAGAGCAAGGAGAGCAATAACCGCAGCCACGGCAGAAATCTCCAAGAAGTTCGGCACGATCTTTTTTAATAAGGGCGTCGATTTCTGGAGTCATTTCAGGTTCATCATCAAAATAGCTAAGCCACTCATCAAGTTCAGATTCCTTCTGGATTCCCCAGATTGGCAAAACCGAATACTGTAGCATAAAAGCCATGCAGGCACGGGAGTTTGTCAAAAGACCGCCCGAAAGCCCTTTCATTGCAATAAAGCCCACATTGTTTTTCTGGCACTTTTCTACCAGGGCAATGTCTCGTTCAGTCGCAAGATATGAAAAAGGAAACTGAAGAGTTTCATAAAGGCCACTTTCTGCAATTTCTTCTGCGATTCCGATTTTGTGAGCAGTAATTCCAATGTGGCGGATTTTCCCCTGGGCTTTTGCTTCCTGTAAAACTTCGTAAAGACCAGTACCATCACCCGGGCGGTAGCATTGTTTTACACAATGAAGCTGATATATATCAATGTAGTCAGTTTTCAGATTTCGAAGAGAAGTTTCAAGGTCTGCACGAAGTTTTTCCGGAGTTTCTGCAGTTGATTTTGTTGCAATAAAAATCTGGTCACGTTTTGGACTATCCCACTTGCCAAAAGCCTCGCCCATTTTTTCTTCACTGTCAGAATACGCGCGGGCTGTATCAAAAAAGCGCATGCCGCCGTCATAAGCCTTTCGTAAAATCTGAACGGCAGCATCCATATTAACACGCTGAACCGGAAGCGCCCCAAAAGCATTCTGAGGAACAGTGATTCCCGTTGAACCTAAAGTTATTGTTTTCATGGATTCAGTATAACATAAACTATAAAAAAAGGAGAGGAATTGCTCCTCTCCTTTCTATAAAATTAAGATATAGGCTAGCGATACAGCTTTACATTGCTGCGGTCAATTGTTTTTTCGCAGGCTTCCCAAAGGCCCTGGAGGTAAGTTGCACCAAGAGCGCGGTCATACAAACCATAACCTGGCATTGCTTTTTCGCCCCAGATCATACGTCCGTGGTCAGGACGGATAACACCGTCGAAACCAGTTTCGTAGAGAGTCTTAACAATCTTGAACATATCAAAAGAACCTGTGCTTGAAAGGTGAGCAGATTCCTGGAAGTCGAGAACAGGATCATCAATTGCAGTGTTGAACTTAAGGTTGCGGACATGAGCAAAGTGAATGCGTCCCTGTGCAGCCTTAATGAACTCGCAGAGGTCATTCTTGCGGTTAGTACCGTAGCTTCCTGTACAGAAAGTCAAACCGTTGTGAGGATTGTCTACAGCCTTGAGCATACGGCAAACACCTTCCTGACTTGTGATGATGCGTGGAAGACCAAATACAGGCCATGCAGGATCATCCGGATGAATTGCCATATCAATATTGTATTTATCGCAGACAGGCATAATTGCCTTGAGGAAGTAAACCAGGTTGTTGAATAGTTTTTCCTCGTCTACGCTCTTGTACATTTCAAAAAGCTCTTTAACGCGAGCCATACGCTCAGGTTCCCAGCCAGGAAGAATAAATCCGTTTGAGTCCTTATCGATAGAAGCAAACATTTCCTCCGGTTTTACACCATCAATAGCCTTAGAATTGTAAGCAAGAACAGTAGAACCATCTTCGCAAACGCGTGCAAGCTCAGAACGAGTCCAGTCGAAAACAGGCATAAAGTTGTAGCAAACCATGTGGATATCTTCCTGACCAAGGCGCTCCAAAGTCTTAATGTAGTTTTCGATATACTTATCGCGGTCACCACCGCCAATCTTAATGTCGTCGTGAATATTTACGCTTTCAATTCCGGCAATCTTAAGGCCAGCGTCCTGCACTTCCTTTTTGATTTTCTGAATCGCAGCAAGCTCCCAGGCATCACCCGGAACAGAATCATACAAAGTTGTAATAACGCCATGCACACCCGGCACCTGGCGAATCTGCTGTAAAGTAACTGAATCAAAGCCGGTTCCATACCAGCGTAAAGTCATTTCCATAAAATTATACTCCTACTGCCTGTAGTATAGCATCACTGAAACGTTTTATCAACTAATATACTAGCATACAAGTACAAGAAATGTAAAATGAGAGAATATACCTATTATTAAAATAGTCTATAAAAAGCAAAAACACTTCTCTATAGTATTTGACATTTCGCCACGAACAGTTGCAATGCCGGCAAAGTCACGCCATTTTTTCACTGATTCGCAAACCTCGGAAATTAAAGCTGTAACCTCAGCTTCTTTAAGACCGGAAATCTTGCGACACTGGACAAAGTCTTCTTTTGTAAAACCTGATGTTTTTCCGTTTACCGTCATCTGATGTGCACTTGTCCATTTTCCTTCCGGGTTATAAGCAAAGCATACATCATAAGCTGGGGCAAGATGCCATACACCATGCTTGTCCATAAGAAAAGAAATATTTTTTACATGGTCATCGCAATTACAGGCAACTATATTGAAAATCATCCGGCGAAAGAAATCTACCTTTTCAGGATGATTGCAGCCAAGTTTATTCATTACTGAAAATACCTGCTCATAACTATAGGTACCTGCTTGAGAAAAATCAAAATGACACAAACCGGCAAGACTTAGCATGTGAAGTTTTCCACCATCTAAAGTGCGATCAAAACGTCGCGTCATAAAATGACGATTCATTCCATCATCTAAAAGTCGGCAGTCACTCATATTTATTCCACAAGTCTTGGCCATAAGATAGTAGGCATACTCAACAAGTCCAAAATCTAGAACATCATCAGATTCTTTATCTTTATTACCTTTTACTCCGCTGAATTTAATAAGCCAATGCTCAAAGCCTTTTTTTGAATCAATCTGACCGGAACGCACTTCTCCAGTTCTTGGATTATACGCAATAACAGCCTTTGCTCTCGCCCCACCTGCAGATGTTCCAAGTTTTATGATTTTTGAAAGCTCCCCACTGATGTTAGCCTTATCACATTCATCAATAAAAGCATGAAGATTATTACGATTTGCAAGTACCAGAGAAGCAAGTTCTACAAGTTTTGAAACATTAACCACTTCTGATTTTTCAGAAGCATCAGAAAGAATCGGGTAATACTCAAGAGCGCCCATTCCACGCCGTCCAGTATAACAAAGCCGCTCAACTGCATTAAAACTTTCAGGTAACCTTCCCTGCCTTGCGAGCCACGCATTTATAAGCTCATTACCAAATTTATCAGGCAGAGAATCTGAAAGTAAGCCTGGAAGACCATGGAAGGATTCTACAGAAAGATTAGAAAAACGATAAGTTGCATGCCCTAAAGGCATTGTAATAGGAGCAATCTGTATACCTGTCTGAACGAAGGAGGGATTATATTCAAACGAAGCAAAACTCTGTCCATCTGAAAGAGTTACCGCACCTACAACAGTTCCCCATAATCTTATTTCTGCAGAAGTATTCATCTATCTTCTCCCCAGACAAAGGCTCCATCTGAATCAGGTGTATATGGAGGAGTTTTTTCAGCAGTTACACTAGCACGATAACGTTCGGGCTTTTTTTGTTTCTTAGAATAAAGATACTGCATAGGTGTCATTTCAGAAGAAGGCAGCAGAACATCTAAATTATGCAATTGATGAAGTGTACGTAGAATTTTTATGATATTCAGAAACTGAATGCTTTCTCCAGACTCGGCACGCTGAACAGTACTGGTACCAACTCCACTGTTAATACCAAGCTGAGACTGCGTCATTTTCTGCCGAATACGCTCTGCCTTTATACGCTCTCCAAGCTCTTTGAGAATATCTTCATCGCTATATAACACATCTATCTGCATACATAATGGATTATATAACAGTTTTTTACACTTAATACATCATATTTGACAAATTATCATTTACTGTATTTAAAAAATGAGGAAATATACCTAAAAAATATTTTTTCTAGATATATTTCCTAGTGAACAATCAGACTTCTGTATTCCTATAATCTTTTCAATATATTAATTACCCGGACTTAAAATCCAATCAAATCTTGCTTTTGAAATACCAGTTCCTTTTCCAAATTTCCATGAACTAATTTTTGCTCTCATTTCTTTATTAATTATGTCAGAAAGAATGAATTCGTTCTTAATTTCGATTGTTGTAACCATAACATTTCCATCAGCATCTACTGAGAATGTTATAGTAAATGGGGTTGGCTTAGAAACCTGCATAGAACTCTTTGCTTTCTGAGATAATTCAGTATCAAAACTATATACAGAACGCGAGCTTGACCCTTCCCATGAAATCGAATTCTTATCACTTGAATTGGATTTATTAGGATTAGATCCATTACCACTTTCAGAATGTCCAAGATCTTTTGCATCGCGAATTTTACCAAACTCTTTTCCAGCTGTTACATCATAATTATTAGTATCTTTTTGAGAAGATGAACTTTTTATAGAACTACTATCATTATTTGAAGACTTTGCAGCCTCACCAGCAATGGTATTTTGGGTTATAACTACTTTTGGAGAATCGCTGATAGTTGAATTTTCATTATCATCTTTATCATTTGCAAAAGGATCATAATTTTCATCTCGTTTTCTTGTTTTACTTAATTGTTCTGCCAAAAGTTCGTCATTACTTTTATATATTGGAGTTTCAACCGGTTCAGCTTTTTTTGCAGGAACTGGTGTCGGTGTCTTCTGAGTCGTAGTTTTAGGAGCTTCCTTTTTAGGCTCAGTCTTTGGCTTAGGAGTCTCAACTTTTTTCTCCACAGCTTTTGGAGCCGGTGGAGTTTCTTTTACAACTGGAGGTGTTTCAACTTTTGGAGCAGGAGTCTCAACCACAGGTGTCTCAACAACCTGTTCTACTACACTCTCACTACTTGCTGCACTTGCGCTGGCCGCTTCTGCAGGAGCTGGAGCTTCTTCGGTTTTCTGAACTACAGGAGTGCTCGAAAGGACAATCTGAACTTCCTTATACTTAGGCTTATCTGGCTGAGGTTTAATAACGAATGAGAAAATTGAAAATATCAGCCAGAACAGCACTGTGCCTGCAATTGCGAAAAACTCGCTGGTGTGTTGAGGATTGCTGTCTTCTCCTAAAAGCGGAGTTCCCTTATAGTTTATCATTTTTCTGCCGTTGTCCTTAGATTTATGACGCAGTAGCCGCTTTCACGAATTACATCAAAAATCTTAACAATTGTACCATTTGTTACTTCTGAATCTGCTTCGAGCGAAACCGGAAACTCTTCTTTTTTTGTTGTTCCGGTATCAAAACTTAAAAGTTCTTCGCCAAGTGTTGCCATAGAAACTTCCTTGTCATTAAAAAACAAGGCACCGCTTTCATCTGCAGTAATTGTAATTCCCATCAGGCTTGTAGATTCCGAAGTATGACTCTGCGGAAGATTCAGTTTGATTCCAGGTAAAGTTGCAAAGGTTGTAGAAACAAGGAAAAAGAGAATCAACTGAAATACAATATCAATCATAGGGGTCATATCCACATTCGAGCGGATACCTTCCCTTTTTGTCTTTAGTTTCATATGCGACCTCGCTTAGCGAACGCGACCTGTGAGACGCAAAAGAACAGATGTTACTCTTGCTTCCATTTCAACTACACGGCGGTTTACGCGTGAAACAAAATAGTTATGGAAAATAACAGAAGGAATTGAAACACACAATCCGGCTACTGTAGTAACCAATGCTTCGGCAATTGCACCTGCAAGCAATGAAGGATCACCCATTGAACCACCTGCGCCAAGAACACCGAATGCTTTGATATTACCAGTTACAGTTCCAAGCAAACCGAGCAAGGTTGCAATATTTGCAATAGTTCCAAGCGGAGTCAAAAAGTGCTCGAGATGAGGAATCACAAAATCCATTTCAGCTTCTACAGCCTCGCGCAAATCGTGTTCTTCATAACGACGACAATCCATAGCCTTTTTAATTACCTGTGAAAGCGGTGTATCTGCCTGAGCACAAGCTACAGCACACGCTTCAAAGTTGCCAGCTGCAAGAGAACCATCAAGGTCGCTCATCAATTTGGCATCACGCTTTTTAATATTTATAAAATAAATACATCGCTCAATAATAATAAATGTTGCAATAATTCCGCAGATGATAATAGGAATCATCAACGGTCCGCCTGATTTTAATGTCTGAAACATATATACCTCCAACATGTCATTCCCCGGCTTGACCGGGGAATATATTTTAGAATATGAACTTCAATAGTACAGTTGCTGAACCACCGCGTGAAGCATACTTTCCGGCATACACACGAGTTTCGCCCTGATACAATTTAATCAAATCATTTACAGAAAGAATTGCGCGTACAGATGGTGTAATACGAACAAAGCCTTCTGCATTTACGACAGGTGATTCAATCTCTGAATTAATCATCATAATAAATCCAAGAGTTGCGCCCCATCGAACCTGTTCATCCTGAAGATTAAGAGCAAGACGAACAGACTGTTTACTTTCAAGCGCTGGAACATCCATCCAGTTAGAATGCCAGCCACCACTTATACTGAAAATCTCATAAGTATAGGCGAGAGAAAAATCAGTAATAAGCAGCTGATGATCTTTCTGATTAATAAAATACAAATTAGTAGTTTCATCAGAATAATCAGCTTCCCAAACTCCATTGTCATAAGCAGTCTGGTAATATTCAATAACCGCATTACCCGTAAAAGCTGATTTCAAAGGCAAAGTCAAATTAAACTTTCCATACCAGTCTGAAGTTTCTGTTGCAGTAAAATTAATTTCCGAAAATTTATATTGATTTTCAAGCTGCCAGATATGAGGTTTATAAGATTTGATTCCACCCTCTAAAGCTAAGCCTACACGGCGATTTGCAAAATAAACAGGGAATGATGAATCAATTCCAACGCTGAACGGAACAATTACAGGCTTATCATTCAGATGATTTCCAACAACTGCAGAAGCACTTCCAAACACTCGAAGCACATCATTCTGCCATTGAAGGTCTGCAGAAAATTCTGCTCTGTGTCCTGTACCAAATGAATCACTTGCAAATTCAGTTCCAAAAGAATATGCAGCTGTAATTCCTGTGTCAAAACCATGGCCCTTCCATCTGAAATAAGCAGAAGGTTCCAGATCCATATAAGCTATTGTTGGAATACAAGTAGATTTTCTGTCCGCATAACGATTATAAAAATCTACCCCTGCATCAAAGCCAGTATAAAAACCATTTGAAAACTCATAGCCGATTTTTCCTTCAGCATTATAAGTATCGTGATTAAATAGACTTGCAGGATATTCATCTGCCATAACAGAAGTAACATTTCCCTGAAGACCGTCTGCTGCTGTCTGATAACTTCCACCTGCACTCCAGGTAAAATTATTTTTCTTATAAGATTTTTCGATTTCAATCTTTGTAAGACGATCACTAAATCCATCTGTAAAAGAATGACCTGCATATCCAGCAGCAGAATCATGAGACAATGCAAATCTGAATGGACTTTCACCTACATTACGGAATACTGCAATATCACCTTTGAACAAGGTTGGATAACCTCCACCAAGCAAACCTTCTGCGTAAACAGACTTATCCGTAACAATAGTTTTACCAGTTGCAATTTCTGTATTTTCTGTTGTTTCAACTTCTGGAAGAACGGGCTCAACTCCACCACTTCCAGCAGAAACAGGCTTAGTAGAAAGTACATCGCTAAAATCCGGCAATGCATCTGCTTCAGCTTTTTCTGTTTCACCAGAAATAACGGTTGTAACTTCTGGCAATTCAATATTCTGCGCAAAAACAAAGCCTGCAAAACTCAGCGAACAAAGAATTAAAACTAATTTTTTATAAAGTCGTTTCATAATAAAACTCCACTAATTTCCATCTGACATTATTAAAACTAATTTCTAGCGTCACCGGTTACACGGTCAACACGCTGTGCCTGTACACTATCAGGGTACAGTTCTTTAAGAAGTTTTGCCGTTTCGCGGGCATCTCCTATAAGTCCTTCAGCGGCAAATGCTTCTGCCGCTCCGTAAAGAGAACCTGCGGCTCCCTGCTCATTTTTTACACCACGATAATATTCTGCAGCACGAAGATACATCTGCGCAGCTTTTTTATTCTGGCCGTTTCTGCGTTCGTAATCTGCAATGAACTCTGCATTACTTGCCGCATCAGCTCGTTCTGATTCTGCGGTCTGTTTTGCAAGAAGACGGGTTGCTAAATCATAAGCTTCTTTTTGAGTGTAAAGGCTTTCTGCATAAAGGCGAACAAGTTCTGTTCCAGTATGGCGGCCAGCAGCACTACCCTCGCCGAGTTTTGCAAATTCAGTTTCCTTTTCTGCAACGCGGCGGTCTGTACCATTTACGATTTTTTCCAGCTCTATAAGGCGCTTTCCAATTTCATCATCAGCAGCCTGCTGTGGGAAATCTTTTATAAGAGTTTTCGCAATCAAAAGTGCCTGGCTGTAATTTTCCTGAGAGTAATAAGCTGTAAGAAGATTTTTATTTGCTCCATACAGATAAACGCTCGAAGGATATTTCTGAAGCAAGGTACGGTTCAGCATGATTGCACGGTCAGTTTCGCCCAGACGCAATGCACAGTCTCCGCCATAAAAGAGAGCTGCGTCACTGAAGGTTCCCGATGTGTATTTATAGATGTAAGAAGTAAACTTACTGTAAGCATCAGAATATTTTTCATAAGCGTAATAAACTTCACCAGAACGATACATTGCTTCTTCTGCATAAGAAGATTTTGGAAGCTCTTCATAAATGCGACGGTAAAGCATATCTGCCTGAGAAACCTTATTCTGACGTTCATAAATTCTTGCCGTCATAAAAATTGTCTGAGCAGCAAAATCATCACGTCCACTTGTATATGGTGCAAGCAGTTCAATTGCAGAATCGTAATTTTCGTAATCAGAGAAAATCTCTGCACTTAAAATAACTGCTTTCTGTTTCGACTCTCCATCTTTTGAATATCTTACAAGGTTTCCTGCCTGTACCGAAGCATTCTTAAAGTCCCCGCTCTGAAGGGCAGCTTTTACAGCATATTCATAACTTTTGAGAACATAAGAATTTTCTTTAACAGGACTTTCCATTGCAAAACGAACAAATGATGAATAAGCATTTTTGAACTCTGCAGAGTTATATTCTGCATAACCTTTATAGTAAAGACTTAAAATTGCAAAATCTGAACTTGAAGAGTTCTTTGAAATATATGAAGCAAAATGCTCAGAAGCCTTTTTCCACAAACGAAGATTTACACAGCAAAGTCCACATAAATAATCTTTTTTCTCAGAATTGCCGCTGGCAGAGATTTTATAAGACTGTTCATAACGGCCGCACAAGAACAATGCCATAGCATAATCAAACTCAAGAGAATTAAGTCTTGCATATTCAGAACAAGCTGCTTCATATCTTCCCATTTTACAAAGAGCCGAAGCAAACAATTCTCCACAACAAGAATCTACTTTTTCATACTGACCGTTTCTATAGTAGTAGGAAGAAATTGCGTATTTAGCATTATCATCAGGATTTTTGATTTTTGCATAAACAGCAGGAACTTCATCCCATTTTTCTAACTGAACCTTACACTGCAAAAGAGCAGAATAAAAAGAATCATT
>CADANN010000006.1:77967-92714 GCA_902789325.1 uncultured Spirochaetaceae bacterium
AATTTTTGCTGTATACAGATTTTGAAGTAACCAGGTTTCAGTATTTTCCTGTGCATCTATATTTGCAAGATAAGTTTCTGATTTAGAATAATTTTTTGAGTTATACTCATCTATTGCAAGGCGTAACCAGAACTCATTTAATAATTCTGGATTATCCTTAAAGTTTTCTTTTGTAGTTGCAAGAACTTCTCCTGAATCTGCAATATTATTTTCAGAAGAAATTAGGTAAGCTTTTTTGAGGGCTGAAACTGCAAGAGTGTCTATTCCACTTTCGAGTACGCGGCAATATGCATCATAAGCTTTTTGATTTTGTTTTACTTCTGCACAAGCATCACCATAATAAAGACAGAGCGTATAATAGATTTCATTTTCGAAATCACTCTGATTTAATTTTTCAAAAAGTGAAATTGTTTTTTTTGAGTCCCCTGTTTTATTATAAGCAATGAACAATTTCTGAAGGCTTTCTGTATATTCATTTGACGAATAAGAATTGCCGTTAGAAACCACATATTCAAAAAGTGGAACTGAATCTTTATATTGTTCAATTTTATAGAACACACGGCCAGAATACAAAACAGACTGTGCGTACCATTCCATACTATCGTTAGTTAGGCAAAGTTTGCACGCTAAATAAAGTTTATCGATTGCTGAATTATAATCACCTTTCTGATAGTAAGCGCGTCCTAACAAATAAGTTGAACGTATAATTTCTGCAGAACCAGAATGCATATAAGCAATTGCAGACTCAAGAGTTTTTACAGCTTCATCATAACTTTCCATATTGATTAAAGCTTCACCTTTGTAAGCAAGAGCATTATGAGTAAAAGTTGATTCAGGATAATTTTTCTGTAATTGATCTGCAGCAGAAACTGTTCCCGGATAAAATCCGTTTTCGAAAGTCTGCTTCACTTCGTTATAAAGCTGGGCATCAGATGCAGAAAGATCTGCTGCAAATAATGCACAAGCAGTAATTAAAAAAACAAAAGAAAGAATAATTTTTTTCATAATTTTTAGTTAGGAAAGAAATTCTCCGAAGACTTCACTCTTGTCAGATATACAAAATCATCTGCATAGAAATAGCAGAAATCTTCAAGTGACATTTCTCTTCCGTTCATAAATACATTGCAGTTAAATCCACCGTCATCCTGGAAGTATGGGAAGAATGCAACACATTCATTAAAGGCCATAACTTCAGGTGTTACAGTTCTGTCGGTTCCTCTGATTGCACCAAGATAGAAAGTTCCCGGTTCAATAGATGCAAGCACATAAAGCATAGATCTTAAAACCGAAACTGTGTAACCGGTGTTCTCAATAAAGGTAACAGTATTTGCAACTCCTTTTTCTGTAATTGAAGATGCAAACGGATTTATTGTAACATCAACTCCAGACTGATTAAAAAGATAGTTCTTTCCTGCATAAACAGAAATAACCGCTGAAGCAAGATTTCGTACCCAGTTCAAAGAGAAAAACAAGTCATACTTTTGAGAAAGCACACCTTGTCTTCCATTATTCTTTACTGTAACTGTTTCTTTTATCAGAGGCTCTCTTTTTAACAGTCCGCCGGAAAGTGGCTCAACGAGTCCATCCGCTATCCATTTAACAAATCCAGCAGAAGAAAGCAACAGATTTTTTTCAGATTTATCTGATTTATCGATATTTTCAAACTTTTTTCCGGTAGAAATGTGCACAAGCTCACCACTTTCATCATACATTGCATCATCTACCATAGAAATTGCTGGCAATTTTTCACGGATTACGGCAGCCATCTGCTTCATACTATGATAAACCTGTGGGTCAGAAAGTACATAATTCCATGGAAGTTTTGTTTCTGTGATATTCATTACATCTTCAAAAGAAGCTGAATAAAACTTTTCAAAAGGCATTCCGGTTGGAACTCCACGTGCTGCATAATTTCCAAAAATTACAAGATCAGCAAGTGCAATTTTTCCCTGTGGAGTAAACTGTATGAAAACTTCACTATCTTTAAGGAAATAATAACGGATGCGAATTGGCTTTCCGCTTCTTTTATCACGAATCAAAACCCAGCTGCCGGCCGCATCTCCAGGATACAAATCCTGTTCTTCGGTAAACATTCCCTTATCTGAATAAACATTTACTTTGATAACTGCATGAGGAGCAACAAACACATTAAAAGTGCTTTCATTTTCTTCCAGACGAATCTGAAATTTTTCTCCATTGTCGTTTGCCCGGATTTCAGGCTGATTCAAACGAACCTGACTTAAAGGTGCTGTAAACCACACTTCTTCAAGCCCGTCGCGGATTTCAGAAGAATCTGGAATTCCAAGACGGTTGTATCTTGCAAACAAGGGTGAAAAAAGAACAAGTCCTGCAATTATCAAAAATAACTTTTTCATTACATCTCCGCACGATCTGTATCGGTAGTTCCTTCTGCATATCTGATTTCTGCCTTTACGAGAGATCCATCAGGCATGCGAATCATATTATCTTCAACTTCATCCGGATGATTTCCAACCGGTGCATTTGAAAGCAAAAGCTTAAGGCGGTTCAGCTGATTTACTTCTGAACTACCAGGGTCGTAATCGATTGCGCTGATATTAGCAGTTGGGAAGCGGCGGCGAAGTTCCTTAATCATACCCTTACCAGTTACGTGGTTAGGAAGACAAGCGAACGGCTGAACGCAGGCAATACTTGGAGCGCCCTCGTGAATCAGCTCTACCATTTCTGCAGTGAGAAACCAGCCTTCACCAGTGATATTTCCAATCTGAACGATATCATCAACACCCTTCATCAAATCATAAATTGAAGAAGGAGCTTCAAAACGTCGACTCTTGCGAAGGTATTTTTTCATCTTATTGCGATAAAGTTCCAGACCCCAAACAAGCAGACGTGCATTACGTTCTGTCTTCTTAGGGAAGGCTAACTGCTCGTGACGGAAAATACCTGTTGAGAATGAGTAGAAGAAGAAGTCAGCCAAATCCGGCATTACACACTCTGCACCTTCTCTTTCAATTGTTTCAACAATCTGATTGTTTGCAGTCGGATGGAATTTAACAAGGATCTCTCCAACTACACCTACACGCGGCTTTTTGATTGGTTTTAGCGGCAGGTTATCGAAGTCGCGGATAATATCGCGCATCAGTTTATGATAGTCATGCCATGAAACTCGTTTAGAGAACAAAGCTTCTGCACGGGCATTCCATTTTTCATACATCTGGTTTGCACTGCCAGGAACTGCTTCGTAAGGTCTTGTGCGGTAAAGAACACGCATAAGAACATCACCAACCATAATTGATTTAACAAGGTTATCAATTACAGGAAGTGTAATCTTAAAGCCTGGATTTTTTTCAAAGCCCTGAGCGCTCAATGAAAGAACAGGAATCTGTCCCCAGCCAGCGTCATTCAAAGCACGGCGAATAAATCCAATATAGTTTGTCGCGCGGCATCCGCCACCTGTCTGAGTAATAATCAGAGCAGTTTTATCCAGATCATACTTGCCGCTTTCAAGAGCAGAAATCATCTGACCTGCAACAAGAAGTGATGGATAACAAGCATCGTTATTTACATATTTAAGACCAGCTTCAACAGCCTTAGGGTCTACAGCATCAAGAACAACAAAGTTATAACCGCAAGCCCCGAAAGCCTTCTGCAAAATGCGGAAGTGGATTGGAGACATTTGAGGTCCAATGATTGTATAGTTCTTGCGCATTTCTTCTGTAAAGACAACGCGATTATAAGCAGAAGATTTAATTACCGGCTTAGCCTTATTGCGGCGGCGTTCTTTAACAGCGGCAATAAGAGAGCGGATACGGATACGAACTGCACCAAGGTTACTTCCTTCATCAATTTTGATAAGAGTGTACATGCGGCTCTTAGCACGAAGAATTTCGTCTACCTGGTCGGCAGTTACGGCGTCGAGGCCACAACCGAATGAAGTAAGCTGAACGAGTTCGAGCGAAGGCATCTCGCTTACAAACTGAGCAGCACGGTAAAGTCTGTTATGGTAAACCCACTGGTCAATAATACGGAGCGGGCGTTCAATATTTCCAAGATGAGCAACAGAGTCTTCTGTAAGAACTGCAAGGCCAAGACCGTTAATCATCTCTGGAATACCATGGTTGATTTCCGGATCAAGATGATATGGACGACCAGCAAGTACTATACCGCTTCCGCCCTTTGTAATGATTTCTTCGAGAGCCTCTTCACCCTTCTGGCGAACATCTGCACGGAACTTTTCCTGCTCAGCCCAAGCCTTGTCTACTGCATCATAAATTTGAGCTCGTGTAAGCTTATCAAACTTAGGTAGCAATTCTTCACACAAGCGCTCTGCAAGACGAGGTTTATCATAAATCGGCAGGAAGGGATCCATATAAGTAATAGTCGGATCCTGACGAAGTTCATCAATATTATTGCGGAGTACTTCCGGATAACTTGTTACGATAGGACAGTTATAGTGGTTACCAGCGCCAGGGTCTTCCTGATGTTCATAAGGAGCACAAGGATAGAAAATGAATTTTATGCCACGCTGAATCAAACTTTCTACATGACCATGGCTGATTTTTCCAGGGTAACATACAGATTCAGATGGAATAGTTTCAAGACCTTTTTCGTAAACGTTGCGGCTTGAACGCTGACTCAAAATTACACGGAAGCCAAGCTCGTTGAAGAAAGTAAACCACAACGGATAATTTTCGTACATATTAAGTACGCGTGGAATACCAACATCTCCCATTGGAGCATCTTCTGGACGGCGTGGAGCATAGTTGAAAAGTCGTTTATATTTCCAGTCAAAAAGATTTGGCAATGGACCTGAATCATCATCATCAAGTCCTGTATTCTTTTTATTGCTTGCATCAATTACATTACCTTCAAGTTCGGCACCCTTTTCGCAGCGGTTACCTGTAATGAAGGTACGTTTTTCATCTCCAGTAGAGAATGTATTAATAGTAAGAAGACAGTTATTCTGACATTTTCCACAGCGGCGAAGTTCAAGGTCTACATGGAAGTTTTCGAGCTGTTCAAGAGTTGCAATGCTGGAACGAACATCGTGAACGGTATCTTCCGGCTCGCCTGGTTTTGGAGCCATAAGATCCTGCCACTGGTCATAAGCAATAAGGGCAGAACCGTAAGCACCCATAAGACCTGCAACATCAGGGCGGTAAACCTGAACGCCTGCAATTTTTTCAAAGGCACGGAGGATAGCATCATTAAAGAAGGTACCACCCTGTACAACAACCTTTTCACCAATATCACTAGCCTTGCGAAGTTTGATTACCTTGAACAAAGCATTTTTGATTACAGAATAAGAAAGGCCCGCAGCAATGTCAGCAACAGAAGCCCCTTCCTTTTGAGCCTGCTTAACGCGTGAGTTCATGAATACGGTACAGCGGCTTCCCAAATCCACAGGCTTCTGTGCCATAAGGGCAATCTTACCAAACTCTTTTACGTCCATGCCCATTGTGTTGGCAAAGTTATCAAGGAAGGAACCACAGCCGGAAGAACATGCTTCATTAAGCTGAATCGAAACAATAGCACCGTCCTTCATGCGGAGGCACTTCATATCCTGACCACCGATGTCGAGAAGGAACTCAACGCCAGGAACAAAGAAGTTTGCGGCACGGAAGTGAGTGATTGTTTCAACTTCACCTGAGTCTACGCCAAGAGCTGCCTGGAAAAGTGCTTCCCCGTAACCGGTAGAAACAGCGCGTGCAATATATACATCTTCAGGCAGTTTTGCATACAAGTCTTTAAGAACCTGAACTGCAAGTTCAACAGGATTTCCCTGATTGTGTGCATAGAAGTCCCAGATAATTCGGCCGTCTTTATCAATAAGACAAGCCTTTGTTGTTGTAGAACCAGAGTCGAGACCGAGGAAAACAGGGCCGTGAGTTTTTGAAAGGTCACCGCGCTTAGCTTTCTGCTCTGAATGGCGAACCTGAAATTCATCAAGTTCTGCCTGATTTTTAAAGAGAGGCTCAAGGCGCTGAACTTCAGAAAGCTCTGCACCTACGAGATTTTTAAGATTTTCACGGAACTCGCTGATTGTTGGGAATTTAAAATCAGTTCCCTCAGTAAAGGTTCTTTCTGCACCAAAGGCACAACCACTTGCAACAAAAAGCTGGCTGTCCTCAGGAACTATAATTTCATCATCTTTAAGTTTAAGAGTTTCAATAAAGCGCTGGCGAAGCTGATCCAAAAAGTGCAAAGGTCCACCAAGGAATGCAACATGACCACGAATCGGCTTACCACAGGCAAGGCCAGAAATAGTCTGCGAAACAACAGCCTGGAAAATAGAAGCCGCAATATCTTCGCGACGTGCACCTTCGTTAATCAAAGGCTGAATATCAGTTTTAGCAAATACACCACAGCGGGCAGCAATCGGGTAAATCTGCTGCATGCCTTTAGCAAGCTCGTTAAGACCTGAAGCATCAGTTTCGAGCAAAGCAGCCATCTGGTCAATAAAGGCACCAGTACCACCGGCACAAGTACCGTTCATGCGCTGCTCTACACCACCACGGAAATATGTAATCTTGGCATCTTCACCACCAAGTTCAATTACAACATCAGTCTGAGGAATCAGTTTTTTTACAGAAGTTGTAGCGGCAATAACTTCCTGAATAAAAGGAATATTAAGCCACTGAGAAACAGAAAGTCCGCCTGAACCAGTTACCTTAGCAGTAACAGTACGGTTTTCACCGCCTTCAACATTTGCAACAAGAAAATCAAGAGCTTTATTTACAACAGAAATAATTGTACTGCGGATATCAGCACGGTGACGCTGATAGTCACCATAAATCAGTTTATCATCATCATCAAGCACCGCAACTTTAACAGTTGTAGAACCAACGTCAATTCCGATGCGGATAGGAAGTAATTCTTTATCACTCATATCCTTTTATTTTAATGGTAAAGCCCTACTTAGTCAAACCAACAAAGATTTCACGGATTTTAGTTGTAAATTCTTCGGTATCGGCCCTGAGCTGACGAAGGAATGAGTTATCTTCCAGAGGTCCAATTACACTGTCCATCTCTTCATCACTTCTATAAACCATACTGCGGTAATAATCGGTATAGTCTTTTTCACGTGATTTTAGAGAAGCATTGTAAATATCATAAGCCACAATTGAAACATCATCTGTAATATTGCGGTATAAATCTACAGAGAACTCTTCGATTGGGCGCGAGTAAAGCTGTTCAAGAAGATAAAGTGCATAACGAACCTTATACTGATCATAAGCACAACTACATAATTTATAAAATTCATGAACTGCTTCCCAGGTGTTTATTTCACCATTTTTAATGGACTTAAACAATTCGCGGATTTTTTCTGATGGAATAATCTGTCCGCCGACATTTTCCCATTCCGTAAAAAGAGGAAGGGTTCGAATTCTTTCAACCAGATCAACCGTAAGCATATCCTGATTAAGAGACTGACAGAATTCCATGAGAGTTTTGGTAGCAAAATACTTTACGACCTTTCTATATGTCTTATAGGCCTGTACAGGTTTATAAATAAGAGCACCGTATTTTTTCTGACAGATTGGATCTTCCAATGTAAACTCAGCTTCTGTATTTTGATGAAGAAAATCTTTTGCCGCCTGAAGCAGCTCCTCATCAGTAGATTTTCCTTCAAGATATTCACTATTTGTAGATTCAAGATATCCCAAGGTCAAACGAATTATACGTTTCAAAGCCTGCATTGTTTCCTGCATTGTATCTGGAGCAAGAGGATCTGTTTCAATATACTGCAGTTTATGAACACGCTTATCTCGTTTTAAGAACTTATTTCTATTTCTAGAGATGGCGAACATATCATACATAAACCACCACGCAGGAATAATGCTGATTTCTGGCGCACCATTTTGTCCCGGAGCCACAAGTGCAAAAGGATACGGAATATCAAGTTCATACTGATAGCTTCCTTTTGAAACAAGTACAAATGAAGCAAAACGAGAGTTATGTTTAAAATCACTGCACAAGCCAGGCCAGAAACCACGCTTGGCAAAAATCTCACCATCTGGGCTTCGGCTGTTATGATTACTTCCGATTGTAGCACCGGCAGCAATATTGCTCTGTCCCATAATAGTTGTTGCAATAAGGAATGAAGAGTTATGATGCTGCTCGTGGAATGGGAAAATCAGGTTGTTCAAAACTTCACAGCACGAAACTGTAGAATTATCTCCGAGAACAGAGTTCAAAAGACGTGCACCATATTTTATCTGACAGTTGCGGCCAATTACAAAGCGGACTGCTACTGCCTGATAGAAAATCTTACTTCCATATCCAAGGATTCCATTTACCATTTCTACACCCTCGCCAACCTGCGAAGGCTCTTCTTCTGAAGAAAGAATTGTAATGTTCTTTAACTTAAAGGCACCCTTAATATATGTTGCTTTACCAATCTTTGCATCTTTGATGATATTTGAGTTTTTAATTACAGCATCATCTTCAACAATACCATATGTATTTAACTCACCAGTATTTCCATGTTCTGTAAGTTCAACAAATCTTTTTAAAAGTTCCGGGTCCTCGCGATAATGAGACCAAATATAGGCATCAGCCGGAATCATATCTTCAAAGGCAAGAATTTTACGACCTTCATTTTCGTTGGCAACACCAATCCAGATTCGGTGACTTTCAGGTTCTCCCTGCTTTAAAATACCGTTTCCAAATTTTGAGTGATTGGTACAGCACATTTCCTGAATGTTAAATAGAATTACCCTGTTACCAATGCGGTAATTATCAAGATAATAAACATTCCGGATTGCGCAATAATCGCCTGTTACACAGTTACTGACTCTTGAACGGCGGATTCCACATTCAAGACGAAGATCATTATATTGAAGAGTTACTTTGCAAATCTTACCAAGAATAACATAACCTGCAAAAAAAGAAAAATGAATAAGACTTGGATCAAAACCATCTTCTGAATCATCAACATAAAAATTATCCCAGGAAGGATCATCATTGTGATTCATGTTTTTTTCGAGTATTTCAATCTCACTTTTTGTAAGATGGCGTTTTCCACTTAAGAGCTCCTCAGGAACATTAACTTTAACGTCCTTCGCAGCAAAATCAATTTTTACCATATTCTTTAGTTTACCTTATATTGCAAAAAGTGGAAAGTAAAAAATATATGTGCTAAAATTAATAGATGATTTTAAAAAATAAGAAGATTTTGACAATAATTTGCAGCATTTCGATTTTTTGTGTTTTTTTGATGTATGCCGCGCCGGTAAATGCTGTTCAGGAATATACTCTTGAAAACGGAATGCAGGTTTTTCTGCTGGAAGATTCCAGTGATGCGCAGGTTCACGTTGAATACACATGCCGTGCAGGCTTTTCTTCGCAGACACAGAGTACCTGCGGATTTTTCAAGTTATACACAAGATTAGTGAAGGCAGCCTCTCCAGAGATTGCTTTTACAGATGTTCAGTGTAACGCAGATTCTTCCAGATATTTTGTTGATATAAGCCCTGCAAAACTTGAGACCACACTTTTTGATTTATCAGATGCAGTTTTCGGAGTCGATTTTTCTGATGAAGTTTTGCGAACTGAACTTGCGGCTCTTAAAAAAGAAGTAAGCGATAATGCTGCTTCAATGTCTGTTTATATCAATGCAGCAATTGATTCCAGAGTTTTTTCAGAATCTCCATGGAAGCATGATTCTGGTATTTACCCTCCTCTGTTTAAGAAGACAACAGAAAAGACTGCACGTACAGAGATTAAGAAAATCGGAGAGCAGTGGTATACACCTAAGAACAGTGCAGTTTTTATAAGCGGAAATATCAATATTGAACGCACTCTGCTTATGCTGCGCAACAGCTTCGGGCGTTTTTATTCTAATTTCAGAACTCCGATAGAAAAGCCTGGAGTACCGGTAAACAAACAACGAAAATACGTTTTACATTCAAGTGAGATTTCGAGTGACCTTACACAGCTGGTAATTCAATATACAGTTTTTGATATGGAAACTGCAGATTTGCTGGCTCTTGCGCTTGGTTATGAAGGTTCTCTTTTTAAGCAGCAGGTGTTGAGTTTTGAAGAACTGAACATTCCGGGAGATGAATATATAAACGTTTCTGCTGCGCATAAAAAGGACAGTTCACGTTTAATTATTCAGACGCTTTTGCAGCCACCTGAGAATAAAAAGAAGGCAGCTGCAACAAATTCATTCAAACAGACAGAACTTTTTTTGAAACAGCTTGATTTGATTCCACACATAGTAAGACAGGAAGAATTTGAATACGCAAAACAGCAGTTGGAATACAGCCTTGAGCGCACAGCAAGTGTAAGCCAGCCACTTATGGAAAATCTTTCTGCATTCTGGGCAGTGCAGCCATATGCAATCCAAAAAGAATCAGATTCAGACAAGTTTCTTTCAACAACAGCAGAAATGCTGATGAGCAGAAATGAAAAACTCAATGAGAAAAATCTTTCTGATGCAATTACCCTTTTACAAAGCGAAGAGCCATTTATTTTTGTAATTATAAACAGCAAGGATTATAAGGCAAATAAAAGGGCTTATACAGCAGCAGGCTTTGAAGAAATTAATGAAAAGAATGCTTCGTGGTATGTTCAGACAATGTTTAAGGAAATGCACGAAGAACCGATTCAACAAAATCAGCTTTACACAGTAGGCCAAAATGCAGCAGACAACAGCTACTATCAGAAAAATCTTGATTTAATAAACCAATTCAAACTTTCAAACGGAATAGAAGTCGTAACAAAAGAAAATCCACTTTCGGAACAAACTTCGCTTGTAATTTCGATAGATGGCGGAAAGTATAATTCTGCAGATGACAACGGATTTGAAGAGGTAATGGTAAATCTAACTGCAAATCTGATTCAAAGAAAGTTGTCCGCTGCTCAGCAGAATGGATTAATGACTGGCGCATTTTATGTCAGCTCAGAAATAGAACTTTCTACAGGAAAGATTATTGTAGAGTTTGATAAGGAAGATAGCGTTGCAGTTTTCAGAAATATTGCAGATGCAATTTTGTACGGCGAAATTGCCCCGGCAGACGCAGACCGTGCAGTAGCCTCGCGCAAATATAAAAAGCGACTCGAAAACGGTACCGCCGCGACTCAAATGTACAGCACACTGATCGACCGCGCGTTCTCTAACAAAGCTCTCACAAATATCTTCGAAGCAAAAAACGAGATCCTCTTAGACACCGACTACACGAAAATCCTTTCCGCCTACCCTGCTATGCTAAATGCCAGCCGCTACGCCCTGATACTCTGCGGTGCCCTCGACCAGAATCTCGCCACGCTGCTCGAAGAAACTTTCGGCCAACTTGCCCCACAAGGAGCCGCACCCACAAACGCTTCGGCCCCGCTTACGCCAAACCTTACAAAGAGCCGAAACCTCACAACAAAAGTACGTCACACCTTCCTGACCGACATCCCAGCAGAAAAAGCGGGGCCTCAGCCAGCCGTACTCATTCCAACAACCGAGTTCCTTGATCCGGTAATTTACGCAAGCCACACACCAGAGCCATGTACAAAACAGGCAGCTTTATACAACGCAATACTCAGCTACTTAGGAACACAGCTTTCTAAAAAACATCCGGTTACAGTACAGTTTCCACGAAGCAATCTTCCGCTTGGTTCAATCACAATTCAAAACGTAGCACACACCCGCGAACTCGACGCAGAATACAAAACCCTGATTCAAAATACAAAAGATCAGATGAACCGCCTGCAGGCAAATGAGACAATCATCCGCGAAATCAAAAACAACTGGATTCAAAAAGAAATGACAGAAACCGGCTCAGACACAGGCACCGCAATTTTAATGCAAAAAGGCCTCGAACTCACAGGTACTGTAAATCACGCCACCTGGTATCTCGAAGAATACAACTGGATTCAAAGCTCCACCGTCCAGGATTACCTCGAAATGCTGGAATACTTCCCGCCAGTCCCAGAAGCAAGAGTCTATTCCAGCGATTCAAAAAAATGAAAAATTTATTAATTTTTCTCATAACATCTATTGACACTCAGGTCCGATTTCTGTATATTAATATTCACGTTCAGCAATGAACTGATGGTTGCTTAGCTCAGCTGGTAGAGCAATGGACTGTTAATCCATGTGTCGCAGGTTCAAAACCTGCAGCAGCCGCTTAAAGACTTTCTGAGAACTCAGAAAGTCTTTTTTTTGTCCAAAAATATTTTTAGAAGTCAATTAATTACCAATGCTGATGCAGGTTTTGAAACGTAGTGAACGGTCTTAAAAAATGCGAGCAGTGGCGCAGCATTTTTTATACCCTTTTTCCCCCGTTTTATGCTATACTATCCATATGACTAAGCAAGAAATCAGAGAACATATAAAAGATCTGCTCGCATCATCCTTAATAAATGCTACCCTCCCAGCTCAATCGCGTAAAATCTGTGAGCACATTTTACATTCAAAGCGTTATACTTCCTGCACAACGCTTCTTGCTTACATGCCACTGCCAGACGAAGTTGATGTTACACCTGTCATTGAAGATGCTCTTAAATGTGGCAAAAAAGTTTATCTGCCTCGAATCTTTCCAGAAACAAGTCTTATGGAATTTTACCGTTATGACGGCACTGAAACACTTAACGAAGGAAGCTTTGGAATCCGTGAACCAGAAATAAATGAAGAACAGAGTTTTTCCCGCGTTATTGAAGCTATGTCCATAAACGAATACGCACCTGCCCCACACTCTTCTAATCTTGTAGAACTTAAGGAAGATTTTCCATCTCAAGAACATATTCTGGTTCTGGTACCAGGCCGTGCATTTACAAAAGACGGAAGAAGAATTGGGCGCGGAAAAGGTTTTTATGATGTGTATTTTTCGAAAGTGCCTTTAATTTTTGACATAAAAAAAGCCGGTGTTTGTTTCAGTCAGCAGATTATAGCCGACCTTCCCGCAACACCGACCGATGTTATAGTAGATAATATTTTCAGTACAGCAGATGATTAATCTGCCGTACCTTTTCTACCATTCAGTTTATTTCTGAAGAATAAACTCTACACGTCTGTTCTTCCAGTTATTATCCTTATCCTTAGGATTAACTACAGGCTTTGTACCACCCATACCATCAGTTTCAAGAGCAGAAGCACTTACACCACGTTTTGTGAGGTAAGCCTTAATTGCATCTGCACGTTCCTTAGAAAGTGGCTTAGAAGCACGTCCCCATTCGCGTGGGTTATCAATAGTCTCTTCATCAGGATTATCTGTAATCTTGTTAGCATGACCAACAATTGTTACCTTGTAATCCTTGAACTTCTTAAGGATATCTGCAATACGGTTCAAAACCTTAATATTGTTGTCTACCTTTGCAGCGTCAAGCTTAGCATTAGCAGTCTGGAAGTTAGCAGCATCTGATTCGAAGATGATAGAAGGAACTGCCATCTTCAAGAGATTACCATCACGAATAACAAGTACATCTACAGGAATTACACCCTTTACAGTTGAAGTCATTCCAAGATTGTCTGTTACAGTAAACTCGTATGGATAATCCATAGCAGACTGAACACGTTCAGCATTGCCATTTGCATCCTTCTGAACATTACTCAAACCGTCCCAGATAATGCGTTCTGTAATCTGAGTTTTACCAGAAGTCTTCCAGAAGTCTTTTCCTCTTGGATCTTTGATTACAAATGACCAGTTCTTAATCTTAGCCTTTGTTGCACCAGAAAGTTTGATATAAAGATCATCATCTTCACCATCGTTATCTGGGCTGAAGTATTCAGGTGCAGTCTTAACACTCAAAGCAGGAGCTGTTGCAGTACAGATAAATGCTGAAGAAACAGCGCTTACCTTGTTGCCGTTGTTATAAACAACTTCGAGAGTACCTGTAAAGGTTCCTTCACAAGCTACACCGTCTTTTCCAGCACCATTCCAGTTGATTGTTGCAGGAAGATTTGCACTGTCTTTTTCTGAAAGTGAATAAACACTTGTTCCGTCTTCCTTACGAACATCAAAGTTCCATGTCTTAATATTATCTGCTACAGAAGTACGGATTTCGAACTTCTGAGTATCGAGGTAACCGTCATTGTTAGGAGAGATTCCTTCATATTCAGCTGTGATATAAGCCTTTGTTTCGCGGTTATCAAGAGTAATTCCCTTAAGCTCTGTGCTGAAGCTGTTTCCAGCATCATCTGTAGAATGAATTACGATATTGTATTTTCCGTTTGCAGCGAGGTTACCAGATTCATCTGTACCATCCCATGCAAAGCTTTCTTTACTTCCGTTCCAAGAGAACTTCTTAACAGCCTTGTCTTTTGAATCACGAACTTCAGCAACCCAAAGTTTTTCAGCAGAACATTCTTTTACAGTAACCGGAATATTTTTCTGAGCACCGTTACCTGTTGGAGCAAAGAAGTTCCAAGGGATTTCTGCAGAAAGAGTTGGAGCAACTGTATCGAGTTCAAAGTTCTGTGAAGCAGCGGCAGCAGTTGAACCATTTGCAGCAGTTACAGAAAGCTGTGCAGAGTAAATACCGTCTCCACACAAAATCTTAGAATCATCTTTTCCATCCCATACAAAGCTTACAGGAAGTTTCTTGTTTTCTTTTGCAGTGTATACAGCTTTTCCAGACTTATCTTTGATTACAAACTCATAAGAAACTACATCTTTTGTTGCAGTTACCGGAGTAAAGGTGATTGAGTCTTTTACCTTATTTCCGTTTGGAGAGAATGCTGAATCAGATACAGCGAGCAAAAGCTGAGCTTCTGTTGTATCGAAAGTAACAAGTTCTGTTGTCTGGCTTACACCAGTGTTTCCAGCAAGGTC
>CADANN010000007.1 GCA_902789325.1 uncultured Spirochaetaceae bacterium
CTGGACCGCACTGCAGGAACTACTACAGAGCTTGTAGTTGGAGAACCAGTTTTAGAAAGTGATGAAGACAAAAAGGCTGTTGCTGCTGCAGAAATAAAAATGCTTAAAGTAATAAATGATATTCTTCCAGAAGTTGATGCAGTATTGCTTGCCGGAAGCAGACCCGCTATATGGAGCAGTGACCTTTACGCAACCATCAGCGGAATGACACAGGATGCAGGAAAAATCTTCCTTGCTGATTATATAGGACAGGACCTTGTAAAAACACTTACAACCGCAATACCCCAGATTATCAAAATCAACGAAGAAGAGTTCCGGGCAACCTTCCCAGAACTGGCCTCCCTCCCACTAAAAGACGCCATCCTCAAAAAAAGCGAAGAACTTCAGAACATCGTGGTCGTGACCCGCGGTACTGAATCGACTCTCGCTGCGGTTCGCTCAAAGTACTACGAGTGCCCAACCGAAAAAGTCGCCGCGCTCAACACAACTGCGTGCGGCGACAGCTTCAATGCCGGCTTCCTTTATGAATATGTGCGCTCTGGCGATATAGAAGCCGCTCTCAAAAAAGGAACTTGGTGTGCCACCCGCAATGCCGAGTTAGAAGCTCCCGGTGCTATTAGGTAATACAGCCGATTGAATAAAGATTTGCTAGATAATATAATGAATCATACTAGGCAACCGGTTGCCTAAATTTGTGGCCTGAACAATCAGGCACTAACAGGAGTATATATGAGTATCGAAAAAAAGCCACTTGTAAATGATCTTTACACAGCTGACCCTTCTGCACATGTTTTCAACGGAAAGATTTACATTTATCCTTCACATGATGAAGATATCGATGTAGAAAGCAACGACAATGGCGATCAGTACGACATGAAAGACTATCATGTTTACGAAATGAAAGACACAGAAACTTATCCACGCGACTGCGGCTGTGTTTTCACACTCAAGGATGTAAAATGGGCAAGCAAACAGCTCTGGGCTCCTGACTGTGCTGAAAAAGATGGAAAATACTATTTCTACTTCCCAGCTCGTGATAAAACTGGAATGTTCCGTGTAGGTGTTGCAGTTGGTGACAAGCCAGAAGGACCATTCACACCAGAAGATGATTACATTCAGGGAACATATTCTATTGACCCATGTTGTTTCCAGGATACAGACAACAAATACTACCTTACAATGGGTGGACTCTGGGGCGGTCAGCTTGATCAGTACCGCAACAACAAATGGAGCGCAGACAACAAGGAACCACAGGGAAAAGAACCTGCATGTACACCAAAAATCGCTCTTCTTAAAGACAACATGAAGGAACTCGCAGAAGACCTCCGCGACCTCGTAATTGTTGATGAAAAAGGACAGCCTCTTACTGGTGGAGACGATGTTCGCCGCTACTTTGAAGATCCATGGTTGTTTAAGAAGGATGACACATACTACTTCACATACTCAACAGGAACATCACACCTTTTGTGCTATGCAACAAGCAAGAATGTTTACGGTCCATACACATATGGCGGATGTATCTTGAGCCCAGTTTTGGGATGGACAACACACCACTCTATCGTACAGTTCAACGGCAAGTGGTACCTCTTCTACCACGACTGCGAACGCTCAAACGGTATCAACCAGAAGCGCAACGTAAAATTCCGCGAACTCACCTTCAAGCCAGACGGAAAAATCCAGACAATGGACGGCTTCGACCGCTAACATAAGGCTCAAGGCAAAAAAAATCCAGTTCACAACGAACTGGATTTTTTTTGTTCTCTTAAGAGATCTGGGCCATCTTAGACTTGAACTCGCCTACGATAGCAGAACCGTTAAAAAATGGGCTGCGGCAGCGGGCCATTTTAGGTTCTACCATCGTATGGCGCCCGAGCAGGCTAGGCCTGCGAAGTTTTCAGAGATATAAAAAAAAGTTCCGTTAGCAAACGGAACTTAAAAAGATCTGGGCCATCTTAGACTTGAACTAAGGACCAAGGGATTATGAGTCCCCTGCTCTAACCACTGAGCTAATGGCCCGAAATGTAAAGATTGAAAAGTTATAAACATAGTGTAATAATAAATAGATACGGAGAGAAAGGATCCATGAGATGAGTGTTTATACAAAAGAAAGTATTTCTGATTTATTATTTGAAAAAGTTGATTCCGTAATCATTGTCGATGCAAAGAAAGACACCTACCACACAATCAAAAAACAAGGAATTTTCGAAAAACTCGTTGAGAATGACGGCACTTACAAAAATCTAGTAGAAAAGTTGTGGTTTCATTTCAATGGCAATCCTAAAAAAATTTCAGACGACTACCATGTTTTTATTCCTATGATGAGTCAGTTTAAAGGCAAGTATGTTGATCGAATAAATCTTAATATTGACGATAAAATCCATCTGGTCCAGATTTCAATTTATCCTATTGATGAAACCTGCACACAATATATCTTTATTCTTGATGAACTTGATAACAGCGAATATCTGCGTGAATTCCTGACAGATAAAAAACTGGATACAATGCAGAATACTTTCCTTTTTTCAATGTATGTTGATTTGATTAAGGATATTTCTTACAGCATCAACGTTACTGAAATCTCAAACAATCCGCAGAATTACGACGTAAAATATTCAACCTGGCGACAGATGATTGTAAATATGATCTGGCCGGATGATCAGAAGCTTTTTCTTGAACGAACAGATCCTGAATATCTGAAAAAGAATCTCGAGCCAGGCCGCGCAACTTCTTTTGACTGTCAGATGAAGAATCTTGAAGGCGTATATATCTGGGTAAAATTGATTTTTAGCCGGGCATGTACAACAAATGAAGAAGATTTCAGATTTGTATTTATGGTGCAGAATATCCACGAAAATCATCTTAAACTTTTTGATACCCTCAAACGTTATGAAGAACTTGCTTCAAAAGATCCGCTCACAGACATTTTCAATCACGGAGACACTCAGTAGGTGATATCGTTCTTAAACAGTTTGCAAAAGCTATAAAAGAATTTATCCAGCCTTATAAAATGACAATTGGTCGCTGGGGCGGCGAAGAATTTGTTTGTGTCTGTTATGGAATGAATCTTGAAGAACTAAAATCAATTGCTGAACAACTCAGACAAAAAATAGAAGATACTACGTTTGAAAAAGCAATCAAAATTACCTGTAGTATCGGATTAACAGAACTAAAAAAAGGCGATACCGCCCAAATAATTTTCGACCGCGTAGACAAGGCTATGTATGAAGCAAAGTCCAGCGGTCGAAACAGAATTATTTCGAATATTTAGATCCCAGGGGCACGCCCTAGGATGACACTTACTCTACAGTAACACTCTTTGCGAGGTTTCTTGGCTTATCCGGATTAAAGCCACGCATAATTGCACAGTAGTATGCAAAAAGCTGAGCTGGAATTATTGTAAGCAAAGAAGCCAGAGTAGAAGAACATTCTGGAATTTTACAGATTAAATCAGCCTTGCCTTCAAAAGCATCTCCTGCATCCTGAGTAATTACCATAACAGTTGCGCCACGGCTTTTTACTTCAACCATGTTAGAACCAATCTTATCATAAAGCTTTGGCTCACTTGCAATTGCTACAACTAGCGTCTGAGGGTCAATCAAAGCAATAGGACCATGCTTAAGTTCACCGGCAGCAAATGCTTCAGAATGCATGTATGAGACTTCCTTAAGCTTCAAAGCACTTTCCAAAGAAGTTGCACTGTCAAACTGGCGTCCAATATAGAAAATCTTATCTTTATTGAACTGCTGGCTTGCAAACTTCTGTATTACATCCTTACCGTCGAGAATCTCCTGAACCTTAGCAGGAATGCTTTCAAGTTCACACAAAAGCTTTGTAGCGTCTTCATCACTCAAAGTACCGCGAAGTTTACCAGCTTTTACAGCAAGCAGGAACAGACAAACAAGCTGAGTTGTATAAGCCTTAGTAGAAGCAACCGCAATTTCAGGACCAGCGAGAGTGTAAATTACATCATCAGCTTCGCGGCTAACAGTTGAACCAACACAGTTAGTAATTGCAACAACCTTAAGTCCCTGGGCCTTAGCAAGACGCAAAGCACTTAAAGTATCAGCAGTTTCACCAGACTGAGAAATTACAATAAAGATATCGTCTTTATCAAGGATTGGATCACGGTAGCGGAACTCAGAAGCAACATCAACATCAACCTTCATACGGGCAATCTTTTCAAAAGCATATTTTGCAACAACACCGGCATGGTAAGCAGTGCCGCAGGCAGTAATAACTACGCGACTAGCCTTTTTCCAGGCATCATCCATCTTGTTTTCTTCAAAATAAACATCAGTTGGTTTACCGCTGCCATCCTTAACAATGCGTGGACGCATAGTATCAGTAAGACCTTTAGGCTGCTCATGAATCTCTTTGATCATAAAGTGTTCATAACCACCCTTTTCTGCCGCATCAATATCCCATTCAACATGGCTTGGTTCTTTGATGATTTTTTCACCTTCAAAATTGAAGAGGTCAACATGGTCAGTATACAAAACAGCAAGTTCGCGCTCACCAAGATAGTAAACATCGCGTGTATGTTCAAGCAAAGCCGGAACATCAGATGCAATAAAGTTTTCACCCTTACCAAGACCAACTACAAGCGGACTTTCCTTGCGGGCAGCAATAATGCGGTCAGGATAATCCTTACAGAGAACTTCAATAGCATAAGAGCCTTCAAGAATATGAAGAGTTTCAATCAATGCCTTAAAAATATCATGAGTTGCCTTGTACTTCTGATCAAGTAAGTGAACTACAACTTCAGTATCAGTCTGAGATTTAAACACAACGCCCTGAGCCTGAAGCTTAGCCTTCAACTCAGCATAATTTTCGATAATTCCGTTATGTACAATAGAAATTGTGCCATCCATATTTGTATGAGGATGACTGTTTGTATCGCTTGGTTCACCGTGAGTTGCCCAGCGAGTATGACCAATACCTACGGAACCTTTAATTACCTCGCCGGCAATCTTTTCTTCCAGAAATTTGAGCGCGCCCTTACATTTGCGTACAAGAATATCTTCACCCTCAAGAACCGCAATTCCTGCAGAATCATATCCTCGATATTCAAGCTTCTTCAATGCATTAATAAGCACCTGTGAAGCCATTTTATTTCCAACGTAGCCGACAATGCCGCACATAAAAATCTCCTGTATATTGTAATAGAAATATTTTATCGGAATTATAAGGTTTCCGCAATCAGACTATTTGCCAACGCAAAAGTTCGCGAAAATGCTGCCAAGAACATCATCCGGAGTTACATCGCCGGTAACTTCTCCAAGAGAATCGAGCGCATCTTCCAGGTCCTGAACCACAGCATCCAGAGTGTAATTGTCATCTGCCGAAACCAGTGCATGACGTACACTTTCAAGCGCCGCAGCCACAGCCTCTTTTTGACGTGCAGAACCAAGTCCTGCCTGAGAGCGTTCTGTGGTAGAACCCGCAATACCCGCAGTTAATATGCCGTAGATTTGAGAAAAGAGTTCCGCCATACCTTCGCCGGTTTTGGAAGAGATTTTGCAGGATGGGGAAAGCCTTCCACGAGTGCGAGTTTCCGAAGGAAACTCGGTAGTTCGCGTTAGCGAACGTACTACCCCTTCTCCTAAGGGCTCTGCCCCTAAAACCCCTTTATCACTCTTCGTATAAACAACAATCAGCGGTTCTTCACACTTTTTAATAAACTGGCGGTCTTCATCATTCATTCCCTGAGTTCCATCCACAAGGTACAAAACAACATCTGCATCCTGAACGAGGTTTCGGCTGATTTCTACGCCCTGTGCTTCAATCACATCACTTGTCTGGCGCAAACCGGCCGTATCAAACAAACGCACCGGAATTCCATTAATGCTCGCCCAGCTTTCCAGCCAGTCGCGGGTAGTTCCCTCAATGTCGCTTACAATTGCGCGTTCTTCTTTTAATATCGCATTAAACAACGAAGACTTACCCGCGTTCGTGCGCCCCGCCAATACTACTCTCGCGCCATCCTGATACAACTTTTCGCCGCGCCACGAATCTACCAGTGCCTCGAGTCTTCTCGCCGCAGTTTCAATATCTTCACGGTCAAAGGAGTCTGCTATAGTTTCTTCGTCTTCAGGATATTCAATCTCAACCTCAATAGCGGCGAGAGTATCAATGATTAATTTTTTAATGGAATCAATCTCTGTAAACAAAGAACCGGCAAGGCGCCCAGCTGCACGAGAGCGCGAAACATCGGTATGTGAATCAATAATTTCTTTTACAGCTTCTGCCCGGGTAAGGTCGGTTTTTCCATTAATAAAAGCGCGGAAAGTATATTCACCGCGGTTCGCCTGACGAAACCCGATTTTGAGCATAAGGTTTTGGATTGCCATTACAACTGCAGGACCACCATGGCAGAAAATCTCAACCATATCTTCGCCCGTAAAGCTCTTTGGAGCACGATATACCGCGAGCATGACTTCGTCTATTTTTTTATCATCATCAATTATCCAGCCATAAACCAGAGTGTTTCCTGCCGCCTCAAGCAGTGCCTTTGGTCGTGAAAATACTTTGCTTACAAGTTCAATACAGCCTTTGCCCGACACTCTTACAATTCCGAGTGCAGCTGGAGCTAAGGCTGTTGCAATAGATGAGATTGGTTCTTCCGGTGTGTACTGGTTAGGAGTCATAACGTCCTCTTATTATGGCATTACCTTTAAGAAGGGACGGAATACTGTTGTTTCTTCTTCACGATAAGGGTAAAGAATACTATCTAATACAGAAACATCCGAATCTACATAAAGGGGCTTCATTGTATCACCAATTGCAGGTTTACGGAATTCCCTGCTTGCCTCTGCGGTTGTTCCTATAAATTTATCTGTTTCACTAATATCAGGTGGAGTTGTTCCATATTCACCAGAATTATTCCAGCACATGTAGCCACGGTCCAGAGAGTCGCGAACTCCAAAAAACTGCTTCTTAATATAATCTGAATCGTAGTAAAGTCTGTCGTAACTTACATTAAGATAGAAAGACTGAACCCATGGACGAATAATTGCGCGGTTACGGCAAAGTACTGTATTTCTGAACGAACCATAATAATAAATGCGGTAAGTGCGGTCTGCCACAGGAGCATAATTTAAGAAGGTTTGCTCAAAGTGACTTGGATAGAACATCGGGCCAATTACATCAACATACTCTGCAAGCATTTCTGCATCCTGACCAGTACGAGTTCCAGAGCGGTACCAGCCGTTTGCACCGTAAATATCAATTCCAATTGGAGCTTCAATATTTGCACGTGCATATGAAAGGAAGGAAATCAAAGCAGATTCCTTATCCATTCCCTTGTCCTGCCAGCGGTACTGTGCATTATAAAGATTCAAACCATCTGTCGGGAAGCGGATATAGTCAAACTGAATTTCGTCAAAGCCTCTGGCAACAAGTTCTTTTGCAATGGCAACGTTATATTCCCAAACCTCTTCTGAATACGGGTCTACCCATTGCTCATCATAATAAGTTGTTTCTTTATTTCCAGTCGGGTTACCTTCTTCATCAAGCACATCTTCTGAGCCTTTGATTCCAAGCCATGGTTTATTAAGTTTTTTATCCCAAACCGCATACTTTCCACTTTTATACTTAGAAAGAGAACGATCTTTAAATGTTACGATTCGGGCAACAAGATAGATATTCTCTTTTTTGAATTCTTCAATAAACTTATTAAGGTCTTTGATTGCATAACCAGATGTAGAGCATTTTTCCAGAACAAGCGGATCATGAGAATCATAACGCAAGAAGCCGTAATCATCTTTCATATCAATTACAATCGAATTCATATTGCGGTCTTTTACAATCTTCTTGAACTTAGCAACACCTTCCGGGAAACTGCACTGGTAAGCCGAAGCATAAATACTCTTACGTCCGTTTGCAATCTCCGCATAAGGAGTATTTACAGTTCCAGGATAAAGCAACCAAAGCTCATTAAGTTGAAGTCCACGTGCAAAGCCACTACGAGACTGAGGAATCCAGGCTGTATTAATCATACCAGGTACTGCACTAAAGGCATCGTGCCAGTCTTTTTCCTGACTCGGAGTTCCAGGACTCTGCAGCGAATCTAAATCAATTGCACCAAACCCTTCGAGCTTTGTATATAAAAGAACATTATCAATTGTTGTAAGTCCGTCTGTAACATCTGTTGGTTCTGAACCTGTATAAATCAGTTCAGCCTGTTTTTCCTGCCAGTTCAAACGGTAAATTCGTGGAATATAAGTCTGCGAAATATAGATTTCTGTATAATTTGAACCATCAGCATTTGTGCGTACAACAGGCAGAATATCCGCGATTTCATCTGGAGAAGTGAGAGACGGCATTTTTTCAAAGCCAGCGTCTATATCCTGCCATTCTGGTTTAGGTTTATCCGGTAATATATAAGAAAGCCCAAAAATTGGATGTGCCATAAATACTACTGGTTGATTTTCTATAGTAGCAACTGCAACAGATTTTACACCCGGAGAATTCTTACTCATAGAACTAAGATTCTGCCAGGTAAGGCCACCGTCTCGGCTAAAGAATACACTGTCTTTTGTTGCTGTTACAACTTCGCTGTTATTAAGAGGATTTACACATAGATCTTTCAACTCCTGAATCTGGAGTTCAAGATTCTTTGTTCCTTCTGAATATTTTTTGATTGTCAGGAACGGAAGCCCTTTATCACGTTCTTCAAAAGTCTTAAGGTCGTTACTATAAAAAATACCTTTTTGAGTTCGCATGAGCCAGGCCGGTCTTGTAACACCACTTGCATCTGGCAAAGTAACACGCAAAAGCTGGTCCACACGGCCTTCTGTCCATACAGGAATAGCAGAATTTCTGTTCGTTACCCTGAAAAGTCCGTCATCTGAGCCCACGAGAAATACTTCGTGCTCGGCTTCACCTTCCTGTGCATTCACAGGATTTTTTTCTGGGAGACGATATAAAGGCTTTACTTCATCTGCAAAAGCAAGTGCCGTTAAAAAAACAAAGAGAGTACAAAAAAGTGATTTTTTCATACTCTCTTTATCGGCATAAATTATGTAAATATTTAATTAAGCATTAAACTATCTTATCCAAAGCATCTACAACTTCTGTATCGTAAATGCCAGGCTGCTCTTTAAGTGTATTAACTGCAGTTTCTTTATCCATTGCATCGCGGTAAGCACGCTTACTTGAAAGTGAAACATAACTTTCTGCTACACGGATAAGACGAGCAATCTGAGGAATTTCATCTCCCTTCAAGCCGTTTGGATAACCTGTACCATCAATATTCTCGTGATGCTTCATTGCTGCATCTTCGAATACACTCCAGTACTTCTTAGGAACAAACTCAAGATGCTTTTCTGCAAGATTAACATGTTCCTTCATAGCCTTCTTTTCTTCTTCGGTAAGCTGAGTTGCCACAAGAAGATCAGGGTCAATTGCAAGGAAGCCTGCATCATAAATCATAGAAGCACAGAAATTGAGCATTGCCATTCCCTGTGGGAGACCAAGCTGAATAGAAAGCTTATAAACAAGCTCACTAACGTTCTTAGAGTTATTCTTACGACCTGTTACATTATCAATCTGCTGACCAATTTCTTCGCACTTAATTGCAAGTTGTTTAAGTTCTTCTTCATCCTCTTCTGAGAAAGTAACATCTGGGAGAGCTGCAGCTGGAGCCCAAGTAGAAGAACCGGCAATTCTTAAGGATGGGTTACCGCCATAAATATCTGTAATACCACCAAGCATAAGGCGGTTTGTCTGATTCTGATTTGCAGCGAGCATCTTAAATGCCTGAACATACTGTTCCTGCTGAATCTGCGAAGCCTTAGCAGCCTTACGTACAATAACCATAATCAGAATTACAATGAATACAATAAGAATTGCAATTCCAATAATTGAGAAAGCAATTACGCGGGTAGAACGTTTCTGCTCTTTTGCACTTTCAGAGAATGAAGAACCTAATGTCTCAAAAGCTTCCTTCATCTCTTTGTTGCTCTGTTTCTGAGCCTCGGCAGTCTGAGCATATGCTTCAGTCTGCTCTTTTGAAGCAGCCGCCAACTCTTCAAATGCTTTAGTCTGTGCAGTTGCGGCTTCCTGCTGTTTTTCAAAGCGCTCCTGCTCTACTTTACGCTGAGCTGCCTGGTCTGCTTTCTGAGCAGCCTTTTCTTTATTTTCCTGATCTGTTTCAATCTGCTTTACAAGTTTTTTGATTGAATTACTCTCTACATTAGGATATTTTTCAAGATTCATCTTAATGTCGATAAGTGCCATGTCATCATATTTCTGCTGAATCTTCTGTAATTTTACCTTATATACAGTCTGTGCAAAAATAAGAACATTAGCCTGAGAATCTTCATCCTTAGCAACTGCAAGAGCCTGATTTACATACTTGTAAGCATCTTCAATATTATCTTCTTCAAAAGCTTCGTTTGCTTTATCCAAAAAGCGTACGGCCAAATCTGTTGTTGCCGCAAAAACCTGAGTTGTGAGGAAAATCACTAACACTGCAATAGTAATTCTTTTAAGCTTATCTAATAACATTTTCCACTCCAATAGCCATAATTACGCTTGCTCTATTTTCAAGCCCTTCGTTTTTAAGGAAGAACTTATCCCTTACACCTATGTTGAAATTCAACTTAACTTTTTCCAATTCAGCAAACGGAATTTCTACATTCATAGAAGCTGCCGCTGCTGCCTTTATATCTTTCATAAACAAATGGCCTGCAAGCCAGTCTGCGCCAATATCTAACTTTACAGCACCGAGCGGTATGCGTTCCATCTTTACACCAATAGTTGGAGAATAGAACATTCCCACAACTGAATCTGTATCTGGAGCAGTATCAGATTTTCCTGTAACCACAGTATCAAAACCCATTCTAAAGAACAACTTATTAGAAACCTGTGGGAATGAAGCCTTAAGGGCAAAATCGATATCTCCAATCATAGGAACAAGTTTTTCATCTTCTGCAAAACCCAGAAACTGGAAACCTGCAAAAGCATCTGTTCCTAATACCATTTTGTTCTCCATTGTATACTCATATCTAAAGTCGAGTGCTACACCATAATGGAGAGAACTTATATCACCCTGTTTATCAAACAAGTGAAGTAAATTTATCATTCCAAGAGAAGCTTTCCAGTTATAGCTTGTAAGTTTTGTTTCCTTTCCACTTACATAAACTGCACCACCGGAAGTTTTAGTAGCGGAAACATATTCTTTTTCTACATTACCGCGCTGCTTCTCTTTTTCTGCCTCGATTCGAGCAAGCTCAAGCTGACGCTGATGTTCGAGCTCTGCTTCGTGCTTGCGCTGAATCTCGTATGCATCCGAAATTACCGAATACATTTCAACAGCTTCTTCATTATCAAGATTATTCTCAATAAGAGCAAGTGTTGCTTCCATCGCAAAATCATAATCATTAACTACGATAAGGCGTCGGATTTTTTTCTGTGTATAATTTTCAATTAAATAATAATACTTATCTTTTGTATTTTTTGAAAGTACATCATTTAATTTGCCTTCATCCTTAACAGTAAAACAATTATCTATCTGTCTATATATGTCGCTTACATATTCTTCCACAGCAAAAACCCTGGCAGAAAAAACGGTAAGCAAAAGTAAAGCAGATAAAACTTTCAGTTTTCTACAAAACATCTTAACTCCTTTACGCTTAGAATATATTCGTTCTTAAACCAAAGGCAATCTGTGGAATAAGGTTTTTAATCTTCACTTCACTGGAAACGTCAGTTGGAATGAACCATAAAGATCCTTCTGTATAGAATGAGAATGTACTGAACATCTTAACATTAGGAATCTTTACCCTAGGGAACTCAAGCTGAGTAAGTACAGCTGAAAGAATCTGAGGTCTTCCACTGTTTGTCTGGCTGAACCATGCGAACTCTGCACCAATTGCAACCTGAGCAGAAAGCCAATCCCAGTCGTGACCAAGGAAGTAACTGAATGGTATTGAGGCAACGTTTGCCAGAATCTTTCCAGACAGTACCTGTCCACCATAACGGAGGTCTGTAAGGTCTCGTTTGAATACATTAGTAACTGCGTCACGCTGCTGCTGTGTAAACTGTCCGTAAGAAGCCTGTACCTTTACAACGTCGTCGAAGAAGGTAAGTCCGGCACCTACCGCAAAGAGTGTTGCACCCCAGAAGCGGAAGTCGACATAAAGTCCCTGGATGAATGATGGAACCTCGTAAGAAGCCTTATCACCTTTTCGCAATGCAACTGTTACATCTTCGAGCTGAACATCATCATTAGAAAGTCCCGATGCATTAAGTACCTGGTTATAGCGGCCACCCTTCATAGGTGCAATCAAACGGATAGAAGGTGCTGTATTATCAATCTGAATGATTGTACGAGTAATAGCAGTTTCACCATTCTTCATAGTTGCACGGATAAGGAAGAAGTGGTATCCCTCTTCAATATCCTGATTTTCTATGCGGTACATCCACTTTTCATTCTTAGAAAGCTCTGTGAATGTCTTACCGTTATCAAAACTCATTTCAATTTTTGCAACCTTCTTTGCAGCAGTTGCAGCCTTCTGCTCTGGAGTTGCCTCCTTAGTCTTAGAGAACAGAAGTTCATCTTCGCTGATAGAGTAACCAGCCTGCCCGCGGATATATGGGCGGTTAGTAGCAAAGTCACCGTATGTGAAGTTATCAATTGTAATCCAAGGTCCTACTGAACTGTAAACAATTGTCTGTTCGCGAGAACTTACAGTTTTTCCAGTAGAAAGTACAGTCTCTATATAATAAGTATGTTCACCATCTTCGAGGCTTCCAGGACCAAGGTCAAACTTGAAGAAGCCACAGTCGGTAAGAGTTGTTTCTGCAACATACTTTCCATCAATATAGAGGTTGAGATAGTAAATATCTGTTTCAGATTCAGCCTGTCCGTAAATTGTGAACATACCGTTTTTATGCTCACCATTGAGTGGATACAGGATATCTACAGTTGCAGGAGCAACATTCTTTTCGAGGTGAATGTTACGACTTACGTTAGAAGTATTTCCTGCCTTATCTTTTCCAGTAAGTTCTACGTTGTAGAAGCCGTCTGGAAGATTTGTAATATCAACTGTTTCACCAATGATTCGGTCAATCTTAAGGTCTTTTACAATTGGAGAAGAACCTTTTTCAAGATTGCGGATTGTAAGGTAAAGATCTGTTACTTCAACATTATCATAAGTGTAACCAGAGAAGAACAGCATACCAGTTGTTGTTGAATCATCGAGTGGAAGTTCAAGGTTCAATACAGGAGCATTGTTATCAATGTTGATAAGGCTTGAATAAAGTCCCTGGATACCGTAGCCATCAGTTACCTTAAGGAACACAACCTGAGTTCCACCAGGAATAGCACGTGTATCTACAGTGTAGCTCCAGTTTTCTGTTCCAACGGCTTCGTTATATGTATTACCGTTATCAAGAGAAACCTTAACGTTTGCGATTCCGTTCTTATCACTTGCCCAACCAGAGATTGTAACAATGTTACGAACAGAAGTATCAATTGTAGGTTTTTCTACAGCACCCTTTGGCTCTTCAAGAGAGATGCGGTAAGTACGAGATACTTCCGGTCCCTTTACGCCGTTTACGTCAACTGCATAAACTGTAACAGTGTGCTCGTTATCAGTCATTGTGCTGAGAGGAACATCAATTGAGAAGCTTGTATTAAGCTTATATTCTGCATATGGATCTGGCTGTTTATAGATTTCTTTTGTAGAAACCTGCTTAAACTCGCCATTATCAATCTTATAGAAGATAGATGATTCACCATCATCATCGTAAACTACACCAGAAATTGTAAAGTCGCGGGTAATAACCTGCATATCTTCCGGCACGTGGATTTCTGCGCGAGGAAGGTCAGATTCACTATCAATGCTGAACATCCATGCTTCAACTGGAGTAGAGTTTCCGGCATCATCAGTGAATACGAATGACATTGCATCGCTGATTGGAGCTTCTACAGTACCAATATGAGTATAGATAAGAGGATTCATTTCAAGCGGCTGACGAGTCTGTGTTCTACCCTTTTCTGGAGGTGCAAGATATTCTGCACTTGCAAAGAGTCCGTTATCTTTTACTTCGAATACAATAAGGTTTTCACCGTTTACAACATCAATATCCAAAGGTTCAATTACTCGAACTTCTGGTGGAGTTACATCTTTGTAAACAGAAGAAAGAACGCTTACTTCGTGTCCCGAAGTATCGCGCGCACGAACATTAATTCTAATCAAACCATCATAACTTGAAGAAATATCAATATCTTTACTGAAGGTTACGCCAACTCTGTTTGTATTCTTAGAAAGATCAAAGTTCTCCCAAGTTTCACCATTATCAAGAGAGTATTCTACAGAGCGGATTCCAAGAGGATGAGCTGCAGTACCAGAAATCTTAAGTGTATTTCCAACCCATTGCAAAAGTTCTGGGGTAACAAGATTAAGTTCTGGCAAACTTGTATTTGCAATAAAGTTGAGTGGCTTTGAATTATACTTATCACCAAAGCGGTCTGTTACGCGAACTACAACATTCTTGTAGATTCCATCTTTTTCTGCAGACAGAGTAATAAGATTTCCATCAACTTCAGCAACAAGACCCGGTGTTTGTGAAACAACTTCTACAGACAATGGTGCATTGTAGTTTGCATAATAATAGAACTTAGAACCGTTGCTCAGAATGTAATTGTTATCAATTTCATCATATTCTGTGTCGGCTGCTGCCATTGGGTAAATACCTTCGGCATCGTTGATTCTTGAGTACTCTGTTGCACGAACTACTATAAAGGAACCAGTAACCGTCTGTTCGAGAGCTCCGGCCTTAATAACAGCACTAATTTTGTTTACACGAGAAGGAAGATTTGTAGCAGGTATTTCTGCAATCCATCTCATAGGATCATCTGCAGTCGGCTTAATAAGCTTAGCAGCACCCTTCTGACTTACAGCACCACCGGCAATCTCGTCACCAGTGATTTCAAAGTTTACAGAATTAACTGCAGCGCCTGTATCAATATAAAGACGAATTGTTGCTACATCTTTAGAGGCATAACCAAGTACAACCGGCATACCGCTAAAGTATTCTGAATCATTAATATTAGCAATGTGAGCTGAAAGTGAAGGCTTTTTAACAGCTGTGAACTTACCTGCAACCGGCTTACCTTCTGCTGTACTTGTATTAAAGCTTACAGGATTATTTCCTTCATTCATTTCAGAACGTGGATAAACTGCAAAGTCCTGTTCCAATTCACCCTGATAAACTGCAATCGCATATACATCAAGACCATCTGCCCAGTAAACAGCAGGTGCTTTTGGAGTCGGCATTTTACCATTCTGCTCTTCAACATCTGGAATATTCTTTACTGCGAAAGCTTTTGAAGCTTGATTTCCACCTGCACTTTCTGCAATAAGTTCAACAAGGTGAACTCCTGCACCATCTGGATAGAAATCAAAACGGAATGAACCATCTTTTTCAACACTTACACTTGTAAAATCTTCATTGCTGGCTGGAGCTGTAATAGTTCCAATAATTCCCTTCTGAATATCAACCTTGGCAGACATAACTCTATACTTGAGTCCGCCTACTCCAGTTTCGCAAGTAACCTTACCAGAAACTGAAACTGAACCATCGCTGCCATTGAGAGCGACTGTATCTGAATAATCATTAATAGTAATATCTGGAAGAGCTGTATCTGCACGGAAACGTAACTGACGAGATTCAACAGTCTTCCCCTTATCTGTCTTAATTCTTACTACAACCGGCTCAGAACTTCCAACTGCATCAAGAGGAATAAGCTTAATGAGGTTTCCTTCAAGTTCTACCTTTGCAAACTTAGTAGAAGGAACAAGCTCTGCACTAGAGGCAGTTGCTCCAAGCAAATAACCAGTTACAGGGAATTCCGGATTACTTATGATTGAACCATCTTCTGCAACTGTACTGTCATCAAATACGATTACAGGTTCTTCTGCCTTTACTACATTTGTATTTGTTACATAGTAGATACCGCGGTAAGTAGAAACGCGGCCAATAATATCTTCTGCCTGAACTTCCAGAGTCATAACACCCTTTGGACTTTCGGCACCAATTGGAAGTGTAAAGTTATATGAAGTTACATTCTTAAGAGCAAGCGAAGATTCAGAAACACCATCCTCACCCCAGATAAGCTTTGAAGAAACATTTACGATTCCAACACCTGAAGTAATATTTACAGAGAAAGACTTTCCGCTTTCAGGATGAATTACCATTCCGTTTGTAAATTCTTCAGCGTCTTTTCCGCTTGTAATTTTTGCATCTGAATAAACTGGTGCAACTCCGCGGGAAACAATATTTACAACTACAGGATTTCCAACTACATCATTAACATCAACTGCAGTAACTGTTACCTTATGATTTCCGGCGCTAAGTTCCTCTGCAGTACAAAGATTATAATAGAAGACACCCTTTGTTTCCTGAACAATCGGCTCGTTTGAATCAAGCTGAATACGAACTTCTTTTACTCCGTCAGGATCTGTTGCAATACCACGAACAAAGAGAGGATCTGTATCTCCAAAATTCTGTGCGTCCAAAGGTTCAGAAATTGTTACAACAGGCTTATTATTTTCCTGATTAAGAGGAATATTGCGTGTTACATCTACAACGTTACCTGCACGGTCTTTTGCACGAACTGTAAATTTTGCAGATTTATCTTTAAGACCAATTGTATCAACGTTTACAGCCCAATATGGGTTACCAGGAATAAGTTCAAATTCACCAGACTCTGAACCAAAGCTCCATGAAAGTTCTGTTACGCCGATTGTATCTTTTGCATAACCGGCAACTGTGAATTTGCCGTCCATAACCTGGTCGGCTTCCGGATAAACAATTGCAACATCTGGTTTTGTGTTATCAATAAAATAGAGGAATGAATAAAGACCTACCGAACCAGCTTTATCTATAGCCTTAAACCACAAAACAGCTGGACCATCAGGGAATTTCTTAGTATCTACAGAAACTGTAAAGTCACAGAGATCCTTGTTTTTGTTTCCACCGAATTTTACAGGAACAAAGTTTTCTCCATTATCAGTTGAAAAGTAGAGTTCTTTAATTCCGTTTCCATCCGATACAATACCGTCAAACTTTACGTTTCCTGAAACAAGAATACCCATTGTCTTGTCCTGAATCTCAGTTACAGGCTGCTTACGGTCAAGCTGCCATGTAAGAACAGTAGGATTACTTACAACAGGAATATCGTTAATATCATAACCAATTACTTTAATGGTATGAGGGCCTTCTTCCAAGTCATTGGTATCGAGGTAGTATGACCAGAATTCTTTTCCCTCTGCAGTTACGTGCTTTTCAATATCAGTTCCTTCATCAAGAACCAAATCTACACGTGAAACTCCATCATCATCAACACAAGTACCTACAATGTTAAGGTTACCTACAACACGCATATTTGGATACGGGTTGGTAATTCCACAAATAGGAAGGTCTGATTTTGGATCCAGATAAATATTATGAGGTCCTTCCACGTGAACATTGCCACCAAGATCGCGGGCTGTAATCATAATATTGTATTTACCTGGTTTACGGCTATCCAAATCAAATGATTCCTGCCAGCTGTTCATATTCTCAACACTGATTTCTTCGACATCACCCTTACCATGGGCAAAACCAAAGCCAGAAACGAGAATACTAAGAATTGTCGCCAAAAGGACTTTTTTCATATCTACCATCTAATACCTCTATTAGAAAAATTTCTTTTGAGTAAATTCTCTCACTTTCAATATCGGCTAGTTTATACTTTTTCATTAATTAAATATGGATTATAATAATTCAAACACTTTTTTAAGGAGAACAATGGATGAGTACCGCTAATATTACTATTTTACAACAAATAATTAATAAAAGCAAAAAAATTGTATTTTTCGGTGGAGCCGGGGTTTCTACAGAATCTGGCATTCCTGACTTTCGTAGTGTAGACGGTTTATACAACCAGCAGTGGAAATATCCGCCGGAACAGATTATCAGCCGTACTTTCTTCTATAACAATACGCCAGAGTTCTACCGTTTTTACAGAGCTAAACTTTTGCCCCAGGGAATTAAACCAAATGCTGCTCATTATAAACTTGCAGAACTTGAAGCCGCTGGCAAACTGCTTGCAGTAGTTACTCAGAACATAGATGGCCTGCATCAGATGGCAGGCAGTAAAAATGTTTTTGAGTTACACGGAAGCACTCTGCGTAATTACTGTCTGGATTGTCATGAGTTTTATGATGAAAAGATTATTATTGAAAGCGAAAACTCTCCAGATAAACTTCCGCACTGTAAAAAATGCGGCGGCCTTGTAAAACCAGATGTTGTTTTGTATGAAGAAGGACTTGACCAGCGGGTAATTGAAGGGGCAGTAAATGCAATTAAGGCTGCTGATACTTTGATTATTGGCGGCACCTCGCTTACGGTTTACCCGGCTGCTGGTTTAATTGATTACTTCCGCGGAGAAAACCTGATTCTGCTGAATAAATCGAGTACGCCACAGGATAGCATGGCAACTCTGGTAATACACGAACCAATCGGCGAAGTTTTAAGTCAGATAAAAGTGGACTGATGTCATTCTCGGACTTGCTATAATGTCATTCTCGGGCTTGACCCGAGAATCTTCTAAAAATTCACATCAAGTCCAAAAGACAGTTTTATTCGTTCCCCGGGCTTTACAAGCTCTGGGGTATGAATAACATAACTTAAGGTTGTTATCAATCCAATTTTATATGCAGGTTTTGCAAAAAGGCCTATATTCGGGGTAAACTCCAGAGCAGACTTTATATACACAGAATCAAGATAATATCCGTTTCCATCAAAAAGAGTCTTAAAATAATCTCCCATATGTGCATTCTGAAAACCTTCTTTTGTTGCACTGCCCGCTGCAGCCGTTCCCGCATAACCGGCAGAAATATGGAAATCATTAAGATAAAGAGCTGTAATTCCCGGAATGGCCTTTTGAATATCCATACTGAAAACGGTAGTTTCTGCAGCAGTATCAAAAATGACTCTGCCTAAAGAAGACTTTGGATGGGCATAACCATAAATTGAACTTGAAGGGAATAAAACGGTATTCAAGCGGAGTGGCAGATTATAGGTATAGCCCTGCTTTGATTCAAACGGAAGAAGATGCGGTATGCAAAGTGTAAGCTTTCCTCCAAATGCCAGTGCCTTTTTATAGTCTTTATTATTCTCGAAATCAGAATCGTATCTTGCTCCAAAACTTACAGCAGCAGCCAGCCCCATATATTCAAAACGACCAGGCCCTGCACGTCGTATATTTGAATATTGTACAGCGGCAATATTCTGAAGTTTATAATAGAAGGTATTCTCTGAAGGTGCTGTAATTCCAAAAATATCCCTATCCCAAAAAGCAACTGAAGGCAAGAACTTATAATCATTACTTGATGGATTTTTATATATCTCTGGAAAACGCGTATCCTGTTTTCCGATAAAAGCTTCTGAAGAATTTGAAAAAGTGATTGATGAATATCTTCCAAAATCTAGATTTGAAGAAAGCTCTAACTTTCCTCCTCCCAGCTTCCAGCCGTTTGAATCAAATTCAGATTTTAACTCGGTAACACTTCTGAACAAGGCTGTTGAAGTTCCTTTAGTAATCTGAAGATCTACACCAACAGCATTTGAAAGCGGGTTCCAGCCGGCGGTAAACATGAATAAATCTGAATTACCTTCCGTCCACGGATTAGCCGTAATATAAATTACCCCAAGATGTGAATTACCGGCATTCGAATAATAGTCGGCATTAATTCCAAAGTATTCTGTCTGATAGCAACTGAAAGGAATAAAAATACCACGACTAAGATATGAAAATGAATTATATGATATTGAAGGAATTGAATTGATTGTATTGGGCTGGACTATTTCAACAGGCTCTATGATTGAATCTTCAAAGCTTTCGCCATCGGCCATAATGACCTTAGCCCATTCCATATCAAAATCACGTGCTGTCACATCATGCATGCACAAAAGTCTGTTCTGTCTGTAAAACTCTCCCCGATAAACAACTGTTCCGTTATACAAAACCGGATCAAATACTCCACCGGAAATATCTTCGGGACTAAGCCAAAGCTCACCAGTTTCGCTGTCCATAAAACCAAGACGCGGCATAGCACCTTTTTTTGCATAGCTGAAAACAAAAAGTCCGTCACCTGTAGAAAGTGAGCGCACCACCATTCCGTCTGGAAAATAAAATTCCTGCAGCTTCTGCCCTATCACTGAATAAATGCATACACTGTAATTCATCCGTTCCTTTTTTATAAAGGCAAATGTTCCATTATTAAGTTGCGTAATTGCAAAAGGGGAAGTTTCTACAGGAAATTTGATTTCTGTGGAAGGCTCAACAGTTTTTATGTGGTTGTCAGTTTCATCAAAAATAATTTTATAAACACAAAGACTGTAGTGCTGATCAAAATATTTTTGAGCCACAAGATAGTAGGTACCCCTCTCATAAATTATAGCTGACTCTTTAAGACCGCAGTCACGCACAGAATAAAATGACTTGCGTTCAATATCATAGATTTTTACGCGGGAAGAAGGCCCTGGACAGTTCTCACAGGTGTAATTTACGGCTAGTAAGCGGCCGTCTTTAGAAACACGTACAGTATCTATACCTTGCATAGAAAAGAGCTGTCGGATTTCTGGAGTCGATTCGTCTGTCTTTATATCAGCCGAGAACACTCGTCGTCCAAAAAGGTCGAGCCACACAAGCCGTGCCGCAGAAGGACTTCCGTCTTCCGCTTTAATTGTGCCTATGCTCAATGAATCATACAGCGAACCTGCATTATTCATTAAAGAATAGTCTTTTGCATCTGACTCAAAAAAATCACAAACAATTCCTGCCTCTACAGGATTCGCCGCAACAGCAGGAACTTCATATCCATCTGCAAATTGTTTCCATGCAGTTTTCAGTTTTACACCAAAAGTTTTCTTAAATATACCTGAAATTGTAAAGCCTTTACCGTTTACCACCCGGAACCAGAACTGAGCATAAGCCTCCATTCCATAATTATCCTGCAGCCATTGATGAAATGCACCATTAAAATAATAAGGTGCTCCGCTTGGAGAAACATCAGAAGAGCCAGAAACATCATGATACGATGGAAACTTACCTTCGATTTTTGCCTGCTTTACATAGTGCTTTGCATATTCATCATTAAGCCTACCTTCGCCTGCGGCACTTTCGCTTGTCAGTGTAGCACCCTCTGCCATACCAGTTGTAACTGAAAGCATCCCCGGAACAAAGCAGTCACCAAAAACTTTTGAAGCAGTAAGCCATACCTCATCTTTCATATTATAGGTAACAGCATGGGTTAATTCGTGTCTGAAGGTAGAAAGCAGTGTTTCACTAAAAACTGCAAGTTCACTTGCACCAGAAACACCTGTATCATAAATTGCAATGTGATTGTATGGAATGGCAGTCCAAAAAGCATTGAACTCATCTACAGCCGGTGTAATTACAACCGGCATTCTGAAGGAAGGAGAGAGGTCGTATTGTGCTGTAACCTCATCATAAACTCTATCCGCATTTTCATATAAGATTGTCGCACTTAACTCATAACGCTCGGGGTAGATAATATCGAACCACTTTGTTTTTGTAACCCGAAGTTTCTTTTCACCCGCCAGCATGCCGCTATATGCAAAAAGTCTTGCACATAGCAGCAGAAGTACAAATATTAAAAATTGTTTTCTATAAATCCTTAAGCCGCTTTTCTGCATATCTGAAATAACCCGCACCGATCGGAGAAGATATAATAATAAATATAGCACTTAATATCAGTAAAGCAAGCATATTCTTTGGCAAAACAATAACTACAAGCACAATAACCAGTGCAATTGTAATCATAGTCAAAAGCATAGACCATAACACATTAAAGTTTTGTTTAGTTGCAGCCATTGGTGTTTCCCAATTTAGTTTTGGATTTGCTGTATCAATAAACATATCAATGAAAATTAAAAGCAGAGAAATTGATACAGAAACCAGAATCATCATAAGACACATCTGAATAAATTCAACAAAGGTGATAGGCAAGGCTAACAGAGAATAAGCTACAGAAAGAATAATAATTGAAATAACCGCAGCGATTCCAACGTAAAGCATGGCATGCCAGAATTTAACTTTTATAATCATATCAAATTTCAAAGGCATAGCCTTTAAATCGTTTAAAGATTTTCCTTCGCGTGAAAATGATGTAGTAGCAATATTTGCAAAGGTTCCAGAAAAAATTGTAAAGGCAGAGCCACCCAAAGTTACATAGTATTTAATTGATACAAACTTTTCTGCCGGAATTTCAAGAATAGACAACTGCAAATCTGAAAGAAGTTCCCCAATGCTCTGCCCGCTCGCAATAAAGCCAATAGAAAATGAAAGAAGAAAAATTACAGGGAAAATAAAAACAAACAGAGGACCGTTCGCAAAGAACGCAGGTTCACGAACAACATTTCGAACATCACGCACAAACAATGCATGGAATACAGAAACTGAACGTACATCCTTTTTAATTACTTCTTCTGCTTTTTCCGAAGTAATCTTTTTTGATTTTACATCAGAAAATCCGTTTAGGCTTTTTATATACAGGTTTCCAACAAGCGGAACAAGCACAAAAAGAATCAGCGAACCTAAAGCCGCAAGAATTAAAATCGGAATAATCTTTCCATTAAGCGCCCCGGAAATATACATAAAGACCGGAACATTTGAACTCCAGCTGGAAATCTTATCTATTGAAGTTCCGACTTTATCATTTATGAATTCCATATTCGTAAATGATATTGAAACAGAAGAATTCAAAAGTGCATAAAACAGACAGAAGGCAATCAGAAGAATAGTCGCAATTACTGTCATAACTTTCTTTTTACGAAGTACCGGAATAAAATACAAAATCAATATAAATAGAAGATAAATCACAAAGACAGCAGTTAGAGAAAAAGCCAGTGCCGTAACAAGGAAGCCCAGATAAAACAGAGGATTTGTAAGAAGCCCTTCATTATAGCCGTAAACTATCGAGCTTATGGCAAACATCCCTACTCCCATAATTGCATCTGATACAAATGAAACTGCAAACTTAGCACCAAAAAACTGTCCCGGAGTAAGCGGAAGACTCATAAGAAATTCTTCACCTGTACCTGTATAATAAGTAGATGCAACTGAAGTAAAGCCAAAGAACATAATCACCATGAGTGCAACCATCATAGAAATAAAGGGCATAAACTGCTGATTTCCATTTTCAGCCAGATACTTGTAGGTTCCAATCATATAAAGGGTGTACATGCCAATCATCACAGCAAAAACATAGATAGTAAAAAGAATCAAAAAGATTGCTTTTACAATTCCTTTTGGTCCTTTTTTAAATTCTCCGAACATTCCGGAAAAATTATATGCACCCTGATTTAAGATTTTGAAAAGTTTATAAATCATAAAGCTGCCTCACTAGTTTGTCTGACTGTTCGATTTAGCAGTGCTGCCAATAAGTTCAAGGAAAATATCTTCCAGAGACTGACCTTCTTTTCCGTGCTGTTCTTTAAGCTCATTCATTGTGCCCACAAAAATCAGTTTACCCTGCTTTATGATTCCAATTCTGTCACAAAGCTTTTCAGCAACTTCCATAACATGAGTAGAAAAGAAAACTGTTTTTCCTGCAGTTGCTCGTTCACGCATAATTTCTTTTACAATAAAAGCTGCTTCCGGATCGAGACCGACCATAGGCTCATCAAGAATCCAGTTCTGCGGATCGGTAATCAGGCTTGCAATCAAAAAGAGTTTCTGCTTCATTCCATGGCTGAACGAAGAAATCTTGTTATTTAATACTTCCTTAAGTCCAAATTTTGTGCAGTAATTTTCTATTCTCTGCTTGCGGATATCAGCAGGAATCTTATAAACATCACCAATAAAATTAAGATATTCAATTGCCTTTAAGCGCGAAACTGTTTCGGGATTATCGGGTACAAATGCAAACTGTCTTTTTGCTGCAACTGGACGTTTAAGAATTGATACGCCATCCAATGAAAGCTCGCCTTCATCAGGCTGAATGATTCCCGTAAGCATTCTGATAGAAGTCGTTTTTCCAGCACCATTTGGGCCAAGAAAACCAAAAATCTCGCCATTGTTTACTGTAAGCGAAAGTGACTCAACAGCCTTTGCGCCACCCTTAGTGTAAGACTTAGATACGTTTTTTATTTCAAACATTTTTCTCCCTTTCCTCCCTTATAATTTGACTATAGAGGAAATACCAGGATTACGCAATTCTAAAAAACATACGAAAAAGATCATAAAAGGTCACAATAATGGCTGTATACGGTTTTAAAGTTGCATAAAATATAATAATCGTTTAATATTATTATGGTCTTTTTCGTAAGGTTATTTAAAAATACAGACATATCAAAATAGCCAGATCCATATACCAGATATAAGGAGAGATTCGGATGGTAACGAATAAAGAGAAATTAGTAGTTGATAGTGTAGACAAAGCTATCAAGTCTTACATGGACAAAAACTGCTCACCAGAAAAGTACAAGAAGATTATTTACAAGATTGAAGGTTCTCTTGTAAAAGCTGTACTTAATGAAAACCTTTCTGTCGTAGAATTTGCAAACACAGACAAAATTCTAAACGATTTGGAAAGCAGAAAGGTCTAATTTATTCACGTCTTATTTTAATTCATCTGCAAGTTGCAGAAGAGCTGTTTCAGTTTCTTCTGTAACTGAAGTCTTAATTGTTACCTTTGATTCAGCATAGGTAATATCTTTAAATCCTTCCAGAAGAGTCGACATTCCTTTTGCAGCAGCCGGCATCCAGCTTCCATTTTCAATAAATGCTATCTTACGATTCTGATAATTACGTTCTGCAAGGTGTTCAATAAATTCCTTCATTTTTGGGAATACACCGCCATTATAAGTAGTTGTCGCCAGAACTATTTTTCCATAGCGGAAAGCATCTTCTACGCATTCATAAATATCTTCGCGGGCAAGGTCATTTACAACAACTTTTGGGCAGCCCTTATCTATGAGCATTTGCGCAAGTTTTTCCACTGCAGTTTTTGTATGTCCATATACAGAAGTAAAGAAGATTGCTACACCTTCACTTTCTACTCCATAGCTCGACCAGGTATTATAAGTATCAATATAATATTTGATGTTATCATCAAGAACCGGCCCATGAAGTGCACAGATTTTTGCAATATCAAGTGCATCAACCTTTTTCAGAACCGCCTGTACCTGTGCTCCGAATTTTCCGACAATTCCAAAATAATATCTTCTAGCCTCGCAAGCCCAGCCTTCAGGATCATCATAATCCAGAGCACCGAATTTACCAAAAGCATCTGCAGAAAAAAGAGTCTTGTCTTTTTCTGAATAAGTCATAATTACTTCTGGCCAGTGAACATTAGGAGCTGTAAGAAATTTAAGAGTATAATCACCAGCAGCCGCTCCCAATTCCAGAGTAGAACCTTCGGTTACAATAATCTGACGTTCTGGAAAATCTGTCCCAAAAAGATTTTTCATAATTATGAACGCCATTTTTGATGCAACGATTTTAGCATCCGGATATTTCTGAACAAAAAGATTTATATTGGAAGAGTGATCCATTTCCATATGCTGAACAACGAGATAGTCAGGTTTACGTCCGCCAGCCTGAGACAGTTCTGCTTCCAGATTACTAAGCCACTGCTCACCGAAGTTTGCTTCGACGCTATCCATTACTGCAATTTTGTCAGCAATTATGACATAAGAGTTATATGCCATTCCATTTGGAACTTCAAACTGTCCCTCGAACAAATCTATATCGTGATCATTTACTCCAATATATTTAATCATATTATCCTTCTTATCCCTCGTAAATTGGCTCAAAGTCTTCTGCAGGATGTCCACACAACGGGCATTCAAAATCGGCTGGTAATTCAGAACCATCATATTCGTAGCCACAGATTTTACAACGCCAGCCTTTTATTTTTTTAGGTTCTGCACCGGCATTACCTGCTGCACTTCCAGCTTTTGGTTTAACGTTGGTTTGATAATAAGAATATGTAAGGGCTTCTTCATCACTAAGAACTTTAGCATCGGTAATTTCGGCAATAAAAAGCATATGTGTGCCTAAATCAAGTTTATTGCAAACCTTTGCTTCAATTACTGAACAAGCTTCTTTTTTGATAAACGGACAGCCATTTCCAGCAGTCTCAAAATCGAAATCTGCAAACTTATCTACATTGCGGCCACTCTGATACCCAAAATGGCTGATGGTATTAAAACTACAGGAACGAGCTAAAACAGAAAGCGCAAATACACCGCTTTCTTCTATCATCTGACAGGTGAGATTCTGTTTAATAACAGAAATTGCAATACGTGTAGGACCATTCGCTGCTTGAAAACAAGTATTAGTAATGCAGGCATTAATCTTGTCGCCCGATTTTGTTCCGAGCAAAAACACGCCATACTGTAAAGAATACAGAGCTTTATTATCCATTCGGGTATAACCTCCGTATTAATTATAACACACTATCTTACACGCGCAAGCACATAAACAAATGCGGAGTTCCAGTAAATGGCAACCTCGTTGGTACTATAACTTGGCTGTGCATCTGCAAAGCACTTAAGAGCAGGAAGCCCCGTTAGATGTTCCTTTGCATAAGCATCAAGTAAGCCTGCACAAGGACCACCACTCAACATTCCAGGATACACTCTACCACTAGCCCCACTTGGTCTGTGATGAGGATTAACTACCGGCTTTAAACCAGCTCCTGTAACGTAACAATAATTTACCGGATTACAACCGAGAATATAATCTATCTGAGCCTTTGCTGCCTTAAAGAAATCTTCGCGGCCTGTAAGGTCATAAGCCATAAGCAGGATATGAGCAAGGTCACAAATTGCGCCGTTGCTTCCCCAGAAAACAAGCTTTGAACAGAACTTAAATGCAGATTCATTACTGATTTCCAGAAGCTTTTCTGCCTGTGAAATTATACAAGTATGAATTTCTGCAATTAAATCCGGAGAAAGAGCTTCACACACTTCATCCCGATCAGCGGTTTCAAGAAGAATTTCAGTTCCATAACCTGAAACAAACGGCCAGCCAAAACCTTCCTGCCAGCCACAATTCCATGGATGCTTTGGATCAGGTTTATCCTTCTTTTTTTCTTCACGGAATTTTAAAGCCTGGGTCAAATAGTTTTTATCGCCAGTTGCGGCAAAAAGTGAACAAAGGGCAAAATATCGTTCATCGCGAACATCACGGTCCCCATAACCGCCGGTTCTCTGGTGGATTAATATAAAACTCATCATCATGTGAAAAAAGATAAGCCTGTGCTTTTAAGGCTGCGGCCAGAAGTTTATTGGCAAAGTCAGAATCAGATTCCTTATAAAATCCTGCGGCATATGCAAGACAACCGGCAAAATCAGCAGTTGCGGCTGTAGAAACCGGAGCAAGAACAAGCTGATCTTTTTCTTCCTGAGGCATTATGAATGCACAGAAATGATAGCAGGAAATTTTATGATATACGGCCCCATCTTCTCTCTGCATCTGAAGCATCCATTCAAGTTCAAAACGAACTTCACCAAGCAGGTCGAAGTTGTCAAATTTTTCAGGACATTTTTTATAAGCAAGAAGCAGATCCATTACAGTTTTAGTTCCTGCGACAATATAGCGTCCGTAGTCACCGGCATCATGCCAGCCACCCTGAACATTTTTCTTTTCGCCAGTTCCATAAACTTCTGCTGTTCCGGTATGACAGAGTCCCTGACCACAACGAGAATCTGTAAAATATTTTAGAGTAGAAAGAGCAAGATCATCATAAACATCATCAGAAATTTTAAAATCAAAGCTACGTTCTTTACCAACGCAAACGTAATATACTCCAGCTGTTTTTATACTGGAAAAATCACCGGTAAAAATGCCGCCACCAGATAATTCATCCTCTGGAGCTGCAATAAGCGCACCGGTAAAAATGACCTGCCCGTCAGCTTTGTTGCAAACTGTAAATTCTTTAAATTCACCTTTTGCACCTCTGCTTACGAAAACGTTTTTGCTGTCGAGCGGCTTATAGCCAATCTGATTAATAAAAATTTCTGACTCTTTCATAACATAATGTTATACAGATTTTCAGAAAAAATAATTGAATAAAAGTCTATGCTTGTGGTGAATTGTTACAGATTTCCGCACAAAATCTTCGATAATGGATACTTTAGAGTCTGTTTGCTGCCGTCTTTTGAAATCAAATTTATTTTTACAACGCTTTTTGAAACTTCATCTGCTGCCCCATCTCCATAAAACGAACCGAGCATTTCAAGATATTCAGCTTCAGACATTGTTTCATTATTGAAGACAGGTGCCAAAAATAAGTCCAATGTCATGCGGGTCTGTTCATCTGCAGAATTATAAAAGTCTTCAAGACTCTTACGAGTGATTGCGGCAGATAATTTTCCTTTTTCAGATTTGATGATTCCGGAAGTGAAAATATATGAGCTGCTTTTTTTATCACTCATATTGATAAGCACAAGCCCGCCAGCCTTCTGTTCAACCTTAACATTTGAAAAACCAGCTTTAGCAAGCTCGTAAGAAACCGCCTCTGTATCTACAACATTAGAGCCGTCGGAATTCATTCCAACTCCAGCGGCAGAACTAATCATTTTTGTAAAAGCTTCTCCTGCTCCACCTTCAAAATGGATTTCAACAGAATCATCTTTTTGAACAGAAAGAGTAACTTCTGTTGTGCAGGAAACGAGAAAAATTGAAATAATTAACAGACTAAGTGTCATTCCGAACTTATTTCGGAATCTATTGTAAAATGCTTTCATCATCACTTAAACAAACTTCCAATTCCCAAGGTTACCCTTATACCGGTAAAAAATACCAGTCCGGCAGAAATTGAGTTTGTAAATGAAAGCGCAGAATTATCCGGCTTATTGAAAACTGTATAACTTATGTCCTGAACAATCTGTGCCTTTACCTTAGCAATATCCAGAGATGGAGTGGTAAGAGAAATGCCAATTGTTCCAGGGAAGAAGGAAGGCTTTGCCTCTTCGCCAGTTACCATCATTCGGGCATTACCAAATGAAATAACCGGACCAGCATAAAATCTTACATAATCATTTATTGTTGTAGTAAATAAAATCGGCATCTGGAAAACACCCATTCCAACATTAAAACGGAAACCCAGTCCAATACCTGGTTCAAGAATCCATTTTGAATATCGCACATGAGTTTGTAAATCAATTCCACGGAACTGGAACATAAATGAATTAGGAGAGATTAAAGACCAGTCTGCAAATAAAGAAGCATCGGCTACAAGAAGGTCCAGCCCTTCTCCATCAGGATTATAGAAGCTGCTTCCATTGAATTTTACATTGCTGCCAGAACTCTTCTTAGAAGAGCTCTTCTTTGCAACTGATTTGCTGCCACTGTCGACAAAATCTTCCTCTTCAAAATCATCTGCATCAGAATTACCAGTTCCTGCTTTTTTCCCTGATTTAAGGAACTGGCCGCAGGCAACATATTTTGGCTTCCAGTAATCCTGTTTTAATGAAGAAATGATTACCCCGGTATTAGGGCCGTCACTGATTGCAGAAATAAACTGATTATTTCCTATATAAATACCAACATGAGTGATTGGTGCAGTATCATTTGTCTTAAAAAACAAAAGATCACCAATTTCCTTATCCTTATCTGGAACAATGCGGCAGTAATTATATAGAGCCTTAGCAGTTCGCGGAAGCTGCTTTTGAATCGACTGCTTTGCCGTATAATAAACAAGCCCAGAACAATCAAAAGAATCCGGTCCTATAGCTCCGTAAACATAAGGAGAACCAACATATTTTTTAGATTCCGCAACAAATTTTTCACGCATTACCTGAGCTTCAGCAGGGCTCGTATCTTCTGCACAAAGTTTTACGCAACAAACGCAGAATAAAAGCAGCATAATAGAAAGAGTCTTTTTGGCCGCTGCACGAGCACTTTTATCGGCAATAAACGCCTTTACATCATCAAAAATCTTCATAGTTATATTGTCGTAAATTTTTGCATAACACTTTATTTTTTGCGTTCCAGAGAATTCGGGTGTAAAATAGTATTCATGGCAGACATTAACAATATTCCGTGGAAGTATCTTGATGATTTTCGTGGCACAGAGTTCACTGGTGAATGGCCTACATTCCCTGAGCTTCTGCGTATTCAGACTAAGAGAAATGGCGAACGTCCGTGCTTCACGGCGTTTGATGGCCCAGGCGACTCCAAACGGTCGCTAACCTACAGCGAAGTTTTGCATAATGTTGAAGTACTTGCAAACTGGCTCACGGCAAACGGCTTAAAAAAAGGTGACCGCGTTGCAGTTATGGGAAAGAACTCTCCCGAATGGGCAACTGCATATCTGGCAGCCCTTTATGCAAGCGGAATTGTTGTTCCGGTTGATAACGGACTGCACGAGCCCGAAGTTGTAAACATTGTAAATACAGCACAACCTATTTTTGTTTTCTGTGATGATGATAAAGCTGAAGTTTACACAAAGAATTTTCCAGATCTCCGAGTTTATTCTATAAATCCGGAAGCTAATGAGCGCTTTATTTATAATCTTAAAGCAGACGAAGTTCCTGCTGATAAAAAGAATGAACCTTGTAACGAATATGATACAGCAGCAATTCTTTTTACCTCCGGTACAACAGGAAAACCAAAGGGTGTAATGCTTTCGCATAGAAACTTGATGTCAGATGGCTTTATTGCTCAGCGGCATTTTAATCACTATAACACTGATGTTTTTTATGCGCTGCTCCCGATTCACCACGCATATACAATGCAGGCAGCCTTCATCAATCCACTTATGACTGGAGCTTCAATCGTATTTGGTAAGAGTATGGCTGTTTCAAAACTCCTTCGTGAACTTAAAGAAGGAAAGATTACTGTTATGCTCGGTGTTCCTCTGCTTTATAACAAACTTCTTTCTGGAATCCGCAAAGGAATTAAAGCTAAGGGACCTGTTGTTGCAGGACTTCTTGGCTTTGTAAGCTGGCTTTCGTTCTTAATTAAAAAGGTATTCCATGTAAATCCTGGAAAGAGACTATTTAAGCCGGTACTGGAACAGGCAAGCATTTATACTCTTCGCGTTGCAATTTCTGGTGGTGGGCCTTTGGCAGCCAGCGTTTGCCGTCAGTATAATTCTATGGGTATTGATTTTATTCAGGGCTATGGCCTTACAGAAACTTCTCCAATTATTGCACTGAATCCGGTTGAACATTTTAAGATTGAAAGTGTTGGCCGTGCATTTACTCCATATGAAGAAATTAAAATTCTGAATCCTGAAAAAGTTATTACAAAGAAAGGATTTGAAGATGTCGGTGAAATTGCCGTAAAAGGTCCAATGGTTATGCAGGGCTACTACAATATGCCTGAAGAAACTAAGGCCATGTTTACAGAAGACGGATTCTTAAAAACCGGAGATCTTGGAAGCATAGATAAAGAAGGTTATATCAAGCTTTGCGGACGTGCTAAAAATCTTATTGTTACAAGCGGCGGAAAGAATGTTTATCCTGAAGAAATTGAAGATGCATTCCAGCTATATGATGAAATTCAACAGATTACCGTTCGCGGATATTATTCTGATGAAGAAAAAACTTCTGAAGAAATAGAAGCTTTAATTTACCCAAGTGATGACCTTTATAGAACCCTTGGCTGTGAACGAAACAATGAATTTGTTCAGGATGAAGTTCTTGAAGCTATTCAAAAGATTGTCAGTAAGGTAAATAAAAACTTCCAGGCATACTCGCAGATTTCGAAGATTACGTTGCTTAAGGAGCCGCTGGAAATGACCACTTCGCAGAAAGTAAAGCGAAACTTTGTTGCGAAGACATATTAAATACTTAATTATACGTGAAAGTAAAACTGGCTCTCGGCGATAAAAGAGCCCCAAAAACGGAATGATGTTTTTGGGGCTCTTTTTCGCCTACGCCAGTTTTTATTTTTCGATAACTTATTTTATACGCTGTACTAAAGTTTCGTTTTACTTTTGCTGCTTATACGCGGAAAAATTTTTATCTTACGTAATTTCTAATTTCTTTACACATTTTTGCCAGTTCTTCTGGTTTTCGCTGATAAACGCCGAGGTAGAGATCTGGAACGGCGCCGCCTTTGCAGGATGCGGCCCAGAAGCGAACGTCGTCAGCCTGGCGGTCATAAGCCTGAGCTCTGTAGTGAACAGGGCCAAGATTTGTCTGATTTGAAAGTTCTGCCTGCGCATCTTCTGTAAAGAAGTTTGCGATATAGCGTTTACAGTTTTGATTATCTGAAATCAACATGCAGGAAATTGCCGGAGCAATGAGTCCGTAGTTTGAACCATCAAAATTAGGTGGAACAAGGAAGGTCTCATAATTCTTAATTACATTATATGGAATCTTTCTGTGCTGGCTTAAAAGTGTAAAGAAAACTCCAAGCTGACCATCTTCTGCAAAATACAAAAGGTCATTTCCGCGGCCATTAAACCATGAAGGATGTGTAAGTCCCTGCTTTGGCCATTCTTTTACAATATCCAAGGCAGAACGTAAAGTAAAATTCTGGCCATTCAAATCTATATCTATTATTTCATCAAGGCTCGATACTTTCTTTAACTCTTCTGTAAGTTTGTTATAGGCATTTAATCCACCATTTGCCATAACCAGAGCTCCGGTAAAATCAATTAAAATTCTATCTTCCGCACCATTACAGAAGAAAGGACTGAAAACTATTCCTTTTGCAGAATTCAAGTATTCCATAAATGAATTAAAACTTGCTGGAGGATTTTCAAATCCAGTTTTCTTAAGCAAATCTTCTCTATAACTGAATTCACAATGATCAAGCAGGATTGGAACACATTTTTTATCTCTGAGAGACTGTGGCATAGTTTCAAGAACACGCTGAGGAATATCCTCTGCACCTTCAGCCAGGCTGCTTGTTATCTCACCCTTCCAGGTAAAGAGCATATCATACTTTTGTTTTACAACTGCAAGATCAAAAGCTCCTTCTGAAATAGTGTCAAATTCCAGAATAATATTTTCTTCCTGTGGAATATATTTCTTGAGAAGCTCGCATTTATCTTCTGAAAGGCCGTAAAATGCAACACGAACGGTTCTGTCTTCAATACGCTTTTTGATTGTACGAACTATACAAACTGTACTGACAATTATTGCAATTCCAGCAACAACACCAATAATTGTAAAAAGTGTTGATTTTTTGATTTTAAAATCTTTCTTTTCCTTAAGATTCTTTTTTGATTTTTTGGTTTTTCCAGTTTTCTGTGCCATACAAAGATTATCGGCCAAAAGGTTCTGTTTATTAAATTTCTTCAAAATGATATTATACTGCCCGTTATGAGTGATTGTTTTTATAAAGACGGACTTCATTTTGAGTGCCAGCGTTGTTCATATTGCTGCGGGCATTCACCCGGATTTGTATATCTTTCTAAGCGGGATTTAATGACTCTCTGCCAGCACTTTGATTTGAGTATTGCTGATTTTGTTGCAAAATACTGCCGATGGGCTGATTATTATTACGGAACTAAAGTTTTAGCATTGCTGGAAAAAAAGAACTACGACTGTATTCTCTGGGAAAATGGCTGCTCGGCCTACGAAGCCCGCCCAATTCAATGTTCAACATATCCTTTCTGGTCATGGATGATTGCTGATGAAAAGACCTGGAACGAATGTGCCGCTGAATGCCCCGGAATGAACAAAGGTCGCGTATGGCCGTATGAGGAAATTGAAGCCAATAAAAAAACCTATATCGAAAACGAACCTCTTCACAAGGAAGAGGTCGAAGCCTTAATTGCTGCCGAGAAAAAGAGTGTTTAACGGCGCTGCAAGGCGGGCTGAATCAGACCATCTTGCGGCAGAAAAATCTATTCTCAAATCATCTTTTCCCTTTGTAAGAGCTTCAGGGATTTCAAAAATCTTAAAGAATTTTTCTTCCGAACCGTCGCAGGAAAGAATGTAATCTGCAATAAGGGAGTCAGTTTCGGCTGCCTTTATGATAATTCGCTTGCCGTTATCTTCGCGGAGGAAGTAACACTGAAGGAAGTTTTTCTTGTCCGGCATAACCTTGCAGACGTAAGAGAAGCTGCCTTTATCCTTTGCATAGCGGGTAAGCTCGCCTGCATTACCAACTGAGCCGGAGCCTGTTTCCTGCATGTATGGAGCGGTTGTCTCGTTGCCTTCTGTCTGAGCTCCGTAACCTACACCGATTCCTTCTATAAAAGTATATTTTGCCAGTTCTTTTTCTGCGTCGTCGGCTTCTGTCTGCTTTGGCAGCTCTGTAACGTAAAGCCAGTAAATGCCATAGCGCTGATTATTGATGAGGTAGTACGGTGAGAACTTGAGGTCACCGTCTTCACCCCATTCAATATCATGAAGAATGAAGTTTAGACTACCCGGCTCCCGCTCAAAGTGAGAGTTGATATCTGCAAGGAAAGCCGCGGTGCTGTCTGCATTTTTGATTTTGATGTATTCCGGAGCGAGGGGCTTAAGGTTATTTGTACCACCATAGTTTCCGTTGAGAGGGATTTCTATTCCGCGGATAATCTTATTTGCGCATACATCGCACTGCACTCCGACCTGACGCAGCTTCATTTTGTCATCGCGTCCGAGTTCTGTGGCAAGAACTACCGGGCCATATTTAAAGGCAGCGGCATTTGCGTTGTCCGGCAGGGTGTAAGCTTTTATTTCCATTGGAAGGGTCAGGGTGATGGTATCGCCTGCCTGCCAGTTTCTGCAGACGAGGAGATAGCCTTCCTGCTCTGTGAATTCTTTGACATCAGCTTCTGCGTCGTTTATCAAAAGTGATGGCATAGCACAGCACCAGTCCGGAATGCGCAGGGCCAGAGTAAAATCAGAAGCGGCTGCTGAAGACTCGCCAAGGGCCTCCACCGTAAAGGTCACTGCCTCCCCCATAGGAATATCCGATTTCTGGCTCAGTTTAATGCCGCGAGACTTCCAGTTTACAGTCGAACTGAAATACTGATTCACAATCAAAGTCGCATTTTCATCATCATAAAAATACAAACTGTCGCCAAGCTTTGTAAAGTTTTCAAGACCGGTTCCCGTACAGCACCAGAAAAAGTTTTTGTTTACATCTGGATTACAGTAGGTTTTAAAACAACCGGTTGCCATAGGCTGAAAGTAAGTTGTCATTCCGGTCTCGCGATTTACAGAAGCCAGAATTGAATTGATGAATGTGTTTTCATAATAGTCTGCATACTTTCGCTCGCCGGTCAGCATAAAAAGGGCACGGGTGAGCTTTAGCATATTGTGAACGTTACAGGTCTCGCAATTTGTATTACTGCGCTCGGCATCCAGAATATCATCCTTACCAAAATGCTCGCACTCGCTGTTGCCACCTGTGACGTAGGTATGGTGCTGGGTAACCAGATTCCAGAAAGCCTTGCAGTATTCAAGATACTGCTTCTGTTCTGCTTCAGTTGCAGGGTCGCCTTCTTCCTTCAAAGTAAGACAGCGATTCACCGCGCCAACAAACTTTGGAATAGTTGTATTTGCGTGGCGATTATTCAAAATGTTTGCATCTTTTCCTTTTACCGCCAGCGCCGTCAAAATCTCTTTAAAAAGATATTCTTCGTCAAAAGTATGGGCTACCTGCTTAAAATGATCTGCCTGCGTATAGCCTGCTGCCTTCGCGCATTTATAAAGCTCGTAAAGACAGTCGTTCATTCCGCCGTATTCAACAGAAAGTACGCGCTTTCTTGTTTCCTCGTCCCAGCGGGAGGTTCGATTGTACATCCATTCGCCAAGCTTTTCGGCGACATCGAGGGCACGGCTGCCGGTCTCGCCGTCAACAAGCTTTGCAACCTCAGTAAGACCGTTCATCAGTTTGTGCATTGTGTACCATGGCACCCAAGTGTCTGCCTGGTTTCCGGCTTCAAGTTTATCAAACTGAAGCTCCGGCTTTGCAGGGTCTGCCATTGTTGCACCAAAGATAAAGCCCGGTGCACTGCGACCGTCGCTGCCAGCCACCGCCTGACATTCTGCAAGGCCATCAATCAGGGCTGCAAGACGCTCGCGCAAAATCACGCCGTCACGCCCTTTGCAGTCTCCGTAACCGCCAGCAATTCCCTGTGCCGCCGCCGCAAGGTAATGCCCCAAAGTGTGGCCACCGATTCGGGTATTTTCCCAGCCGCTGTAAGGGCCACTGACCTTGTTTGGCAAACTAGCTGTGAGCCGGAAATTATATAAAAGGCGGTCTGCATCAAAGGTGTTGAGAAAATCAAGGTCCTTTTGAGTTACATCAAGAAAAAATTCGTCCTCCAGCTTTACATCAGCCAGCTTGAAGGCCTTTATATTAGTTAAACGTTTAACTTCCAAATCAAAATTTTTACTCATTTTTATTTCTCCTTGAACACATCCAGTTTGCAACGCAATTATACCCGCAGCAACAATTATAGCTTTAATTTTCAGGGATTTCATCAATTAATACATTATAGATTTCTTACAGCAAGTTCAACTGTATAAATCGTATTAATTATTCATGTTTTGTGGGCAGGTCGGCAAGCACAGCTTGCCTCTGAGCCATTTTTTCGATGAACCTAAAACGGCCCGCTGTCGCAGCCCGTTTTTTAACGGTTCTTCGATTGTAGGCTCTTCATATACAAATATCTCAGCCAGGCCGTAAGCCCACTCAGGAACCAGACGATTCCGACCGACCACCAGCAGCCCCAAACGCCGATTGATGCCACCGCGCACAAAGCCACCGGCACAACAAAACGGCCCACAACCTCAGTCACACCGTTAATCAGGGCAAAGGTTGCGTCGCCGATTCCGTTGAGAACCCCGCGCACAACATAAATCACACCAAGGAAGATGTAGAACCAGCTGGTAATTCTCAGGGCCTTAGCACCCATCTCAATTACCTCAGGCTCCTTTACAAAAAGGCGGGTAATCGGGCTTCCAAAAATCTGAATCAGAGGAATCATAACAACCGTAAAAATCGCCATCATCATCATACTCTTGCGATAGCCTTCAATAATGCGGTCGTGTTTTTTTGCACCATAGTTCTGGCCCGTATAAGTTGAAAGGGCGGTTCCCAGAGTTCCGTAAGGCTGGTGAATCAGCTGTTCAACACGGCTGGTAGCAGTAAAGGCCGCAACCGCCACAGGACCAAAGGAGTTAACAACGCGCTGCAAAGCCATGCAGGAAATTGCAATAAGCGAGAACTGAAGGGAAAGCGGCACACCAAGCTTAATACATCTGCTTAGAATTACCGGATTCACGCGCCAGTCCATGCGACTAAGCTTAAAATATGAATTAGTCTTAAACGCAAAAAGCAGACAAAGCCCGCCACAGATAAAATTGGAAATCAAAGTTGCAACACCAGCACCCCAAACTCCAAGCTTCAGATTGTAAACAAAAATGACATCGAGAATACCGTTGAGAATGCAGGAGAAAATCAAAAAATAAAGAGGAGTCTTAGAGTCCCCCAGAGCGCGCAGCATGGAAGAAGCAAAATTGTAAACCGAAATCATCACCATGCAGACGCACATAATCTGCATGTAGACCTTGGAATCTGCCATGATAGAATCCGGAGTGTTGAGAAGATGCAGAATCGGGCCGGCAGTAAAAAAAGCTATCGCACCGATAGTAGTCGGAATCACCAGCATGATGTAGGCCGTGTTGGCAATACAGTTTTTTACCTTGTCTGTACTACCCTCACCAAAAAAGTGAGAAGTGACAATTCCCCCACCCGCGCCAATTCCGTTACAAAGCGCAAAAAAGAAAAAAGTAATCGAGCCGGTCGCACCAATGGCCGCCAGAGCCTGGGCCCCAACAAACTGACCAACAATCACCGAATCCACAAGATTATAAAGCTGCTGAAAAATATTACCAATCAACATTGGTACCGAAAAAGCCAGCAGCAGACGGACAGGACTGCCCTCCGTCATGTTAACAGTATTTTCCTTCATACAGGAAGTTATTATAACGAGCCTCAACTCCATGAAATTGTATGATTATATGAAAAAATATGAGTTTTCAACCTGCAGTTTTTACAGTATAATTAAAGAAATGAAGCCCGAATCAAACATAACTAAAGGTATATTTTTCATTGTTTGCTCAGCATTTTTCTTTGCGCTGATGGCTGTGTTTGTAAAACTTGCAGGCGACATTCATTTTATACAAAAAGCTTTTTTCAGAAATGCCGTAGCCTTTATAATTGCTCTTGGCGGAACAATCCGAGATGCTCGTAGCAATGGCCGGGAAGCAATCAGAATCCCAAAGGGTGCTATGCTTTTTTTATTCTTGAGAGCAATTGCAGGTTCAGTAGGTGTATTCGGAAACTTTTATGCAATAGATCATATTCTTCTTGCAGATGCCGCAATTCTGAATAAAATGGCACCATTCTTTACAATCATTTTCTGCTATATAATTCTGCGTGAAAAAATCAAACTTGTTCCACTTATCTGCATTATCATTGCATTTTTAGGATCCATTTTGATTGTAAAGCCTTCGTTCAATTTTACACAGATGATTCCAACTCTCGCCGCATTTATGGGTGGAGTTGGAGCAGGTCTTGCCTATGCCAGCATCAGAAAGTTGAGTTATCTGAATTGTAATGGAAAAATAATCATTCTGTTCTTCTCAGCATTTTCAATGCTGCTTTCTGTACCATATATGATAACAAACTTTAACCCGATGACACTAAAGCAGACTTTAATGCTTTTGTGCGCAGGTGGTTGTGCAGCAGGCGGCCAGTTCTCAGTTACCGCAGCATATTATCATGCTCCAGCCAGCAAAATTTCAATTTATGATTATTCTCAGGTGCTTTTTTCAACCTTGTTCGGCTTAGTCTTCTTTGGCCAGTTCCCAGACTGGATGAGCCTAGCAGGTTATATCATCATTATAAGTATGGCTGTTGTGAATTACATTTACACACACCGCCATCAGTCTATTGAAGCATAAAAAAAGCGGTGACCATAGTCACCGCTTTTCTATTAGAACTTAGCTTTTCTAAGTCGAACTTTCTCGATATCCTCACAGAAGAGTTCGCGCAAGTCATTCAAGCCAAGTGCCATAAGTGCCATACGGTCAATACCGATACCCCATGCAAGAACAGGACAATCAAGACCCATAGCCTTTGTAACTTCCGGACGGAAAATACCAGAACCACCAAGCTCAAACCAGCCCAAAACAGGGTGCTTGATATGAACCTCGATAGAAGGTTCTGTGAAAGGGAAGTAACCTGGAACATATTTTACTTCTTCTGCTCCGGCAATTTCTGTTGCGAACATCTTGAGCATACCAAGAAGATCGCGCAAAGTTACGTCGTTACCAGCAATAATACCTTCTGTCTGATAGAAGTCAGAAAGGTGTGTTGCATCTACTTTGTCGTAGCGGAAGCAACGGGCAATACCAAAGTACTTGCCAGGAACTTCAGCCTTATGAAGCTGATGTGCAGAAAGAACAGTTCCCTGTGAGCGGAGAATCAAGCGGCGTGTGAACTCATTATCGAATGTGTAGTTCCAGCCACGGCTACCAGTGTTTCCACCAGTTTCGTGAGCAGCCTTAACATTGCTTAAATATGGTTCTTCAATAAATTTAGCGTGTGTAGGGTTCTTAATGCGGTATACATCGTGAATATCACGTGCAGCGTGGAACTGTGGCATGAACAAAGCATCACCGTTCCAGAATTCAGTTTCTACAAGCGGACCATCAAATTCCTGAAAACCAAGAGAACAAAGCTTGTCTTTTACAGATTCAAGGAACTGAACGTATGGGTTTGTACGACCAGGAATAATACGTGCAGGTGGAATAGCAATGTTGTAACCACGGAATGTACCGTTTTTCCAGTCTCCAGATGCAAGCATTTTTGGTGTGATTTCACCAATTTCGTTACCAGTAACACCAGCGTTTTTAAGAGCATCGCGAACAGCTTCAAAACCAGACTGCAGTTTATAGAAAACAGTCTCACGTTCAATCATCTTGAAAGGAGAATCGGCTGCACCGCGTTTTTTAGCAAGACCTTCCATTGCAGAAGCTTCAACAGCGCTCAAATCATCTTTATTAAGAAGACCACCATCGCTTGCTATAGCCTTTTTTACAAGGTCCATAGTTGCCTTAATGCGTTCTGGAAGGGCAGCACCAGTATACTCAACCTTCTTTTCTTCGTTCATTTTAAGAACACCATCTTTTACAAGAGGACCAAAGGCAGAACCAACGTCCTTCTGTTCAAGACCAACACCAGCAGCAATTTCTGGCATTGTGTGAGCGCCCTTCTCTTTCAAGAAGTTTACCATGCGCTCTTCTACAGTACCTGTTTCTGCAAGCTTGCGTCCAAAATCTGTAATTTCAAAAAATGTATGTGGTGTACGGCGGATTTCTTTAAGAAGTTCCTTTCCAGAAAGCCATGAGAATGCCTGATTAGCATGACCTTCCTTATACTCCAATTCCTTCTGGAGTTTTTCTGATGTAAGTTCATCCTTTTCTGAATACTTTAACAAAACCTTGATTTCAAGTGGATGAAGATTTTTTATGATGTTTGTTACTTCCATATAGCAGACCGTTAAGAAAAATTGCGAAAGCAATTTTTTAGGTCTACCTCCTTTAAAAAATTAAAAGCCGACAGAGCATTCTGTCGGCTTTATACTACCATATTTGCAATAAAAACGAAATAGGTTAGCGAATTAATTTTATGTGAGATGAATATATAGTCTTTCTCTGACCACGATCATCTTTAATACTCTTAACCTTATCAGTTTCCATATATCGGTAATTATAGTATTTATTTTCTTTTACAAATTTCTCAAGACATGCCTTTACAGCATTCATTGCTTCACCTTTATCAAAGGTTACCATAAGTGTTTCATAATAAATGCGAAGTTCATCATGCATTGGCTGATATTCAATTTTAACAGTTGCATTCTTATCAATTTCACTTGCACTTAAACCAACATCATTAAGATCCATCATTGAAGTCTGTGTAGTAAGCTTTTCCTTTTCGAATCTTTCTCTTTCAAAAGGATCATCTGGATTATCGCCAATAGTCTGAGCAAAAACAGAACCCATAAGAACAGCAAAAACTGTAAACAAAGCAAGTATCTTCTTCATAATAGCACCTCTCTAGTAAACACTATACTCTATTATTTTACCGCATTCTAGGAAAAAATCAAGATTTATTACATAGCGTCCTGAACTGATTCCCAGAGTCGGAAAATTCCTGACCAAAACCGCGCCGTTTATTTCTTTCGGCTTATTTTTGATTGTTTTTCTGTAGTGATTTCGAATTGCATCTTTAAGAGCTTCTCTTGCCGCTTCTTCAATTCCTTCAAAACCTTTTTCTACAGAAGCATAGCCTATGCCTCCAATCACAGGATTTTGTATGGAACTCCACAGATTATAATTCTGAATCTGAGAGTCTGTGCGCGTATATTCCGCCCAACAATTCAAATTATTGTCTGATATCCAAGGCGAAACATATTTAATGCCACCTTTTATAACATCTGAAGGAATAATTTCTGTTACTTCAAGATATTCTTCTACCCCACGAGCCTTATCATAAGGAACATACACAAAATTCCAACCGTACACCATTCCAGAAATAATAAACGGCGCAATTTTATGCATCTGCTTTATTGGAAAATCAAATTGACTCCAGTCTCGATTTTCATCTTTATCCTCAGAATCAACTGGAACTAAACCGGGATAAGCATCAAGTTCTGCCCACAAGGGTAATCTGATATTCCGCACTACAGAAGGAGTCTGCGCAAAAAGCTGAAGCGCAAAAATCAAACTCAATCCTGCAACGAGAAAGCTTTTTTTTACCGTTTGTAAGTGTCTTTCCATATTTTAATAGGATGAATCCCCATTCTAAGAACAAAATAGAACCATGCTGCAAGAAAACCAAAAAGGTGTGTCATATGCGCAACATTGGAACCACTACCAAAAAACTGACTTCCAAGCTCAATCAAAGCATAAATAAATACAAGAACTGGAGCCGGAACTGGAACAATTCCCCATATAAAGATTACCGAACGTGGGAAGAACACTGCATAGGCAAAAAGCACAGCATAAACCGCACCACTTGCTCCGAGCAGGAAGACCCCATAATAACCGGTAAACCAGTAAACCAAAAAAGAGAAAAAGCCACTCAAAGCCCCGCACACAAGATAGAACAATAAAAACTCACGCGAGCCTATAGCTTTTTCCAGATTAAGACCAAACACCAGAAGAGCAAGCATATTAAAAAACACATGCGAAATATTCTGATGAACAAACATATAGCTTATGAACTGCCAGTACATATGGCCTTTAACCACAAGTATAGGATTCATAGCACCATAGTAATGAACATATTCATTGAGGTTTGGATACAAAAAACCGAGTCCAAAAATGACAAAATTAATGAAAATAATAGAAAGCGCCGTTCTTCTATATACATAGGGAAAGGGGCGTCGGAGAATAAATTTATTTCTTGGCATTAGCAGATTTTAGCGCAAGCTGTGCTTTAGGATCAAAGTAAGTTACGCGGTTCCTTCCGTTATTTTTTGAGATATAAAGTCCCCGATCAGCCTGATTAACAAATTCATTCGGAGAGCTAACAAGGTTTGTTTCTGCATCAAATACAGAAACTCCGCCGGAAATTGTTACATGCAGGTGCTGGTTATTATACACAAAATCGTGCTCATTGATAGTGGAACGGATTCTTTCAGCAACAATAAGTGCTTCTTCTTTACCAGTATCCATGAGCAGGGCAGTAAACTCTTCTCCACCATAGCGGCTTGCAACATCAGAATCACGCAGATTTTTTCGGATAAGGTCCGCAACGCTCTTTAAAACAAAGTCGCCACATTCATGACCATATGTATCATTAAACTTTTTAAAGAAGTCTATATCAAACATAATTACGGCAATATTCTTTTTATTCAGGAAAGCCGCATCAATTGCTTCTGTAAGTATATTGAAGAAATAATACTTTAACTTAAGATGTGTCATCATATCTGTAGAAGACATTTCCAAAAGTGCAGCATTATTAATTGCCACAGATGCAAGGCTTGCAATAGACATAATCTGATTCAACTCATACTCAGAATAAGTGGCATCATCTTCTATTGCGATGCGCTCCTGAAGAATAAGCATACCATTCAAGTGACTCTTCTGAATAAGTGGTACAATCAATGTAGGATTCAAAGTTTCAAGAATACTCAAATGGCCGCAATTTGGACAGATTTTCTTTAGTTCCTCAAATGTAAGCGGACGTTTTTCTGAAAGAAGAATAGCCGCAATTGGAGTTGATACAGGAATTACAGTTTTATGTTCGTTTAAAAAGTCCTTAGAAGTTTCGAGTACAAAGTTTTCGTTGGTAATTATATCGCGAACAAAGATTTCTGCACCAAGAACGTGCATTTGTGCCATACAGATATAAACAATAGATTCCAGAAGATTACTGAAATCCAGATTCTGACAGAAAGACTGAGCAATATCGAGAAGTTGTTCCAAATCATAAATTTTCTTCTCATACTGAAGGGTATGCTCCAGCATTTGTTTCTGAGACGGAGTTATATTTTCTTCAGTCTTCTTTTTATTCATGCTTTATATCACCAGTATTAATAATAACATAGTTTTTCATAATTTCAAAAAATATATTCCATTTTTCGTAATTCGCTTCAAGGAAGTTAGTATTGTCCCTGTTGCGCGAAGACATCATCAGAACCTTAAGATTTGAAATTATTTCACTTGAAGGTTTTTTTGCATCTGCAAGAAGTTCTCCAAGCTGACGGCTCAAAGACGAAAGATTTGTACACTGTTCCTGCAAAACCCTGTGTGCATCATCATTAATTGACTGCACCATTTTCTCAAGCTTTTTGAAAAAGTCTTTATCTTTTTTACTGTCTTTTATATAACTTTCAAGAACGGCAATACTGTGCTTTTTATCTGCTCCAAAGGAAGCTTCAAATTCCTGAATCTCTTTTTCTGCATTGATTGCGGCAAATACAATAGAAGAAAAACTTGATTTATATGCCGGATTATTAAAGAAACCTTCAATTACAATATCATTCAAAAGGGCACGAGCACCTTCCGGCAGATAGAATTTAAAGAAGGTTTTTAAGATTCGCATAGGAAGAATCCACTTAAACGCCATGGAAACTTCTTCCTGTAAAAGATTATTATAGGTTTGATTGTAGCAGCCAACATCTTCGAGCTGAGTATCTGGAAAAAGCGCTGCAACCTCTTCAGTAATTGTTTCGTCCTGAATTTCTGTTTTAATGCGCTGCTCATCTGCATCAAAACGCCCCTGCAGCATATTCGCAAAATCCTGTCGTGGAGAACCAGTATATTTGGCAACACTCGGTTCAAAAACAAGATCCTGTCTGCACAGGCGGATAAGACTCTTCAGTTTTTCAGGGCTTAAAATTTTAGTAAGTATATAGTTGATTTTTTTGAGATTTCCAAGATAGTTGTTTTTTTCTTCATCAGAAAGATCATTTCCCTTACGAAGTTGTGCCAGAGCAATTACTGCATCTGCTGTAGAAGTTGTGATTGTAAGACCGCTTGCCTGATAATATAAATCTTCCAGAAGATTCTGTGCTGTTGCTACAGATATTTCTTTATAAGACGGTTTATAATTAAGGTCTGCAGGTATGAAGTTTGAATCAAAAGCCTGCAGGAACGGCGTGTAATTATAACGGCAGAACTCAACCAGCTGACGAAGTCCCAGCAAATCCTGATCCATCTTTTTAAAACCATCTGTATTAAGGGCTTTAATAAGACGTTCCAATTCTTTTCGCTGATGAATATAGATTCTATCTGGATTTTGAGGTTCCGCAAGAACATCGGCTTTACGGTTTTCAAAAGAAAGCGCATCAAGAGCTTCCTGATCCTGCATTGAATAACCAGTTACAATCAGCTGTGCTTCAAAACGATGCTGTCGCTGAATATTATTAGGGCTTACAGTAACTGAAAAAAGATTGTCGAGTGGACGGGTATTTCTATAGAGGGCATAAATTGCTTCTCCGAAATTAGGCAAAAGCATACCATTGCGGCAAATAGCTGGCTGAAATTCCCTTATCTCTTGCTCCAGCTTTTTCATCTGCTGCTTTTTTTGAACTTCCGGTGAGGAACGCTTGAAAATAGACTCAAATAAATCCGATATTGTTTTTATAAATCCCATTTTTATGCAAAATATTTTAACAGAGATTTATAAATTTATCAAATAAATTGAGAAAAGATGTCTTTGTAGTCAGCAACGGTTGCAGCGTGAACTATGCGAGCACGAAGGGCTGCTCCACCAGAGATTCCTTTTGAGTATGCGGCAAAGCGTTTACGCATTTCAAGGCAGGCATGCTGTTCTGAAGTTTCTGCCACAAGGCGTTCGAGTTCGGCAAAACCAGTTTTTACACGTTCTTCTGGAGGAACCGGCTCATAGCTTCCTTTCGTCAGCAACGAAGTGGCGTCACGGAAAATAAAAGGGTTGCCCATTGCACCGCGCGCGAACATTACAGCATCTGCACCAGTCTGCTCGAGCATAGCCTTTGCGTCTTCCGGCTTAAACAAATCACCACTTCCAAAAACTGGAATCTGACCGGCCGACATTCCGTGTGCACTCTCCCACGCTCTAACCAGCTCAACAAGCTCTTTCATGATATTCCAGTCAGAATGACCTTCGTAGCCTTGAGCACGAGTTCTCGGATGAATTGTAATCGCACTAACCCCTGCTTCCAGAGCCGCAGTAGCCGCTTCTCGCCAGGTCATCTGTTTAGATTCCCAACCAGAACGGATTTTTACAGTAACCGGTACTCCACCTTCACGAGGAGAGCCACCAGCAGCCTTTACAACTGCCTCAGCTACCTTAAACAATCTGTCCGGATCACGAGTAAGAGCAGAGCCAGCCCCAGTCTTAATAATCTTAGGAACAGGGCATCCGCAGTTGATATCTATAACTTCACAATGTGTTTTTTCAAGGACAATATGTGCCGCAGCTTCCATAATTTCCGGCTCACCGCCAAAAATCTGAACAGAGTAGGCTTTTTCGTTCATTGCACGGCGCATCAAAATCTCAGTCTTAAGATTTTTGCGCACCAGAGCCTCGGCACTAACCATTTCGGTATAAGTAAAGCAGGCTCCGTTTTCTATGCAGACAGAACGAAAGGCCGCGTCGCTATAACCTGCGACCGGCGCCAAAAAGAGATTTCCTTTTAATTCGACATTTCCGATTTTTACGGGATGGTAGAGACTCATTCCGGTAAATTAAACGCTTTACAGCTATTTGTCCAGAGCTGTTCGCTCAATGCTTCCAGATCCATATCAAGCATTTCTGCAAGGAAGCGTGCTGTAGAAGGCAGGTAAGCAGGCATAGTTCGCTTTTTCTCGCGGAATTCAGCTGGAATCATAAATGGACTTTCTGTTTCAATCAAAATGCGGTCTACAGGAATATTCAAAACTGTTTCGTGCAGATTGCGGGCATTACGGTAAGTAAGATTTCCTGCAAAAGAGAACCAGATATTCTTATCGAGACACTTTTTTGCAAAAGCAGCATCTTCAGAATAACAGTGCAAAATTGCACCTGCATCTGGCATACGTTCAGTAAGAACATCATAAAGATCTTTACCTGCATCACGGTTATGAATGATTACAGGAAGATTATGCTTCTGTGCAATTTCAAGCTGAGTAATAAAAAGCTCAATCTGGCTTCTCTTATCACCAAACTGTTTAAAATAGTCCAGACCTGTCTCGCCTACTGCGACAACATTAGGCAAAGAAAGATTCTTTTCTATTGTATTAATCCAGTCTGATCCTGGATTTGTAACTTCAGATGGAGCTACACCAACTGCATGGTAAATTCCAGATATAGACTTTAAATTTGGATATACCTTGTTAAAATCATAGAGACTATTATTAATGCTGACAATGCGGGCAACTCCAGCCTGCTTTGCCTGCTGAATTACGCGCAATTGCTCAATAGGATCATCGTATATCAGCCCGATGTGAGCGTGAGTATCAAAAAACTTCATGGCTTATTCTTCCTAAAGATGAGATGTATTGTATTATTAATATAACACCGGAATTGTCAAACGTCAAATTCTATCGTAAAATATGCCGCTTACAATTCTATATTACAGGAGTTTTTTTTATGAAACTTAAATCATTTTTATTTAGTCTCATTATTTTAGGTTCTTTTTCTTTTAACCTTTTTGCACAGGAGACAAATCCACTTACCTTTAGTATTTCTACTGATTTTGCTTACTATCCAAAATCAAACTACATTGCAGGTGATACACACTTTGCACCTCTTACCGGAATCTATAGTGGTCTCGAGGGCCGTGTAAATGGCACCGCAGATTACAAAATCAACACCCCACTTGGTGAGCACTGGCTTTTAGCTGATGCAAACCTTGTTCTTGAAGCTTCTCTTGAATTAACTCCTGTTTCAATTAAGCCTGAAGCTTCTTTAACTTTTACTCCTCTTCCTTTCCTTGTTTTCTCAACAGGTGCTTCAATTGGTACTGGCTGGAATCTTGCAGGTATGCAGGGCATGGCCTATCTTACAACTGATGCTGAAGGAGAGCTTACTTACAAGGACTACACTCCATTTACAAACTGGTTTGTAAAATGGTATGGACAGGGAACTTTCCAGTTTGATACAGGAGTTTTAGTAGCCGGAGACTGGACACATGTTCAGTTTATGTACACATATCAGATTTATTATGCAGGACTTACAGGTGCAAAGAAAGGTGATATCTGGATGTGGCAATGCGCAGGCAACAAAGCAAACGGCTGGTGTAATTACCAGAATATAATTATTGCCTACCAGATGCCGCTGGTTTTAAGACGTATTGGAATCCTGACAGAATTCAACGGTCATTTTTCTGATTCAGATTATCCGGGAGAAGGATACAAGGGCTCTTTCAAATCAATTGCAATCAGTCCACTGGCTCAGTTTACTCTAGGTGAACATGACACCCTTTCTGCAATTCTAGGCTTTTCTTCACGACGCAGCTACGAACAGGAACACGAAAAATCAATTTATGATACTACTCTTACTTACGCTGGCCGCGAATGGTACTTCAACCGCCTGGCTTTGAGCTGGACTCATACTTTCTGATTTTTCTGACGATAATTAAAGCAGGCGTTGCGGGCGGCGTTTGAGCCCGCAGAGGGGGTAGCAGAAGACCGCGAAGCGGGCTGGCGCGAGGGGGAGACTTCCCCCTTTGACTTAATTTATCTATATATGGTATAATTTTACGATATGTCTAGAACTCAGAAAGCTTTGAAGAAGTTCGAAAAACAGGTAGCCTCAAACGTAACCCATGGATTCAGTGCATTCATGCGCAGAATCGGGAATTTCTTCGTTCGTATTTTTAAAGTTTTTGACAACAAGCTTACCATCATGATTGTTCCGCATTCGCAGAGCAAGGTAATCAACTTCCAGACTAACGTATTTGCACTTGTACTTGGTATTCTTGTTGCAGTCGGTGTTCTTGCCTCTTTCTTCTATTATAATCGCCGTTCAATTTCTGCAAATATGGAAATCACTTCTCTCGAAGAACAGAACCGTGCAACTCTTGCAAGTCTCGACGAACTTCGCGATGAAAATGCAAACCTTTTCCAGGCTGCTAAGCGTTTCCAGACTTCACTTTCACAGAGCCTTTCTTTACTTGGCATTGACCAGGTTAAAAATAATTCGGAAACATCAGCTTCAAACGGAGACCTTTCCGCTCTCTTCAGTTCAACAGAAGTTACACAGGGTTCCCTCAAAGAAGTTGCTGATGTAAAAGAACTTACAAGCTATCTTGAAGATGCCGTAAAGCCAATTGAACAGATTGGTAAAATGCTTAAAACTCAGCAGAACCTCTTTACAGAGATTCCAAGTATTTGTCCTGTAAAAAATCCAAATTATCATATTTCTATGGCCTTTGGTCCAAATATCCATCCTCTTAATGGAAACTGGTATATTCACAAAGGTCTCGACTTCTCAACCTGGCGTTCTGGAGATGCTGTTCTTGCAACTGCTTCTGGTCAGGTTGTTACTGTCGGATTTGATAACAGCTTTGGTAACTATATCATCATTAAGCATAATCATGGTATGTATACCCGCTATGCTCACCTTCAGTACTCTCGAGTTCAGAAAGGTGAAAACGTAAGTCAGGGTCAGGTTATCGGAGCAATTGGTAACACCGGTGTTACAACCGGTCCTCACCTTCACTACGAAGTTCATATTGGTTCTGATGTAGTTGATCCTGCAAAATACATAAACATCAATTTTTCAAAATAGGTTAACATGGCTTTACGAGTAGATGACATCTCCATAAACACAATAATCGGAAAGGGCTCAGCAATCTCCGGTAATTTGAAGGTTAATGGATTCATCCGCATCGATGGCGATATTGACGGCAACCTTGAAACCGACGGAAATGTTATTGTTGGCGAACTTGCCAGAATCCGCGGAAACCTCACTGCAAAATCTGTAATTGTTGGCGGCATTATTAAAGGTAATGTTACTGCAAGCGAAAGCATAAAGGTTCTTTCAGATGCAGCTGTAATTGGTGATGTTATTTCACGCAAGGTTCAGATTGACGCTTCTGCTGTTATTCACGGGCACTGCATTTCAATTAAAGATGAAGCTGAATATAAACAGGCTTCTGGCCAATACTTCCAGTCTAAAGCAATTAAAGAAAAGGTTATTTTATAAATGGCTGAAATTGATTCTCTGGGCACAAATTATTATTACTCTGGTGTTCAGAATGCCTCTAATGAAGCTATAAAACGTAATACTAAAAAAGAAGAAGTCCGCAAATCTGGCAATACTAAAAAACTCGATTTTGGAAAACTGCTTAAAGGTGAAGAGACTGAAGAGCCGCAGTTTGTTGCCGAAGGCCTGAATCTGCCGCCGGAAGTTGCTGCGATGTCTATTGATGATGCAGCAGTTTATCTTGCTGATGCGGTATCTATGGCGGGAAACAATCTTTCAGAAAATCTTACAAAAGAAAACGTTGAACAGTTTAAGACTTCTGTACAGCAGTTTGTGCGCTTTGTAGTTGCAAATAATTTTGAAGTAAACTCTAAACGTAAAATGCGCAAAGGAAAGCCTTTAATTGTTCCGTCCAGAACAAATTTCTTTTCGAACTATTCGCTTCCTCCGCATATAGTGGATCCAAAATATCAGATTCAGGTTATTAATGAAAAACTCGACGCACTGACCCGTGAAACTCTTTCTACTCAAATGAACAATCTGAAAATTCTTGCTCAGGTAAATGAAATAAAAGGTCTCATTGTAGACTTGATGAGTGCATAATTAGTGAGGTATACTAAAATATTATGAGTGATATTTTTGAAACAGATATAGATAACGAAAACGAAAATCTTTCTTCTCTTGAAGATACAGATATTGATGAATCGACTAGTGAAAACCTTGTTTTTGACTATCCGCTTTATCATCTTAAATTAGATTATTCCTGCGAAACTCTTTACGCTAAAACTCCAGATAATAAAATGCAGATTACCGGCGGTGATTTTGTAATTGTTCCAACCCGCTATGGCAAAGATATGGCCCGTGTTCTTGGAATTGCAAAAAAACCTATTGGAATTAAGCAGGCTGATATTGTAACTATAGACCGAAAAGCTTCTGAAGCTGATTTGAAACGCCGCGAAGAATTGATTCAAAAAGAAAAAGATGCTTTCCCTATTTTCAAGGAAAAGGTAGCATACCACAAGCTGGATATGAAGCTTGTAGAAACTCACTTTTTGTTTGATGAACAGAAGGCTCTATTCTTCTTTAGTTCTGACAGCCGCGTAGACTTCCGCGAACTTGTTAAAGACCTTGTTTCGGTTTTCAAAATGAGAATTGAATTGCGTCAGATTGGTGTTCGTGATGAGTCCCGCATTACCGGTGGTCTTGGCGTTTGCGGCCGTCCATTCTGCTGCCATGGTGTTTCAGACAAACTTCGCCCTGTTTCCATCAAAATGGCAAAAGATCAGAATCTATCATTGAATTCTATGAAGATTTCTGGTCAGTGTGGCCGCCTGCTCTGCTGTCTTTCTTATGAATATGACTGGTACAATGAAGCACGCAAGAGTCTTCCAAATGAAGGTGTTCGCCTTTCTTATGATGGAACAGATTTCCGCATTACAGAAGTAAATCCGCTTACTTCAATGGTAAAAATGCTTGGTGAAGACGGCCGTTTACTCGAAGTAAATGCAAAACGCTTCTATCGCGACGGCAACCGCTGGAAGATAAATTAAGCCAAACACTGTCACCCCGAATTAATTTCGGGGTCTATTTTTTTAACGTTTTTCTTGAATTTCTAACATTATGATTTATAATAAATAGTACTATGATTTACATTAAGAAGTGGACAGACTACTACGAAGATTTTTTTCCGATTGAACCGAATCAGCTTGAGTTTTTCTCGACTATGGGAGATGAGTTTACAGCTCCTGCAAAATTCCTCGGTGTAGAGTGTGGCCCTGCCCTGCTATCTGAAACATTGCAAGAAAAACATGACCTCACCCTTACAGACTCTTTTGCAGAATTTGTAAATATAGTAAATACTCGTCAGTCTAATCAAGAAAATCCGGCACATGTTTTCAATCTGAATCCGGCAGACCTTGCACGCTATCTTGGAAAGAACTTTTTCAATGTAATTACATGTCTTTGTTACCGTATTATCTTTATGAAAGATCGCACTCTCATCAAAAAATTCCTTTTTGATTCAAAGATGCTCCTTTCAGACGGTGGCTACCTTGTACTTGATATATTAAATTTTTCTAAATACGATTTTTCTGAAACAAAGGTTGAATTACCTCCAAAGAAATCTGACCGCGCAACACTGTATTCTTCTGTAATTAAGAATTCTGATTCGCTTCAGTACAAACTTTTCCAGCACGTTGTAACAGCAAGCGGTAAAGTAATTGATGAAGTAAAAGATGAACTTGTATGTCCTATCAGCATGGAATCAATCCGTTCCTATGCAAAGGAAGTAGGCTATTCATCTGTAGAATTCTTCAATGATTATAAGCGTACCCCATACACTACAGATTCAGACAAAATCATCTGTGTACTTAAGAAATAGGCATGTCGGGTGGTATTGCCCGACCCCTTTTTTTGCATTAAAATAGACTCTTATGAAAGCTACAAAAACAATTATCTCTACACTGCGTGAAGCTCCAAACGACGCAGTTATTGCAAGCCATCAGCTTATGATGCGCAGCGGTCTTATCCGCAAACTTGGAAACGGACTTTATGCTTACATGCCATTCGGATTCCGTTCTTTGATGAAAGTTGAAAAAATTATCCGCGAAGAACTCGACAATGCAGGTCTTCTCGAAATCAAACCTACAGTAATCGTACCCGGTGATTTATGGAAGGAATCTGGCCGCTGGGATAAAATGGCAGGCGAAATGCTTACTGCACAGAACCGCCAGGGCCAGGACATGGTAGTTTCTCCAACTGCCGAGGAAGCTTTTACAGCCATCGTTCGCGACGGTCTTTCTTCTTATAAACAGCTGCCATTCACACTCTATCAGATTAATACAAAATACCGCGATGAAATCCGCCCTCGCTATGGTGTAATGCGTGGCCGTGAGTTCACAATGATGGACGCTTATTCTTTTGACAAGGACCAGGCAGACCTCGACGCTTCTTACGACAATGTAGCAGCAGCTTACCGCCGCATCTTTAAGCGCATGGGTCTTACAACAATTTCTGTAAAGGCTGACACAGGTTCTATGGGTGGTTCTGGTTCAGAAGAGTTTATGGTTGAATCAGAAGTTGGTGATGATACACTTCTCCTTTGTCCTGACTGCGATTATGCCGCAAACGTTGAAAAGGCAGCTTGTAAGACTGAAGTTCCACTCGACTCAAATGGCCAGCCACAGAAAAAGACAGACCTCGCAATTGAAGAAGTTGCAACTCCAAATGTATTCAGCATTGAGGATATGGAAAAGTTCTTTGGTGAAAAACCAACTACCTTCCTTAAGGCTCTCATTTACAAGGTTTATAACTGCGCTGTTGATTTGTCTGGAACAGAGTTCTATAAGAATGCCCAGACTGTTACAGAGGGTGGACAGACTTATATTCCGGAAACTTTCTTCTGCGTACTTATCCGTGGAGACCTTGATGTAAACGAAACAAAGCTTGCTGCAGAGCTTAAGGCAAGCGGAGCAGAACTTGCAAGCGACGAGGACGTTTTGAAGTACAGCGGTGCTCCACACGGCTTTGTAGGCCCTGTTGGAATTAAGATTCCTGTAATTGCAGATAAATCAACTGTAGATATGCATGACTGTATCGCAGGTGCTGGAAAAGCAGGCTTCCACATTAAGCACGTTGAACCAGGCCGCGACTTTACTCCATTTATGACAGTTGACGTTCGCACCTGTAAAGAAGGCGACCTCTGTCCTGAATGCGGCGGAAAGTTCTACATGAAGAAAGGTAACGAGCTTGGACACATCTTTAAGCTTGGTACAAAATATACAAAATCAATGAACGTAACTTACCTTGGAGAAAGCGGAAAACCTGTAACACCTCTTATGGGTTGTTATGGTATTGGTGTTGACCGTACACTCGCTTCTATCATCGAAGGTCACCACGACGACAAGGGAATCATCTGGCCTATGACTGTAGCTCCATATCAAGTAGCAGTTATTCCTGTTCAGTATAAGGACAAGATGAAGGAAGTTGCAGATAAGATTTATGAGGACTTGAAGGCTGACGGCATCGAAGTTATTCTCGACGACCGCAACGAACGCCCAGGCGTTAAGTTCACAGACTCAGAACTTATCGGCTACCCTATCCGCATCGTAGTTGGCGACAAGAACCTTCCAAATGTAGAAATGAAGCTGCGCAGCGATGCAGAAGCAACACTTGTTCCAGCTGATGAAGTTGCTAAGAAGGCTGCGGATATCGTAAGAGAAGAACTCAAAAAATTGAACGCTTAATACAGATTGTTACCGAGTTTGCTGCGCAAACATCGCAGGATCAAGCCCGACAATGACAATTCAGTGTCATTCCCGGACTTGATCCGGGAATCTGTACAGGACATCCCATGAAAAAACTAATCCTATCAATCCTAACATCAATCATTATAACTACTGCCAGCTTTGCCCTTCCAGGCTTTACTTCATATATTCCAGACAGCGCCGGCGAATACGTTTATTACCTCGATAATTCTTTTAATCGCGAAAGTTATATTGGAATCCTTGGTTATGATGCTGCAACTATCCAGATTCGATATTTTGCACCTCAAGATGACGAAGCAATGCTTCCTTCAAAGGAAATTGCAATTCTGATGACTGTAGATCCTCAGGCAGACTTTTGGAATATGACCGGTGAGAAAATCATTTCTACGATTCTTCCTGATACAGATGACACAGATATTGTAAATTATCTTCATGACCTGCTTTATGAATTCTCAGCACGCCGTATTTCAGAAGTTGCCGTAGAAGCAGATAATCAGGTTGTTGATCAGGATTATGCTCAGTTTGGCGGAAAAGTTGCCATTACTTTTGATGCTCGAATTCCATTATTCAACATCAGAACAATCACAGATGAAAAAGGCTCTAAAGTTTTTGATTGTGTAACAATCGGAACAATCAAATCAAGTACTGACAACACATTTGAACTGTTTAATGGAGTTTCTTCAGCAAAACCAGAAGTTCAAAAGGAAACAAAAAAGGCTTCAAAGTCTAAAGTTTGTAAGTTTGAAAAACGATCGGTAACTCTGGATGAAAACTGGGAACAGAAAATGGAAAACTTCTGGACACTCGGCAACGACTCATTGATTACTATGACTGCTTTGCCAAAGGTTTCAGATAATAAAGATCTTAATGATTTATATGTTCAGAGAAAACTTTTGGAAAGTTCTGAAGGTTCATATACAGACTTCCAGAACTGCGAAATCATCTATACTCAAGCAAAAGACAGTTACAAAATCGTAAGTACATCATTCTTCCCTGAAAACAAAAGCAGCGTGTATATCACTAAGATTCTTACACGCAACAAGGAAGGTGGCTTTGATTATTTTTCGATTTCGACTTATCAGACAGCGTATCTGAAAAATCCATTGTATTTCGATAAAATAGTGAAATCTTATCGCTAAAATGAACTTCTTGAAAGCGGAGAACCAATCCATTGTCCTTCGCTTCCAAGATAATCCTTCTTTTCACCTTCAATCAAGAACTGAACACTGTTTACGGTAGAAAATGCAGTTGCCGTAAACACAATCTGTTCAAGCTGATGAATATAGCCTTCTACACCATAAGTGTTAATTTCAAATGCTTCATTAAAGTTCAAATATGCAACTCCATCCTGAACCCTGGCACTAAGAAGCTTAGTTCCAGCCGGAATAAGGCTCATACAGTTACGTTCTGCAGATTTAGTTGTATCTGGACCTTGTAATAGAAGATTAATTGCAGTAGTAAGCGGAGAATCACTCTTTGTTACCTGACGCTTAATAAGCTGGCGCACAACCGAACCATCACCATCAATATTTACAAAACAAAGCTGAAGTTCAGTTTTAGAAGGCTTTGTTACTTCTTTTTTAGGCTCTTCCGGCTTTTTTTCAACTGGTTTTACAGTTTCTGCTTCTTTTATTGATTCTGTGTCTGTAGTTTTATCCGAAGATTTAACTTCAGGTTCAGTATATATAGGAGTAGGTTTTTCCTCGTTTTCGATTTTTATAGTAACTTCATCATTTTTAAGTGGAATTGTATCTGATTTCTTTGGTTCAGCAGGTTCATGATTTTCAATTACAGTTGGAGTTGAGCCAAAAACCTTATCAAAGAAATTCGTTTCTTTAAGATTAGTAAAAATCTGGTCTTTCTTCACAAGAAAAACAATCAAAATAACCAGCAGCCCCAACAAAACACAAGCCGCTGTAAACAAAGTAGTATTTTTCTTTTTGCTATTTTTTTTCTGTGCCATATTTTGATTATCGGAAAATTCTCAATCGGGTTTATGACTATTGTTACTAATAACAGTTTTTACAATTCTTATTACTATTTATTACCGGTAATTACACTTTTTGTGACAAAAAAAAGAATGCATATATTTTAGAATCAAATATAATCAGAATTGCAACGTTGACATGTCATATTTTTGAAATTGTGTATTTCATTTATATGATGATTTCATAAATAGGAGGAAAAAAATGAGAAACGAAAATTTCTGGGGCTGTGTAGCACTTTGTCTTCTTGGCTGTGTAACTGATGCAGGTGTTCCTGTATTGGATGTATCTACAGCATCTGTTGGTGTAGCTGTAGGAGCCTAAATAATTAAAACACTGGTATTGTGATTATATAGTTGCAATACCAGTATTTCATAAATTTAACAACTGTAAGAAACAATTATGATTATTATAAAACCGATTATATTTAATACACAAAGTAACAACAAATATTTCTACGACGATGCAAGTTCATTTATATTTCCTCTGTTAAATAATGATGAAGAAAAAGAATTAACAAATATAAACTCAATAAAATACCTGACAGATTTGAAATCTAAACGATTGATAGAATTACAGAATAAATATCATTTATTCATGCGTGATGAAACACAAGTTATCAATCCCGAAGAATTTATAAATTCCAGAATAAAAAAAGGATGTCGTCAATTAATTATTGAATTAACCCAAAGTTGTAATTTCAGATGTAAATATTGTGTTTTTTCTGAGTGTTATTCTGAAATGCGAACTTTTACGAACAAAAAAGCAGAATGGAATATCATAAAAAAAGCCATCGATTATTATATGAATTATAACCTGGACTGCCAGAAATATAATCCTACACTAACTCCTGCAATAACTTTCTATGGCGGAGAACCTTTATTAGAATTTAACCTTCTTAAAAAAAGTATTGAATATATAAATTCAACTTATGCCAAGTCTTTCTCAAAAATTGATTATGCGCTCACTACAAATGGATATTTATTAAATGATGAAATTATAAACTTCTTACTGGTTAATAAAGTTTTTATAACAATCAGTTTTGATGGGAACGAAAAAACTCACAATAGAAACAGAGTTTTAAGTAATGACCAGGGAACATTTGCTAAAGTTTATGATAATTTTAAAAAATTTTCAGAAACAGCTGATTTATATTCTATTCGATATATATTCAATACTGTAATCGATTGTAAAGAAGATATTCGCAATATTCTTTCATTTTTTGATCAGGATCCGGTATTAAGAAAAGCGTTTGGAAAATTCTCGTTTGTCGATGCATACCACTCTTCATATTACGAAGGGCTCAACTATCCTGATTTAGTAAAACAGCGCATAAATGAATTATTTCAAATAATAGAAGAAAATAGTTCTTTATCTGATTTAGCAAGAAACATGCTTAAACAGATTTTCAATTTGTTTGAGGCCAAAATAAATTATGATCAGAAGATTTTATTAAATTCCTGTGCAATAGGTATTGATAAATTAATGGTTGATGTTCATGGCAATTTTTATGCATGTGAAAAAACAAATACAAATTATTGCTTAGGTAATGTTAACGATGGAATTAATAAAGAAAAGGTAATCAGATATTTTGAGTTCCTAAAAGATATTCAACAAAACCGATGTAATTATTGTCCTATCAGAAATCTATGTGATGTTTGTATAAAAACTGTTGATGTAAATAATGATGAATTTAATATCAAAAAGGAACGTTGTGATGAAACAGTCATACGTTTTACCTCATTATTAAAACTATACTGCTATTCAAAAGAAAAAGGATATTTCTAAACTATGTATTTAAAATTAAAAGAAGATATTGTTTATAAAAGTGATGATACAGGTGCAATATTATTTAACAAGTTCACAAATCAATTTATTGAATTAACTGCTCCAGAAAAGGAATTATTAGAGAATAATCTGAATAAAAATATTGAATTTGATGAAAATCAATATCCAAGATTAAATCCATATATTTATACCTTTGATAAAAAAACATATGTTGATTCGATTAAAATTGTAAATTCGAAAATAATTGATAGTTACAGAATTCTGGGCTTACGGCTTGATAGTTGTACCTTACAAATCACTTCTGACTGTAACTTAGACTGCTCGTTTTGTAGTGAAAGTAATAGAAAATGTAACTGCAATAACTGGTTTGGAAAAAATACGCTGGATATAAATAAATGTCTGAAATTTCTTAATCTGATGAAAGATTATGGCGCACGTTCAGTCAATATTACAGGCGGAGATCCGTTAAAGCAACTGGAGCGCCTGAAAGTAATATGCAATTATTGTATGAAGAACTCTCTTTATTGTCATATTTATACAAATGGAAGTTTATTTACAAATGAAGTAATAGCTGAATTGCTTCAGAATATAGATAAGAAACTACTTTTTATCCATTTTATAATTGTTTCATCCGAAAAAAAATATTTAAACTCTGTAACACATGCAATTGAACTTCTTAGTAAAGCCGGCATAAACTTTAGCACAAGACAATTAATAAAGGACGAATCCGATGAAAACACCTTACCCTTTCAGGTTAATGAATATGAACAACTTTATTCCATTCAAAAAGAATACATATTAAAAGAAAGATTTGAAATGGAAGTTCGAAAGTTAAATATTGCTGAAGTTGAATTAAGGCAAAAATATAATTCCTGTAAACTTGGTTCTCTTACATTATGCAATGATGGGAATATAACCCTTTGTCTGGCTAAAGATAATCGCGCAATTATCAGCAACATCGAAAGTGATAATTTGATTCAAGATATTTCTGCATTTAATTATGCTCAGGAATATCAAAAAGGTGGTAAATGTAAATCGAATTGTAAGTTCAGCAGTTTTTGTGAAAGCTGCAATAATTTAAAGAAATATTTTAACTGGTGTAAATAATATGGAAATAAAAATTGAAAACATTTATAAGGAATATAAAAATTTTAAACTGGATATTCCTGTGTTGCAGATGGCCAATAATTCAATTATAGGATTAGTTGGAAAAAATGGTGCTGGAAAAACAACTTTATTGAAAATCTTATATTCTCTTGTTTATTCAAAAAATATGAAAATTACAATTGATGACAAGACTTATAAATCAGACTCCAGAGAATGGAAATCAAAAATCTTCTTTTCGCCTGAAACAAATATTTTTCCAGAAGCATTTAAGGCAAAAGATATAGAAAACTACTATAAACATTTTTATTCTGAATGGAATAGCAGCGATTTTTATTCCTGCTTAGATTTATTCCATATCCCTGATAAAAAAGTAAAGGAACTGTCTCTTGGAAATAAAAAGAAGCTCAGCCTGTCTGCGGCTTTTGCCTCTAACTCAGAAATTACCATTTTAGATGAACCTCTCTCAAATGTAGATCCTGTAGAAAGAACTGAAATCAAAAAATACATGAAGCAATATAAAGATAAAAATAAATGCATCATTTATTCTTCACATATTTTATCTGAGGTTATTGATTTATGTGATTATCTCATTGCATTAAAAGATGGAACCTGTGTATTAAATTGCCCTAATTCTTATTTAACTGAAAATGAATTACTGGAGTTAATAAAATGATATATTTATTGCTAAATGAATTTAAAAAAAATAGATATTTAAACCTTATATATATACTCATCATTTTGCTTGCATCAATCTATATACCCTGTGAAATTGTTCAATTACTTGGATTATTATTATTAATTAGACTTCAATTACTTCTATTAAAAACCGATTTCCTAAATGATTCTTTTTTCTTAAGTTTTTATCTGCCTGTAAAAAAAGATTCAGTTATACTATCAAAGCTTTACTCAGGATTCTTCTTAGTAATAATTGTGTATTTTATCCCAGAATTAATTAGTTCTTTGAATCTTACATATATAATTTATAATGTCGAAATTCCTGTTAAGAACTGCATTTCCATAGTATCTATCATAATTGGATTTTTGTATTTCTTTATATTCTATCACTTTGCATTAAATAAAAATCTAAAACAGATATATACTGCCAACAAAATCATGGCTCTTATTCTAATTCCAATAATAATTCTCTTTGTCAGATATGATTATTTATTTGAAATACCTGAAGCCTTCTTATCAAACTATCTCGTAAAGCATATTTGTTCCCTAGTTATAATTTTTATCAACTTAGTCAGTAGCCTTTTTTATTCAAAATCACATAAAAAACTGGAATTTTAGATGTACCTGTATTTATTTTTACAAAAGATTCGAAGTATAAAAGTTTATGTTATTCTCTACTTTCTGGCGTTCGCTATACTTATTTTTCTGAACAAATTTTTTAATTTAGATTTTTTCATATTATTCCAGATTATATCCATGATGTTTTTCTTCCAAAATCTTTTTGATTATTTATACATCGATAAAACAGAAAGATTTGAATTGTATTTAAATATTTCACCAAAAATTATTTATCTCGAAAAATATCTTTTTATTTTTATATTCTACTTATGCCTGACACTTATAAACACCTGTTTCTTTCTGATATTCAACATCAATATTCCTAGCGGTTATTATAAAATAATTTTCTATACACTTAATATTATTAATCTGTCATTTTTAATCGGTGATATTTCCAAACCAATATATTCAAACTATTTCTTTTATATTCCTATTATCATAAAGCTATTAGGAAAGTATAACTCTCACTTTTCTATATCCTTCATTGATTTCTTCTATAATAAATCCTTATTTTTCTTTCCTGCCATTTTTCTTTTTTGTCTATTGTACAACTATTGGAGAAAAGTAAATGTCATTTAAGCTCATAAAAGAATATACAAATGTAAAATATTATCGTGATGATAGCGGCTTTGAAATCTGTTACATACCGACTACCTCCAATAAGTATTTTTTCAGTTATCTTATAAAATCTGAATCTACGAATAATATTGGCATTGCACATGCTGTTGAACATTGCATTCTTGATGCAGCCAGTACTTTTGAAGGCTGTGATTTTTTTAATCAGATAAAGAATAATAGCCCTGCATTATTATTAAATGCAACAACCTCGTCTGATTATATGAAATTTTATGGACTGACTTATTTTGAAGAAGATTTTACAAAATTAATACAATACTATTTACATTTTATTTTTCACGCAAAGTTGGAGAAAAAAACTTTCAAAAAGGAATGCGTAACTATTTCAGATGGAAATAAAAAAGGCAAAATAATTTTTAATGAAATATTATCGTATTATTCAAATATTGCTATATACACCGCAAAAGAAGCCTTTCAAAATGTATTCAGTAATTCAACATATGCCTTTGATGCAGGCGGAGATCCCAATGATTTTTGTAAAATAACATATGATGATGTTTGTAATTTTTATAAAAAGTTTTTTGTTCTTTCAAATTGTAAACTGTTTATTACTGGTCCTGTAAATTTACACTATATCCTGAAAATACTGGAAGATTTTATTTCTAAAACTCAAAATCAAAATAAATTATTAACTTATACATCTCCTCTCCTGCCACAAAAGCAAAAAAAAATCGAAAAAACAGTTTCTGTCAGTGCTGATTTCCAGAATATAAAAATACTCAGTATTTATATGAAGGAAATCAAAAGCATTCATGATGAATTGCTTATGGAAATTCTAACCAGAACAGTATTTACATCAAAGTACTGTCTGCTTACAGATTATTTTCCCGAATTATTTTCTAACAACCGCATTCCAATTCCTGCGTTAGACAAAGAATCCAGATATTATATTTTAACTTTCGCAGTAAAAGAAAAATTTTCTTCTTCTGAAGAGTTTTACAATCAGTTTACAAATCTGTTGAAACAAATAATTAATCATCTTACAGATAAGCAGATTTTAAAAACTCTGGAAAAAGTTATAAAAGAATACAAGTTTGAAATTCTTGAAAATGAATCCATAAAAGAAATGAACAGTTTTTCGTTTGTTTATAACTTATTGCTCCAGGGAATTCAAACAGATTACAATTTATACGCCGAATTTTATTCAATCGAAAATGAATTGCATAAAACCCCTGATCTAGTAAAAACCTTTATTAATGATATTATTAACAATACTAAGGTAACTTTGTCGAATATTACGAATAATAAAAATCAAAATATAATCCAATCATTATTACAAAAAGATGAATTTATTGATAACAGAAAAAAAGTTTCACTGCCAGTATTTGATATAAAAAAAATTCCATGCAATATTGAACCTAAATTCGAGATTAATAATTTTTCCATAAAAAATTTGGATATCTGTTTTGTTGATTTACAGAATAGTCCATTAGTATATTTCAATTTCTTTATTCAACTAAAGAATGATTTTAATTTTAAATATATTTCCTTTGTTGTTGATTACTTTCAGGAATATTTATCTGATACATATAAACATAAAATTGAAATAATGTTCATGATTTACAGGAACGCGGACAATCAATTAATTCCAGGCTTGCACTTTAGTTTTATGGCTGATGAGGCTTCCGGGCTTGATATTTTCTTTAATATTTTCAATTTCATCTTCAATACATCCAATTCTATATCTATAAATGATTTACTGATTAATCGTAAAATACTTCAAATTTCTCAGAGTATTTTTATGAAAGGTATGAAATTATCCTCTTTTTATGCGATGTCATTTTTAAATAATTTATCTGCTTTAAATGATTATAACAACGGCCTTTCATTATTATCTGAATTAAACAATAATAAACTCAATAATACAGAAACAATAAGCTTCAATAATTTATTCACGAACAAATTATACATCGGTATTGCAGCAAACGTTAATTGTTTTAGTAAATTCTCAAAACAGATTAAAAATTTTTCTGATCCAGATAACTCAGAAAAGAAACTTCATTTCAATTCCATAAAAGATTATTCAGGCGACTCTACCTTTTTATATATGGGAAAACTTGCATACCCGTCCCTTATATTTAAGACAGAAGGTTTTTCAGATAAACAGAATTATCCAAATAAACTGATTTTATCTCAATACCTGAATAATTCTTATCTTTGGGATAACATCAGGAAGAAAAATGGTGCTTATGAAACAATGGCTTTTATTTCTGGATATGAAGATGCATTTGGCTTTGCCAGCCACATGGATTGCAATCCGGATAAATCAATTCAAAGCTTTACATCAGCAATTGATTTTCTTTATAAAAATGGAATAGAAAATAAAGATATTCAAAATTCAATAATTCGATTAGCACCAATTCAATTAAGACAATTATCAACTTCTGAATTATTATTACATACAGTAAAAAATTATATTACCGGAACTTCAATAAAAGACACAAACTCTATTAGAAATGCACTCATCAATGCTAAAGTTGATTCAGTTTACGAGACAATAAAAATACTAAAACAGGATTTTGATAAAGGCTATAGAATTGTAAATCTCAGTAACAAGGCTTAAAGTCTATCTCCAGGCCTTTCGTATACTATTTTATATTTACCATATCTATTAATAAATCCAACTTTATCACCTGTTCCTAGTATTGAAAAAATAATAGACATTCGATTTTTTACAGTACCCTCTTTCAGGTTTTCAAAAGCGGCAATTTCTTTGTAGGCTTTTTTCTGAAGTAATAAATCAAGCATTTCTGCATCTCTGGAATTCAGTTTTTCATAGTCAGCAATATTAAGAATGCATTCTGTTTGAGCATCATCTCTTATTTTATTTCTATTATTTTCTGTTGTAAAAAATACCGCTACTAGAAATATAAAAGAATTAACTATTTTTAATAAAAGACTGGATACACATTCGTTGAAGCTCAGACGAATTGGACAAATACAAATAATAAGATAAATTACTATAAACAAAGATATTTTAAGCTTTCTATATTCCCTAAAAAATCCTCGTATGGAAAAAGTAGTTACTCCAATAAAAAACATCGGAATACATAACATATCATTCGCATCATTAAACGCAATTTCAAGAGAATAATACAGTGCAATAATTCCAATTAAAATGAATTTATGCGGTCTCAGAAACAGAATAAAGAATATTATTGATGTAATAATACTTACAATACAGGCCCTTAATTCTACAGGGTCTGTTATTGCCTTTAAACTATACCAGCTGTATATTCTCATTACATTTCTGATAATCAATAATATAATTGAGATTAACGATGTTGTTTTTATTGTAAATAATACTTTTTCCGAATACAGAGAATCATTATAGAGCATACCATTACCAGAAAGGACCTAGCGCTACAAAAAGGCCATCCAATAAGTCATTTGATTTCCCTCTGATTTTTTTCATAAGTTTTGCTTTTTCTAATCTATAGTTCCAGGCTTTTGAAACAAATGGATTATAAATATTATTTTTCTTATCTGACTTTTCTGATTTGTGATAACCTTCAATCATAATCAATGCCAGAAGATCCATGCCATATTCAATGACTTCTCTATTACCATCATCAAATCTGGAAATGAAATTCAAGCGTTTATAAACTGATGAATCATCTGATGGTAAATGCGCATAATATTTTTGAAAGCCTCTAATCTCTGCCATATAAAGCGAAAGATGCGCAATTGCCGTTCTTTCAGGCTCTGAGCACCCAGCAGCAAAAGGCAATGTGGCAATAATTTTAGCAGCAGCACTATTCTGGATTCTATTAAATTCTGTTTCAGACAAATTAAAAACATCTTTTAATTCGTTGAAGAGATAATCTAATACCGGAAGTTCATTGATTTCTTCTTTAAAAGCAAGATTTGTGTTATACATTTTTTACCTCTTGATTTGGAGTAACATTTTTATTTAATTTTAAGGCATTTATCATCAGTCTTCAAGGAAAAAAAAGTAATAATTAGTCATTTCAACGTTTTTAAATTTTGAAAAATGAAGAAAAAAAATGGATTGCTTCATCGTTACAAAACGTAGACAAAGCAATCCATTTTGATTATTTCACTTATTACTTAGCAAGGTACTCGTTAATACCAGCAGCAGCTTTACGACCTTCACCCATAGCAAGGATTACAGTTGCAGCACCGAGAACGATGTCTCCACCTGCCCAAACTTTAGCATGGTGTGTAGCCTGCTTTTCGTCTACAAGGATGTGACCACGCTTGTCGGCATCGAGGCCTGGTGTTGTGCTTACAAGAAGTGGGTTTGAACCGTTTCCGAGAGCTACAATCATTGCGTCACATGGAACGTCGTGCTCAGAACCTGGGATAGGTACTGGAGAGCGGCGACCAGATTCATCTGGTTCACCGAGTTCGTAGCTGAGACAGCGAACACCTACAACCTTACCTTCTTCGTTGCCGAGTACTTCTACAGGGTTTTCGAGGAAGCGGAAGTTTACACCTTCTTCTTCTGCGTGGCCGATCTCTTCGAGACGGGCTGGCATTTCATTTCTTGTACGGCGGTAAACAACATCAACAGTTTCTGCACCAAGGCGGAATGCCATGCGGGCAGCATCCATTGCAACGTTTCCGGCACCACAAACAACTACGTGCTTAGCTTCGTAGATTGGAGTTGCAGCGTGATCTTTATCGTAACCCTTCATAAGGTTTGCACGAGTAAGATATTCGTTAGCAGAGAATACACCAATGAGGTTTTCTCCAGGGATGTTCAAGAACTTAGGAAGTCCGGCACCAGTTCCAACGAAAGCAGCGTCAAAGCCCTTTTCTGAAAGAAGCTGATCCAGTGTATCTGTACGGCCAACAAGGAAGTTTGTTTCAAACTTTACGCCGATTTTCTTAAGATTTTCGATTTCGTCCTGAACGATTTTCTTTGGAAGACGGAATTCAGGAATACCGTACATCATTACACCACCACACTTGTGGAAGGCTTCGAATACAGTAACTTCGTGACCTGCACGTGCACAGTCTGCAGCAACTGTAAGACCTGCAGGACCAGAACCGATAACTGCAACCTTCTTTCCTGTAGCTGGAGCAACCTCAGGCATTGTAACCTGGTTGTTTTCGCGTTCCCAGTCTGCAACAAAGCGCTCGAGACGACCGATAGAAACAGCCTTCTCTGGGTTCTTCCAAACCTTACCTACAGTACACTTACCCTGGCACTGCTTTTCCTGAGGACAAACACGTCCACAGATTGCAGGAAGAAGTGATGTCTTTTTGATTGTATCAACAGCGGCCTTAAAGTTTTCATTAGCGATTTCGCGGATAAAGCCTGGAATATCGATGTTTACAGGACAGCCTTCCATACAGAATGGCTTAGCACACTGAAGACAGCGGTTAGCTTCTACGATAGCCTGTTCCTTGCTGAAACCAAGAGCAACCTCGTCCATCTGGCGGGCGCGAACCTTTGGATCACGGGCAGGCATTTCCATCTGAGGAATGGCATTGCGGTCTTTAGCAGTGAGCTTACCGTTAGCCTTAATCAAATCATTAATTTTATTAAGTTCTTCTGTTACATTAATTGCCATCTTTATGCTCCTACTTTTCTATACCAAGGCCAATCTTGCACTTGTGGAAATCTTCCTGCTCGCGTGGCTTGAAAGACTTCATACGCATCATCATGTTGTCCCAGTCTACAATGTGAGCATCGAACTCTGGACCATCTACACAAACAAACTTTGTTTCTCCGCCAACAGATACACGACAGCCACCGCACATTCCGGTTCCGTCAATCATAATTGTATTCAAAGAAACTGTTGTTTTAACACCGTACTCCTTAGTTGTAGCGGCACAGAATTTCATCATAATTGGAGGTCCAATTGCGATTACTTCTGCTGGAGGACACTGGCTTTCGCACATTTCCTTTACAGGAACAGTTGAAACACCCTGGCGGCCGGCAGAACCATCATCAGTCATAATGATTACTTCGTCTGCAAGAGCCTTCATTTCATCAACATAAATAAGAAGATCTTTATTGCGGGCACAAATAACCATGATTACCTTGTTTCCGATAGCCTTGTGAGCCTGAACGATCGGGTAACATGGAGCAACACCAAAACCACCACCAACAACAAGTACAGGGCGGTCATATTTTTCGATTTTAGATGGATTTCCAAGAGGACCAAGAACAGCAGGAAGTTCTTCACCAGCCTCTTTCAAAGAAAGTTTCAAAGTAGATGCACCAACAGCCTGGAAAACGAGAGCAATCCAGCCCTCTTCGGCATTTGCATCAGCGATAGTAAGCGGAATGCGCTCACCAAAGTCCAGATCAACCTGAACGATAACAAACTGTCCTGCCTTGCGGTTGCGTGCAATTTCAGGAGCAGTAACCTTCATATAAAATACACCGGCAGAAAGCTGTTTTTTTTCAATAATTTTAAACATCTTCAGTCCTCTTAAAAAACAAATAGTAAATTATTGTATAATATGGGGAGAATTGAGTCAATGACATAAAGGATTCTAAATGTCGAAGATTCTAAGGTTGGACTCGGAGCAAAGAAATAGCCCAAACAAGGCTAAAATCGAAGAAACGTTAAAAAAAGAGTTGCGGCAGCAACTCTTTTTAGTTTCATCAAGATAATGCCTCAAGCGGCGAGTCTAGCGAGCCGCCTGTATATTTAGAATCCCACTGTCATGTAAGCATAAGCGCCTACACCAGCGCCTTCAAAACTCTTTTTGAAGTTTGAAGACTGAGTAGAAACTCCAAGGTCAACCTGAACAAATCTTAAGCTGAATGTTGTACCAAGCTGATGAATAAATACCTGATCTGTATACTGTGTAGAAACTCCAAGCTTAAACAAATCAATCAAACTCAAAGTCAAACCAACATAGTATTCAGGATAGAACTGTGCATCGTCAGCAAATGGATGACGGATTCCAAAACCACCACCGGCATGAGCATTAAACAAGGTACCAAGAAGATTCTTATCAAGATAAACATTGAACTTCAAAGGACGATGAATTGTAAGGTCTGCATCCTGATAACCTGAGAATGTTGGATTTTCCTGTACTGATTCACCCTTAGAAATCTCAGAAAACTTTGCATCATATGAATAATGGCTTGTTATTGTAGATTTTTTATAGATATGACCAGGAGCAAGTGGAATACGTACATCAAAATCAAGAGAAAGTGATTTGCTGAAAGGCAATGCAAGATATGCTCCCAAATCAAATCCATAACCTGCAAACAATGGCGAGTTCAGAATATTTCCACTAGAAGTAATCTGATTAAAATAGCTCTGAGCATGCTCCAAATCAATTGGTGAATAAACATCTGTATTTACATCAACAGCAGCATGAATACTTCCATCTGCACCATTTGTAACTGACACTGTTCCACCATTACCACGTGTAGAAAGAATTGGAACAAACAAAGCTGGCTTTATATGAAGCTTAAACTTTCTAACATCCCAACCTAAATCAAGCTGAGAATAAGCAAACATATCTGTTTCTGCAGTGAAAGAAAGATCTATAGTCTCACCAATTTGATTTCCATAACCGGCGAAATCGAAAAGATCTTTTCCTATATTAAACTTGCCATAAAGTTCAGCTCCAGCAGAAAGTCCGATATGAAGCTTACTGATATTAAGATTAACTTCTACACCAGGCGTAGCATTTGCAATAAGGTTCATTCCACCATCTGGGCACTCATCTGCAAGTTTTTTCAAATCAATTACAAGATCTTTCTGAAAAATATCATTTCCTGCAATGAGGTTATTTGAAAGCCCAAGACCTGTACCTACCTTTATCTCAAAGAAACGTCCGCTAAAGAAATTTCTTGCAGATAATGCTGAACAAATAACTGTAATCGAAATAATTAATGCAAATATCTTTTTCATAACGTCCCTCCTTATTAGTTCTTACCGCCGAACAATTCAATTGTTCCGTCTGTTGTAATACCAATCTGCAGATTTATATCAAGATTTTTTGTACGAGGAATTGAAATCTCTGTCCCATTTTTACCAGCGAAGGTAATTTCTGCTGTTTTTAACTTCAATGGATACGTATTAAGAAGCTTCTTAATATCATCATTAGTTATCTCTATTGGCTCTGTGGCATCTGTATCAAATGGCAGTTCCTTAGTAAGAACTGTTTGATTATCACCATCACACAGTTCAAGATTGAGACTAATATTATTGCTAGTTTTAATAGGGAATGAATCTAATCTATACTGTATTTTTGCAGCTTCTATTACTTCAAGATACTTCTCTATTTCATCAAAACCAGAAGCTTCTGAACGTCCAAAAAGATCCTTATTTTCATCTTCTGATTCTTCAGAATCTTTTTTATTAATAAGATTCTGAAGATCTATAGTTGTATTTTCAGCAACAGTAAAACTTAATGGAAGTTCGATAATTGCATATATACCGATAGAATCTGCACTTGTTTCTTCCTCACTAGAAGTTCCATCAAGATTCAATCCTAAATCTGAACTTAGAATTTCGATACCATCTTTACCATTATTAGTATTTAATGAAATATTATAATCAATACAAAGCTGCTGTCCTTCTGCAGTTGAAGATGTCTCAAAATTAAACAAATCAGAAAGAATAATAGGCTCTCCAAGACTAGTTGTATAATTAGAAATATTCTGGATTACAGTCTCAGATCCATCTTCATTCTTTATAGACTTAAGTTCTGGAACTTGAACAAAGTTTATTGATTCACTTTCCTCAAGAATTGAAATCTGATTTTTCTTATCTGTAGCAGTATCTTCCGGATTAGGTAAATAATTCTTATCAGCATCACCTAAATACATCTTGATTGAAGAACCTGTCAATCCTTCAAAACTACTTAATTTGTCTGTATTTGGCTTTGACAAATACAGATACAACTTTCCTTCCGGAATGCTTATATTATCAGAAAAATCATTTCCCAAAACATCATTAATAGAATCAAATATTGTTGAAGGATTAAAACCTGTTCCAATTTTATCGTTCTGAGAAGGAATCGAAGCAGTATCAATTGTTACAGAATACCAGTCTATTTTAGGCTTTACATCAATCCCAAGCTTGTAAGTTTTACCAGGCTCAACATTTGAAACGGTAACTTTATTTGAGTCTCCACCTGGAAGAGCAATCTGCACATCAAAATCAAATGCATTAAACTCATCTGCAGCAGCAGGTGTTTTTCTTAGTTTAATTGTTCTTTTTATTGGATTTCCTTCTTCATCAACAGGAGTCAAAAATTTAAGTTCCTCGTTTTCCTTTCCGCCTTCAATAGTTTTAGTAGCTGATGCTAATCCAAAGAATTCTGATGAAACCGTCAACGAAATTGCATTTATCGGCTTTCCTGCATTATCTACTCCACCAGGAAGTGTATTTGTATAAGTTCCTTCTATACCACACTGATTAAGTGTAATGGCTTTCAAAATATTGAAAACTTCATCTGGAAGTGCCTGACTATCTGCAACTGAAAGACTTGTATCAGAAAGCTTAACAGTTACAGTTTCAATTCTAGTAATATTGCTATCAAAGCTGATTGCAGGTGGTTTTGTAAAATCAATTGTTGCACCCGCTACAGTAAGCGTAACTGCAGCACTAACATTAATTTCTTCTGCCTTGATTGATTTTCCATCCAAATCTATAGAACCAACATTATTAGAACTACTGCTAGAAGCTGTGCATGAACCACTTGTTGCCTCAATACCACCAGTCATTGTAATGCCATAAGTAATTGCTACATTTTTCCATTCAGATGGAATATCGAAATCTAAATCAATACTTCCTTCACCAATCGTACATTCTTCTACGCCACTATCTTTAAGAGCTTCAAGCGAGTCGATTTTTTGATTGAAAGAAACTGAAGGAATTGAAATAGTATTTCCTATACCAGAAACCTTTTTAATCTGATATTCTCTGTCTGTATCAATTTTAGCGATGAATACTAAAGGCTTATACCCATAATCTGAAGGACTAGGAATATTTGTAAAATAGATGTTTATAGCATCTGAAATAAAGTCAAAACCATTTGAAGGAATAACCAGCTCTGCTTTACCATTACTAAAATATCCGGAAAGTGGAGTCTGATTGCCACTTGTAATGCTAACACTTCCGTAATATGAAGTAGCAATACTATTTGCAATGCTCTGAATTGTAGCAGTTCCAGCGTTTAATTTAGAAATATCTTCCAGACTTACCTCATAAGCTGTAACAACAAGCACACCTTTTTCATAAGTGATAGAATCTGCAACTTCTTTTAAGATAGCTCCAAATTCGCTGGCATTGTAATTCTGAATTAGTCCAGCCAGTACAAACTGCTTGTTGATTTCTTTATTTACATCATCAAGATTGAATTCTACAGGGAAAGAAAAACTAACTTCTGGAACTTCAATCTCTTTTTCAAAAGAAATATTTTTAATGCTGTCTGCAAGACTTCCTTTATCAAAGTAGCTGCCAATATCAATAGGGATTTCCTGCAAAGGCATGTACATCAAGAATGACTGTGTGTCACCTTTTTTGTTTGGCCAATAATCATAAACTTTTCCATTGTTTGGCAATTGTAAATCACCAATCATTTTGGAAACACTAAGATTTTCACTGAAATCTTTTTCAAAATTTCCAAGTGAAAAGTTGTAATCTGCGTTTGTCTTTACAGAAACTGTTTCTGGGATTTTCCAAGAACATCCTGCAAGAGTAAACGCGAGAGCAATGCAAATAAGTATGCCTGCAATCTTTTTCATAAGACAACCTCCTGAAACCGCGGTGGCGGTAAACTCTCCGTTTATATTTATAAATTTTATCTGATTATTATAAAGGACTTTTAGATATAAAGACAAGAGCCCCTTTTACGAGCCTTAACGATTATAACACGTAAGACTCGCAAAAGAAACACTATTTTTAGTTATAAATTTCTGTTATTTTTTATTGTTAAAGAATGCTGCAAATGGATTGTAGCTCATTCCGTCATCGCTGCCAGAGTTGTAAGAACTGCGGCGATTGTCGTCGCGGCGAGACTGAGAACCTGCATTTCCGGCCCCCTTCTTAACTACAACAACGCGCTTTCCAGAACCTGAAGCTCCCGCACCTGCATTGTCGCGACGAACTGTGCTCTTCTGACCAGTTCCGGCACGGCTTGCAGCATCACTCTTAAGCGAAAGGGCGATACGGCGACGGTCGCGGTCAAGTTCAATAATAGTAAACTCGTGAACATCACCTACTTTTACAACATCCATAGGGTTTTCTACGAAGCTGTCTGAAAGCTCACTAAGGTGAACAAGACCTGTTTCGTGCAAACCAATATCAACAAAGGCTCCAAAGTCTACTACGTTTTTGATTTTACCAGTAACCTTCATACCTTCTTTAAGGTCTTCGAACTGCAAAACACCCTTCTGCATGATTGGAGCAGGATAGCCGTCGCGAGGGTCGCGGTTAGGTTTCTGAAGCTCTTCAACAATGTCTTTTACAGTTGTTTCGCCGATATTATATTTTTCTGCAAGCTTTTTGATCAAATCTGCAGGAACCTTTTCCTTGTTCTGTATATATGGAAGAACTTCGCGTGCTGCGTCGTAGTTTTCCGGATGAACCCAGGTATTGTCGAGTGGGTCTGAGCTTTCTGCAATCTTAAGGAAGCCGGCACACTGCTCAAATGCCTTAGGACCAAGACCAGGAACATTTTTCAAATCTTCGCGGCTCTTGATTTTGCCATTCTGGTCGCGGTATGCAACAATCTTCTTTGCTGTAGACGCGTTAATACCAGAAACATACTTAAGAAGTGAATAGCTGGCTGTGTTCAGGTTTACACCAACGTTATTTACTACCGAACCTACAACCTCATCAAGCTGTTCAGCAAGCTTTTTCTGATTTACATCGTGCTGATAAAGACCTACACCAATTGCCTTAGGGTCAATCTTAACGAGTTCGCTGAGCGGGTCCTGAAGGCGGCGGCCCATAGAAATGGCTCCACGGATTGTAAGGTCCAGGTCCGGGAATTCTTCGCGGGCAATATCACTTGCCGAGTAAACTGAAGCACCAGACTCATCAACTACTGTATAAACAACATCATTATAGTTATCGCTGATAACCTTGCTTACGATAGCCTGAACTTCCTGGCTGCCAGTTCCGTTACCAACTGCAACAACCTGAATGTCGTACTTATCGATAGCATCATTAATCATTTTGTAAGAGCCATCCGGGTCTGTAATCTGGAAGAACTTAAAGTAACCAAGGTACTTACCAGTTTCGTCGAGGGCAGCACACTTTGTACCAGTACGGATACCAGGGTCAACACCAAGAACGCGGCTTCCCTTGATTGGCTGTGTCATCAAAAGGTTTTTGAGGTTTTCGCTGAAGATACCGATTCCGTGAACATCAGCTTCATCTGCTTCGTCACTGCGGATTTCACGCACAACAGCTGGCGACAAAAGACGTACAACACCGTCTTCAATTGCATCTTTATGATAGTTATTGCTGATTGTAGCTCTGCGCTGAAGATCTGCAACAGCTGCATCAACATCAACATCAATAGTAACTTCAAGGGCACCTTCGCGCTCACCGCGGTTTATAGCGAGAATGCGGTGAGGTTTTACTTCATTCAAAGGCTCACTAAAATCCCAGTACATCTTGTAGGTAGAAGTATTTTCTGCAACAGCTGCATCCTGACCTTCTGGAACAATACCCTTAGTCTTAATAGTACCGGTTCTCATATAAAGGTCGTGGATTGCTTCACGATTAGCAGTTTCCTGGCTTACGCGCTCTGCAATGATGTCTTTTGCACCAGCAAGGGCGTCAAGAGCCGACTCAACGTTGAGCGCAGCGTCTTCATTATCAGTTTTGATGTATTTTTCAGCTTCTTTTTCACAAGCTGCATCATCATTATCTGCAATAATAAAATCAGCCAAAGGTTCAAGTCCCTTTTCTGCAGCAATCATACCGCGAGTCTTCTTCTTTTTCTTGAATGGAGCCCAGAGGTCTTCGAGGGCAGTCATTGTAGTTGCTGACATAACCGCATTGTAAAGAGTCTCAGTCAATTTACCCTGAGCAAAAATGCCTTTTACAATTTCAAGGCGGCGGTCTTCAAGGTTATGATATGATTTATAGAGGTGGTCACAGTCGCGAACCTGAACCTCATCAAGATTGTCATGTTTTTCCTTGCGATAACGGCTGATAAATGGGATTGTACATCCTTCTTCAACCAGGCTGATAACAGCACTCACCTGCTGCACGCGGATGTTCAATTCTTCCGCGATTTTTTTCATAATTTCCACTTCATTAACTGAAAGTGCGTCGATAGTTTCTTGTGTAAATTCCATAGTGGGCTTATTGTAGTGAAAAGGTGATGAATTTGGAAGTAGTATAGATTATTAAAAATATGATGGGCGGAGCAGGGAAACGACCTCGCGTAGCATCATTCCCGCGAAGCGAGTCGTTTCACAGCGGGAGCACATCATATTTTTAAGGTCGGTAAACATTTACATTATTCATCATCTGCTTCTGGCAGCTCTGTAATTTCCTCTTCATCAACTTTTACATAAAGCTGTTCAAGTAAAGCAGTACAATTTGAAGAAAGCAGTTTATAAAGGGCTGGAATCAAAAGACTTCTTGTACGGGCTTCCAAGCCGGTTGTACCATTAGAGTTGATAAATGCAAATACATAAAGCATATCACCGTTTACAGGACGTTCCATTACAAGAACAGCATCTGAACGGAAAAGGAATCCACGGATGTTAAAATGAATGTCTTTAAGCTTTTCGTATAATTTGATTTCAAGCCCGGAACCAGGTGAAAGAATTGTAAAATGCGAAAGACTGATATCCTGTAAAACACCGGCAGCCGAAATCTGATGTGAACCGTAAGTAACACTATAGGTACAAGCTGCTGAACATAGGGCGCGAATTGTTTTTCGGCGGCCCTGAGCCTGATTTGCAAACAAGAGCTTAGCAATCAATTCAAAGTTCTGTTTTTTCTGATATTCAAGCTGGGTACAACCACACCGTACACCAAGTTCATAAAGATATTTCTTTTCAATACGAGCCTTATCTTCTTTTGTTGCGCGTTTAGTATAAAGAATTCCAACTGAATCTTGAATTTTATGCTCAATCACCAGATTCTGAATATATTCTGACCATTCGAAATCTGGAATTGTAAAATCAACGTTAAAAAAGAGGATTAAATCTTTAAAAAGGGAAAGAATGACATCAACTTTCTTCTGAAATTTTACGCGCTTATCATTTTCGATGTAGTAGCATTCATATCCAAGGGCAAAATAGTCTTCGAGGTATGAAGTCGGCATGAGAGAAGTGTCCGGCAAAATAAAAAATGTCTTTCTCCCCATGACGATGTCGCTAACAGAAATTCCCAAGTTGTTTCCTCTTATAACTAAATATTATATCTAAAAACTCTTAAAAAACAACATTTTAAACGACATTTTTTTTCAATAGACTTAGATAAAGTGTGTTATTGAATGGTGTTCTATCATCTTTGTTTTTACTGCAACAATGTAACTGCCGACCATCGCGGTCAGTGTATCATAAAGTGCTGCAAATGAACAGATTATCATTGTTGCAGGCTTTAAGAGCTGAACACTTGTTTCAAAGCCACGAGCATATTTGTTACAAATAATAGTCAAAAGGACGAATGCAGCCCCGGAAGGAATGCCTCCAAGCAGGAATGAAAGGCCAAAAGAAAGACCAAAAATCCACATAACATCGCTGATAGAAATACTAAGGCTTGAATAAGAACGCCAGATCAAAATGAATGAAACTGTTGTAACCAGTGCAGAACCACCGCGCGCAAAAATTGTAAACAGCGGATAAGTAAAGCTACGACAGCGTCTGCGGATTCCAAGACTGTCGCACAAGTGGCGATTTGCCAATGGGATAACAAGATTTGAATCTCCACCAAAGAAAGCCAGAATAAGAGGCGCAATGCTTGCATACAAAACCTTGTAAGGATGAGGGTCATGGCATACAAAGTGCAGAATTAATGGATAAATAATTCCCGCGATAATCACAAAATCAACAAAGAACATGATTATCATAGGAGTAAAAATACCGGTTGCAATTACGCTGCGGAAATCAATAGTCCAGTAGCAGACAATGGCAATTCCTAAAACAGACATAATTTCTGTGAAAAAGTTTGCCACATTATAGAAGAGATTTGAAAAAGAATCTGAAATAACAAAAACAGGCTTAAAAGCAGTTTCTTCGGAAGCACTTTCCCAGCCAATAATGAATGCAAAAACAAAACATACCAAAAGGAAAGATCCATCTCTTAAGGCTTCAAAACCAGAATATGGGAAAAGCGAAAGAATCATTCCTTTTACATCAAGAGAAAAAACTTCTGTTGCAACATCTACTGTAATTGGAATTCGAGGAAGTTTTACAAGAAGAATTGAAATAAGACCAATAAGGGTCATCATAAGGGAAGAAAGAACAATAATCAGGGCTGTAAGTCCAGATGTCTTCCATAAAAGTCTGGAGGTTCTAAGCTTGCTTACTGCTACAATGGTGCTCGTAAAAATCAGCGGAACAACAATATATCTTCCTACACGAATAAAAAGTTCTGTAAGAAAAGCAATCGCATTAGCAAAAGCCGCATTTTCTGTAGGGAGAATAAAAGCAGCAAGTACACCAAAAACAAGGCCAATTAAATATTTAATCCAAACTTTCATAGCCATTTATTATAACACAGTATTCATTGCATTGCAAAACCCGTATTTACCCCGCATTGCAAAGCCCCATAAAAAACACTAAAATGTTTGTCATACATAACAATTATTAAATGCGCAATGACGCGCGGCACGAGGTTTCCACATGGCAAATACGAATGTTCCAGAACTTTTTGGAAGTCTGGTTTTTAATCAGTCAGTTATGAAGGAAATGCTTCCTTCACAGACCTTTAAGGCTCTTAAGCACACTATGGAAGAAGGAACGCCTCTCGACCTTGAAGCCGCAAATCAAATCGCAGAAGCAATGAAAAACTGGGCAATCTCTAAAGGTGCCACACACTACTCTCACTGGTTCCAGCCACTCACAGGTATTACAGCAGAAAAACACGACTCCTTCCTTACACCTGCAGAAGAAGGCAAAATCATAATGAGCTTTAGCGGAAAAGAGCTGATTAAAGGTGAACCAGATGCTTCAAGCTTCCCTAACGGCGGTAAGCGCTCTACTTTTGAGGCTCGCGGTTACACTGTATGGGACCCAACTTCTTATCCTTTCGTAAAAGATCACACTCTTTGTATTCCTACAGCTTTCTGTTCTTATAATGGTGAAGCTCTCGATAAAAAGACTCCACTCCTCCGCTCAATGGAAGCAATCAATGAACAGTCGCTCCGTATTCTTAAATTGTTTGGTAACAAGGCAAAGCACGTTACAACAACAATGGGACCTGAGCAGGAATACTTTTTAATTGATGAAAAGCTTTACCAGAAGCGCAAAGACCTTAAGATGTGTGGCCGCACTTTATTCGGTGCTCGCCCGGTAAAAGGTCAGGAAATGGACGACCAGTATTTTGCCGCAATCAAGCCACGCGTTATCAAATATATGGAAGATTTGAATGAGGAACTCTGGAAGCTCGGAATCTACAGCAAAACCGAGCATAACGAAGTTGCCCCAGCTCAGCACGAAATGGCACCAATCTTCACAACAAGCAACCTTGCTGCAGATCAGAATCAGCTGACTATGGAAATCATGAAAAAGGTTGCACGCCGTCACGGACTTATCTGCCTGCTTCACGAAAAGCCTTTTGAAGGAGTAAACGGAAGCGGTAAACATAATAACTGGTCTATTGCAACAGACCTCGGTGAAAATCTTTTTGCACCTGGAAAAACTCCACGCGACAACGCACAGTTCCTTTTGTTCCTTACAGCAGTAATTAAAGCTGTAGATGAAAATCAGGATCTCCTCCGCTACTCAGTAGCAAGTGCCGGTAACGACCACCGTCTTGGAGCAAATGAAGCGCCTCCTGCAATTGTTTCTGTTTTTGTTGGTGATGAGCTTGATGCCGTTTTGAAAGCAATAAAAGACGGCACAGATTATAATGGAAAGAAAGGCGGCAAGCTAACAATTGGTGTAGATGTCTTGCCACCAATTCCAAAAGATTCAACAGACCGCAACCGTACTTCTCCGTTTGCCTTTACTGGTAACCGCTTTGAGTTCCGTTCCGTAGGAAGTGCACTTTCTATCAGCGGCCCTAACACAATAATGAACGCAATTCTCGCAGACTCACTCCGAGCCTTTGCAGATGAGCTTGAGCAGTCTAAGAACTTTGACGAAGATCTTCAGAAACTCATTAAGCGTGAAATCACCGCACACTGGCGCATCCTTTTCAACGGAAACGGCTATGGTCAGGAATGGATTGAAGAAGCAGAACGTCGCGGCCTTAAAAACTACCGCACAACACCAAAAGCAATCGAGCACTATATCGACCAGAAAAATATAGACCTCTTCACAAGAATCGGCATTTACACACCAGAAGAAATGAAGAGCCACTACGATATTAAGCTCGAAAAATACTGCCAGGTTGTAAATATTGAATCAAACACAATGCTCGAAATGGTACACAAAGACATCATTCCAGCAGCCTTCAAATATTTGAACGTACTCGCAGACACAGAGTTCAAAATGCAGCGCGTATTCAACCTTTGCGACGCAGGTCTTAAGCTCATGGAAAAATTAAACACTCTCGTGAACGACCTTTCCAACAAAGCAGATGTACTTGTTGCAAAGCACGAAGAAACCCGCAAAATTACAGACCTTATGCAGCGTGCCCACGCCTACGCTAAAGTCGTAATTCCAGCCATGGACGAAGTTCGTGCCGTAGCCGACCAGATTGAACCACTCCTCGGCGAAGAATACAAACCATTCCCAAGCTACGAAGATTTGTTGTATTCAGTACAGTAAGTTTTTGGGCTTTTGGGCGAAAAAAAAATTAAGAATATCTCCCTACCGCAATTGTATAGAAACATTCTGTTTTTTATGCACATAATCTGATAATATTTTTAGATATGGCAGATACGGCTTTAATAATGCCATATTCTACGACAGGAGAATATTATGAAGAGATTTGACGGTTTCATGCATGGTGTGAATTTGGGAGGATGGTTTTCTCAGTGCAATCATACCGAAGAACGTTATGACAATTTTATTAAACAGGAAGATTTCAAAACAATAAAAGAATGGGGACTCGATCATATTCGTTTGCCTATTGATTACAATCTCGTTGAAACTGCTGATGGAACTCCAATTGAAAAGGGCTACGAAAGAATTTCTCAGGCAATCAGCTGGTGTAAAGATAATAAACTGAACATGATTCTTGATCTTCATAAGACTGCAGGCTTTTCTTTTGACGCTGGTGAAAAGGAAGTTGGATTTTTTGACAGCACAGAACTTCAGGAACGTTTTTATAAACTCTGGGAAAATCTTGCACGCCATTTTGCAACAGCTTTTGATGATGCTGATTATGGTAATGGTCAGCACGGCGAAATCTGCTTTGAACTTTTGAACGAAGTTACCGACCAGTCTTACAGCAAAAAATGGAATGCAATTGCACGCACTTGTATTGAACGCATTCGTAAGATTGCACCAACCACAAAGATTCTTGTTGGCAGCTATTGGAACAATTCTCTTGCATCTGTAAAAGATTTGGACGAACCATACGATGAAAACATTGTTTACAACTTCCACTGCTACGAGCCACTTTTGTTTACACACCAGGGTGCACCTTGGGTTGGCAAAAACATGAATCCGGATTTCAGATTACCACTTAAATCTAAATTTGCTGATTACATTACAAAAACTGCAGAAAAGGTTGGACAGATTGGAACCGCATTCGGATCATTCTCTCCTGATGCAACTGTAGATGTAAATTACTTTGAAACAATTTTTGCTGAAGCTGTAAAGATTGCAGAAGACCGCAATGTTCTTCTTTACTGCGGTGAATACGGTACAATTGAAAAAGCAACACCAGAAGACACTCTCGAATGGTACAAACTGATTTCCACAGTTTTCAACAACCACGGAATCGGCCGTGCTGCCTGGTCTTTCCGCCAGATGGACTTTGGTTTGAGCGATGCCAGATTGGATGGAATTAGAGCGGAACTTGTAAAATATCTTTAAAATAGAGATGCTCGGGTCAAGCCCGAGCATGTTAATAAAAAAAGACCGGTAGTTTTTACAAACACCGGTCTTTTTCGTTTTCATTACAGCTTACCGCTTTCTGCGGCGCCTGGAAGTCCTATATCCTTGCGGAAGAAGGCTCCATCAAACTTAATTGCTGAAAGTCCCTGATATGCATTTGACCAGGCTTCTTTGAATGATGAGCCGTATGCACTGCAGGCAAGAACGCGGCCACCGCTTGTAAGCAAATCATTTTCATGTCTGCGGCCTGCAACTGCACCTGCTACAAACACTTTTGCTGTACTTGCATTCAACAATGGCTTATTAATAGTAATTTCTTTACCTTTTTCGTATGCTTCCGGATATCCACCGCTAACCATAACTGGGGCAACCTGATATCCTGGCTTCCACTTCATTTCGAAATCTTTAAGTGTACCATTCAAAATGGCTGTACACATAGAAGTAAAGTCAAAATCCATCAATGGAAGAACTGCCTGAGTTTCAGGGTCTCCAAGACGGCAGTTATATTCAAGAAGTTTTGGACCTTTGCTTGTGAGCATTACACCAAAGAAGATGAATCCACGGTAGTCAAATTTTTCCTTGATAAGACCGTTAAGTGTTGGCTGAAGAATGTCTTTATCAAACTTCTTCATTATTTTGTCTGTAACATCATCGAGAGGACAAACAGCACCCATTCCACCAGTATTAGGACCTTTTGCTCCGTCCAAAAGACGTTTGTGGTCACGAGCAGGAAGGAAAGGAACGATTGTAGCAGAACCACTTACAGCAAATTCAGGTGTAACAGAAACTGCAGCAAGAACTGAGATTTCAACACCTTCAAGATACTCTTCAATTACGAGTTTTTTACCGGCATCGCCAACTTTGCCGTTGCCCATCATATCTTCAACAGCAGCAAGTGCCTGTTCTACAGTTGCGGCAACTACAACACCTTTGCCCGCTGCAAGACCGTCGGCCTTTACTACAATTGGAGCTCCATGCTTTTTGATATATTCGCAGGCTTCATCTTTATTAGTAAAGGTTTCGCTTGAAGGACAAGCTACACCGTATTCTTTCATGAATTTTTTAGAGAGATCTTTACTTCCTTCGAGCTGAGCGCCAGCCTTTTTTGGACCTACAACAGGAATATCAGCCTTCCAGAACTCATCTGCCAGGCCTGCACAAAGTGGATCTTCTGGTCCAACTACGCACATGCGGCAATTTTCGTGCTTAGCAATAGCAACGTAAGGATTTTCACCCTCTTTAATGTAGTCGCAATCTTTTGGATTTATGTTTACACATTTAGACTCATAAGCAGTGCCGCCATTTCCAGGTACAACAACTACTTTATCAACAACAGGACTTTGAGCAATTTTCCAGCAGATAGTGTGCTCACGACCACCACTGCCAACTACGATAATATTCATAGAATGATATTAATGAATTTTGAGATAAAAAAAAAGGGGCTTTCGCCCCTTTTCGTTATACCTTGAACTCCTCAATTCGTGCGGAGATGTTATTTACAGCGTTGGTCATGTCTATGGTCAGGTGGTGCAGATTTCGGGTTGTCTGCTGAGTTGTTTCAGTAGTCGTAACAATCTGATTGAAGTTTTCTGCCATATTCTTTGAAGATTCCTTAAGACCAGCAATTGCATCGAGAACAGAAAGCGCGCGATCTCCAATCTTCTTACTTGAACGCTGAACGCTCACAGAAATATTGTTCATCTTAGCAAGAGTTTCGAGCAGGTGTTTTGAACCTTCACTCTGTTCCTCTGTAGCCTTTTTAATAGAATAAACCAGTTCAGAAGTATTGTTTGTCTTATCAGATACAACTTCGAACGAAGCCTTACTCAAGTCGGCACTTTCTACTACCTTCTGGATATTTGCAGCAATGAGTTTGAGGTTTTCTCCAATGCTCTTTGACTGTGTAGCCGAAGTATCAGCAAGCTTACGGATTTCTTCTGCAACGACTGCGAATCCCTTACCAGCCTCGCCCGCATGTGCAGACTCAATCATGGCGTTCATAGAAAGCAGGTTGGTCTGTGAAGAAATGTTTGCAATAACCATGTTTGTATCCTGCAAAGATTTACTCTGAGCAAGAACTGTGTTCAAAAGTTCATTTACAATACGGTTCTTTTCAATTCCTTCAACTGTAGCAGCGTTAAGCTCTGTAAATTCTCCAGCCATCATATCAACAGAATTTGTAATAGACTGAATATTTCCAATCATCTGTTCAATTCCGGCACTTGCCTGAGTAATAGCATCAACCTGCGAATCAATCATCTGATTAAGAGTTGTAATATTAGAAGAAATCTGAGAAACAAGTTCTGAGGTACCAGTTACGCTCTTATCCTCTTCTTGAAGAGTTGCTGTAGCGGTCTGGATTTCTCTAGAAATGTTTTCCATCTGGTTTTTAGTTTCATCGAGCTGGCCTTTTACATTTTCGAAGGATTTCTTAAGCTCTTCATTTGCCGAACCAATTTCACGCACTGTTTCGTGAACGGTATTTACAAAGGTATTTACAGATTTCTTAACCTGAGAAATTTCATTGTTATGGTAGATTTCAAGACGTTTTGTAAGGTCCTTATCACCAGTATTAAGGTCATCAATATTCTGTTTGATAGAATCGAACTTACCAATAATGATTTTGATGATGACAAGTTCAAGAATCATAAGAATGACAGCAATTACAAAACCACCAATCAAGGAAATATTCTGCATCTGATTTGCGATTGCTTCCATTTCCTGTCGTTCAACAGTTGCAATAACCTTCCAAACCTTGTTGTTTAAGGTAAAGGTTTTTGTATATACCTTAAGATGATTTATATCTGTTTCACCGAGAATATCTTCTCCGGCTCTAAGTCCATTTGCATCATCATAAACGGAAATACGCCCAGTCTTAAAGAAGGTTTTTCCAAGTTTTTTGATTGGTTCAAGTTCAAGGAAGCCTACACATCCTCCAGAAACCTTTTTTCCAGTTTCTTCATCAACAAATTCAGATTTTACATAAAGAGGCATTGTATAACCACCGGCTGCAGCAACACGCGGAGACTCAAGCCATACAGAAACGTCACTCTTTTTATGATTTACATAGTATTCCTTTTGCAAAATACCTGCAGTAGAAGATCCACCTTTTGTATTGAAGGTTTCTGGTCCACCGTCTTTTGCATCGGTATTTGTGTCCCAGAATACCATTACATATTCAAATCCATCTGGTTTAGTAACAGTTTTAATTCTGTGTTTGATATTTTCAGGATTATCAACAGGTTCTACAACAGCACGCTGAAAAACTTTCATTACTGTAACCTGATTTTCGAACCACATTTTTACGTTATCTACAGATGCATCAAGGAAAGTTTCTACAGACTCTTCGTAAATTGTATTAATTGGAGCCTTAAGGTTTCGCGAAATGTAAATCAGAAAAGCAGAGATAAAAGTAAGAATCTCAATAAAGGCAATTACACCATATTTTAACAAAAGAGACTCTTTACGCTGTTTTTTTGCTTTTTTAGGAGTTTCTGTTTTACTCTTTAATACTTGTTTTGCCATAATCACGCCTCACTATGTAATTGATTTATAACAAATTATTAATGATAAACTTTCCTAAATTAAAGTATATATCATTATCGGTAGAAGTCAATTTTTTTATTATTGAGCGCGGGGTTTGTGACAGTTTGAACAGCCTACTACGTGAACGTGCTTTTTTCCGAGAGCTTTATTAAAAAGTCTGGCCGTAAGGCTCTGATCCTGCGCTACTTCCTTGTGACAAACCGGACAGATGCGCTTTACACCTGGTTCACAACGAGGATAGCAATGTGGACAGCCCATAATTATCATTAATTGGTCCGGAACATTCATTGGGCGATAAACTTTTGAGATGATATTTTCGCCAACAAAGAGATTTGTATCACAAAGCGGACATTTTACCGGCTGCATTGTTTTTTGTGTCGTAGTTTTCTGATTTTTTCTATTATTGTATCTGATGTACCAGGCAATCAATGCGATTATTACGCAGACTGCCGCGCCCATTAATAAGTAATCCATATATAGATTATCGGGTCATGGCAGAGTATGGCGAAGAAAAAAATATAAAAAAAATGTGAAATTTTCCTAAACTTTTTTTTGGCTTGCCCGACAATCAAGTATAAGGGTGGTGGAAACCCGTGAGATAAACCACGTTGTGGTTTTAAACCCACCAATGTGTTTTATCTTATAACCTAACTATAAGGAGATTATTATGGTTATTAATCACAATATGAGTGCTATGTTCGCTCAGCGTTCCCAGGGAATTCAGGATCTTAACAATCAGAAGAGCATGGAAAAACTTTCTTCTGGTATGAGAATCAACCGTGCCGGTGACGACGCTTCTGGACTTGCAGTTTCTGAGAAAATGCGTGCTCAGATCCGCGGTTTGAACCAGGCTTCAACAAACGCTCAGAATGGTATTTCTTTCATTCAGACAACTGAAGGATACCTCCAGGAAACAACAGACATCGTTCAGCGTATCCGCGAACTTGCTGTTCAGTCTTCAAACGGTATCTATTCTTCTGAAGACCGCATGCAGATCCAGGTAGAAGTTTCTTCCTTGATCGCAGAAGTAGACCGCATCGCTTCTTGTGCTCAGTTCAACGGTATGAACATGCTTACAGGCCGCTTTGCTCGTCCTACAGGTGAAAATGTTGTTACTGGTTCTATGTGGTTCCATATTGGTGCTAACATGGATCAGAGAACTCAGGTATACATTGGAACAATGTCTGCTATGGCTCTTGGTCTCCGCAACGTTGGCGATGAATCTATTATGTCTTTGGCTACTCCAGATGAAGCAAACCGCGCTATCGGTACTTTGGATGAAGCTTTGATGAAGATTAACAAGCAGCGTGCTGACCTCGGTGCTTACCAGAACCGCCTTGAAAAGACAGTATCAGGACTTGATATTGGTGCTGAAAACCTCCAGGCTTCTGAATCACGCATCCGTGATACAGACATGGCTGAAGAGATGGTTAAGTTCACAACTTCTAACGTACTCTCTCAGGCAGGTACAGCTATGTTGGCTCAGGCTAACCAGAGTTCACAGAACGTTCTCTCATTGCTCCGCTAGTAAATGGATTGTCCGGTCAAGCCGGACAATGACAATAGGCAAAAAAAAATCCGATGTTTCAAACATCGGATTTTTTTATTTAACAAAATGTAAAAATCAGAAATTAGCCGAGAGTAATTGCTCCAGCCTCGCTGATTGTAATGATTGCTTTACAGTTAGTACAGCGGAAGCGGCCTGCATGTGCAGCCTGAATATTCTTTCCGCAAGAAGGGCAAACAAGCATTTTAGGGAAAACTGGTCCTGGTGCAGAACCTTCATCATGGCGAAGATATTCCAAAGCTTCTTCTGTAGTATCTTTAAGATTAAAGAACTGAGAGAATCCCAAAATCTGGAATACTTCAGCAACCTTCTCCTGAACTTCAGAAAGAATGATGTCTCCACCCTTTACCTTTACCATCTTAAGAAGAATGGTGAAAGAACCAAGTCCTGTTGAAGATACATATGATAACCCGCCGCAATTGAACAACAGATTAAAATAACCTGCTCCAATTACCTTGGTAAGCTGCTTCTGAAAGAAAGATGAATTGTAGGTATCGATATATCCCTCCAGAACGACCATACAGCCATTCTCAACACCTGGAATCTTATGCAAAGTGATTTTGAGAGAATCGTCCTTGTCACTATCAAAGCCTGAAACAATAGAATTATTTGATTCCATACAGTAAACTCCTTTGTAAATATTATAAATCACAAATTTTCATTTGTCTATTATAAATTTATATTTTTAATAATTTTATTATTTATAGTAACAACAGCTTAAAACTCGCTGCGGCCGCGGAAGCTGAGCGAAAGCGTTCTTTTGTCTATGTATTCGAGGTCGCCGCCTACTGGCATTCCTGTAGCAAGGCGGGTTACTTTTGGCGGCTGCGGTAAATTCAATTCTGAAATCATCTTATTAAGATAGAGGGCTGTTGTATCCCCTTCTACGGTCGGGTTTGTAGCTATGATGATTTCTGTAACTGCAGTGGTTCCACCATTGATATCATTTACACCATTTTTAATTCGAGCAAGCAGCGGCTGAATGGAAAGCTGAGCAGGACCAATTCCTTCAAGAGGACGAAGTAATCCGCCAAGAACATGGTACATTCCTTTATATTCGCCATAAGCTTCTATAGTAGATACATCCTGTGGCTGTTCAACAACACAGATTTGAGTTGCATCGCGTAAAGGATTTGAACAGATTGGACATGGATCTGTTTCAGTCCAGGTTCCGCAAACTGAGCAAGGTTTTATACGTTCCTGAAGATGACCAAGATTCTGAGCAAACTTCTGAACATAAGTTGCATCCTGCTTTAAAAGCCAGTTTACCATGCGGACAGCACTTTTTTTGCCGATTCCCGGGAGACGAGAAAAATTATTTGCTAATTCGTCGAATGCATTCATGGATTAAAGTCCAAACTGGCCGAGATCCAGCCCGCCAAGCAGTGAGCTTGATTTTGCCTTAATCTGTTCCTGAACATTATCTACTGCATTTTTGTGAGCAGAAACAATCAAATCTTCGAGCATCTGAACATCGCGGTTATCAACACAAATAGGATCGAGTTTAATGCCCATCATTTCGAACTTTCCGTTAAGAGTTACTGTCACCATACGGCCGCCAGAAGAACCTTCGGCACGAATATCAGCGAGTTCCTGCTGAAGTTTTTCTGATTGTTCTTTGATTGCCTGTGTATTTTTGAGCAATTCAAATGGATTCATTTTTTACATCCTCCCTGCAACGATAGTTCCCTTAAAAGCATTTACAAGAATACTAACCTGAAGCGGTATTTCTACCGGAGCGGCATTTTCCTGAACCTTAGCTTCCTTAAGGGTTACGTTGAATTTCATTGGACGACCGCAGGCATTTGAAAGTTCTGCGGCAATCACATCTTTTTTCTTTTCTATTAAATTAAGGTCATAGGCAGTTTCTACAGTTGTATTAACGGTGTCGTCGCTAACTACCCATAAACCTGTTTTTTCAACATTTGATGCAGCAAAGCCATCTGTAACTGCAAGATTTGCTGTAATCTGACCGCGAAGCTGAGCAATTGAAATTGTCTGACCGCTGGCCGTTACAAATGTATCTTGAAGTTGAGCTGGAGCCGATGAAGTTCCATCAGATGAAGCTGCATTTTCATATTCTTCTGCCTGCTCGGAAAAATCAGCTTCTACCGGATAATAATCATCATCCGGAGGGGCATCCATATTCGACCAGCCATCATCGCCCTCTTCTGCATCCGGATTTTCTGAATAACCAGTTGCAGACGAAGGAATATCCACCGTAGGCACAACCTGACCATCGTCGGTTACATTTTCCTGAGGAATATGAAGTTTTAGACGCTCGTCAAGTTCTGCCGGATGAGCACTTTCTGCCATTGGAGCAGCCACTGATTGTTCAGGCGGCAGTGGACCGCCATTAAGAAAAGGGTTTGGATTATCTCCATCACCCGAGCCACCAGGGCTACCCGAGCCACCAGGGCTACCCGGGTCACCCGTATCATCATCAGAAATACCAGCCTGCTCTTTTGCAATGAGTTCATCAAGCATGGAAAGTCGTGGCATACCAGCAGGAATTGGATTCATGCCGGCTGGAGTTGACTGGGTTGCCTGAGTTGTCTGAGCTAGTTGAGTCTGCTGAGGAACTGGCTGTGCTGGCTGTACAGGCTGCGCAGTTTGTGCCGCTGGCTGTACAGGTGCACTTACAGGTGCTCCCATCAGCAAGCCCTGAGCCGCATCAATTGCCTTTTTAACTTCTGCGTTAGAAACATAACTTCCAAGCCAGCACAAACGACTGAATGCAAGTTCAAGTTCATAGCGTGGAGAAAGTGAATAACGGATATCGCGGTAAAGCTGCAAAAAGAGCGAAAGTGCGCGTTCAATCTGAACAGTATTCCATGCACCAAGCACAACATTGCTATAACGCTCTGCACTATTACCAAGAAGAGACTCTTTTTTTACACCATTTTTGATAAGCAAAAGGCTGCGCAAATAGTCAGCACTATTGGAAATCAGCTGTTCAATTGAAACACCGGCCTGTAAGAACTCATCCAGAAGACCGATTACATCTGCAGTGCGGTTCTGAGCACAGGCTTCAAAAACAGTATTCAGGCGGTCAATTCCAACAAGACCAAGCTTATCGCGGATTTTTTCGTAAGTGATATGACCGTCGCTGAAAGCTACAACCTGATCAAAAAGGGTGTAGGCATCACGCATAGAGCCGGTAGACTCGCGGGCTATCCAGAAGAGAGCTTCATCATCAGCCTGAATTCCAAGCTCGTCTGCTGCATCTGCAAGGCACTGCTTAACCTTATCAACTGCAACAAGGCGGAAATTGAACTGCTGACAGCGAGACTTAATAGTAGCAGGCACCTTCTGAAGTTCAGTAGTAGCAAAAATGAAAATTACATATGGAGGCGGCTCCTCAATAGTCTTAAGCAAGGCATTGAAAGCCGAAGTCGAAAGCATATGAACTTCATCGATTATATAGATTTTATATTTTGAATTGCTTGGAGGAAAAAGTACCTCATCCTTAATCTGACGGATATTCTCAACGCTGGTGTTTGACGCACCATCGATTTCAATCACATCAAGAGAAGTTCCTTTAGTGATTTCCTGACAGTTAGAACAAGTTCCGCAAGGCTGATCTGTAGGCCCGTTCTGACAGTTCAATGCCTTAGCCAGAATACGCGCCGTAGAAGTCTTACCACACCCACGCGGCCCCGAAAACAGATAAGCGTGAGCAATCTTCCCCGATTTTATAGAATTTTTGAGAGTCTCAGCAACAAATTCCTGACCAACCAGGTCCCCAAACTGCTGCGGACGACGTCTCGTCGCTGTTACTTCGTATGACATAGAGTTTATTATAGTAGGAATTTTTGGAAATTTGAAGTAGGAAAATGCCTAAAGGAGGGCGGAGCCCCGCCCCCCGTAACGCCCGCTAAGCGCGAGCCTTTTTATGCTTCCGTCTAATACAAAGCACAACAATCAAAACAATAATTGCAATTACTACAAGGATGAGGCAATACGCAATTTTTGCAAACTTGCTTGGGTGTGACAGAATCTTAAACAGATTTCTGCTTGGAACTGCTGTATAAGCCGCTTCGATAACCGGTGCGTAATCTCCAATGTCGCCTGTCATCTGAACACCGCGAGCAATTGCTGCCCAGGCTTTGAACTCACTTGTGCCAGGGAAAATATCAGTTCTTATAATATTATCTTCAAGATTTTCTACTATAGAACCGTCAGAGTTCTTTGGAATCAGGCTCAAAAGTCCGTAGGTTAAATCATTAACGCTTCCAAGCATTCTTCCGGTATAAATATCAGAAACTACACGGTAGAGTTTATCGTCTTCAACCTCTTCTTTTGTGCCGTCATTTTTTACAAGATAAACTTTTGTCACCTTATCCAGAATCATTCTGTGAGGATTATATTCATAAGTAATTCCCGAAATATAAAGATTCAGTAAGTGAAAGCCAAGAGTTTGGCCCATCGTGTAATCGATTTCGCAGGCATTTTTAAATTCGCGGCCACTCAGGTAAACACTAACAAGCGGATATCCCGCAATTTCATCTGGTCCGATTCCAAGACTGAATGCATTAAAAACATCTTTTGTTGTAATGTCACCTTTGAGCAGGTCTTCGCGAGCAATTCCTGTTGGAACAACTGCAAAATCAATATGCTTTCCGGTTCCCATCAGCTCGGAATTAGGACATTCAATTTCATATTTGATTACTGTCTTCCTATACATATCAGCAATAATATGTCCCATTTCCGCATGAGTATAATTAGTATATGCATTTCCAAGCACCTGATTTGTTTCAAAACCAAACTTACTCAGGTATTCAATATCAATATCTTTCTTGAAATCTTCGAGTTTTGCGCTTACTTCAGCATCTGGTGCCACACTCTCAACCGGAAGAATGTCATAGCGAGCCATTTCCCAGAGGCCGTCTGCCTTCTGCTTCATAGAAAGAGAGCCGACATTATGACTGAATGAACCGCAGCTAACTACATAGGTATTTCCGTGCTGAATAGGCTTTTCAAGTTTTGTGTGCGAATGGCCGCTTATGATAAGATCAATATCTGGAACCTTTTTAGCAAGAATTTCGTCTTCGCTTTTTTTGATATCTTTGTCTGTTCCACTATGGCTGATACAAACAATCATATCCGGATTTTCTTTTTCTTTAATCAGCTTAACAGTTTTTGCAGCCTGCTCGTACTGATCTAAAAAAGTAAGCTGGCAGGTAGGAGCACAGAAAAATGAATCTTTACCAAAAAGACCAAACACTGCAATACGAACTCCGTCTTTTACAAAAACGTCATAATCGCCATAGTCGTCGAAAGCGCGCTTTACAGTTTTTGTGTAGTCATTATCTTTTGACCAGTCAATGTTGCACAAGAGCATTTCTGGAATTACATCACCACTTGTACGTGCTGCATCAAGCATACCGGCAAGACCTGTGTCCATACAGTCAAACTCATGATTTCCAAGAGTAGTTGCTTCAACACCAATGAGGCCGAGAATTCTAAGCTCTGCCGCCTTACTTGAGTATACAGTCTGATAAAGAGTTCCCTGTGAAAAATCTCCGGCATCTAAAACTAAAGTTTCAGGATTTGCTGTCTTCTGCTGATTAATCAAAGTCTTTGCCTGCGCAATTCTGTCCAAAAAAGAATGAACATCATGCATAAACATAACATCAACAGTTTTTGTTTCTGCTACCAGAGAACTAAGCCCTGTCAGCAGAGCCATAAAGATACATAAAAATCTTCTATTAATAATCTTTCTCATGCGGGTATTATAACATTGATTTATAAATTATAGAAAGAATTATTTAATCTATTGCGAATTATCTCTTCCGCAATTATAATTTAGAGCATGAAATTTTACGGTGAACTTTTGGTTTTTGTGCTGCTGTTTATTACGAATCTGCGCGTGTTTTTTGTGCATCATGTGAGGCGTGATCCGCTGGTTGTGCTGGCGCCGTTCACCTTTATTGTAGCGATTTTTCAGATTCTGGCATGGGGAATTGATGTTTTTACAGTGCTGGGACTTTTGATTGCGCTTTTTGTTTTGCTTTCAAACTTTCATGCGATTTTCCGCTATATGGAACGACTTTATGTTGACCACTACAGTGCGCTGATGAAGGTTTGGGCTGTTTTTACCATCATGATTTCGGCTATTGCGCTGGCAGGTACTATTTATTTTGCGCCAGTGGAACAGAACTCGCGTAATATTGGAGTTGCCGAAAAAATCACGCATTATAAAGGAAGTTTTCGAAGCGGTTTTGAAAAGGCCGGAGCTTTTGATACAAAATCGATGACTCTTTATGAGTTTGGACCGGATGAATCGCGTGAGTCGGAAGGAGCTGTGACTCTGGCAGAGGCTAGAAATCTTATTATTCTGCTCACTCCGGATAAGCGAGGAGACACTGAACATTATAAGCCATACCTTCAGGAGCTGGCAGCCCGCGGTATTACAATCTGTTCGGCTGATTTTTTTGCTGATGATGGTGCATGGCTGCATTCTTTTGCCGATAAAAAGATTTTGCGCCGCACTGCTATGGTAATTCAGAGCAGACTTAATCTTCAGGCTTTTGAAGCTCAGCGCGAATATTATTCTTACAACGTTTCGCAGGAATATGCAGTTCTTATTCCGATGCTTCGTGAACGTTATGGGGCTGATAAAAAAGTTCTTTTGATTTCTGATTTTATGGCTGATATTGCCGCTGATGATTTTACAAAAAAGAATCCGGAGCTGGTTGCCGGAGTTTTGAAACTTTCTTCTATTAATATGTATAAATCTGCAGGCTATGGCTGTATTGAACAGACGGATCCGCTTTTGGCTTTGAGCATGGGGCTTTCTCGTGATTCGAGCCGGGCAACTCCTAAATTGCTGGCGGATAAAACATTGGAGGCGATTAATGACATTAAATGAACTTGATGCTTTTTTTAATTCGTTTTTGAAAAAGGAAGATTTTCCGAGCGACCCTTCGCTGAACGGAATTCAGATTCAAAACTCTGCACCTGACAGTTTGCCGATAACTAAGGTTGCCTTTGCGGTTGATGCGTGCGAAGCTACTGCGCGTGCTGCCAGCGAGGCCGGCGCTCAGGTACTGGTTGTGCACCACGGACTGTTCTGGGGCCACTGCCAGACACTTACCGGCAATTTTTATAAGCGCGCAGCCAGCTTTATAAAGAATGACCTGGCTTTGATTGCTTACCACATTCCGCTCGACGCGAACAATCCTTATGGAAATAACTTCGGGCTGGCTGCGGCACTTGGGCTTAAAAATGTTGAGGCTTTTGGTTATTGGCGCGGCATGCCGATTGGAGCTTTTGGCGAACTTTCTTCACCCGCAACTCCAGACACACTCGCCGCCTCACTTTCTAAAATCACAAAAACTGACTGCCGCGCTCTTGCATTTGGAAAATCTGAAATCCGCACTGTTGGAATTATTTCTGGTGGTGCAAGTGAAGATGTTGAACAGGCTGTAGAACTCGGCTTAGACTGCTACATCACCGGAGAGTTCCAGCACGAGCAATTTCATTTTGCAGAAGAATGTGGAATAAACGTAATTGCAGGCGGCCACTATGGTACCGAAACTATGGGAGTTTCTCTTCTTAAAGAAAAAGTTGAAAAGGAGTTAGGTCTGAGCACGTTATTTATTGACCTGCCGACAGATTTATAAGTATATTTTTATTATGAATAAAGAATTAAAATCTAAGATTCTGCCTATTACCCTGGCAGTTGTAGTAATTGTTCTCGACCAGATTACTAAAATGCTGGTTGTCCGCCACATTCCTCTTTATACAATTGGAACTCAATTTTTTGGTGATTTTATCAGAATCATTCATGTTGCAAATACTGGAGTTGCTTTTAGTGTTGGCGCAAGCTGGTCTGAAACAGCACGCCGCTTTTTGTTTTCTCTGATTCCACTTATTGTAATTGGAATTGTTATTGCAATTTACTTTAGAAATAACACCTGGACTAAGCTTCAGCGCTGGTCAATTATGGGAATTGTTGGTGGCGGACTTGGAAATCTGATTGACCGCTTTTTTCGTGCAGAAGGCGTAGTTGATTTTATTGATGTAAAATTCTACGGACTTTTTGGTCTTGAACGCTGGCCAACTTTTAACGTAGCAGATTCTGCTGTTGTAGTATGCGGACTTTTGCTTGTGATTTCGTTTATTGTAACATCAATTAGAGAGTCTAAAGCAGCTAAGAACACAAACGAGCAGGAGGCCTAAAATGGACATGACCGAAGCAGACAACGCAGAGAGAGAAGAACTTAAAAAACGCGAAATTGAACGACGCAATAAATCGCGCAACTCAAGACTCTTTTTGTTTTTTGGAAGTGTATTCGAAATTGTAGAAACCCTTCTGGTTATTCTTGGACTTTTTATTTTATTCTCATTCCTGATTTTCAAAGTATTTAATCTTCCGGAAGAAGCCGCTAAAACAATTTATCAGTATTCAACTATCGTAAGTTTTTTGGGCGGACTTTTCCTTGGCTTTGTGATTTATAAGAGATGCGCACGTTTCGTTATTGAAAAATTTCATCTTGAAGATAAACTTTCGAACGAAGTGCTTGGCCATTATGCAAAACGCGATAAGGCTGCAGAAAAAGAGGCTATGAAAAGATGATTGGAATTATTGGCGCAATGCAGAGCGAAGTCGAAGCACTTTTTGAGCAGATGACTTCAAAAGAAAAAATCGACATTAACAATTTGACCTTCTATAAAGGGCAGCTTTTTGGCAAGGACGTTGTGATTGTAAAATGCGGAATTGGTAAAGTAAATGCCGCTTTGTGCACCCAGCTTTTAATTTTGAAGTTTGGTGTTTCAAAAGTAATTAATACTGGAATTGCCGGTGCCACAGGTTCAGGCCTTAAGATTTATGATTTTGTTGTTTCTGAAGCAGCAGTATATCATGATTTTGATGTTGAATTCTTTGGCTATAAATTAGGACAGGTACCAGGAATGCCAGAAAAGTTTGAAGCTGATAAGGCATTGGCTGATACTGCGGTAGCTGCATTTGAAAAATCTGATTTGAATGGCGAGCACAAAGTTGTTCGCGGATTAATTGCTTCCGGCGACCAGTTTATTTCCGGTGGTGAAAAGAAGAACTTTATTGTTTCTCATTTTGCACCACAGTGTGTTGAAATGGAAGGCTGCGCAATTGCTCATACCTGCTTTGCGAACAGCGTTCCGTTTGTAATTATCCGCTGCATGTCGGATACAGCAGACGATTCTGTAAAGGAAACTTATTCCGAAGAAACTGCATCTAAATTGAGCAGCAAATTTTTAATGGACGTTGTGGAGGCCCTCTAATGGAAAAGAAATATAACGTTGATTCATTTAATCTTGATCATACTAAGGTAACTGCGCCATTTGTGCGCCTTGCCGCAAAAAAAGTTGGCAAAAAAGGTGATATCGTAACTAAATTTGATATCCGCTTCTGCCAGCCAAATAAAGAGTTCATGCCAACTGGTGCAATTCATACACTTGAACATCTTATGGCTGAATATATCCGCGATGAAATGGAAGGCGTAATCGACCTTTCTCCAATGGGCTGTCGCACAGGTTTCTATTTTACAGTTTGGGGCGAACACTCTGAAGAAGAAATTGCAAAACACCTGATGAATGTGCTTGAAAAAGTTGCCGTTTGGGATAAGCCGGTACCTGCCACAACCGAAGCTGAATGCGGAAATTACCGCGACCACGACCTCGAAGGCTGTAAACATTACGCTAAACAGTGGTGCGATGGAATTAAGGCTAAAGGATACAGCGCATTTATTTAATAGATGAACATACTTTCTAAAATGAAGGAAACAGCAGTATCGGTATTGCCGGTTATGGCAATCGTGCTGTTTCTGGGTTTTACATTTGTTCCGCTTGATAAGTTCTTGCTCGCACGCTTTGTCGTTGGCGGGCTTTTGCTTATTGTGGGGCTTACAATCTTTTTGCTGGGTGTTGATTTGGGCATTCAGCCTATAGGTGAACGCTGTGGTGCAGAACTCACTAAAAAGCGTTCCCTCACTCTCCTTCTCGTTGTAGCTTTTATAATCGGTTTTATTGTTACTGCCGCAGAACCTGATATTCAGGTATTTGGAGATCAGGTTCGAGGCATTTTTCCTGTTGTAAATAAACTCACAATCACTTTTGTAATTGCAGGTGGCGTGGGACTTTTTATCATGCTGGGCTTGCTCCGCACAGTGCTGAATCTTTCTATTAAGTGGACATTCTTTTTAGCCTACGCCCTTCTTTTTTTGATTTCATTTTTTGCACCGGGTAGTTTTTTGGGAATTGCATTTGATTCTGGCGGCGCAACTACCGGCCCTATGACAGTTCCGTTTATTATGGCGCTGGGCCTTGGAGTTTCTTCTGTTCGCGATGATAATGATAACAGCTTTGGTCTTACAGGCGTTTGTTCTATTGGGCCTGTGATGGCGGTTTTGATTTATGCGATTATTCTCCGTACAGGTGGTACCTTAGGAGAAAATCAGATTATTGAACAAGCCGGTTCTAATTTAAGCAACGTCGAATCAGCTGTAATCACATCCGGCTTCTTCTCTCAAATTTTCTCGCCATTCAACCACGCAGCGGGGCACGTTTTCCGCGAGGCTTTGATTTCTATTGCGCCGCTTTTTGCGCTTTTCATCATCTTCCAGATTGTTCTGCTTAAAATGACAAAGCGCCAGGTTATCAGAATTGTAATCGGTTTTATTTATGCATTCATCGGTCTTACAATTTTTCTGATTGGAGTAAACGGCGGCTTTTCTCAGGCAGGAGCGGCTCTTGGTGAAAAACTTGGTTCGCTTGCTGTTAGCCGTGGCGGTGTCTGGTACCTTCTTTTGATTGGAACAGGCCTTGCACTTGGAGCAATCATCGTATGTGCTGAACCTGCAGTCTGGGTTTTGAGTGAACAGGTTGAACACGTAAGCGGTGGTACAATCAAACGCAAAGTTCTTTTGATTTTCCTTTCGGTTGGAACTGCAATTGCAATCGGACTTTCTATGTGGCGCGCGGTTGCAGGCTTTAATCTCAAATACATTTTGATTCCAGGCTATGCAATTGCAATGCTTTTGATGATTTTCTGTCCTTCGCTTTTTTCTGGAATTGCCTTTGACTCTGGTGGAGTTGCTTCGGGTCCACTTACTTCTACGTTTGTACTTTCATTTACTCTGGGAGCAGCTGCAAGTGGAAAAGGTGGAAATGATTCTTTTGGTGTAATTGCGTTAGTTGCCATGATGCCTCTTCTTGCAATTCAGATTATGGGAATCATTTTTAAGATGAAACAAAGGAAAGTGAAACCTGTGGAGGTTGCTGATGAGTTATAAACTTTTAATCGGAATTGTTCCGCACAACAGCGGGGAATTAATTACAGACGCAGCAAAATCCGCGGGCGCAGGTGGCGGCACAATTGCAATGGGCCGTGGCACTGCATCAAACGGAGTACTTCAGTTATTAGGTCTCGGCGACACATCAAAAGACATCGTTTACATCATCATAAAAAACAGCATTAAGCAGGCAGTGTACGATGCAATCATAAAAGCATCAGAAAAGAAAGCACACTTTGGCGTAATGTTCACTTTGAACACACCGGGCTTTATTCGCGCAGGTCACCTCGATGAAGCCTTAGACCTCGAATCATCCACCACAGAATCAAAAGGAGAAGAAACTATGAGCACAGAAAACAACTATCAGATGATAAATGTAATTGTAAATAAGGGCTACGCAGAAGATGCAATGGCAGCTGCACGAAAAGCTGGAGCCGGTGGTGGCACAATAATTGGCGCACGCGGAACCGCAAAAGAAGGAGACGCTGCATTCTTTGGAATGAAGATTGTTCCCGAAAAAGAAATGCTTATGATTCTTGTTCCAGCCGAAAAAAAATCAGCTATAGTAGAAGCAATAACTGCACTCCCCTGCTTTGCAGAAGCCGGCAGTGGAATTATTTTCTGCAACGAAGCACAGGATTTTACAGTTTTAGGAAAGAAATAAAATTATTCATCAATTCATAAAGGCCCGCCATTTTAAAGGACAAATCCCCCTTAGTATGTTAAAATATTATGTCATTATTATATCGGGGGAAAAAAGTTATGTTCAAGAAAACTTTTTTGGTTTCAACGGCTGCTATACTTATAAGCTTTTTAGCATCCTGTTCGTTAGTTAATTCGCAGGATAATTCCGGTTCCGTCACGCTGACACTATCCCGCTCCGCTGCACGAAACGCAGATTCCGACTTAGAAACACTCTACGTCGATGTTTCATTAAAAGGCGATTATTCACAAACACAAACAATTTCTTTAACATCAGAATCACAAAAAGCAACAGCAAACTTTGACCAAATCAAACCAAATGCTTCAATTTATATTGAGGCAAATGCTTACATAAAAGAACCTGGACTTAACGAAAAATATATTTTATACAAAGGCGTTTCAAATTCAATAAAAGTCAAACCAGGAGAGAACAATATTTCTCTCTCACTCAAAAAACTTTACACAGTATGGTTTGAGTTAAATGGTGGTATTGGAGATTTTGATGAACAACGCGTTGTAAGCGGTGAAAAGGCAACAAAACCAGAAACAGAACCAACAAAAGAATCAACAGAAGATTGCGCTTATGAGTTTATCGGCTGGTATACTTCTGATGACGCACTTTTTGATTTTGATACACCAATCAAACAAGACACAATTCTATATGCAAAATGGAATGAAAAACACATCTTTACAGTAACATTTGATTCAAATAACGGAGACAACGAACCTTTTGCAACAGAGCGCATTGTTGAAGGCAAGTCTGTAAGCGAGCCAGAAAATCATCCTGAAAAAGAAGGAACAGATGAATTTGCTTACGAATTTAGCGGCTGGTATACATCAGCTGATGCAAAGACTCAATTTGATTTTACTACTCCAATTGATAAAGACATTACCCTTTATGCAGGCTGGATTACAAAACAATGGTTTACTGTTACTTTTGATTCAGACAATGGAGCTGTAGCTGCCTTTGCAACTAAAAAAGTTCTCGAAGGCGACAAGGTAAGCGCACCTGAAACAAATCCAACTAAAGCTGATACCGACGATGAAAAATACAAGTTCGACGGCTGGTACACATCAAAAGGCACAGCTTTTGACTTTAATACCGAAATTACTGACAACATCACTCTTATTGCACATTATGCAGTAACTCATATTTACAAAGTTTCTTTCAATCTTAATGGTGGAGAAGTAACAATTGAAACTCAGCGAGTTACAGAAGGCGAAAAGGCCACAAGACCTTCTACCGACCCTACCCGCAAAAACACAGCAAGTGCAGAATACACCTTTGGCGGCTGGTATACATCAACTGATAATGGCGAAACAATTTCTGATGAACCATTTGATTTTGATACCCCAATTACTGGAAACCTCACACTCTATGCATTCTGGAACAGCACAGAAAAGTTCACCGTTAGCTTTAATGTAAATGGTGGAACCGGAAACTTTGAAAGCCAGACCGTTACAAACGGCGAAAAGGCTACAGAACCAACAACACAGCCTACAAAAGAAGGTGATGAAAATACCAAGTACACCTTCACAGGCTGGTACACTTCTTCTGATGAAGGAAAAACTCTTTCTGAAACTCCATTCAACTTTGCAAAAACAAAAATCACAAAAGATACAGTTTTGTATGCCGGATGGAAAACAACAGTTGCAGGAAAAGTTATTGAAGTAGAGATTCCGCCTGATGCGGGTGAGAGTATCACTGTAAATTCTACTTATAGTGAAAATGCAGCTGATGGTTCTTACTCTTACATCTTTACAGCTGATATAGGTAATACAAACGAGGAAGAATGGGAATTTACCTGGTTATTTGAAGGAAGCGAAACTGGCAATGAAAAATCATTTACTGTAACTAGTGATATGTTCTGCGGTGCCGGCTACTACTCTGTAGCATTACTCGCAATAAGAACTAAAGTTTCAGACGGAACAAAACAATACTACTCATATCAGGCAAATATAAAAATCAACTAGGAGGGAATTAAATGAAAAGAAATATATTACTAACAGCCCTGCTCTTTACCTTCATTTCCTGCTCAAATCTTGTTCAACGAAATGAAAGTGCCTCGCAGCAAAATCAAAAGAGCCCGGACGGAAAAACATATATTGTAATCAGCTCTTCAAACCTAAGCCGAGCTGCAGAAAATGTAATTAACGAAGACACAAACTTTGGTCCTGACCAGGGTGATCAAAGCAAACTTACAGACCTTGTACTCACAGGTAAAAAAACATCAGCTGAAGGCGAAACTGAAACTCTTCTCACAGCAGAAACTTATGCTGACCTTATAAATCAGCAGATTATGATTGAACCTGGAGAGTGGACATTTACTTTAGCAGGAAAACTCAATAATTATCTTTTTACTGGTACAGAAACTAAAGAAATCATACAAGGTGAAATAAACACCTTAAGCTTTACCCTAAAATCAGATGAACAATACGGTAGCCTCGAGCTTACTGTTGAATGGACTAACACAGCTGCAAAAGTTATGGGATATTTATATGATCCAGATAACTTAAGTGACCTGATATCAAGCGTTACAAAATCAACAGCGAAAATAAATGACCAAGGTGATGTAGAAAAAGATAATGAAGGTAATACAGTTTATGAGAATACTGCAATCCTAACTTTTGATAAAACTAGTACAGGCAATAAACTTCCAAGCGGCACTTATTATCTAAAAATAAACTTCGATGGTCCGAATACTTTAAATTTGGGATCCGTAGCTTATTATGTAACAATTGCAAACGGACTAATTACTAAAAAGACTATTACAACAGATCTTTCTCCAACATATACACTAAACTATGAAAAAAATGGCGGTAATTTTACAGACGAACTGATACAAGCAAGCTATCCCTACACAAGAAAATCACTCATAACCCTCCCAGAAATCTCAAAGCCAGGCTACTTCTTCGACGGCTGGTACGACAATGCAGAGTTCAATGGAAATGCCCTCTCTCAATTCTCATGTACTACATATACAGGGGATGTTACTTTGTATGCAAAATGGCGTGCACCGGTGTTGTATGTATCGGGAACGGGTGATGATACAACAGGAAATGGTACAGAGGCTAAACCATTTGAAACTATAGAGAAAGCCTGCGAGGCAATCATTGCAACAGATGCAAAATATAATCCTCAGTACATGGACTGGACTATTTACATCATGGGAGATGTTACGGGAAAGCATAGCAGTACAAGAAAAGCAGGAGAACGTTCATATGTTGATAACGATTATGGACGAAGCAATATCCCTGAAACCCTAACCTTAGATTATGCACAATCTATTTTGTTAATTGGTGCAAATGAAGAGTTAGATGAAAACGATAATCCGCAGGATATGATTAATAGAGGACTTTCACTTTCTTATGTAAGTTCAACTGAAACTGGAACTGCTCTTGCAATTTTTACAGAGGTTCCAGTCACTATTAAAAGATTGAAGATAACAAAAGGAAGTAATTCATTAGATTGTTATAATACTACAAGCGGCGTCCATGGTGGTGGAATATATATTGGAGCTAACTCAACAGTAACACTTGATGATGATACGTTGATTATAAATAACGGATATCGTTCTGCAGGTGGAATATTTAATGATGGTACACTTTATATGGTCGGCAAATCATATATTGGAGACCGAACCGCCACTTCTCTCGCTAATGGTCTTACCAGTTGTTCAAATACAGGTGCCTGGGGTGCAGGTCTTTATAATAAAGGAACCGTTTATTTAGGAACAGAAGAAAAAGAGCTTAAAGGCGGCATCTATTACAATTACGGATCAACAGGTCTTGGTGGTGGTATTTACAGCGAATGCGGAACTATAGAAATGCATTCAGGAACTATTGCTTATAATGATGGCGCAAGTCAAGGCGGTGGTATATATATAAAAGCCGGAACTTTCAATATGACAGGCGGTTCTATTCATCATAACTCCACAGGCGGACAAGGTGGTGGTGTTTATATAGATGTAGGTGCAACCTTCAACTTTACTGGAGGCACAATAAACGCTAACTGGGCTACTACTGGCGGTGGAGGTGTTTATATTTATGGAGATGCTTATACTCCTGGAATAATGTACATGTACGGAACTGCTGTTATTGGAGATAAATCTCAAACCTCAGCTCCAACATCCCGCACTGGTGCAAATGCAACCGATGGTAATGGAGCAGGAATCTGTGTAACTAATGGAAAGTTCTATATGGGCTATTCAAGCTACACTAGCGAAACAGATAATGTTACTGAAGACCTTGATGGTGGTATTTACTATAACTATAACACAAGTACAAGTAACGATAGTAAAGGCGGTGGAATTTTTGCAAATGGCGGACAAGGCCAGCCTAATTCTTCTTCAAGTGCAAATGCAACTGTACGAATACATAGTGGAACTATTGCAAATAATTATTGTAAAAATGGAGGTGCAATTTGTACTCCTGGTGGTGCAATACCACTTGTGATTGGTGGGGATGTAAAAATTCCATCTGGAGCTAATCACGAAAATGATGTATTAATTTACAGTAATTATAATCGGTTGTTCATAGAAGATTCTCTTGAAGGAATTACAAGTGACAATCCAATCTATATAAAGCTCTCAAGTTCTGAAGGAAAAAGTTACAATTCAAGTTCAGGATTAATGCTTGCACAAAATGCAACAATTTCCAGTCTTTCAGAAGTTTTAGATAAGTTCGCTGTTCAGCCATTAGTTAATGAAAAAAATGGAATTGTTACTCATTGGCTCCTTGATCCTTCAACTGGAAAGGTAGTTCAAAATACTTCTACTTTCTATGTTGCTTCTGTAGCTAAAAATGGTTCAGATACTAATACAGGTTTAGCTTCTAATTTACCTCTTGTTTCAATTACAAAAGCTATTGAAAAGATTAATGAATTAGAAGATGAAAATAAGGATTATATTATTGAAGTAAATGGAGAAATCCTTGGCCCTCAAATTATTGCTGATCCAAGTGAGACTGTAAAAATAAAGGCAAACTCAATTTACATAAAAGGTAAAAACTCAACTTCTGCATCACTAGATGATATAATAAACGCCAACCTTGGAGAGTCTGAAGCAGGTTCAGCACTTACAATTGACACAAAAGTTCCTGTCACCTTGTATTACATAGGAATTACAGGTGGACACGGAAACTTGATTGATTCAGGAACAAAGGTTGCCGGTGGTGGTCTCTATATTGGAGATAACACAACCGTATCTCTGGAAGGAAAAGTACATATTTATAATAATACAAACTATTATGGCAGTACAGATATTTCAGGATTTGGTGGTGGTATTTATGTTGGTGAAAATACAAAACTTTATATTCCAAGTTCAGCTGTAGATGTTCGAGAAAATAAGAGTACCCATTATGGAGCAGGAGTTTATGTAGCAAACGGTGCTTATGTTACAATGTCAGATGCTGCTAAAATAAGAGACAACTCATTTGATGAGCGTTTCACACAGGGTGGCCAGGCAGTCAGCACATATGGTGGTGGTGTATATATCGCTGATAATGCTACATTTGAAATGACTAATGGTACAATTTCAGGTAATACCGCAAATACAACAGGCAGTACATCAGGTCTTGGAAACGGTATATTTGTAAGCGGAACGTCAGGTGCCGAAGCTCACTTTAAACTTGGTGCTTTAGGTATGGTAGGTTTAACCAATGATGTATATCTTCAGAATAATGTTCCTATTGAAATTATTTCAACTCTAACTTCTACAAGTGCTAATGCAGCAAGAATTACCCCAGGTGCTTATCCTACCGAAGATAAGACACTAGAATTATTAACTTTTGCATCTGATTCAATAACTAAATCATATGTAGCAGGAAAACTAGAAATCACGCCTCAGACGCTTCCTAATGGCGAAAAGCAATACTGGTATATAAACAGTAACTGTAAACTTGAAAAACGCACTGAAATAGGCATAACAGTTTCTGTACCAGCAGGTGCTCAAAATGATATTCAAGTTGAAGTTAAACTTGGTGAAACAGTTGTTGAAAATAATAAACATCTTAGTACCAGTAGTTCTTCTCTTGAATTTACTGTTATAGATGACTCAAATTATGAAGAAGTTGTATGGATGGTAGATGGAGATGAAGATTCAAAGGAATGGAGTTCTTCTTTTGAGTTTGATCCATCGGGTAAAGCAAAAGGTGTTTATGTTGTTTACCTTGAAGCCAAAGATTATGACGGACATTATTATTCTTACACCGCACAGGTAACAATAGAATAGAGAGGGCAGATTAAATGAAAGTAAATAATATGAAAATCAAGATGAAACAATTTCAAAAGGTTAGCTTTGGTATTGCACTCCTCGCAATTCTGCTAAGTTTTAACTCTTGTAGTAATCTTTTTAGCGAAAAACTTGTTCAAAGAGAAGATAATAATACCTACCTGATGCTTTCTTCAGGAGATGTTGCTATCAATTCACGTACGGCAAATCCTTCTACTGAGTATGCTCTAAATAATCTTACCTCTGTATATTTATATGCAAAACAAGTTGAAGATAAAGAAGGAAATGCTGTTAGTAAAACAGAAAAAACTTTAGCTGGTTCTAATAGTTTAACTCTTGCAGACTTATATAAAAAGCAGTTACCACTTACAGATGGAGCTGGAATATATACTATTAGAATGAGTGCAAAACTCGACAGTATTTGTTTCTACAAAAAACTTGAAAATGTTGTTATAGAAGAAAACAAAACTAATTCTATTCCAATCGAACTTGAACCTGTAAAAGATTCTAATAATCTTGAAACTCCTTTTGAAGAATATGGTGGATTTTCATTTACCATAAATGCAGATGTTGGATCTGCAAATCAGGATATTGATAGTATATATGTTACGCTCCAAAATTTAGGAACAAATAAAATTGTTGACCAAAGATATATAAACAGGTCAACAAATACTCCTAAATTGTCTTCTAAAACAGTTTATGAACATTTAGCTGATAAATCTGAAGATTTACTCAATGGTAGAGTTCCAGTGGGTACGTATCGTCTTACTTTAGATTTCCTTGCATTGGATAAAAGTATTGGACAAGATATATTAGTCAATTCATATCCATTCATCATTAATGTAATAAAAGGTCAAAATACTCATTTTGAAGAAACCCTTGATTTGACTCCAGTTCACTCAATTACATATAGCAATTATTCAGGTGCTACTCCTGCTCCTGGTGAAAGAATGCGAACCAAGTTCACCAGTAAAAACGAAGTTATACTCCCAAGAATGGTAAAGGATGGATATACATTTAATGGATGGTATAAAACTAGTAATTATTCTGGAGAAGCTTGTGAAAAAGTAGAAATTGGAACATTAGAAAACCAGAGATTTTACGCTAAATTTACAGCTTCAAAATTATATGTAGATGCAACAACAGGTGATAATACAAAAGACGGTAGCACAAGCAGTAAAGCAATTAAAACACTTTCAAGAGCTGTTGAAATAATAAATGAAGCAAACGATAGTTCTTGTGAATGGTATATTTATATGTCTGGAGAATTTACAGAACCACAGACAATTGCCGGTAATTATCAGGATGATTACAGAGAACCTATTCTTGCAAAGTCAATCAATATAGTGGGAAATGATGCTGTTATTTATAGTTCTGCTAGTTCTGCAGCGTTGACAATTCTAACAGATACTCCAGTAACCATTAAAGACATTGAAATCGATAGTAATTCAGTTGGTGAATATGGTATCTATATGGGTTATGATGATGAACATAGTTCAAGTATAGATTCCAAATTAACGCTTGGTTCTGGAGTTAATGTGCACGGTAGTACAGTTCACGATGTCTATGCCCATAACGGAAAACTATATTTATATGGATCTGTAGTAATTAATGAACTTTATGCTGAAGGAGAATGCGATATAGTTCTTTTGGATGAACTCGCTTCAAGTGCTTCTATTACAATTACTCCATGTTACTATTCAGAACCGACAATTTCGGAAATATACGTAAATAAAACTGAACTAATTTCTTATGATAAAACCTTGATCAATTTTGCAAACAACTATAATTATTTCCATGTAACTCCAGAAGGAAATGAAATTGAATGGTTTATTGATGAAGAAGGATGTTTGAATAAAGTTTGTAAAATTACCTTTAGTGGTGATGGAACAGGAGCTATGTCTGAATTATCTGTAGGTGAGTTAAGCCCTATTTGGCAAGATGATAATACATTCCAGATTACTCCACGTGAAGGTTATGAATTCATGGGATGGTATTATGTATATGAAAAAACGCACTATGATGGACATAATGATATTCATGACGGATATGTCATGAAACCATTTGAATTTAAAGATAGCGCAGATGATTATGATTTCACTCACATTTATTCAGATATGACAGTATATGCTACATGGCGTTATCTTGGCTCATCAAGTATTTATGTAAATGCAGATATAGGTGCAGACAGTGCTTATGTAGACAGAGATGATGAAACTGAAATTTACTTAGGTGATGGTTCAGAAACTAAACCTCTCAGATCAGTAGGAGCAGCTCTTGAATTAATAAAATTGATAAATAACCCAACTGAAGATTATACAATAACTATAAGTGGAAAAACAGATGATTATAACCTTGATATAGATAATAATCTCCCTGTAAATTCTCTTGTATTACAGGGAAAAACTTCTGCAAAAACAGATGGTATTAATTGTGATGGTTATAATCTTCCAGAATTTGTATCCGTATTAAAAGTTTCTACATCTGTTCCTGTTACAATTAAAAATATGCTGGTACAGGGCAGACTTGGAGAATATGAAGTTGATGGCGCTATTATGAATATTGGTAATGGTTCAACAGTAACGCTCGAAAATGGAACTGTTTTTGATGCCGCATATAGTTCTATTGTAACAAAAGGTGCCGTTGCTATAGAAGATGGTGGTACTCTCATTATGGAAGATGGAGTAACCTTCCATAACTTCGACGTAAAAGGTGGTGCTGTAAACGTAAAAACAGGCGGAACCTTTATCATGAATGGCGGTACATTTGAAGATAATAGTAGCGATGGTACTTGCGGTGCTGTATATGTAAATGGTGGAACCTTCACAATGAATAATGGCTATATTAAGAATAACTGGCAGGACGCATTCCAGCGAACTTACTTATTGCCACAAGGAGCCGGAGTTTGTGTTGCTTCTGGTACATTTATTATGGAAGGAGGCCATATTATAAATAATGAGTCATATGTTTCGAATGTAAATGAATATTATACAACTGCCGGTGGTGGTGTATTTGTTTATGCAAATGGAACATTCATAATGCACGGCGGTGAAATTACAGGTAACCATGCATACAATAAAGCTAAATATTCTAATGGAACTACTTCAGACGATAGCACAGCTCACTCTTACGGCGGTGGTGTATGTCTCCAGGCTTCAGGAAACAAGATTGCTTCATTTACAATGACAGGCGGTACAATCAGCGGTAACACTGCAGGAACTTCCGGAAATGGAATTGGTTTCTATGGAACTCCTTCTGAAGGAACTACAGGTGTAATCACAATTGGCGGAACTGCTGTTATCAATGCTGACAACGATATTTACCTGCCAGATTTCGTAACAATTGCTGTTGAAAGTGAACTTACAAATATTACTGCCGAAAACAAAGTTGTAATAACACCAAAGACATATAGCCCATCAGTTCAAGCACTTGTTGTAGCTGAAAATGCAGATAAGGCACTGATGTCAGAATTCAGTAAGTTTACAGTTACAACTGATGGTTCTCAAGAATGGAGTTTATCTGAACAAGGTAAATTACAAACATTTGTAGATGTATCATCTATCTGTAATCAGATAACAAGTATGACTTCTAGCGGAACAGTAACCATTGTTGGAGAAATGACAGTTGACGATGTGCCACAGATTACAGCGGCGCTTAAAACATTATATGAAAACAATCCAAGCATAAATGTTACACTCGATATGTCAGACGTATATGGATTTACAGAATTCCCAGATAAAGCATTCTACGACAGTACAAGTTACAGAGGGCCAGATAACTTTGTAGGCATCTCACTACCGAAGTCTCTGACAGCAATTGGTGTACGAGCCTTCTGGAGTTGTACGCATTTATCATCCGTAATTATTCCTGAAGGAGTTATTACAATTTCACAACAAGCATTTGAAAGTTGCGAAGGATTAGAGTCTATAACAATTCCAGAAACTGTAACATATTTAGATACACAGGCATTCGCAAGTAGTGGCTTAAAATCAATTAATCTTCCAAAGAATCTTGAAGGAATTGGTGAATTAACATTCGGAAGTGCACCATTATCAACAATAACAGTTGCGGAAGATAATTCATACTTTAGTGCGGAAGATGGGGTTTTATATAACGCAGATAAAACCCAACTTGTGCTTTATCCTATCGGTAAAGAAGATAAATCATTCTCTATCCCTTCAAGCGTTACTAGTATTGCTGGCGCCGCATTCTTGGGTAGCCAACTGGAAACTATATCTATTCCAGATACTGTTTCAGCTATAGGTAATCAGGCATTCCAAAGTTGTAGTAAATTAAAATCATTAACACTTCCGTCTGCACTTACAATTATTAATCCTCAAATACTTGATAGATGTAGTCTCACATCTTTAGTTATTCCAGATAATGTTACAAAAATTATGGGGTCTGCATTCCGATACAGTACTTCATTAAAATCTATAACATTGCCTGCATCCCTTATATCTATTGCTAATGGCGCATTCGATAGTTGTACTGCTCTTGAAAAAGTATTCTATAAGGGAACAGAAAGTCAAAAAGATTCTATCGACATTCAAGATTATAAAATTAAGAGTTCGGATGTCACATGGGTTTATAACTTTGGTAATATCGGCTCAAAGTCTGCACCATCTGCTGTTGGTGATATTGTATTCTATGATGGTACAGCCATATCATATAGTGACACATTGACATTAACCAATGAACAAAAAGACGCAGCTATTGCAGTGATTGTTTATAAAGGAACAGAATGTTCAGATAATGGAACCACTCGTATGCTTGGAGTTGGATTAGTACAAGAACGAGGTGCAACGCTTACCTGGTGTACAAGCGATGCAAATGCAGCTGATACAGAAATAAACAGTATAGAGTGTAGTGCTAGTGGAGATGGACCAGATGCTGTTTACTCGGGTGATTTGAATGGTAGTGACAACTTTACACAAATAGCAGACATTCTTAAAAATAATAATGATACAGACAACGAAACAAAATATCCTGTATTCTACTGGGCAAAGAATTATGCAACTTATGCAACTAATCTAAGTGGTACTGCTTTTGAAGATGGTTGGTATATTCCATCAATTGCCGAACTCTTACAAGTAAGAAATAGTTGTGTTGATACTGAAGAAACAGGAGCTCCTGGAAATGGAAATGAATTGTATAAAGCCCTTGAACTTTGTGGTGGACATACAATCCAAAAAACTCGTGCTGCAGGTTTACCAAACGGAGATGCAGCAGGTGGAAACTACTATTTTTCATCTTCACAACATATCAATTCTGAATCTGCATTTATAATGGATTTCTATGATGCAAGTTGGAACAGCCAAGAAAAAACAGTTAATGGAATGGGAGAAGATGGTGAAACTAATGTATTTACACTTGTAATACGTGAGTTTTAATTAACAACTTATAGAAATCTTATTTCCATACACCGCCAGAACTCGCTTAATTGCAGTTTTGGCGGTGTTTTTTTTATTAATCTATTTCCTAAATATCAGGATTTGAGTTCATGACTCTTTAAAATTTACACCATTATATGGACTCTATGCCTAAATAGCATTTTTCGGCAGATAGATTTTGAAAATTTGCAAATTTATATGCTGGAATTATAACTTTCCATCGATTTTTTAAGGAACTCAGCATATAGATTTAGTTATTTCTTTGATTCTATATGCTGAAAATATGTCTTTTTGTTTTTTTTCTAGAAAAATGTGCAGAATTTTTTACAAAATGTCACAAATCCAGCAGATAGAAATTCAAATTTTTCAAATTCTATAGGCTGATTTTACGAATTTACAACTTTTAATAACAGGCCCACAATGCGGGAGGCTATGGAGCAGCGCCGGAACGGCGGCCACTGGACTGAACGGAGTTTGCGAAGCAAACGGAGTGAGGGAAGCGGCTGAAGCGGCAGCGAAACTGCGTAACAGCCGACGCTGCCAGACGCGGATGCGGCTGGCAGGGGCCCGCCCAAAGGTAATTCCTAAAAATTATATGTAAAATTAAAACCTGCGGGTGTAATGGCGGCTCTTGCGCTGCCGGATTTTTTCTGGAACTTGCCGTAGAAGGTTTGGGTGTGCGTGTATGGGACTGCAAAGCCGCAGGCGGTTCCGATTATGGCTCCTACGAGGACGTCGGTGAAAAAGTGATTTCCGCTGGCCATACGCAGAACTCCTGTTAGGGCTGCGACACCGAATGAAACTCCGGCTACTGCGTAATTCCATTTTGAATTTGGGTAGCACTGGCAGAATACCATTGTGGTAAAGGCGGCTCCGGCAAAGGCTAAGGTTGTATGGCCTGATGGGAATGAACAGTTCCAGTCGCCGTCTTCAACTTTATCTTGTGGATAGCCGTCGAAATACATATACGGACGGGCACGGTATACCAAAAGCTTTGTCCACTCTTTTATTCCGTTTGCAAACAAAAGGGTTTCCAGATACATTGTTCCAATTGTAAGCCATTCGCTGCTTGGCATTATTGCGAACAATGCAGGAGTTAACATCGCAAGACCGGCAGTGCCCGTTCCAACAATGTGCAGCGGCTTACTGTACGGCGCCATAAACATCTGCTCGAGCCCCGGAATATCTTTAATGTCCCAGTCGGCTGGATTATACTCATTGTTTTTTATATGTACGAATTTATCGCAAATTAAGGCTGAACCGCTCAGTGTGGCTCCAAGGCCAAGTTGTAGTCCGTCGTTCACTGCATTCAATTTAAAAGGCTGTACAAATTCTAATTCTGTGGCACAAACATTAACTGAACTTAAAACTAAAAGTGCCACGCTCACACAAAGTGTTTTGATTTTCTTAAAGGTTTTCATATCTCAAAATTATAACACAAAGCTCGTAAAATCTCACCTACCCCGCATGCTCGGCCCCACTCCTTAAAATTTGAATTTTTCTGCCAACGGGCATACAATAATATTATGAAGAAGATTTTATTTGTTTTTACTATGCTTGCTTGCCTTGCTACAACTGTCTTTTCTCAGTCTGCGGCTAACGGCAAAATTGACCAGAGTTTTTTGAATGATTATGTTTGCCGTAACTGGACAACTGCAGACGGTCTTCCGGGTATGACAATTACAGCTATTATGCAGGACCAAAAAGGTTACATCTACATTGGAACCTATGATGGTCTTGCTCGTTTTGACGGCGTTGAGTTTGCGACTTTTTCACGCAATATCGATTCAAAGTATGATTTTGCTTCTGTGCGTTCTATTTTTCAGGACTCTAACGGAAACCTTTGGGTTGGTCATAATGACGAAGGTGTTACCTGCATTCAGCCGGATGGCAAACTTATAAAATACACTACAGAAAACGGACTTCCTCACAACTCTATTCGTGCTATCTGCGAAGATTTTAGTAATAATATCTGGCTTGGCACTGCTTCAGGTCTTTGTTATCTTACTCCAAAAAATGAAGTTCGAATTCCTGAAGGTTTGCATGAACTTGATCAGGATACTATTCAGGTTTCGCGTCTTTACTGTGATACTGCCGGCCGAATCTGGATTTCTACCGCTATTGAAAATGACCTTTTTGTTTATACCCGCAAGCTCGAAAGATTTACGGGCATCACAAAAATCAAAAATCCTTCTGTAAACGAAGTTACTCAGGATAAGAGCGGTGCCTTCTGGTTTGGTGTTGCCCCACACTATGCCGTACGAATCAAGGATACTGAAGAAACTGTTTTTGATATTGGCCACGATCACCAGGAAGGAACTGTTGTAAATTCCATTGTTCAGGACACTGCCGGAAATTTCTGGTTTGCTTCTGACTGCGGTATTACTATTCTTCACAACGGAATGTTCACCTACTACGACAAACGCAATGGCCTTACCGACGACTATATCAACCATATTTTTGAAGACCAGGAAGGCAACATGTGGATTGCCTATAACCGCGGTGGTATCGAAAAAATGAGTCAGGGTAAGTTCCGAACTATCACCATGCCGATTGCTGTAAATGCAATTTGTGAAGACCCTGTTCGTGCTGTTACCTGGCTTGGTGCTGACAATGGCCTTTACTGCTACAACAAAGATAATCAGTTTATAGAAAATGAAATAACTGAATTGTGTAAGGGTGCGAGAATCCGCCATGTTGGAATGACAGCTGATAAAGAGCTTTTGATTTCTTCTTATTCTGATGTAAGCCAGGTTCGTGTTACAGCTGATAACAAGATTACTGTGTGGACAATGAACGATGGACTTGCCGGACTTAAGTGCCGCGTTTCCATTAAAGCAACTGATGGCAAGTATTACGTTGGAACTACTCAGGGCCTTAGTATTATTGAGACCGACGGAAGCATTCATTCTATCACCCGTAAGGAAGGTTTTGATAATGAATTTATTATGAGTCTTTATGAAGATTCTAAGGGCCAGGTTTGGGTTGGTACAGATGGTGGCGGTATTTATGTTCTTAAAGATGAAAAGATTGTTAAGCACTTTACATCAGAAAATGGACTTGCAGGAAATGTAATTTTTAAAACTGAGCCAATTGAAGGAAGTGGATTCTGGATTGCAACTGGTACTGGTATTTCAAAATATAATGAAGCAACTGATTCTTTCTTTAATTTTAATTCTTCAAATGGACTTGGCACCGACAGCGTTTTCCAGATGATTTGCGATTATACTCAGACAGTCTGGATGACAAGCAACAAGGGTGTTCTTTCTGCAAATCTTTCTGAAATGGAAGAAGCAGTTAGCGGCAAAAGAAAAAGAATAAATACAAAATTTTATGGTAGTTCTGATGGTCTTAATACAGGTGGTATTACTTCAACTTCTGTTTCAAGTCAGGATTCGTTGGGCCGCATATGGTTTACTTTGATTGATGGATTTGCAATTTATGATCCTGTAAAATCTGGCAAAAATCAGGTTCCTCCAAAAATTGAAATTCAGGAATACTCTATTGATAATGTAAAATATGATTATCACGGAGAAAAAATCATTCTGTCGCCTTCTTCAAAGCGTTTGAGCATTAAGTTCACTGGCTTGAGTTTTATTTCTTCTGACCAGATGCGTTTCTGTTACAGACTTGGTGGCTTTGAAAATAATTATTCTGAATGGTCTAGTCTGCGTAATGTTTCTTATACTAACCTTAAACCTGGAACCTATCAGTTTACGGTTATTTCTCAGAATGGTGATGAAATTAAGAGTAAGCCTTCTGAGCCTATAATCATTGTAAAAAAGCCTTATATCTGGCAGGTTCTCTGGTTCCAGATTCTGGTTGGCGTAATTGTTGTTGGAGTTGCAGCCCTTATTGTTTGGTTCAAGATTCGTCAGATGCGCCGTTACCAGATTGAACTTGAGCAGAAGGTTGAAGAACGCACTCATGACCTTAAGCTCGAAAAAGAAAAATCAGAGAAATTGCTCTTGAACATTCTGCCAGCTGAAGTTGCAAAGGAACTTACTGAAAAACCGGGGCACACAATTGCGAAAAAGTTCCCGAACATTACGGTTTTGTTTACTGATATTGTTGGCTTTACAAAAATGAGCGACGGCATGACCGCAGAAGAAGTTGTTACTATGCTGAATAAAATGGTTTCGCTTTTTGATGAACGCGCTAACCGCGAGGGCATTGAAAAAATCAAAACTATTGGTGATGCCTACATGGCTGCAACCGGATTTACAGAAGATGTAAATAATGACGGTGCACTCCGTATGGTTCGTTTTGCACTTGGCCTTATGGAAGATGTTCGCCGCTTTAATTTGAGCTCACCAGTAAAAGTTCAGATTCGTCTTGGAATTAATACCGGAAACCTTGTTGCGGGTGTTATCGGTAAGTCTAAGTTTATTTACGATATCTGGGGCGATACAGTAAACGTAGCAAGCAGAATGGAAAGCACCGGAGAGCCTATGAAGCTTCACGTAACAGAACACACTTACCAGCAGACAAAAGATCAGTTTGCCTACAGCGAAGGAATTGATGTTGAAGTTAAGGGAAAGGGCTTGATGAAGACATACTTTTTGTGATGTAATGTCGGCACTATGAAATTCACTTTCAAACAATTTATTGTGCCGAACTTCGGCAAACGCCTGGCTTTTATGCTGCCTGCAGTAATTCTTATGGGCGTTTTTGTTTCTATTCTTGTTGAAATTGGCTGGGGAACTGACCCGGCCAGCTTTATGAATCTTAATGTTGCAGATGCTCTTGGCTGGGGACTCGGAAATACAGAAGTTCTCCTTTACGGCATTATGCTCATTTTTACTTTTATTTTTGGTGCCGAAATGATTGGCTTTGGAACTCTTGCCAATATGATTCTTATCGGTTATGTAATTGACCTCTGCCGCTGGATCTGGAAAAACATCGGTTTTGCACAGTTTTTAGCAGAAGGCAATTTTGCTGCACGCGTAGTTATTTTTGTGCTCACTTTGTTTGTATTTGTTGTAGTTGCTTCTATTTACATCAATGCACAGATGGGTGTTGCACCATACGACGCAATTCCAAACATTCTCAGCGGCTGGTGGACAAAGATTCCATTCGCAATTATCAGAATCTGCTTTGACCTTGCCGCAGTTGGTATCGGAATCATTGCAGGTAAACTGAATCCAAACGGAATTCAGGGGTCTATCATAGGCTCTGTTTTGATGTCACTGCTGCTTGGGCCGGTTATCAGTTTAGTCGGAAAACCATTAAAGAAAATCCTGTAACAGATTCCCGCGTCAAGCGCGGGAATGACAAACAATGACAATAACCTATCTTTCTGATATACTAGATAGGTTATGGAAAAAACATCTTTTAAACCTTTTATCCCTGCGGATAAGATTATGCCGGAAATTACTCCGGTATCTATCACGCTGGGAATCATTCTTGCCGTGCTCTTTGGTGCGGCAAATGCTTACTTGGGTCTGCGCGTTGGAATGACCGTTTCGGCTTCTATTCCAGCTGCTGTTCTTTCCATGGGTATTATCCGCATCATCATGAAGCGCGATTCTATTCTGGAAAATAACATGGTGCAGACAATTGGTTCAGCAGGTGAATCTCTTGCTGCTGGAGCAATCTTTACTTTACCAGCTCTCTTTATGTGGGCTGCAGAAAGCGACGCTGTTCACAAGCCATCATTCTGGGTTATCGCAATCATTTCTTTGTGCGCAGCAATTCTCGGACTCATCTTCATGGTTCCTCTCCGCTCAGCTCTCATCGTAGAAGAGCATGGCGTTTTGCCATTCCCTGAGGGAACTGCCTGTGCAGAAGTTCTTCTTGCCGGCGAAGAAGGTGGAGAAAAATCTAAGATCGTTTTCTCTGGTCTTGGTATTTCTGCAATCTACAAATTCATTGCAGACGGAATCAAACTTTTCCCTTCAGAAATTGACTGGTCTATTAAGTCTTTTGGTACTGGCTTTGGTATGGATGTACTTCCAGCTCTTGCCAGCGTTGGTTACATCTGCGGAAAGAAGATTTCTTCTTACATGATGGCCGGTGGTGTTCTTGGTTGGTTCCTTGCAATTCCTTTGATTCACTTCTTTGGTAATTCATCAATTCTTCCACCAGCTTCAGCTCCTATTTCTGAACTTGGTGCATGGGGAATCTGGAGCAGCTACATCCGCTATATTGGTGCAGGTGCTGTTGCTGCCGGTGGTATTATCAGCCTTATCAAATCACTTCCTACAATCATCAAGACTTTCAAAAAAGCTGTAAAAGGCTTTGGTCACAAGGAAACTGTTGAAGAGCGCACAAACCGCGACCTCCCTTCTCTCTTCCTTTTGATTCTTGCAGTAGTAATCGTACTCGCAATCTGGATTATCCCTGTAATTCCTGTAGGACTTCTTGGTGCAATCATTATCGTTGTATTCGGATTCTTCTTTGCAACTGTTTCTAGTCGTATGGTTGGTCTTGTTGGTTCTTCTAACAACCCTGTATCTGGAATGGCAATCGCAACTTTGATTATTGCAACAGCTCTTCTTAAGGCTACTGGTCACACAGGTGTTGCCGGCATGACTTCTGCAATCTGTATCGGAACAATCATCTGTATTATTGCTTGTATGGCTGGTGATATTTCTCAAGACTTGAAGACTGGTTATATCGTTGGTGCTACTCCAAAAAATCAGCAGCTTGGTGAATTGATTGGTTGTATCGTTTCAGCTCTCGCTATTGGCGGAATTATGTATCTTCTTGATGCAGCATGGGGTTATGGTTCTAAGGAACTCCCAGCTCCTCAGGCTACTTTGATGAAGCTTGTTGTAGAAGGCGTTATGGGCGGTTCACTTCCTTGGACTCTGGTACTCGCTGGTGCTGGTATTGCTGTTGCAATTGAAATCATTGGTATTCCAGTTCTTCCTGTTGCAATTGGTCTTTATCTTCCTATCCACCTTTCTGCTCCAATTTATGCAGGCGGACTTTTGCGCGCATTCTTTGACCGCAAGGGTGAAGAAGGAAACAAGATTACTGAAAAGGGTATTCTTTACGGTTCTGGTATGATTGCCGGAGAAGGCTTGATTGGTATTCTTCTTGCTCTCTTTGCAATTATTCCACTTTCAAACGGCAAGAGCCTTTTGGATACAATTGACCTTGGCGGAGTTCTCGGTAACTTCGGCGGTCTTGCATTCTTTATTCTTTTGCTTGCTTCTTTCGTATTTTTCACTACAAAGAAGAACAAGAAATAACTGAGGTGTGGCGATGAAAAATAAGACTAAAACTCGAAAACTTTCTGCAAACTATATGGATCTTGTATTTACTAAAAATGCTGAAATTCAGTGGCGTGTAAAAGAAGATGGTCTGGTTGAAGTTGATATGGAAAACAAGGGATTCTTTAATTCCCTTGCCCAGAAGTTTTTTCATCGCCCGCGCGTGAGCCACATTGCTCTGGATAAATACGGAACAACCTTGTGGCTGGCCCTCGACGGCACCGCAACGGTGAACGACCTTCTTAATAAAATGAACGAAGCGTTTCCAGCAGAGACAGATAAAATGCTGAACCGAGTTGTTCAGTTTTTAACGACGCTGGAAACGTGGAAGTTTATACAACGTTAAAAAAAGCCCGAACATTGTTCGGGCTTTTTACATTAACCAATCAAAGGTTTCTGTTTCTTACTAATCGGCTCACAAGTTAATACGCAGCCGAGTTTCTTGAAAATCTTTCTATCAACTTCACTCAGCATAACTGTTGTGTGTACCTGGCAGCCCCGAAGATTTGGCAACTGTTCAATTGCTTTGTGGCAGTTTTCATCTTCCTTCGAAAGCATTGCAAGTGCAACCAGAACTTCATCTGTATGAAGACGCGGGTTATTTCCGCTCAAATATTCAACCTTCATTTTCTGAATTGGTTCTATCATCTCTTTTGGAATCAGCTTAAGCTTGTGATCCAGACCAGCAAGATGTTTTGTTGCATTCAAAATCAAAGCAGCCGAAGTTCCCAAAAGTTCTGTTGTTTCAGAAGTAATAATTGTTCCATCAGCAAGTTCGATTGCAGCACAAATTGATTTAGATTTAGCGGCACGTTCCTTAGCAGCAACAGTAACCTTGCGGTCATCAGTTGTGATTTTTGCCTGCTGCATCAAAAGTTCAATCTTATCAACTTCTGATTCTTCTGCATTACCTTCTACAAGACGGCCAACTGTTTCGTAATAGCGGCGGATGATTTCCTGCTTACTTGCTTCGCAGCATGCATCATCATCATAAATACAATATCCCGCCATATTAACGCCCATATCAGTTGGTGACTTATATGGGTTCTTTCCGTAAATGCCTTTGAAAATAGCATCAAGTACAGGAAAAATCTCGATATCGCGGTTATAGTTTACTGTTGTTTTTCCATAGGCTTCAAGGTGCCATGGGTCAATCATGTTTATATCATTGAGGTCTGCAGTTGCAGCTTCGTAAGCAAGATTTACAGGATGCTTAAGTGGAAGGTTCCAGATTGGGAAAGTTTCAAACTTAGCATATCCGGCCTTAATTCCACGCTTGTTTTCGTGATAAAGCTGGCTGAGACAAGTAGCCATTTTTCCACTTCCTGGGCCTGGTGCTGTAATTACAACAAGTGGACGAGTTGTTTCAATATAATCATTCTTACCAAAACCTTCGTCACTAGCAATAAGAGGTACGTTTGAAGGGTATCCAGGAATTGTGTAATGATAGTAAGCCTTGATTCCCATTTTTTTAAGCTTACCACGGAATGCCTTTGCAGCTTCCTGGCCTGTATAATGAGTAATTACAACGCTTCCTACCATAAGTCCGCGGTTCTGGAATTCGTCGCGAAGACGCAAAACGTCCTTATCATAGGTAATGCCAAGGTCACTACGAACCTTGTTCTTTTCAATGTCTACTGCACTTATTACAATTACGATTTCCGCAACATCTGACAGCTGCATGAGCATGCGAAGTTTACTGTCTGGCTGGAAACCTGGGAGAACTCGGGAAGCATGGTAATCATCAAACAACTTTCCACCGAATTCAAGATAGAGCTTATCGCCAAATTTAGCGATCCTTTCTTTAATGTGTTCTGACTGAATCTTCAGATACTTATCGTTATCAAATCCGTTTTTCATACGGGATTTAATTATACTGCATTTGTTCTTTTTTCACAATGATTTATTAGTTGACACCATCGAAGATGTAGGGTAAATTCATATATTGGAAGGGAGTTTTATGTTTTTAAGAATAAAAAGAATCCTTGGTCTTGAAAAATTACATCCTGATGTACAGTTTTTTCTAGATTCCGAAAATCTCAACATTTCACAACCAGCTTCCTTTATTGTAATGATTGTTGAGTTTTCATTTTTTCTTAATACAATTATTTACGCTATAAAAAGCGGCCGTGCCCCATCAGCCAACAATCTTTTCTATAGAAGACTTTACGGATTATTGTGTCTCGCCGCAGCTCAGCTTTTTATTTATTCTACTTATCACAAGGTCAGAAAAAGTCACTTTAAACGTTTTTCATTAGATACCAGTCTGATTATATTTGTCTGTTCCGTTCTGGTTTTTGGAATCTGCATTTCTATTAAAGATTTTATACATGGTGAACAGATTCTTGTTTTTATTACTGTAAATCTCTTTGTTTCCTGCCTGTTTATGATTAAACCATATCTGGCAATTATATTGATAACAGGGCCATTTGCTGTCTTTTATCATATGATGGCAACAACTAACGGTATTTCTAATGCAACCAGGGTAAATTATCCTGTTCTTATGTTTTTCTTTATCATTGTAAATATTGCCCACTATCAGCAGTTTTTACGAATTGCAAATCACAATGTTGTAAATCATGCCCTTGCCGAGCAGCTGCGCAATGCATCCCGCTACGACTTCCTTACTAAGCTGAAAAACCGTACTGCCTTAAATATGGATTTCGAAGATTCTAATAATCCTAATTTGAATTCATCTTTTATTGTAATGCTTACAGATATTGATGATTTTAAGATTTACAATGATACAAAGGGACACCATTTTGGTGATGAATTACTTAAAAGACTGGCCGCTATCATGCAGAATAATTTTGGAAAAACTCATTGCTATCGATATGGCGGTGATGAATATCTGATTGTTCTGCCAGAAATCAAAGAAGAACTATTCCTTGAAAAAATCAAAATTGCAAAAGAATGTACAATGGATGAATTTCACTTTAGCGGCGGATATACACACGGCTTAGTAAGTTCGTCTAAAGATCTGCACCACCTTATCAACATTGCAGACCAGAATTTGTATAATGCAAAAAATACCGGTAAAAATCAGGTGATTGGAAGTTTTTAGTTATGGATTGCTTCGCCTTCGGCTCGCAATGACATAAAATAAAAAACGCCGGTAGTTTCTAAACCACCGGCGTTTTACATTATAAGCAATTCTAATTACTGATTATTCCCGCTCGATAAATCTCGCGAGGTGTTTTTGTGTAAATGCTAAACGACAGTCCCGATGGACTGTCGTTTTTAACGCATTTTCTATTCAGACCATTTCTTGAAAATCAAACTTGTATTTACTCCACCAAATGCGAAGTTATTTGCCATAACGTATTCTGCGTCAATGTTGCGGCCTTCGCCAGTAATGTAATCGAGTGGAGCACACTCTGGGTCTACATTTACAAGATTTACATTTGGATGGAACCATCCTTCGTTCATCATGTTGATTGTAAGCCAGCTTTCTACACAACCACAGGCACCAAGAATGTGTCCGATGTATGATTTTGTAGAAGAGATTGGTACTGCACGACCGAATGCCTTGTAAACAGCCTGTGTCTCAGAAATGTCTCCGTGTGGAGTTGCAGTTCCGTGAGCGTTTACGTAAGCAATCTGATCCTTGCTGATTCCTGCATCTTCAATTGCCATTTCGAGACATTTTGCCTGAGTTTCGCTGTTAGGTGAAGTGATGTGTGAACCATCCATGTTTGTAGCAAAACCAGCGATTTCACAATAAATCTTTGCACCACGTTTTACTGCATGCTCAAGATCTTCAAGAATCAAAGTTCCTGCACCTTCACCAATTACAAGACCATCGCGGTCTTTGTCGAAACATTTTGGTGTTGCTTCTGGAGTTTTGTTCAAACAAGATGTAGCACCGAGTGTATCGAAAATTGCAGCGTCTGGAGCAGAAAGCTCTTCTGCACCACCACAAATCATAATTTCCTGGCGTCCGTCTTCAATTGCTTCGTAACCGTAACCAATTGACTGTGAACCAGAAGTACAAGCTGTATCTGTAATGATTACACGGCCGCGAATCTGCCAGTAAACGCTCATGTTACATGCGTTTGTCTGTGGCATAGCCTTAATGTATGTCTGGCTGTTGAGGTGGCTTGAATCTCCTGTTTCAACCATTTTTGCAAGGTCGCCGATAGCATCCATACTTCCCATACAGGTTCCGTAAGCAATACCTGTGCGTCCGTTCTTGAGTTCTTCGATAACATCGTCGCCGTCTTCCGCGAGCAAGCCTGCCATAGCAAGAGCATCGTGTGTAGAAAGAAGTCCGAGCAATGCAACACGGCCCATACCGCGAACCTTTTTACGAGGGAAGCTTGGAAGCTCTTCGTCAAAAGGACAAGCCAGACGAGTATTCATTTTTGTGTAGCGTTCCCATTCTGGCATATATCGGATTTTATTTTTACAAGTTTTCAAGTTAGCATAAGCGGTTTCCCAATCGCGACCAAGCGCAGAAACCATTCCACCACCAGTAACAACAACGCGGCGCTTTCCATTAGGTTTTGTGAATTCCATATTAATTCCTTCCATTCAAATATAACAAATTGAAATTAGTATAGTAAGAATATAAGAAAAATGAGTTTAGTTCAACAGATGGGATTATTTACACAGCGCCTTGGCTTCTTCGAATGGCAGCGGTCGGCCCCAGACAAAGCCCTGAATGAAATCGCATTTATGTTCCTTCAGAATCTCAAGCTGATTTTCGTTTTCAACACCTTCAGAAATTACTTCGCAGTCCATGATGTGGCCCATATAGATTATTGAGTCTACCATGTCGCTCATAACAGGGTCGCTTTCAAGTTCATCGATCAGACTCTTATCAATCTTCAAAAGATTTACCGGCAGCTTCATCAACTGAGCAATTGAAGTATAACCCGTTCCAAAATCATCAAGGGCAATCTGCACACCAAGAGTACGCAAAGTCAGAATATTGTCGATAGTTGCTTCCATAGATTCAGCAAAAGAATACTCTGTAATTTCAATTTCGAGATTTTCTGCCGGGAACTGAGTTTCATCAATCATCTGATTTATCTTTTGTGCAAAATTTTCTGTTGCTATATTTTTCGCAGAAACATTAATTGAAACAACAAACTTTTCTGCACTTGCTTCGAGAACCGGTTTCATTTCTGTCATTGCACGGCGTAATACATAATCATCAATTTCTGTTATCAGGTTAGTACGTTCTGCTGCTGGAATAAACATGCCTGGACTTACAATTGTTCCATCCGGCTTTCGGCAACGAATCAAAGTTTCAAAACCGCGGAGCTTTTTTCCTTCAGTTATGAACTGCGGCTGATAAACAAGGAAGAACCAATCATGCTGCATTGCGTCTTTAATAAGGAATTCTGCTTCTTTCTGTTCAAAATCTGAATTTAAGAGAGAATCATTATAAAGGCAGATTTTCTGAGTTGGATATTTACGAGCTTCGGCAAGTGCAATTTCTGCATAGTGAAGAACGCTCGAAGAATTTCTTTCCTTATCATAAGTATGATCTATATGCACAACGCCGGCCGCAAGAGAAACATTACAAGTCTTTTTTATAGATGGATCTTCACCATACTTTGGAGGAAGTGTCATAACTTCTGAACGGATTATAAGTCTGAGTTTTTCTTCAGGAAAACTATTTTCATCCAAAAGCATTACAAAAAGGCCGCCGGTAATTTTAAAAAGTATTTCATCTTTACCAAGAACACTTTTCAGTTTTGGAGCAATTTCCTTAAGAATAAAATCTCCTGCCTGAATGCCATAAACATCATTTATATTTTTAAAATCTTCTATTTCAATACAAACAAGATAAAACGGATGCTTTGTTTCAAGCCGATTGTTTACGTATCTTACATAATAACGTCTGTTTGGAAGGCCGGTAATAAAATCTGTAAAACTGTTTATTGTTGATTTCTTATAGAAGGAATAAATAATAATAATCGAAAGCAAAGAAACAAGAGTTGTAACAACACCTGGAAGTGGTGATAAAGTGTGCTTTGTAAAAATAGGAATTATTGAATTGGCAAGTGAAATACCCGTAAGACCAAAAGCAAGTTTACTACCGCTTTTAAAATCAATCATGATAAGCAGAATGCAACTTAAGGAATTAAGGGCTCCTATAATGCCCTGCAAGGAAACAACGGGTAAAACAAAGCTGCCGTATCTAAGGACCGCAAAATTAAGACTTCCTATTCGTGAGACGCCTATCATACATGTAATGCTGAAAATCGTACATAACGCGAGCAGCAGAGATCTGCGGTTAATAAATTTCAAACTAGCCTCCACAATACTTGAAGCAAACTGCGTATACCCTCGCCCCTCAATACAAGTATACATGGACTTTATTAGATATCTATTATAACAAATATTTTAACATGTCAGTTTTGGAAAAACAAGAAAAAATTGATTGCTTGGTCTTCGACTCGCAATGACATGTCATATTGACATTTTTAGCAGAATTGTCAAAATCATCTAGTAAAATATTATTCTCTATGATAAGATTAAATCACAAATAAAATTGCGAGGTAAATATGGAAAACTTAAATGCTGATAAAAAGGTTCTTGTAACCGGCGCCAGTGGTGGAATTGGCCGTGCTATTGCTGTTGAAGCTGCAAAGGCTGGATATTATGTAATCTGTCATTATAACGGAAGTCAGGGAAAAGCAGAGGAAACTCTTGCACAGATTAAGGCAGCTGGTGGAGAAGGAGAACTCATTCAGTTTGATGTTTCAAATCGCGAAGATTGTAAAGCAAAACTCAGCGAGCTTTCAGCAAAATATGGTGCTCTCTGGGGAATCGTAAATAACGCAGGTGTTACCCGCGATAATACTTTTGTTGCTATGAGTGGAGAGGATTGGGATAAGGTAATCCACACAAACCTCGACAGCTTCTACAACGTAATCAATCCATTACTTATGCCAATGGCAAGCCGCAAAAACAAACGCGGTGGACGTATTATCACAATTTCTTCTGTAAGTGGTTGTGATGGAAACCGTGGCCAGACAAACTACTCTGCATCTAAAGCAGGTATTATTGGTGCAACTAAGGCACTTGCTGTTGAACTTGCAGGTCGCGGAATTACATGTAACGCAATTGCTCCTGGTGTAATTGAAACTGATATGACTAAGGCTATTCGCCCAGAAGTATACGACATCATCATGCAGACAATTCCAATGGGCCGCGCTGGTAAGCCAGAAGAAATCGCAGCAGCAGCAGTATTCTTGCTCAGCGAAGGCGCTGCTTATATTACACGTCAGTGCATTGAGATTGACGGAGGTATGTGATAATCACCGTCCCCCAATAACATAAAATCCCGTAGCATTATTCTACGGGATTTTTTTTTACATATCAAAAAACCTCTGTTATAATATAAGGATACAGGAGTTTTCAGATTACATGGAATTTTTACGGCTACACCAACAAAATATAATGCTTTTTTTAAGCGGTATTTGTTTTGTTCTTGCAATCCTTAGTTTTTTTACAAAATCCCTTGGAAAAAAAAGACGACATGCCCTCATATTAATGGAAACTATCGCGGCCATGCTTTTGATAATGGACCGTTTTGCATATATATACCGCGGCAATGTTTCAAATCTTGGTTTCTGGATGGTCCGCATTTCAAACTTCTGTGTATACCTTTTTTCACTTGGCATTATTCACGAATTTAATCTTTATCTTATAGATCTTTTTACAAACGAAGGAAAACTCGAAAAAGTTCCAGCCCGCCTTATTTGTGTAGAAGTGTTTTTTGCAATTGGCACACTACTCATAATTATTTCACAGTTTACCGGTCTTTTTTATACTTTTGATGAATACAATCGTTACCAGCGGGCACGAGGCTTTATAATAAGTTATATATTTCCATTTGGCAGTTTGCTTCTTCAACTTGACGTAATTTTCGAGCACTACAAAAAAATCAAACGAAAAATCCGTATTCCACTGCTCATCTTTGGCTTGTTACCAATTCTTGCAACAATCATTCAGATTTTCACATACGGACTTTCGCTTACAAACATTGCACTTGTTGGCGTAACAATTCTGCTTTACATTTTTGTTCTTGTTGATATGAACAATACAGTGGAACGTGCAAACTCTCTGGAAATCGATCTTTTAAAAAATGAACAGAAGAATATGCAGATTATGTTTGAGCAGACCGCAACGGCCCTTGCAAATGCAATAGATGCAAAAGATGTTTACACACACGGTCACTCAATGCGAGTTGCTGAATATGCACATAAAATTGCAGTACTCGCAGATAAAGATGATAAGTTTTGTTCTGATGTTTACTTTGCAGGTCTGCTGCATGATGTTGGAAAAATTGGAATTTCAAATGACATCATCCAGAAAAACGGTAAACTTACTCCGGAAGAATTTGCTGAAATTAAAAAGCATCCTGTAATTGGCAAGCAGATTCTTTCCAGTATTTCTAAATCTCCATATCTTTCTATTGCTGCAAATTCGCATCATGAACGTTACGACGGTCATGGATACCCGGAAGGATTGAAGGGTGACGACATTCCAGAGATTGCACGAATTATAGCCGTAGCAGATGCCTATGATGCCATGACTTCTAAACGAAGCTACCGTGACCCGATTCCTCAGGACAAGGTTCGCGAAGAGATTGTAAAAGGCATGGGCACTCAGTTTGACCCTCTGTTTGCAACATTAATGCTCCATATGATTGATCTGGATACGGAGTATGAACTTAAAGAACACGAAGAAGTAAAAGAACTTTCAGGAAAGAATACTTTGAACTGTTCAGAATTCCGTGCAGCAAAATCAGAAGGAATTCTTCTTACAGACTGCATTACCAGAATTAAAGTGCACAGCCGTGCCGACACTGATTTTATTGCCGACTATACAATTCCTTCGTTCATTGTTTTTGATTCTCTGGATTCAAGAGCGCATGAAACAGACACAAAACGCAAGGCAATGCTTTACAACGAATATGCAATCATACGTTTTGATGGAAAAGTTGATAAAGGCAATGCCCGTAAAATAGAATCTGAAATTATTTTTCAGGACGCCTACAAGCAAAATCCTCCAACGAAAGATGATTTAATTGAAGAATATAAAAATGGTCTGGACTATGAAATTGAAGCCGTAAAAGTTAGGGAACACTTACTGATTGTCATTTCAAATAAGTTCCAGACAGTTCGCACAACTATTGCCTTGGAAGATAATACTCATTTTGCATACATTTCTCTCACAGGAGAATTATGTTTAATTACAAATGTTGAAATAAAAAAATCAGATACACCTGTTGCCCCAGATTATATTCCACGCATTGCAGAAGAAATCAGTTATATAAATGTACCGCAGGGAGATATTCCAAATCTTCAGGTAGATGGATGGCGAACAGCCGCAACAGAGGGTATTGTTGTAAAAGATAAGATGACTATTACTTTCCATTCAAAGAGCCTGCCGGCTGCCCGTCTTATCTGGCACTGTCCGTTTATCTGTCTGTTCTATTCAGATGATAAAAGAGTGAATGGTAAAGGCTTCCGCGAATTTGTACTCATCAGATTAGATGGTGAAAACTGGGAAGAAAATGCTCAGGCTAAAAGCACTATGGTGATAAATAAAAATGCAGCCTTCGAAGGTTGGGAAACCTGGAAAACCATGAATAAGAATGGTATGGATTGTAAAATAGAATTCCGCCGTGAAGGTAACAAAATTACCACAGTTACAGAAAACGGCGGAATTGCAATCAAGAGTGTTACGACCTTAAAGTCGGATGCTCCAGAAATTTATGTTGCACTCACCGGCGACGAGGTTGCAATCACAAATATAAGGATTGAATAGGCTGTCGGGGCAAGCCCGACAATGACATTAGTTGTCGCCGAAGAGAGCTGCAGCATCTTCCGTTTCCATTACAGAAACCTTTGTTGTTACAACCGGCTTTTCATCATTCTTATCTGCATACAATTCACAGATGTAGCGGTAAACATGATTTTCTTCATCACGGAAATCTTCTACTGCTTTCATCTGAATTGTTGTATTATTTTTGAGATATCCAACATCAGCCTTAAATTCCATAACAGACAGAATAAATCCAGGAAGCGGTGTGCGTCCTTTAATTGTATTTGTAATTCCGGTAAGCGCTGAAATACACTGAGCCATAAATTCAAAGCCTACCCAGCTTGGAACTCCATCAAACTCAGGTTCATAGAAAATACAGTTCTCTGTAATATCGTATTCACTTGTAATTGTATGATTATTTACATCGTGCTGAGTTACGCGAGAAAGCAGGAACATCTTGCCTTTATGAGGAAGATAGTTTATAAGCTCGTCATGTTCGATCAATTGTTGAATCTCTTTCATTATTTTCTCCTGTTATATACCAAGTGCCAGACAGGCATTTGCACCACCAAACGCAAAAGAATTTGAAAGGCATACCGTAAAATCTTTTGAAACACTGGAAGTTTTGCCGCTGTTATTTTTATCTACAATATTGAGGGAAGGAAGTTCGTCGTCTTTTACGCCATCCCATACCTGCAAAGGCAGATTTCTATTATCTATATTTTTGCCCTTATTTTCAACCAGAGCCTTCCAGCAGATGGCAGCTTCAAGTGCTGCAGCCGCACCAAGAGTATGACCTGTAACAGCCTTAGTTGAAGAAACTGGAACTGTATTTTCACCAAAGATTGCAGCTACTGCTTTTGATTCCATGCTGTCATTTAACTTTGTACCAGTTCCATGAAGATTGATATAACCGACATCTGAAGTTGAAATCTCAGCTCTTTCGATTGCGCGGCGAATTGCTTTTTCTGCACCGGCTCCGCTTGGATCTGGAGATGTCATGTGGTAAGCATCTGAGCTTTCGCCCCAGCCGAGAAGGCGGATAGATTCCCGGGTCAAGCCCGAAGATGACAATGTTGACAAATCTTCTTTCGTGAGCACAAAAAAGGCAGCGCCATCTCCAAGAGTAATTCCGTGGCGATTTTTACTGAGTGGATTTGTAATTTCACTTGAAACCGCTTCCAAAGCACCAAAACCAACAAGTGTTGTATCAGAAGCAATATCGATTCCGCCAACAACAGCTGCATCTGCAAGGCCAGCAAGAATCAATTCTGCACCCTTAATGATTGCACCGGCACTAGAAGAACAAGCTGTAGAAAAAGTATTTACCGGACCTTTTAAGCCAAACTTTTCTGCAACCATAGTCGAAGCATAATCTGCTCCCTGAATTTCAAGATTATAGTTTGCTGGAAACTGACCTTCAGTGAAGTAGTTACGATGTGCAGCCACAGAAAACTCAGTACCGTTATCGCAGGAACCAACACATACAGCAATACGGTCTGCTCCATACTTTTGCTTTACGGTTTCAACATCAGCTTCAATCTGATTCAAAGCCTGATTTTCAATACGTACAACTTTCATGTCGTAACGAGCACCACTTGGCTGTAAAACCGAATCTGAAATTCTTGCGGCAAAAAAATCTTGGCCATCGCAGGCAGTAACCTTTTTGATTCCCTGCTGGCTGCCACTAGTTACTGAATTCCATAATTCATCTATATTTGTTCCAGCGCAACTCATTACGCCGGGTTTAGAAAGATACAGATTCATTAATCCCCCTACTCCGCATTTATAAGTTCAAAAGAATAACCACGGAGATAATTTATAATTTTAACCTTATCGTCTGATATGAATATTTCTTCAATCAATTTTTTACCATCATAAATTTTCCGTAAGCCGGGAGTCTCACATTCAAACTTTAAACCAGCTTTAGAATAATTTTCCTGAAGAACTTTTTCATCGTAATATGCATTTTGAATTTCTGCAACAATATATTCGCCTGGTAATTTTGATGGCAGATAAGCTGATTTAAAACTAACATGGTCGCCGTCATAATAAAGATGCCCCATGTCAGTACCAAAATCATTTATGAGAGAAAGACTTATTTCTGATTTATCAATCTGACTAAATGAAAGCATTGAAAAATCTGTATCTCCAAAAGTGCCGTTAAACTGCTGAAGAATATCCAGTTCGACTGTCGTATTTTCTGGCGGAAGAAGATTGATTTTTTTTGAGTTTGTTACATAAACCGGACGCAACTCAATGTTTTGAACTGCTCTTGTTGATTTGCAGGAACTTATGAGGAATAGAATTGTGATTAGTAAGAGAGATGCTGAAACAAGTTCAGCATGACCTGTCATTCCGAACTTGTTTCGGAATCTGTTTTTCATTTTTTTCCTTCCTTGTGAGCAGCTCTTCCATAAAAGAAGGAACTCACATACGCGGTTGCAAGCCCGATAAAAATTGAAAGACCAATAAGATGCACCGGCTTAAACGAACTTAATGCAAGTGCTCCAAAAGAAATAATAGTTGTTACAAAAGAAACAAGAGTTGCAAACGGCTCAAGAACAGTTGTACTGTCTGTCGAAGCTGCAGCTTTATTTTTCTTTTTTTCATTTTCCATCATATAGATTATGTAATCAAGGCCAAGCCCGAATACCAGAATTAAACCTGTTACCGAGAAAAATTCAAGATTAATTTTACAGGTTGCAAAAACAGCAACTACAACAAGAATAATAAGGAATGGTACAGAAATAATTTTGAATGCCTGCTTCCATGAATAAAAGAACTTAAGCATTATGAACATAAGAATATAAGCAATAACAAAGAACTTAAGCACCATAACAGTAAGCTTATCTAAATCTGCACTGATATCCTGTGACTTGCTTATAAAGAATGCATTGTCATTATTTTCAACTAACGAACGATAGGTAGTATATTCTGTAACTTTAGTTGGAAGCACTACCGAATAATACTTTCCATCAATTTTGCCAAGCCATGCAGAAGAAATTGCGCTGGTAATGAAATCAGGAACATTTCCAGCTTCTATGGAAACATATGCATCTTTTGAATCAGAAAAATCTTTGCGCATTTTTTCCGAAAGCATTGCCGCTTCATCACTAGAATAACCTAATGATTCAAACTGAGCTTCAGCCATTGAAAGAAGCTTTTCATAAGCAGCCTGAGATTTTTTCTGCATCTGAATGGAAGGAACGAAATTAGTTGTACTTACATAACCAACAGCACCTTCTGTAATATTTTCAAAATCGTGACGCAGAGCTTCTTCATTTTGTAAAACATCTTCTTCTGAATCACCACTTACGATATACCAACCGCCTGGTGTATATTGAATAACTTTTGAGGCGGTAATTTCATCTTCGAGAAGCCGACCTTCCATATTATAAAGAGTGAGAAGATCATTTTTTACTTTTACGTTATTATGGAACACTGCAATCAGCAAAACAGAAATAATAAACAAGGCAGAAATTACTGTACGCCCTACCCACTTTTGCTCAAGCACTGAAACTACCTTTGCAAAACCAGCAGTAAAACGAACATTACCACGCTCTGCCGGAAGTTTGATATATGGATAAATAGCAACTGTTGTCAGGAAGGAACTGATAAGGCCTGTAAGACAAAAGAGCGACATCTGCTTTAGAATTGCAAACGGCGCAAAAAGCAAAATTGCAAAACAAATGCCTGTTGAAATAATTGCCATTAAGAGTCCGGATAAAATATGATTTTTAATTTCCTTTCCACTATTGAACTTCTGATTTCCTGCCCAGTGTGTAAAAAAGTGTAAGCTATAATCTATACACGAGCCAATCAATGATGTTCCAAATACAAGCGTAATTACGTGCATCTTATGGAACACTGCAAGAGTTGCAATAAAAGCAGCTCCAACAGAAAGAAGAATTGCACCAACAGAAAAAAGCAAAGGTTCAACTGAACGGAAAATAAAAATCAAAAGAACAATTACAACCAGCATTGAAACCGTTGCAATAATTGAAATCTCGCGACTTGCAGAATTTGAACTTTCGTGGCTATGAAATGGTGTACCGGAATATACAAAGGTTGTATTGCCAGATGCATCACCATTATTTACAGAATTGCACGCCGCATAAATCTCTGTTATCGCATTATTCTTCGAGGCGAGTTTAGCTCCACTAACACTAAGAATTCCACGAATCATAACGTACCATTTGCCGTCGAAGTGCGAAGCCAGTACACCATCCTTAACGCTCATTGCAGTACCAGCATTCTGCACAGATCCTAAATAGTTGTGTAAATTATATTCGGTAATAAGGAAAGGGTCGCTTTCTATATTATCAAGCGGAAGCATTGTAAAACCACTGTACGCCTGAGCAAGAGCGTTCATTGCAAAATCAGCAGCAGCGTCCTGTGAACTCAATATATCATCAGCAGTTTTTTCATCTATAAGATTCCAGCGGTTCTCATATAAAAAGTCCGTAATTTCGGACATAGCACCTACATCGCTATAAAGAGAAACTGATTCAAAATTTTTGCTGCCATCAAGCTGCCCGTAAACTTTTTCAGCTACCCGTTTCGCTTCCTTAAAATCTTCATTTGCAACAAGGATAAAAATATTCTGCGAAGTCACAGCCATCATTTTATCATCAGCTTTCTTAACCGAGGCCATAGAAATACTTTTAGGCACAAGATTAAAAAGATCTGAATCAATACCAACTTTACCAGGAAATGCTATAAGAGTGATGACAAAAAAAACTAAAACTGCAGCATGATAAATAATCCAGGCTGGCAAAAAGTTTTTATTCATTAACAAAGTTTTGTTTTTCATCTGCAGAAAGTTCCTCAGGATATTTTTGATTTTTGAATTCGTAACGGATTGTATTTTCCGATGCCTCTGACATTTCGAGCGAACTCAAATCTGCTCCAGCTCCTGCCAGAACCATAGACTTCATTACACTTGCAATTGTTGAATCTTTAGGAGTGAGTAAAATCTTCCAGTTGTTATCTGATTCCTGAACAAGTTCGCATTCAAAATTCTTTTTAAGGGCATCAACGTTACCAGAAAAAACAGAACTCAAGGTATCAGAAATATTTGAAAAAATCTGATTATCTTTTCCACTCATAACAGACTTCTTTCCGTTTGCAGCTACCTGAACCATTGCCTCTTTTGTAAGAATCAAAGATGAAGGAAATGGCTTTTCTGTCTGCCACAAAATTCCTTCCTGGCTGAAAATAAACTTTCCAGTAGAAGTTAACTTACGACCGTTCGTTTGTAAAGTTTTTATCTGTGTAAAATCTCCGGTTGTATTTGGATGCGAAGCGAGACTTTTACATACAGATTCCAGAGTCAGTGACTGAGCTGCTAACTGGAAGCTGAATAAAAATATCAGGCAAAGACCAAGCACTACGCTCTTTTTAGAAACTATATTTTTCTTCATAAATCTTACCCCCAGAAATTAAAAAAATTATACCACTGATAAGGATACATAATACAGAACTTCTGAAGCGTTTCTACAAACTCACCACAGCATTCATTAATTCGTGCTTCACGTTCTGTTCTTGGACAGTGGAAATCAACCTTAGATTTTTCAATGTGAATATTATATTTTGGATTAAACACCGACATCTTTGAACGCATCCCAAACATAAAATACACAGGAAGCTTAACAAGGGCAGGAATTAAAAATACACCGTAAGGGAATTTAGCCTCGCGTCCAAGGAAGTTCTTTGTAATACTTTTTTCACGATGATGAATGCTTGTTCTGTCACCTGCAGCGACAATTAAACCACCCTGCTCTGCGAATTCCTGAATCAAAAGAATTGAATCCGGACCAAAGTTAGAAGCATCTAACACGTTTGTAGAATATCCTGGATTTATCTCTTTTAGTGTCTGCGTAAAATTAGCAGACATATTCATATCCATAATAATAAGAACTGGAACTTTTCTTCCGCAAAGACCTGTAAGATAATCCTGCATACTTCGCATCAATTCCATATTGCCAAGATGAGATGCCATCAAGATTGCGCTTTCACCACGCTTAAGAGTTTCTACCAAATCAGAAATATCATCATCTTGTAAGCTGACACGATCAAACGAAACCTTGCCAAGCCAGCCTTCCATTTTTTCTACAAGACAAAGTGCAAAATTTAAAATCTGACGATACCCGCGGATTTTTGGAGGTACCTTACCACCTGTAAATTCTCTGAGCTGTTTCTGATAAGCTCTTGCAAATCTTCTTACACGAGTTGAAAACAAGAAAAAGAAAAAAGCGACTGGAAAACAGAATGAATGAACAATGAAAGAAGGCAGACTATTAATGAGAAACAATACAAATTTCAAAGGCTTATTTGATCTGACAGCCTCTTTTTCTTCAGACCAGTGGGTCTTATCTTCAAAAGAAGCATCTGTCATTTATAAAGCTTCCTTTTGATTAATATTGGCAGACGAATAACCATTCCAATGCAAAGTCTTGCGTATGTAAATGTGATATGAAGATTATCGCGAACAGCACGGAAGTTTGAAACTCCATCTTCTGGGTAATGCACTTCTACTGCCTCTGAAATTACAGGAACATTGCGCCACAACAGGTGAACGAGAATATCAATATCATAACCCATGTGACTATCGATAATTGAATGACGGCGAAGAACAATGCAATATGGCTCTACCGGATAAATTCTAAAACCAATAAGGGCATCGCGAACCTGATGACTTGTTGTAAAAGAAACTATATGAATCCAGACATTAGAAATCTTTCTAGCAATTACACGGTGTCGAGGAGCAGATTCATCATACACCGGATAACCGCAGATTATTGCCTTAGGATTCTGCTTTGAAAGTTCAAGGAACTGAGGAATTCTTCCTGCATCGTGCTGACCGTCTGAATCAATCTGTAAAATATGTGTAAGTCCTAACTGTTCAGCCTTGAGAACACCAGTTTTTACAGCTTCTCCCTTACCCTTGTTTTTAGGATGCACTATTAAAGTCACAAGAGAATAACGTGCTGCGACATCATTTATAAAAGCCTTATTTTTTTCATCATTTCCATCATCTACAACGATAATCGGGAAATTATACTGAACAAGGTTCTTTACTACCGATTCAAGGGCAGCACCATGATTATAAACAGGAATTACAAATCCGAATTTCTGTTCCACCGAGTGTGAATCTGACATTATGCCTGAGTCTCCGAAAGCACAGCAAAGCTGCCGGATGAATAAACTTTCCCTTCGACATTAGCATCTGCCATATTGAATGTTACAGAGCCTTTTTCTTTTTTATATGTGAGTTCAAGGTGGATTTTTGTATCTGGTTTAATTGGCGCAGAAAATTTAATTCTTTTGATATTTGGAACATAACGCTGTGTTCCAAAGTATTTACGAGAAAAACGAGTTATAATTTCAAACTGAGCTACAGCAGGCAAGAGTTTATACTGTGGAAAATGTCCGTCAAAAAAATCGCAGCTTGCAGGAATTACAAATTCCAATACTACAGCATTTTCTTCCTTTGAAATTACTTCTTCATTTTTTATATCGTGATCATTAAAATTCATTTATTTCTCCTGTGTAAACAATGCCATAACTTCCAGTTTGTGAACTTTTCCCTGAACATCTGATGGCAGCTTTTCTACAAAACGCCATTTTTTAGGAATTACTACGTTCTCAAAATATTTCATCAAAAAGTCGTGGAACCAGCGGTTCATTTCAAACTTTTCGCTATGTGCAAATTTTTCGCGTCCCTGTGCATTCAGAACAACAGCAGCTGCGAGATACTGACGTACATCGTTACTCAAAGCTACAACCTTTACTTCGCTAACCAGACCAGTTTCAAGAAGTCGGTTTTCAACTTCGGTCATAGAAATTCTTTTTTCTTCGATTTTTACAATGGAATCTGCACGGCCCTTAAGAAGGAAACGTCCGTCATCATAAAGTTCAACAAGGTCTGCAGTTGCTACTCCGGCAGGATCTTTAATAAACGGCGATTTTACATTCAGACACCCATCTTCACCAACCCAAAGCTTAACACAATCATAAGGAGTCCATACAAGACCATCTCTACTCTGCTGACGGTATGCAATTCCAGAAGTCTCTGTTGAACCATAACCTTCCATTGGACAGAAGCCAAAAAGTTTTTCTGTACTAACGGCAAGCTCTTCTGAAACAGCTCCGCCACTTACAGAAATAAAAACATCCTTCATATCAAGCTTATCCAAAACTTCTACAGTACGTTTAAGGAAGGCTGGTGTAGAAACCAGAACATAAGAGGTATCTGTAAGCTTTTCAAATTCAGAAGGGAATTCTATGCGCTTGCGGCGGAATGGGAGTCCAAGAGTAAACGGAAGACAGATACACCAGTAAAATCCATAAACGTGATGCTGACTTACAGTTGTGATCTGCTTACGCTTAAAGTATTCTTCGCCCCAAAGTGAAATTACAACGCTATTGTCAGTTTCAATTTCTTTCATTGTATGACGAACAGCCTTTGGCTTTCCTGTACTTCCAGAAGTATAAAGATAGATTTCTGTTTCTTCATCATTAATTTCCGGAGTTGTACGAATTTCTGATTCAGCTGGCATTGCAGCCTTTTCAATCAAATCGGGAATAAAGAAACTTGTATCATCAAGCGGAACATTCTGATCTGTAATAAAGAAAACCCCCGGCTTTTTAACTTCAGCCATAAAGCTTTCTGTAATATTCTGAGTTATATAAACAGTTTTTTTACACTGGAGGATTGCTACGAAAGTGCAAAGGAAATACCAGTAATCTTCACAATGAAGGATGTACTCTTGTGCAGTCTGAGATTCAAAAAATGCTCTCATTTTCGCAGTATCGGTCAAAAAATCTTTCCAGGTTTTATAAGCTTTTTTTGACCATACATCATCATAACAAACAATGTAATCATCTTTTCTGGAATCTGCCTTAAATTTTGTGATAGGGAATAACTTCATCATTTTCTTATCCACCAGTTTTCTGATAATAAATTCTACTACAAACAGGGTTCCCATAAGAATATAGGAAATGCCACCGTTGTAGACCGCCCAGACTGTTCTCGCAGTTTCAGGAGAAAGTCCAAATAATTCATCTGCAAAGGTAGTAAGAGCTGAAATCGTTCCATTAAAGATAAAGAAACAACACCAGACAATTGTTACCTTTCTACAGTATTCATAGACCTTATGTTCGTAAGAAGAACCCTTAATTGACTTATCAGATAAAGTCGCAAACCTGAATATGATATTAGGCGGCATAAAGAGGGTGCTTCCAAAAACAAAAAGCATAGTTATGCTTATTACAACGGAATAGATTTTTAAGAAAAATTCTTTTCCCGTTATAAAACAAAAAAGACCGGCAGAAAGAAAAAGCACGGAACTTAGAAGAGGCTTCCAGTCCATCATTGTTTTTTCATTTTTATCGGTCTTTTTAGCTCCCGTAGCACTTAAGAAAAATGCAGCTGCCAGTGCAATAATGCTCAAAGAAAGAATCTTTGTATCTACCTTGAAAATTACAAGCATTGTAAAAACAAGGATTGGATAGATGGCAGCAATTACATAAAAAAGTGCCTTAAGGAATTTCTTCATTAGTCTTTAGTCACCTTATGCCATGTATGGTACAAGAGCGTCTACAACATCCTGAACTGTCTTAACAGTCTTGAAAATAGAAGGATCTACATTTCCCTTATCAGCTGGCATGAATTCCTTCATCTTAACGATAAGGTCAATAGAATCGATTGAATCCAAATCCAAATCATCTCCGAGAAGAGCATCAGGAGTTACATCTCCTTCATCAAGTTCAAATTCTGAAACGAGGATTCCCTTAAGTTTTTCAAAGATTTCGTCTTTAGACATGATAAAACCCCTATATTATTTTTTCTGCGCTGAAATATATTCAGCCAGCGCATTTACTGAAGCAAAGTATTTTTTGTTGTCGTCGCCATCTGTAGAATATTTAAGTCCAAATTTCTTTTTAAGCGCAACTCCAAGTTCAAGAGCATCAATCGAATCGAGCCCAAGTCCTTCTTCAAAAAGTGGATCCGAATCAACTATATCTTCCGGCGTAATGTCTTCGAGCTGAAGAGCGGAAATAATTGTCTCTTTAATTTCTTTCTTTAATTCGTCCATTGTATGTAACACCTCAACCTAATGAATCTGTTAAATATAGCTGATAGTTTTCAAAAAATTATAGTGAATCATTGAGAAAAATACAATACACCCTTGAAATGATAAAAAAACGGTGTACTATTTTTGAATCCATTGCAGTTTTCTGTAAAACGTTACACTATTTTTACAAACTATACCAACTTGAAAAAAAAAGTCGTAACAGATAGTATATGATAGAAGATTATGAGAAATTTATACATTTCAAATATAACAGCATGGGCTCCAGGAATTGGCTCTGACAACACTTTATGGAACGAATGGGCTAACGACAATGCTTCAATAGAACTCACAAACGAGAGTCCGAAACTTGAATACACAGACCCGCTGTTCAGACGCAGACTTTCTCAGATTACAAAGATGACTGTACATGTTGTTCATGGAGTACTCGAGCAGTCACATATAAGTAAAGAGACTAAACTTGTTTTTATGTCTTTGCGTGGGGAAATTGCGAGAACTCTTTCGGTAACTAAAGGACTTGTTCAGGACAATATGATTTTACCGGCAGGTTTTTCGCTTTCTGTTTTTAATACTCCGATTTCTTCTGCAACTCTTGCCTTTGGTCTAAAAGGCGGCTATTCTGTTATCTATCCATCTAAGAGTGATTTTTCACAAGCGTTTAAGGCAGCTGTTGCACCAGTTCTTGCCGGTACAGAAAAGGAACTTATTCTTGCCTATGCAGATGAACTTGTTCCAGAGGCTTATGGTGATAAACGCCCGACTGAAAACATTCCACTGGCATATGCCTTTGTAATAAGCTCAGAAAAAAAGGATAATTGTATTTGCATAGAAGATTTTTCTAACACGGGAAAATCTCCTGTAGATTTCTTGAAGTTTTTGTTAAAATGATTAACAATCTGTTATAACATGATTTTGATACGGGACGGACTATGAGTAAAAACGAAGTCAGCTATAAAAGCAAATTACCAAAAATCAAAAATATTTTTTCATATACCTATTTTTGTGTTTCCAAAATTGTTGCAATCGTATGCTTTGGAGTTGGTGCAATAATTCTTGGTCTTTTTGTTTTTCCTTTCATCCGTCTGTTTACACTTCATAAAAAAGATTTTGGTATTATTGCCCGTGCATACGTTTCTCACACTTTCCGCGTTTTTTTAGGTAACCTGGATATCTGCAAAACATCTGTATTAAAAGTAGAAGATAAACAGGCATTCCGTAATATTCACAGCAAAATCATTATTGCAAATCATCCTTCATTGCTGGACTTTGTGTACCAAACTCAACTTGTATTGTACGCGGCAGTCTTACAAAAACTCCGCTACGTGGAGTCATTAAGCAGGCATATATTACAAACACTACAGAGTTTGATGATGTACTTGTTGAGTGTAAAAAACTTACCGACAAGGGCTGTAATGTAATTGTCTTCCCTGAAGGAACCCGCTCTCCACGTATTGGCCGCAACAATTATAAAAAGGGTGCTGCACGCATTGCACTTTACTGTGGCTGCGATGTACTTCCTCTTTTTATTGGCGGAAGCGACAAATACGGTCTTGGTAAAAAAGATCCTCTCTGGTCTTATAATCACGTAGAAAGATATCTGTTTGATATAAAGATGCTGCCGGAAATTAAGCTTGAACAGTTTAAAGGACTTTCAGACACAATTGCCGCAAAACATCTGACAGAAGAGATGGAAAGAGTTATTCGCAACGCAGGCGACGAGTATGCAAAAACATATACCGGGCTTACATTGAATAATTACTAAAAAAAAATAAAAAAACGCGTAACACTTTTCCCATTCTCAACTGTTAAACTTAATGACAGGAATAATTGTACAATGAAAACTTTGTCGATGGATGATTTTGATAATCTATACCGCCAGTACGGACCAATGGTACTCAGACGCTGCCGCTTTATTCTTAAGAATGAAGATAAAGCTCTGGATGCCATGCAAGATGTTTTTGTGCGCCTTATTGAAAGAAAGGAAAAGATCAGCAACGTATGTTCAAGCCTTCTTTATACAATGGCCACAAATGTCTGCCTTAATAAAATAAGATCAGACAAGCTCCGCAACGGTCCTGAATTTGATGTAATTGCTGAAATAGTAGAAGACAGTGCAAGTGCAGAAGGAACAGAAAAAATTGAAACTTCTATTCTTCTGGACTGCATATTTTCTGAACGCGACACCAAGGACAGACAGATTGCAATTTTACATTATGTAGACGGTTACACTCTTGAAGAAACATCCAAGAAAATGAAAATGTCTGTTTCCGGAATTAGAAAGCGTCTGGAAAAACTTAAAGAATACGCTACCGCAAAGGTATCATAGGAGGAAGGTATGGCAATTCCAACTAGAATTTTAGAGGAAATCAAAAACTCTGAACTCGATGCTGAAAACTTCTACTCAATTTATGGAAAAGAAAATATTGAAACCGCTTTGAATGACCTCAAAAAGTCTGATGAGGAAATTTTGAATACCTATTCTGTGGAGTCAATGAAGGCTGCAGTTGCAGCAAAACTCGAAGGCGCAAAAAAGCCTGAACTCAATAACGAAAAGAACAACATCTTACGGTTCCCAACTGCAACCCGTTTTATAAGTTACGCAGCCGCTGCAGTATTCCTCGCAGCAATTTTAATCCCAGCCGGCATCAAAAATTCAAAGATTACAGCCGGCCGCACAGTACCAACAGAACGCGTAAAGGGAGTTGCTTCAGCACATACAGCTTCAAATCCTTCAATCAATCTTTATCGTCAGAAGGGACGCGAAGTTCAGGCTCTCAACGACGGCGATTTTGCCCGCTCAGGAGATGTGATTCAGATTACTTATAACGCTGGTACAGAAGAGTATGGTGTAATATTCAGCGTGGATGGAAATGGAAATATTACACGCCACTTCCCGGAAAACAGCTGGCAGGCAGGCCAACTCATTCACCGTAATGATGAAACACCTCTCGATTTTTCTTACGAGCTGGATAATGCACCAGACTTCGAATGCTTTATCATGGTAACTTCTAAAAAGCATTTCTCACTCGAAGGCATTGAATCAAAAATCAAAAATAGAACTGATATAGATTATCTGACAGAACTTTCATACTTACCAAAGAAGACAGAAGGTATAACTTTTACACTTGAAAAATAATCCAGATTTAGTCAGAGAAATCAAATGAAAAGGATGGATTTTATGAAAAAGATAATATTTACAGCATTAATACTTTGCAGTTTTACACAGCTTTTTGCAGCAACAACAGGTACAGAAAGTGCCGCAAATGAAAATACAAACGGCGTTGACCGCTACGCAATTTTTATTGGATCAAACAAAGGTGGCAAAGGCCGCGAACAGCTTTTATACGCCGGAAGCGATGCTCAGAACTTTCAGAAAACAATGACAGAAATTGGTGGTATTACTGATTCAAACAGCTATGTTCTGATTGATCCTACAAAAGAGAAAATTGATGAAACACTGAATCAGATTTCTACAAAAATCAATACAAGTGAAAGCACAGCTAAACGTTCAGAATTTATTTTCTACTATTCAGGTCACTCTGATGAAAACGCACTTTTGCTTGGAGATGTTCCTTATGATTACTCAACTCTTAAGGCTGCTATTACAAATGTACCGAGTGACATTCACGTTGTAATTCTTGATTCATGTTATTCGGGAAACTTTATCCGTACAAAGGGTGGCCAGAAGCGTAAACCTTTCTTACTCGATGACTCTTCTGTAGTTTCGGGACACGCTTATCTTTCTTCAAGCTCTGACAATGAGTATTCACAGGAATCAGATGAAATTGAATCTTCTTTCTTTACTAATGCAATGATTACTGGATTGCGCGGTGCTGCAGACACTTCTGGAGATAATAAAGTAACATTGAATGAGCTTTATTCTTATGCATTCAACGATACTTTGTCTAA
>CADANN010000008.1 GCA_902789325.1 uncultured Spirochaetaceae bacterium
GAAAATAAAACCACGTGTCTGAATGATGTTTCCAGCCACTGCTGCTACTGCACTTATTAATCCAAGCGGTAAAACACACTTTATAAATACATCAAAAAAAGCAGGAAGAAAAGCTGGATTCCTTATATCGTAAGTTGCACACTGAGTAAAATAAAATTTAAATATTGTTATGATTTCCGAAAACAGCCATTTAGAAAGAAACACAATTGTAACAACACAAAGCAAGAGCACCAGAGCTCCACTTATTTCCTGGCTTTTTGCAACGCGTCCTTCCTTGCGGGCTTTTTCAAGTTTGTATTCCGAAGGTTGTTCGGTACGGCCTTCATCTTCTGCTGCCATAGACTATACACCTCCCGAAATTGATGTAAACAACTGTTCCAGATCTGCAAAACCTTTTGAAAACGAACGAACAAAAAAGTCGATTATACTAGGCATTGCAATTGCAATGCTACAAGAATCATAATTGGAAATCCTTCGGAAAGAAGGTTCATCTGAGGAGCAGCTTTTGTAAGCAAACCTGTACAAACAGTTATTAAAAATAAAGTCCCCATAACAGGGAGTGCAATGATAAGAGCATCAGCAAAAAGAGAAGTTAAACCGTTCACCATAAATCTTGCAATTCTTTCATTTGCCGTTGCAATACTCAAAGCATTTAGGGAAGAAAAGCTTGTTACAAGACCACCGAGAAACAATTTTTGAAACCAATGAGTCTGCATAAAAACAAGCATTGCAACCAGATTAAAGAATTGTCCCATAAGTGGATTTTCTACCTGAGAAAGCGCATCGTAAGAGCTTGCAGCAGAAAGTCCCATCTGGAATGCAAGGAACTGACCAGCTGAACTGAAGGCAGCAAAGATAATAGAAATGAAAAATCCCATTATAATTCCAATCAATCCTTCTCCCACAACCAGAAGAAAATAAAGCATTGACGCAGAGCCTTCTTCACCTATATAAGGAGCATATGCAGAAGTATCTACACTTCCAAAAATAAAAAATGCCATATACCCGGCAATTGCAACTTTAGCAATACGAGATGCAGAACGCATTGAAAACATAGGAAGTGTCAGGATTAATGCAAAACAACGAACAAAAACGAGAAGGTAAACTGGTGCTTTAAGTAAAATACTATCCAGCATGGCTCACCTATTTTGCAAAGTCAGGAATACGACTGAATAACTGGATTGTATATTCACCAAGAGAAGTAAACATTGTTCCACCAAGAAGTGCAATTACTAGAAGAATTACAATCAGTTTAGGAAGGAATGTAAGCGTCTGTTCCTGAATAGATGTTGTTGCCTGAAAAATTGCTACGATAAGACCTACCAGAAGTGCAAGACCAAGAACAGGTGCAACCATTGAGATAACCTGAGTAACAGCACCACGCATAAGAGAAATGATTGTACCAATTGACATTTTTTACTACCTCCCGTACCCGCCGCTATCGTATAACTGAATTAAACAACTGCTGCGTCAAAAGTCCCCAACCGTCTACAAGAACAAACAAAATTAATTTGAACGGCATGGAAATCTGAACCGGCGGAAGCATCATCATACCCATTGCCATGAGTATGCTCGCGACAACCATATCTATAATAATAAATGGAATATACAGAATGACACCTATTTTAAAAGCAACTGTAAGTTCATGCAGAATGTAAGAAGGAACCAGTATATAAGTCGGTACATCTGCCAAAGTGTTAGGTTTATCTAACTTAGCCATATTCATAAACATTTTAATATAGCTTGTATCGCCAGCCATCTGACCATACATAAACATTCTTAGCGGAGCTTCAGCTTCATGATAAGCTTCTTCTATTGTGATTGCATTTTCTGAAAGCGGTTTATAGGCATTATCATAAACTTTTGTAAAAGTCGGCCACATAACAAAAATTGTCATAAAAAATGCAATACCGTTTAATACAGAAGTTGGTGGAACCTGCTGAAGTGAAAGTGCACGTTTGATAAAGTCTAATACAATTGAAAAACGCAGAAAGCAGGTTACAAGTATTAAGATGCTCGGTGCAAGAGTGAGAATTGTAAGCAAGAGTAAAAGTCTTACAGAAAATGCAACTTCCCGTCCGCTCTGAGGTTCGGTAATCTGAACTGCAATATTTGGCACACCAGAACCACGAACATTCTGATTCATCTGCGTAGTTCCCTGTGCAGGCTGGTTTGGAAAATTCTGATTTTGTGATTGCGCAAAAATCGGTTGACTACCGAACGTTAGCACAATCAAGAGAGCGAGAAAAAAAACTTTTTTCAGTTTATTAAACTTCATTATTATTTTCCCCGCTGTTAAACATATTATCTACCTGCTGTTCAGTTTCAGAAAAAACATTCTTTGTTCCACCTTTTTTAACCAGGAACATATCGAGAACATCTGCAAAGGTTGCAGGCTTTTTCGTATTATTCTTTTTGTCAGCAGAAATATTCATTGCACTGATGAGTTCTTTATCATCAATTTCGCCAAGCATTGTAATGTTATCTTCTGTAACACCAATCAGGTAAGCTTTATCTATCAGTGTAATAACCTCTATTGTTTTTCCAGGAGCAATATTGATGTAAGCAGCACGGCGAAGATAATCATCATCTGTTTTTACTACGTTTGTCTTTCTCTTGATGAACCACAAAACTCCGTAAATAAGTCCAATGACAATTACAAGCACAACAATCATTCTGATAAACATGGCAACAGTTGAAGGACCTTTGTAAGCCTGTGTAGTTGAGGAATTGTCTGTATTTGCATCATCAGAAAAAACAATAGACTCTTCTGTAAGAGGAGCCTCATTTTGATTTGTTTGATTTTGAGAATATAATGAGAAAACTGCGGTCATACATAAAAGCATAACCGCTATAATTCTTTTAGTTTTTTCCAATTATAAAACCCACCCTTTTTAAAATTGGTAAATCTTGTCATACTGATCCTGAAACAAGTTCAGGATGACGTTTCAGCATCTTTTAATAGATCCCGAAACAAGTCCGGGATGACATTCTTTTAGTTAAGATCTGTTACGCGCTCCATAGGAGACAGGATTTCAGTTACACGTACACCGAAGTTTTCATCGATGACTACAACCTCACCCTTAGCAATCTTCTTATGATTTACAAGAATATCTACAGGTTCACCGGCAAGTTTATCAAGCTCAATAATTGTACCTTCACCCATTCCAAGAATATCTTTAATGGTTTTCTTTGTACGACCGAGTTCTACAGTCATTTCCATGAATACGTCCATGATAAGACTGATATTGCCCTGTTCACCGGCATTCATTCCTGCCTGTAAATTTGGATACTGCAACTGCTGAACATTAGGAACATTCATTCCCATGTTTACGCCCATATTCTGCGGCATTCCCATTCCCATACCGCCCATAGGCATCTGCATTCCCATATTTGGCATTCCACCCATTGGCTGCTGCATACCCATTCCCATATTAGGCATTGCACCACCCATCTGCATTCCGCCCATTTGAGCGCCACCCATTGCAGCACCGCCCATAGGAGATCCACCTGCAGCAGCATTCATTCCGCCAAGATCAATTGGAGTAAGATCAGCTGCAGCATCTGGAGCTCCACCGCCCAAAGCTTTTGTAAGGCCTTCAGCAGCATCTCCACCAATACATTCCCAGAGAGTATATGCATTACCATCATAGGTAAGTGGATAACTTGAAAGAACGAAATCCCCCTGAGGGAACATAATCATTGCTTTAGATTCGTTTAATGTTTCTGGAGTAGCATAACCAAGACCAGAAGCATTTCCCTTACTTTCAACTTCCTGAATTTCTGCACTAATATGTGTTGCAATGAATTCAGAAACTACAGAAAGTACCATATCATCTACTTCTGTTGCTTCTTCAGAACTTACAAGCTGGAAAATCTTAAGCGCAAATTCCGGCGACATAAGATAAAGGTGACTTCCCTTTACACCAGCGTTATAATCTGCATTAATTCCAATTACTACTTCTGGTAACTTTGAAAGAACATGGTCACGGTTTGTCTGTTCTACAACCGGATTTTCACATGTAAAAGTTACACTTGTTGTTTTATTGATATTTTCTTCGAGCTTCGGCTTAAGAGCGTCTGCCATTGTCTGAAGAGTCGGAATATCAAAATGATAAGTAGGACCATTTCCTACATGTCCAGAAGAGTTTAATCCATCTATAGCAACGCCTGAAAGCAAAGCATCAATTTCATCTTGTGAGATAGCACCATCACTCATATGTTTCGTCTCCTTCTACAGAAAGCTCTTCAAATTCGTCTGACTCGACGCTTTCAATTTTTCCTGTAATTTGTACTGCCATTTTTTTACCGACAACACCTGGCTGGCAGTAAAACTTTTTCTTATTTCCAACGCTAAGTGTAAGAGGATCTCCAACCTTAACGCTTGAAAGACGAACTACATCACCGCAGCGCAGTGAAAGAACGTCTCTTATTGGTAAATTAATGGTTCCGATATCAGCTACAACATCCATATCTACAGTAGTAAGCTGCTGTTTAATTGTTCCAAGATACTGGGTTGTAGAAGACTTTCTTACAGATGAGAACCAGAACTGTGAAGAAAGTTTTGAAATAATCGGTTCAAGAACAAGGTATGGAATACAGAAGTTCATCATTCCTTCTTCATCACCAACCTTAGTTTCCAGAGTTACAAGCACAACCATTTCGGTTGGAGGTACAATCTGTGCAAACTGAGGATTTGTTTCTATCTGAGCAAAACGTGGACGAAGGTCAATTACCTGCGTCCATGCTTCACGGATATTCGCAAGAATACGTACGATAACCGTTTCCATTACTTCCTGTTCAATATCTGTAAGGTCTCGGTTTTTGTTTCCTGTAGTGGCTCCACGTCCACCAAAAAGACGGTCAATCATACAGAAAGTAATTGCCGGGTCAATTTCGAGTACGGCATTTCCTTTTAACGGATCCATATTGATTACCGCAAGAGTTGTAGGAGTTGGAATAGAACGGATAAATTCCTCATAAGTTAACTGATCTACAGAAGCAACGTGTACATGTACAAGAGAACGGAGCTGTGCAGAAAGAGATGTTGTTGTTAAACGCGCAAAGGTCTCGTGCATGTTTGAGACCGTACGCAGCTGTTCCTTTGAGAATTTATCAGGACGCTTGAAGTCATATATCTTTATTTTGCGGGCACTATTGACCGGCTTAAAGTCATCTGCTTCGGTATCACCCGAACTGATGGCTGTAAGGAGCTGGTCAATTTCGTCCTGTGATAGAACTTCGTTCATTAAACTCCACCTTTATTAATTTTGCTCAATAACGTCTTTCTGCTGGAAAACAACGTCACGAATTCGAGAACTTGAAAGAATCTTATCATTGATTCCATTTTTAATTTCATTCTCGAGAGCATCCTCATTATTTGTATTTCTAAGCTCTGCAGCTGTCTTACCACTGAAGTAGCGGCGAAGGAAAGCCTTAAGCTCAACTGTACGCTGAGTAATTTCTGTTGAAGTAGCTTTATCATCTTTTTTATAAGCGAGAGCAACGTCAACACGTACTGTTGCAGGAGGATCATCACATGTAGTTGTCTGGATTATTCCAAGAGAAGTATACCAGTCATAAATTTCACGCTGACCAGATACATATTCTTCTGATGTCGGGATTGCAGTTACCTGTGTTGAGTTTTTACTTGTAATTTTAACAGTTACAACAACTACAACAACAATAACAATGATTGCAGCGAGTCCGATAATTATCCATTTAAGAAGGCCAGAAAGTAATCCGCCTATACCACGTTTTTTCTCAGGCGCTGTGCCTGCACCACCCTCATCGAGGTTGATTTCATCATCGTCTGCCATTTCCCCTCCAGCAAATCAATAACATTAAGTATTCTAACATCAAAAATGTCCTTCGTCTAGGATAATAATATCCACGCGCCGATTGTAAGCACGACCTTCGGCCGTATCATTGGAAAACTTAGGTCTGGTATCAGAATAACCTGCCACAGAAAAATCATTTTCCCTTACTCCATAATCGGCTAAATAATGAAGAACATTAACAGCTCTTGTTGCAGAAAGCTCCCAATTGCTTGGAAATTTTGAATTTTCTGTTACAGGAGTATTATCCGTGTGCCCTTCTATACGGAATCTTCTGCCCTTAAGTTCATCAGAACGGAAGAAATCTGCAAGTCGCAGAAGAGTTTCACGGGTATCATTTATATTAAGATCAGCACTTCCTTCTTCGAAGAAATTATCTGAAAGAAGTGTAATAATAAGTCCACGTTCATCACTTGTTATAGTAATCTTATTAGATTTTACATCAGGCGCAAAAAGACTTACAGCCTTCTTTTTAGCCATACCAAGCGATTTTCCCTTTTCCAAAGATGGAAGTGAGTTGATATTATTTCCGAGGTCCGAAAGCTGACCAGCAGACAAAGAAAGTCCACCCGAAGTTGTATCGGTTTCCTGCATCTGCAAGCTCTGAGTAATTGTTGCCATCTGGGTAACGTCTACTTCTGAAGGATTATAAAGCATAACGAAGAAGCAGAGCATGAGGGTAATCATGTCACCATAAGTACCAAGCCACGCGGTCGACGGTTTTTCAGGCTGTTTAGCTTTCTTTCCCATTTTTACTTACCCTCTTATAAAATTAGTCCTTCAAAACATCTGCTTCGATTGCTTTTCTTGTAACAGGATCAAGATAAGTAAGAAGCTTCTGTGCCATAATACGAGGGTTTTCACCGGCCTGAATGGCAAGTACACCTTCAATGATCATTTCCTTTGAACGCATTTCCATTGAGTTCTGATTTGCAAGCTTTGTAGAGAACGGTGTAATTAACCAGTTGGCCATCATAGATCCGTACAATGTTGTAATCAACGCAACGGCCATGTTAGGACCGAGGGAAGATTTATCTTCGAGGTTATTCAACATACCAATAAGACCAAGTACGGTACCCATCATACCAAAACCAGGAGCAAATCCAGCCCATGCATTGATAAGTCCAATCCATTCCATATGGCGGTTTTCAACCTGAGTCATTTCATTTTCCATAATTGCACGGATGATATTTCCGTCAGTACCATCAACTACAAGACGAAGGCCCATTTTCATAAATGGATCTTCAAGATCATCAAGACCATCTTCGAGGGCAAGAATACCTTCTCGACGAGCCTTTTCTGAAAGTGCCTGCATATTTATTACAATATTTTTTTCACCGAAGTCTGGAACCTTAAAAGCTTTAGCCATGATTTTGAACATACCCAGAGCTTTTTTCAAAGGAGCCGCAATGAACATGGCAAAGTAAGAACCGCCGATAGTCATGAAAACAGACGGGATATCGATAATTCCGCCCAATGTACCACCTGATGTCAATACAGACATGACAATCATGGCTGCACCGCCGACAATACCCAGTAAAGTTGCTATATCCATTACAAGACCTCTTGCCTCTCAATACCGATGTCTCTCCGGTATTTTATAATTTTTTCTATTAAATCTTCTGGGGAATTTTTGACAATGATTTTACGTCCCGACAGCATAGTAAGTGTCAGGTCAGGAGTTGTTTCCATACTTTCAATCATGTGCGGATTCACCCAATAAATTTTCCCATCTAACCGCATTACATCAATCATATGTTTTAATACTTATTATAATTATAATCTTTTTTTGTCAGATTTCAATTATTATTTTTATTATATGGCAAAATTTAATCATTTTTTTGCACCTTTTTTGTTGATTTTTATAAATTTTTATTATAACAAAAAGTTTTCTTTTCAAAAAAGCTTGTCTTACGCTATATTATAAATAGGAAAGAAAAATGAACAGTACACCTTACATTTATATAATCGAAGACGAAGAATCAATTTCTAAGCTCATTTCCCTTTATCTCACAAAAGAAAAGATGGATTCAAAGGCATTTTTCAATGCAGAAGACGCACTCAAAGAACTTAAGGACGGCAAACAGCCTAATCTTATTATCCTTGATTTGAATCTTCCTGGCATGAGCGGTTTTGATTTTCTTGAAGAACTCAAAAAAATTTATAACAAAGATATTCCTTCAGTTATGATTCTTTCGGCTCGCGATTCTGATGAGGATATCATTAAAGGGCTTGGCTTTGGAGCAGATGAGTTTGTAACAAAACCATTTTCACCAGGTGTACTGATGGCCCGCATAAAGGCAAATCTTCGCCGTCAGAGTTTTGCACTCGAAAAAATGGAAGATTATATTCAGTTCGGGAACTACACTCTCCTTCTTGGAAGTTGCGTACTTAAAAAGAATGGGCAGAAAATTTCTCTTTCTTCAAAAGAATATGAAGTTCTTGAATTCCTTGTAAAAAATGCCGGACAAGTTATATCTCCAGAAAGAATTTATCAGAATGTATGGAAAGTAGAATACGGTGACATCACTGCTGTTGCTGTTTACATCCAGCGTTTACGAAAAAAAATCGAAGATAATCCTTCTGATTGCAAATACATAAAGACAGATTTTGGAAAAGGCTATATATTTTCAGATGATGCGGTAACGCATAAAATCTAAACATGAAAATAAAACAGCAGTTTACAATTCTTTCGATTATTATTGTCTCTATTCCTATTCTCTGCTCTATCTTTGTTATTATTCATACTTACATTCATTCTCCAAACAGATACCTTATAAAAGGTTCTGCTAAAATTGAAAGAGCAGATTTTGCAGCGCTTTCACAAAAAGACCTGGAACTTCTTGAGCGCTCGTTAAAGATGCTGCCTGAAGATGTAGAAGCAGTTTTGTGCCGTACAACAGACAGAAAAATCATCTACTCTACTATACCAGATATAGAAGTTGGTACATACATGGAAAGAAATGAACTCTGGAATTATGCAACCGAAACCTCTGATAAATATTTTTATCAGTTTTCAAGATTACAAATCTTAGATTCAAACATTTTTCTTGTTACACGACTTTCAAGACAAAAAATTTATTCTACACCGCAAACAAGTATTTATCTTAGAATACTTCTTTTGATTATTATAATTGCAGTAATAAGCCTTCATCTTATTACAATAATTGCAAAATCAATCTTTCATGGATTAAACAATATACAGTCATCAAGTTCGAGGCTGGCAGAAGGCAAACTTGATTCACCAATTATTACTAACCCCTGCACAAAAAATCAGAATGAATTTATCTGCATCTTAAACAGTCTCGAAACCATGCGTTGCGAACTTGTAGAAATGCAGGAACGCAAAAATCATTTTATTATGGGTATAAGCCACGATCTTAGAACTCCAGTTGCAGTAATAAAAGGCTACTCAGAAGCAATTCAAGATGATGTAATTACCGAAAAAGAAGAAATCAAAAAATCAATTGAACTTATAGAACAAAAAGCAACTCAGCTGGAAAGCATGATTGATACGCTTATTAACTTTATGAAGTTAAATATAAAAGAGATAAAAGAAAACCTCATCAACGATTCTATAACAAAAATTATTAATGACTTTGGTAAATACGCACAGGTGACCGGTACACTCTTTAAGCGTAATGTCACAGTTAACATTTCCATCAATGAAGATATTCAGGTTCCGCTCAACATACAACTTGTACAACGCTCTTTTGAAAACATTTTCAGTAATGCAATCAGATATACAAAAGAAAATGATTCAATTGATATTTCTGCATATACTAAAAAATCAAACAACAAAAACACATTGTTCCTTAAGATCAAAGATACCGGCTGCGGAATTGATAAAAAAGACCTGGATTATATTTTTGATCTTTTTTACAGAGGAACAACTTCTCGTCAGGAAGAAGGAATGGGAATTGGTCTTGCCGTAGTAAAAAATATTATGGACACCCATGGCTGGAAAATTTCAGTAGAATCTCAAAAAGGGCACGGTACCTGCTTTACAATTAAAATACCTTACACTCCTGCTTCAGCATAATTCTTCAAGAAATCTGTTTAGAAAAAGCATACCTTCCCGGCTCATACAATACTGCACATCCCCAGCACCAGTTTCCGATAAGCGTTTTTCACAAAGTCCTTTTTGCTCCCAGAAATTAAACAAGGATACAAACTTTTCAGGCAGTACTTTGCCAAACACCTTTTCATATTCAGAAGAATTAAATCCCCGGATTTTACGCAGCCCCATCATAAAAAATTCAAACTCAGAAGTTTCCAAATCTATTGTCTCTTGATTCTGAACTTTCTGTAATTTTTCATAATCTGTCAGTGATGGCTTATCCCAAAATTCAATATAATCACTTATATTTTGCGTATTAGTCCAGCGCAGCCCTTCACCATTTTCATTATAAACAGTTCCAGTTCCTCCACTACCACAGCCAAGATAATCTGCATGAGTCCAGTATGCAAGATTATGAAGACACTCCTTTCCTTCACGACAGAAGTTTGAAACTTCATACCATTTATATCCGTGAGCTTCCAGAAAATCCCTGCCACACAGCCAGAGATTATCAGCCTTATCAAAATCATATTTTAAGGCACCAGAATTTAACTGCTTTCCAAATGCCGTTTCATCTTCAATAGTTAGAGAATACAAAGATATATGAGATGGATTAATTTCAGAAACTTCATTCAGCGAAGCAAACAATGTTTTTTCATCATCACCAGGAAGTCCGGAAATCAAATCTACAGAAACATCCCCCTTCCAGTTTTCATGCAGTAACTTGAGCGCATTTCTGTTTGTACTGAGATCAGCACGGCGGCAAGCCTTCTTTAATGCAGCATCATTCATAGTCTGAATGCCGCAGGAAATACGATTTACACCACATTCTTCAAGTGCCTCAAGCAAATCTTTTGTAACATCATCTGGATTAACTTCAACAGTTATCTCGCATTGAGTAGAGAGTTTAACAGTAGATTTTATTGTATTAAATATTTTTTCAAACTGATTTTTTGTAAGTAAACTCGGGGTACCGCCACCGATATAGATTGTTTTTAATTCTTTAACTTGATTCTGCTTAATCCGAAATTTAATTTCATTACAGAGAGAAGAAACGTAATTATCAGGTACAAACGAATTATCCCCCGCCTTACTATTTCCTTGCGGCTTACTGAAAAAATCACAATAAGCACACTTTGAAATACAAAAGGGAATGTGAATATAAAGGGAAGACTGTCCGTTCATCAACCTTATACTTTACAAAAGCTTAAAATTACGAAATGGAAAATAACACATTATAACTTTTGCCGTAATTTCATCTTTTTTAACAGCACCCCAAAGTCTTGAATCATCAGAAGATTTTCTGTTATCAGCAAGAACAAAATATTCATTATATCCAAGTGTTATTTCATCAAATGAACCTTTTACACCAATTTCTGTATCCCAGTCTGCAGGAGGAACATAAAAAGTTACATTATATGGCTCTTTAACAATCTCAAACTCTGTAAGAAAGTGACGTTCTCCTGCCGGTTTGATATACAAAACATAGTCACGCATATAAATTGTATCACCAGGCATACCTACTACACGTCTGATGTGAGATTTAGAAGAAGGAACTTCATTGTGTTCAAATAATGAAATCTGCTGGGCAGTAAAAAAACGAACAAGACGGTCTACCTGTGAAATAAAGAAATTCTTTTTTCTGGAATATCTGGAATCAAGCAGAACAACATCACCACGCTCGTAATTTCCAGCAACTGGAGAAACCATTACAACAGATTTTTCAGGAACATCAGGAATCATAGAAACTGAATTCTGACGAACAGGATATATAAGGAAAGTAATTACAAGATTAATAAAGATATAGAGGCAGATAAAAAATAAAATAACAAAACCTGTTCTTCTACGGCGTTCCTTTTTTATCTGATACGAAAAAATTTCACCATTATGTTTCAAAATTCCACCCTCATTTTGTATTTATATTATAAATTATCAAAAATAATAGAATCTTACAAGTTATAAAGAACTCTTATAAAAAATCTGAACTGCTCTCGTTGCGGTCAATCAATATGTTCTGTAACTATTATTACTTTAATTTTTTTGATAGTTGAAAGCAATATTCATATACTTTATAATAAAAGGATATGGGCGACAGAAAGATTATTGCAGAAAACAGAAAGGCCAGATTTGACTACTTTATTGAAGATACTTATGAATGCGGAATTGTTCTGCAGGGCACGGAAGTTAAATCTGTAAAGAATGGAAATATCTCATTTCCTGACGCTTTTGCAGAAATTGTAAACGGCGAGGTTTGGGTAAAAAACTTTCACATTTCTGAATATTCTTTCTCTTCAATTTTTAATCACAATCCGGACAGGCCTAAAAAACTTCTGCTTCATGCCGAAGAAATAAAAAGGCTTACCCGCCGTGTGGAAGAAAAAGGCTGCACACTGATTCCATTGGATTTTTACCTTAAAGACGGTCGTGTAAAAGTTACACTTGGAGTCTGTAAAGGTAAAAAAATGTACGATAAACGTGCCAGCATAAAAGACCGCGATATCCAGCGTGACATTCAGCGCGAATTCGCAGGCAAACTGAGAGGTTAATTTGACGGATAAGAAGGATTTTTTCAAAAAATCAACTGCAATATCCATCATTCTCATTCTTTTTTCGCTTCCTATGTTTTCACAAAGCTATAACATAGATTACTACGGTATTGTATCTACAGAAATTGATGCAAACATGTCTAAAATGACAAGTGATCTTTATTATACACAGCTTTCAGAAATCAATAATTTTTCTATTTCTGATAAACGCACTAGTCCAAGCCTTGCGGAACGTCCTGATGCTGATTCATTCTCCAGCAGTTCACTCTCTTTCTTTACTCTCATAAACAAAGATACAAACTCTGACAAATGGATTACTACTTATTTTGTTGTAGACAAAGCGCGCAACGAAGAACATTCAAAGAAAAAAATATACGATTCCTTCTATAAAATCCTTATGGAACCAAAGGATGTATTAAAAAACACAATTAAACAGCTTATTGAAAACGATATATCTGCAACTACAATTACTGCTTCAGCACAGGAACAGACAAGTTCAGCAAATTCTGCAATTACTTCAACTGAAGAGCTTTCAGGTACCTGGAGCGGAGAAGAAAATATCAACAAAATTGTAATTATGCGTGGTGGGCGTGGCTTTGTAATTTTTAATAATGGCGCATCCATGAACATTACAGTAGAGCTTTCTGATTCGGGCAACAGTAAAACTGTACTTGTAAAACAGAAAGGTAACTCTAATGCATCGTTCTATCCGGATTTAAAACGCACAGCAGCCCTTACAGCCGCAGTTTCGGCAGCCCCAATCAAATGGACTCTTAATCTTACTGATTCAAATACCTTAAAAGGAATAAAAGACACACTCCTTCCAGATGGAGATAATTATAAAGAAGGAAGTGTTAATGTTATCTGGACAAGATTGAATTAAACCTGAGGAAGATCGTAAACCGGAATACCAGTAACAATTGGCTTTTTATTTTTTCCAATAACAATATTTCCAGAACTGATATCATATAAAAAGAAAATAATCAAAAACAAAAGTGCAAAGCCAAAGCCGACAATCTTACATACTTTTTCCGGAATAAACTCAGGTTCTTCATGACGAAGCACCGTTCCTGTATCGTACAATGTTGTCTGAGCTGGTTTAAGACCTGTAATTTTTACAAGTTTTTCACCATCGCTCACATAATCAAGTTTATGAGCATAAGAGGCTATTACAGCACGATCACTTTTTAATGCGGCAAGCTCAAGAGTAAGCTCACTGTTAATATTCTGGATTTCGGAAGTCTGTTTGCTTATAATGCGCTTCTGCTCCTCCATCTGATTATAGCAATGAATGCTGTTTTGTCCGAAAGAAACAGACAGAAGAACATAAACAAAGGTTCCTAAAAATATTGCCGCTAAATACTTCGTACGATTCATAGATAATTTATTTATCGGCAATAATTTCTGTTTTCTGAAACGAAAAGATGTGTTATAATATTAAAAAGTTATATTAATTTTTCTCTATTATTTTAGGGTTTCCATGCCGATAATAAAAAAGAATATTAATATCCGAACGAGAGGAGCTATATGAGTAAATCTGATGACAATACAAATGAACTTGAGAGTTATGGTGTCTGGGTCAAAAATTCAGCAGGAAACGATGAGATTCCTAATACCCCAGCAGACACATCGGATGAACTAAATCTTGATGCCGGCGGTTTGGATTTACCAGATTTCGACGACTCCGATTTTTCTGATATGTTTAAGGAAGAACCACAAAGTTCAGAAGGCAGTCTGCTCGATGACTTTGGAAATGAAGATGACACAACGCTCAGCACAGATGAGCTAGCAAATATTACAGATGGCTTTGAAGTTGAACAGGTAGAAGCACCTGCAGAAACCGATGATCTTGACCTCGGCGATTTAGATTTCACATCTGATGAGAGTACAGAGGCTGTTTCAGAAGAATCTACAGATGACATATCCATTGAAGATACAGAAGACAATTCTGAAGAAATCAACTTTGATGATATTTCAACAGAAGAGTTTACAACTGAGGAAACACCTTCGGAAGAAGTTAGCTTTGATATAGAAGAACCTGTTACAGAAGAAACTCCTGCAGAAGAAGAAGTTTCCGTTGAATCAGAAGAAGTAAGCTTTGGTGAAGACGAAGAGATTTCTTTGGACGACTTTATGGATGAAGGCTTCTCTGATGAATCAGTTGCAGCAGGAAATAATGGTTATGAACCTGGTGCTCAGCCAGAAATTCCTTCTTCAGATACAGAAGAACTTTCTCTCGATGACTTTATGGACGGAGGTTCCTTTGAATCTGCTCCTGTAGAAGCACAGAAAGAAGAAGAAATTATTGAAGATGAAGCTCCTCTTGATATGGATATCAGCTTTGATGATTCTGCAGACTCAGTAGAAACAGAAGACAATATTTCACTCGACATTACAAATGATGACGATGACACTGATTATGATACAGAAGAAACAGAAAGCATAGAAACCGAAGAAGTTTCATTAGATGATTTTGGGTCAAGTTTTACAGCAGAAGAATCCCCTGCCCCATCTTCAGGCGCAGACGATATCAGCACAGAAGATGTTGATCTTTCTGACTTTGGTATTGATGCAGATGCAGAAGAAACTCCAATTGTTCAGGACGTAGAAGAAGCAAAGAATAAAGAAAAGGTTGTTGATTATGACCTTTCTGTTGGTGATGAAAATACTGCAACCGCACCGGTTGTAAACGAAATTAAATCTGATGCTATTGAGCAGGAAGTTAAAGAAACACCTGTTGTAGAAGTTTCAGAAACTCCAGTGGCACAGGAAAACACAACTTCTGTTGACAACTCTTTGTTACAGCAGATTGTTTCTGAGCTTTCAAGTCTTAAAGATGAAATGAATAAGCTCAAATCTAATATTGAAGAAATTAAGACTAAAGAAACAACTGTTAGCCCGGCCGCAGCAATTGCAGCTGGTGCCGCAGGAGTTGCTGTTGGAGCCGCAGTCGCAGCTGCAACAGAAGCAGATGAGATTCCAGAAGCAAAAGATGAAGGCGGATTCTTCAGTGATGATGATGGCGATGATACTATTGCCCTCTCATTCGATGAACTCGACAACATCATGAATACTGCAGACTTCTCAGAAACAGTTGAAGCTTCTGATGAAAACACAGAAACAACAGAAGAAACTGTTGCAGAAGAACCAGTAGTTGAAGAAACTGTAGAGGAACCTGCTGTTGAAGAGCCTGTAGAAGAAACTCCAGTTGAAGAAGTAGTTGTTTCTGAAGAACCAGTTATTGAAGAGACTGAAGTTGGTCTTGACGAAACATTAGATATTACAGAAGAAGATGCTCCTGCTTTTGAGGAGATTTCTACTGAAGAATCTGTTGAAGAAGTTACAGCACCTGCAGATGATACAGTATTTGAAGAATCAATCATTACTTCTGAACCAGAAACAGTTGAAACAGAATCAATTGATAACGAAATTGAAAATGCAGTTTCAACAGAAAGCGACACATCTCTTGATGACATTAATTTTGATGAAGAAGAATCTAAAGAAGATCTTTCTTTTGACTTCTCTGATGAAAAACTTGAAGAACCAGAAATCGACGAGTTTATTCCTGATGGAAATGACGAACTTTATGAAAATGAAGAACTTCCAGATGAAATATCAATTCCAAAAGAAGAGGATTTACTTGTTGAATCAACTTCATCTGATTTCATGGATTCTGTAAAAGATACAACTGAAGAAACTGAAGTTGCACCAGAATTTGTTGAAGAAGATAATCTTGAAGAAGACACTTCAGATCTTCCATCAGAACTTCCAGAAGAATTCGAAACATCTGCAATTGCAGAAGATTCAGTTGAAGAAACTGTAGAAGAATCAATCGAAGAACCAGCAGTTGAAGAGACAATTGAAGAAACAATTGTAGAATCAACAGAAGAACCTGTTATTGAAACAGAAGATGAAACATCCGAAGTAATTGATGATGATATTCCAACTGTAGATAAACTTCTTGCAAGTGATGTAGAAGAAGAAGTTACTCCAGATGAACCTGTATTCGACGAAACTGCAGTAGAAGATACAGAAGTAGAAGAACCTGTTGAAGAGACAACCGAAGAAGCTATTCAGTCAAATGAAGTTTCTTTTGCAGAAGTTGATAATCTTGATAATTCACTTTCTGAAAGCAATCTTGCTTATCTTGATAAACAGGATAATTCAGCATCTGATTCAGTTGCTAATGCAGACCTTAAACAGGATATCAAGTCTGTTCTTCTTTATATGGATCAGCTCCTTGAAAACCTGCCGGAAGATAAGATTATTGAGTTCGCTAAATCTGACGAATTCGTTACCTATAAGAAATTGTTCTCTGAATTAGGACTCTCTTGATATGGGACTTCTTTCACGAGCCAGCACTTTGGATGAGACTGAAATCAAACAAGGTCTGGCTTTTTCTGATTTTATTTTAAAGTATTCATTAAAATCCTCTGCCATGCTTGTGCAAAATGATATGTATTATATCATTACACAAAGTATTGATTTTGATGCATACTCAATAATCAGTTCTAATTCCACTTGTGATTTTTGGAACGGAATATGTAAAGAAAACAATAAAATCTATAAATTCTCAGGAAATGATGTTTCTCCACTTCTTCAATTATTTTCATCGAAAATGAAAGAAGAAATTAAAGAAGTTTATATTTATCGAAATTCCGATTCAAAAATATTATTAAGCTTAAATGAGATTTCAGAATCTGCTGCTCAAGATTTTGAAAACATTACTTCTGATATTCACTCAATTAACATCTTCTCACTTAATCCACAGATAAAAGAAAATACTGCTGTTATAAAATTGATGATCGATTTTTCAGAAGCAATTGAAAGCTTTTTGCAGTCTGAATTAAAAACAAACAATTCAATATTTGAAAAAGCAAAACTAGCAATATTCAATGAAATATATAATCGTTTTGTTTGTTTTTATAATTTGCCAGATGCAACAGTTAAAGCTGATAAACTTCTTATAAAAACTGTTTTTATTACTGGTAAAGCTTATTCTGTTGAATTAATTACAAATCATTTTATTTTTAATTTACGTGATTTACTTGGAAATAATGCAGAACTAATAAGAGTGGATTTTTGCGGAGCTGCAACTTCCTGTGAGCAGATACAAAACTTTTTACAGGCGGAATAGTTTTGGAAATTATAATTCAAAAATCAAAAAACGGAGAAAACACTGCAATTGCAGACGGACATTTTCTCCATTCTAATTATGCCCCTGTAAAAGAAGCCCAGCGTTTTGTTGAAAATCTTACACTACCCTTTATTCCTAAAATTATAATTTTGCTTGAACCAGCACTTTCATATGCAGCTGATTTTTTACGCTCCCGATTTCCAAATATTAAGCTTGGTGTAATAAGATATCAAAAAGATTTTGAAGAATATAATTCAAAATTTGATTTTGTGTTTAATTATTTTGAATCAACAAATTTTGAAGCAAGGCTTGAACGAAGGTTAAATGAAGAACAACTTCTTTCCACTTTATTTTTTAGTTGGCCTGCAAGTTCACAAATCTTTAAGGATACAGAAAATCAAGTTTGGAAAGATATAAAAGCAGCTCTCGAACGTTCTAAAACACTTTTAATTACTAGACAGTATTTTGAGAAAAAATGGCTTTTAAATAGTTTTAATTTTATTGCGAATATAAAGCATACTGTAAACCTTCAAAACAAAATTAATAAAGACCTTCTTATTATTGCATCTGGGCCAAGCCTAAAACCCTTTATTAATTATATTCAGGAAAATCAAAATAAGTTTTTTATTATATGTCTTTCTTCTGCAATATCTGTTTGTTTTAATTATAATATAAAACCTGATTTATATATGACAACTGACGGAGGATTCTGGGCAGGAGAACATTTAAAGAAACTTTATAAAACGAATATTCCAGTTGCAATGCCTGCAGAAGCCTTTTGTTCAAAAAACTTATTATGCAAACTACGAGTTTTACCTTTAATTTATGATGATGGAATTTCAAGAGAATTAACAGAAGTTTCTGGAGTTACTTATCAGAATGCAGTTCGAAACGGAACTGTTAGTGGAACTGCACTTTTATTTGCCATAGAGCATTCTCAAAAAAACATCTATATGTGTGGACTTGATATGGCAAATCAAAAAGGTTTTCAGCACACACAGCCAAATGAACTTGAAACAAATTCTGCAATTTCTGACTGTCGTATAAAAACAAAAGAAACAAGACTAGCTCGCTCGGAACTAACTACCGGTAGTTTGGACATTTATAAAAACTGGTTCATTTCAAATCAATATAACTTAAACCAAAGAAAAGTATTGCGACTTATAGAAAACGATGACAGAAAGAATTCTCTTGGATGGATTCAGGATATCAATCTGAAAGAATTCAAACAGCTTTCACAGAATCTTTCAGATACAAAAGATAATATATTCACAGATACTTCATATACTTTTGATTCTGTAAAAATCAAAGACTTTATTACTCAGAATAGTAATAATCAAAATTGGAAACATCAGCTTTTTCCACTGGACTACGTTTCGCTTTCTCATAATAATGAAAATTTAGAAATGCAGAATAAAATTGAGACTGAATGGAAAAATCTATTGAAAAAAATTTCTGGAATTGTAAATGAAAATATATAAATCTTTTGAACAGGCAAAAAACGGAACTACAATTCCAGTATTCATAAGCGGAAAAACAATGGAATCGCGCTATAATCCTGAGCGTGATGCAGAAACACTTTGTAATTCGATTGAAGATGGATTTAATTTTTTCCTGGTGCTTGGAATTGGAAGCGGACTGTTTATAAAAAAACTTTCAGAACGCTATCCTGTTTCCAGAATAATTGCACTAGAATTATATCAGGATGACATTGATTTTTTAGAGCAATCAGAAATTATAAAAGATCTCAAAAATAATCCGCAGATTATCTTTTGCGCTCTCAATTCTCTTGAAAACATTTTAAGCCAGAACTATATTCCTGCAAAATATGGAGATCTAAAAATCATTGAACAACGAGCCTGGGTAAATGAAAATAAAGAGTTTATTCCACAAATTAATTCAATATTAAAAAAGACAATTGGTATAATTTCAGCTGATTTTTCAGTCCAGTCACACTTTGGAAAAATATGGGCTTCTAACATTTTGAATAATTCCAGACTTGCAGAAAAAGTTTTTAACGAATCTAAAAATGATTTTTCCTTATCAAAATACTTTTCGCAAGAGACACTTCAAAAGACAGCAGTTATAATTGCAGCCGGCCCTACTCTTGATAAAACTATCTCTATAATAAATGAAAGAAATAATTATTTTATAATTGCAACAGATACAGCAGGCAGTTCTCTTATTAAACATAATATAAAGCCAGATATAATAATTTCAATTGACGGGCAGAATGTTTCTTATAATCATTTTATTGAAGCATCTTCTACTTTATATGCTTTTGATTTATGTGCTAATTTTTCAGCTGCAAAACATATTGCGGATAATGGAAATCAAATCTTTTTTTTCTGTTCAGGACATCCTCTTGCAAATGCTATAAATGCCTGCTGTGGTAATGCTTTTCCTACACTTTTTTCTGGAACCGGAACTGTTACCATTACAGCAACAGATCTGGCTGTAAAAGCAGGTTTTAAGAATATACTTGTGCTTGGCGCAGATTTTTCATACTCACATGGCAAATCTTATACAAAAGGAACATATCTCGATACTTTGTATAATAAAAACTCAATTCTAATTGATTCTGCTGAAAAATTATTTTCTAAGCTTATGTTCCGAACGGAATTACAAAAGTTCGGAAATACTTATACAACTCCAATTCTTGAAGCATATAAAACTTCTTTTGAAAAATATCTCCAGCTCGAAAATATCAGTTTTACAAAAGAAAATGATATTTATAAATTAACAGTTTCTGACAGTATCTCAAAGCTTCCTTCACCTAAGGTATATAAAAATATTTCAATTGCAACTTTTTATAATAAATTAAAAGCTTGCACCCTCGAAGAAGCTGAAATTCTTCTTTTACCTTATATTGCATGGCTCAAAAATAACAAAATATATAAAAACTATACATATAGTGAATTACTAAAACTTGCTTTCAATACTATTGTAAGTTATAATATATGATATGAAAAACCGATTTATTGTAGTTTATACTGTATTTGCAGCAGCTGTTTTTATTTTTGCATTAAGTTTTTTTGGCTTTAATCTTTATAAAGAATATTCAACCAATCTTGAAAAATCAGATATAAGATATACAAACCTTGTAAATGACATCAGAACTTTAAGTTATAATCAGGCAGAAAATAATGCCTCTTATGCACAGTCAATTAAAAAGGCTGTTGGAGATTCTGCTGCTTATTCTTTTATTCAGGTAAAACGCGAAGGAGAAACTGTAGTTTTTTATCCAGCCGGAAAATTAAAGGAAGAAACAGTTTCTAAACTCACAAAGTCTTTTTCAACATCACTTACAGTAAATAAACAATCGGTTACAGTAGACTGCAATCTTTATCTTATTCGTCCGGACTCTATTTTTTACTATGCTCGAGTTTCTTTCCTTATGATTCTTATAATTACTATTATTACAGTAATTATGATTATCTATCTTAATCTGGTAGAGGAAACATCTTCTGACGTAATTTCACTTGAAGAAAATTCAGAAGAAGAAACTGAAGAAGAGATTTTAGATGATTCAGAGGAAACAGTAAATATTTCTGAAACTGAAAAAGTTGAGGAAAGAGAAAAAGAAACAGAAGCTCCAGCTCCTGTAATTGAACCAGAAAAGACAGAAAATGAAACAGAAGAAAAGTCTGCAGAAGTGACTCCAGAAGAAGTAAAGGCTATATTTGCAGAACCATTTACAGATGATGCGGTTAACGAAACTGTAGAAGATGCAATTCCTGTAGACAATCCTGCACCAGTAGAACCTGCGAAACTTCCTGTAGACGAAATTAAACCTGCAAAAACAGCTGATAACCCTTCAGGATTGTTTGATCCTGCAACTGGAATCGGTTGGGAATCTTATCTCCTTACCAGATTAAATAACGAAATAGAACGTGCAACGGCATCAGAAATTGATATTTCACTTTTTGTAATTAAAGTTCCAGATATTTCTATGACCAGCGAGGTTTACAAAAACATCTGCAACTATCTGGCAATTCAATTCCAGTTTAAGGATTTGCTTTTTGAATACAAGGATGACAGTATTGTTGCCATCAAAATCAGCATGAATGTTGATGAAGCTCTTTCACTTGCTGAAAAGCTTTATACAGATATCTGTAATATTATAGATGGTAAAAACTGTAGAATTGGAATTACTTCACGTTCAATAAGAATGGTTACTGGGGAACGACTTTTGCTTGAAGCAGAACAATCTATTGAACATTCTGATGCAAGCTCACCTATTATTGCATTCCGTGTTGATTCAGAAAAATACCGACAGATGATTGAAATGAACTAAGCTTTATCCTGAGGAGCCGGTTCATTTTCAGGTGGTGTATTTTCACCATCTGAATTTTCTGTAGATTTTTCTTCTTCTACGATTTTCATTAGTTCTTTGTATTTATCTTCGAAAGTTTTCAGATTTTTGTTCTCTGGATATTCAGTTTTAAGTACATCATAAGCTTCTGTGAACTTACCTGCATAATTCTTTTCAAATTTCGTTTCATCTGCTGCCATCACGGCCAGATAATTTTCCAGATATTCCTGATTTTTAGGCTGGGCTTCAAGGAGTTCTTCGTAAATAGAAATTGAATTCTTAAAGTCTCCCTGCATTGAATAAATATAAGCAATTCCTGCTTTAATTGAAGCATTATCAGGATCTCTTTCAAGTATCTTTTTATACATTGGAAGAGCATTTGCCCAGTCTGAACTGAAAACATAGCATTTTGCAAGCTTGTAATAAGCAGCCCAATACTGGTCCTTTTTTCTCATTGCAAGCTCATAATATTCACCGGCTTTTTTATAATCTTCAAGCTTAAAATATGCATCACCAAGCATATAATATTCAACATAAATATTACGAGTTTTTACAGCCCCCTGTCCTGGGACTGGAACGGAGAGATCATTTGATGCACATGAAGAAAATAAAAAACTTGCCGCAAGAAAACCTGCGGCAAATATTTTTTTAGCCGAGAACAATCTTTTCAATTTCATAAAGCTGAGATTTATACAAGCCAGAAATATTATGTCCATAATCAGCAATCAGCTGAATCATATTGCGTGGAGCATCCTTTGTATCACAACCATTAAGACGGTCACCTGCATCTCCAAGTCCTGGCATAATATAAGCTTTTTCATTCATTACCGGGTCCATCCATAGTGTGTAGCATGTACAGTTTTCAAGAGCACGAGTTACACGAATTGAACCTTTAAGTGTAGAAATTGTATTAAAGAAAGCAATTGATTTTGGTTTTACACCCTGACTCTGAAGATACTTAACTACAGTTACAAGAGAACCACCAGTTGCATTCATAGGATCAGCAAAAATCAAATCTTTACCATCGAGCTGGTCAAGGTTGAAGAATGATTTGTTGAGGTCCATGATGTATTCCATATCAGCTTCATTCTTTGTATCGTTGCGGCTGATTTTGAAAAGTGCAAATGGAGTTTTATATCCGTGGCTTGAATATTCCTGGATTTCCTTGGACATAATCATAGATGGAAGAAGAGCACCGCGAAGCATTACGCACATTACAGTGTTTTCAATTTTGTGATCGATGTCTGGAATCTTATGAACTGCATAGTTCTGTACAGGGAATGTAACAGGAGTCTTTACAACGATATGGCCTTTCTTGTCTGAATGCTGGTCTGTATAAGCCATACGGAAAAGCATTTCGTAAGCGCGCTGGCTGTAGTACATAAATTCCTGGTGATCTGTGCGTTCATCACGGAGTTTAGAAATAACGCGTGAACATTCAGCGTGAGCACCCTCTTCCGTTACAAAAGAATAAACCTTTATGTTTGGATGTTTGGCACAAATATTCTGCATTTCGTGACCAAGTTTATCATAACCATCAATGATTTTTGTTTCGTCTTTAGGTTCAAAAGATTTCATTGTGTCCTTGAACATGACTTCAAGCTTCTTCAAATCATCCATATCTTCTGATGTAAGATAGCCATCCAAATCTTCTGCTTTAAGAATTATTTTGTTTTCGTCTGCCATTTCTTATACTCCTGTAAATTATAATGAAAGCAGTTTATATAACTGCTGCTTGTCAATTCTGATATCGTGTATTATAAGTTCACTGTCTCCAATAATTTCTTCCTGCGAATTTGTAAGACCAAATGCAAGAGTTAAAAGTGTTTTTCCAGCCTTTAAAAACATTCCGTTTTTGAATCTGAAGTCAAGGTCAAGAAAATACTGGTTAGGATGTTTTGGATCTGTAGTAAAGCATCCCTTTACATCAATAAGTTTAAGATCGAGCTGTGCACCTGTAAGTATAGTTAAAAATGATTGAGGTTTATTCGCATAAAAACGGATTTCAGTTTCTGCACCTTTAAGATAAGAAGTTAAAGCTTCATCTAAATCAGAATAAAGAACAGTTGTGTCTTCTGCAGGAAGTGCCGAAAGTGAATCATATTTATCGAGCATTCCTTCAAGATTTCTTCCCACACAGGCAATTCTTCCTGACGGGAATGTCATTTCAACTGGACCGCTGTAAATTTTATATTTATTTAGACTTTCAGCTGGAGAATATTCAGAAGTTACCCAGCCGTTTTTAGCACTAAGAACTTTTGGTATATATTTTTGTGGAATACTACCATCAATTGAAGCCTGAACTTCTGTTCCATGCTTTGAACGATTGAGACCACAATAAACTTTATTAACGTGGTCAGCAATCATTTTTGCATCAGCATCAGAAGCTTGTTCATAGAATCCCGTAATTATACGTTCTATAAGAACATTGTCTGCTGCTCTTGGCACTGCGATATAAAAGGAACTTTCTGAATCAATCAGTTCCAGAGGGTCAACAGGTCTTCCTGCAGGCGCTGATTTACAACCTGCAAGAAGGAGAAGAAAGAATAAAATAGATGCTGAAACAAGTTCAGCATGACGACGTCTCCGTGTCATCCCGAACTCGTTTCGGGATCTCAAATTATGCTTTTTCAATCTTGAAACTCCATTTTTTGTCATCTGCTTCAACTTCGGATGCACCTGTAAGTCCAGCATTCCAGCTTGCTTTTTCTGCAAGTGTTTCGCCAGAAATAAAGTCTGCAAACATCTTGTAAGCAGCTTCGAGATCAGCGTCACCGCCAAGCTCAAGAACGATTCGGTCAGTTACGTTATAACCGTTTTCCTTACGCTGGTTCTGAATACCGCGGATAAGGTCACGAACATAACCTTCTTTTTTAAGCTCGTCTGTAATCTTTGAATCAAGACCAACTGTAAGAGTTCCGTCATTAAGAACCTTAAGGTCATCTTTTTCAAAGCGTTCTACAATTACCTTTTCTTCATTAAGTTCAACAGCAGTACCGTTTACATCAATGCTGAGTTTTGTGCCTTCAAGAATAGACTGAATCTGCTCACTTGTAAGAGTTGCGATAATTCCGGCAGCCTGCTTCATCAAAGGTCCAAGCTCCTTACCAAGTACTTTGAAGTTTGCCTTTGCCTTGTATTCAACAAGCTCATCTTCGCGGTCGTGGAATTCAACCTTCTTAACATTCAATTCTTCTGCAATTGTATCCTGCATTTCTGAAAGAACTGTCTTTTCGCTTGGGTTGCGTGTAACAAGAGCTACGCTTGCAAGTGGCTGGCGGTTCTTGAGGTTGAACTGATTGCGGAGGCTGTGTCCCATAGAAACTGCCTTCTGAACTGTTGCCATCTTGAATTCAAGTTCTTCGTTAATCCAAGCTTTGTTTGGAACAGGATAATCACAGAGGTGTACAGATTCTTTATCTTCACTTGTCTTGAGGTTCTGGTACATTTCTTCTGTAATGAATGGAACAAATGGAGCTGCAACTGTTGCAAGAGTTTTAAGTGCAATATAGAGAGCTTCGTATGCTTCTGCTTTGTCACTGTCGTTTTCTGATTTCCAGAAGCGGCGGCGGCTGCGGCGAATGTACCAGTTATTAAGTTCATCAATGAATTTTACGATTGGGTCAATAGAACCAGACAAATCATATGAATCAAGGGCTTCTGAAACTTCTTTGATAAGGTTCTGAGTAATAGACAAGAGCCATGCATCAAGAGGATTTGTTGGTGCCTTATTATCAAAAAGATGTCCTGTTGGAGCAACCTTATCGATATTTGCATAAGTTACAAAGAATGAGTAAGAGTTCCACCATGGGATGATGATAGATTTCAAAACATCACGAACACCATCATCTGAATAACGGATTTCATCAGCCTTAACAACTACAGAGTGCATGAGGAAGAGACGAATTGCATCTGCACCAAACTTGTTGATTGCATCAACTGGGTCTGTATAGTTGTGCAGAGATTTAGACATCTTACGACCATCTTCTGCAAGTACAATTCCGTTTACGATACAGTTTTCGAAAGCAGGCTTATCAAAGAGCTGTGCAGCCAATACTGTAAGTGTATAGAACCATCCGCGAGTCTGATCGAGACCTTCTGAGATGAAGTTTGCAGGGAAGTTCTTTTCAAACTTCTCTTTGTTTTCAAATGGGTAATGTACCTGTGCATAAGGCATAGAACCTGATTCGAACCAGCAGTCAAATACTTCTGGGATACGGCGCATTGTGCCTTTTCCACACTTAGGACATTTGAATGTAATTTTATCAACATACTGCTTGTGCAAATCATCTGGATAGGTTCCGCTGAGATCTTTAAGTTCCTGGCGGCTTCCTACACAAAGAGTATGTTTACAATCAGGGTCATCACAACGCCAGATAGGAATTGGGTTACCCCAGTATCGGTTACGGCTTACTGCCCAGTCGCGTGCACCTGCAAGCCACTTACCGAAACGACCTTCCTTAATGTGGCTAGGCTGCCAGGTAATTTTGCTGTTTGCACGGAGCAGTACATCGTGATAATCAGCTACCTTAACGAACCATGAACCAATTCCACGGTAAATTAAAGGAGAACCACAACGCCAGCAGTGTGGATATGAGTGAACGATAGAATCGCGTTTTACAAGCTTTCCTTCGTCCTTGAGACGCTTCATGATATCTTTATCAGCATCCTTTACAAAAACGCCCTGATAATCTGGAACTTCTTTTGTAAATTTACATTCAGCATCGATTGGTTCAACGTTTGGAACACCAGAACCACGGAATACCTTATTATCTTCTTCACCAAATGCTGGAGCAATATGAACGATACCAGTACCGTCTTCTGTAGAAACGTATTCTGCATTGAACATGCGGAAAGCACCCTTTTCGCACTTCTGTCCGCTCATTTCTTCGCAAACTTTTGGATCTTTAAGATTTGCAAAGTATGTGAACAATGGTTCATATTCAGCGCCAATGAATTCCTTACCTTTATGACGATAGATGATTTCGTATCCAGATTCATCTTTGTAGTATGCAGAAAGACGAGCTTCGGCAAAAATATAATAGTCGCCGCTTTCTTTATCGAGAATCTTTACATAGTCGATTTCTGGTCCCATACAAAGACCGAGGTTTGAAGGCAATGTCCATGGAGTTGTTGTCCATGCAAGGAAGTATGTTTTTCCGTTTGCCATGTCAGGGTCATTTATACCTTCTGGAGCTTTTGTAATCTTAAAGCGAACTGTTACTGTCTGGTCCTGAACATCTTTATATCCCTGTGCAAGTTCGTGTGTAGAAAGAACAGTTGAACAGCGTGGACAGTATGGCAAAATGTACTTTCCTTCGTAGAAAAGACCTTTGTCCCAGAGTGATTTTGCAACCCACCAGATTGATTCCATGTATTCTGGATTCATTGTCTTGTAGTCATTATCAAAATCAACCCAGCGTCCCATACGTGTAATAGTCTGACGCCATTCTGCTGTATAACGCAAAACTGAAGCACGGCAGGCATCGTTGAATTTATCAATACCCATAGCTTCAATTTCATGCTTTGAATTGATTTTCAATTCTTTTTCGATCAGGTTTTCGATTGGAAGACCATGACAGTCCCAACCAAAGCGGCGTTCTACACGCTTACCTTTCATTGTCTGATAACGTGGAATAATATCTTTAATTGTTGACGGAATGAAATGTCCGAAGTGTGGGAGTCCTGTAGCAAACGGAGGGCCATCATAGAAAACAAAGTCCTCTGCTCCTTCTCTCTGGCTAATTGATTTTTTGAAAATATCATTATCCTGCCAGAATTTTAAAACTTCTTCTTCCTGTTTAGGAAAGTCAACTTTTGGATCAACCGGTTTGAAACTCATGAATGTGTCCTTTTAATAAGTTATATTATTTATAATCTTCTTATTATGACATAAAAATTGATTTTATTCTATATATTAATGATTTTTTACAATAACATTGACTAATCACCTTTTATCTCATAAAATTAAATAATTATGGAAAAGAAATACAAACAGAAGATTCCTATTTGTTTTGCTACGGACGATAACTACGTTCCATTTTTGACGGTTGCTATAGCATCACTGCTTGCTAATTCCTCTAAAGAGAATTTCTATAAAATTTATGTTCTGACTTCACATCTTACAGAAGAAAACATGAACAGTATCCTGAAAATGGCTACTGAAAATTCTTCCATTAAGTTTGTTCAGCTTTCTAAAGAGTTAGATAAAGTTCAGGATATGTTCCATCTCCGCGATTATTATTCAAAAGAGACATATTACCGAATTTTTATTCCAAATCTTTTCCCACAGTATGAAAAGGTTCTTTATCTGGATTGTGATATTACAGTTCTTGCAGATGTATCTGAACTTTATAACACACAGATTCATGGCTATTATGTTGGTGCAGTTCAGGAAGAAGTAATGCAGACCTTTGAAGTTTTTGGAAACTATGTAGAAAAGGCTGATGGCATTAACAGAAAGAATTATTTTAATGCCGGCATTCTTCTCATCAATTGTCGCCGCTGGAGAAATAAACTCATAGCAGAACGCTTTGTTGACCTTTTGAACCGCTATAAATTCCGTGTAGTTCAGGATGAAGATTATCTTAATGTTTTATGTAAAGATAATATTAAATGGCTTCCTCTTGGTTGGAATAAGACATCATATAAAAACGAAGCTTTTGATGATAAAGACTTAAAAATCATTCACTGGAAAATAAACTGGCGTCCATGGAAGTATAAGGATGTTCTTTACGAAGAATATTTCTGGAAGTATGCAAAAATGACAGACTTCTATGACAAGCTTATTCAGATGCGCGATTCACGCACAGAAGAAGATTTCAAGAAAGATGAACTTCTTATGGAAAATCTTTCAAAGATGGCACAGGAAGATGCAGACGACCCTAATAACTACTTTAGAACAGGTGGAAAGAAAGGTCTTATGAATAACATCTTCTCTACTATTAAGAAGATTATCAAATTCAGAAAAATTATAAATGCTAGTATTTTCAGGCGGAAGAAATGATTGAAAAAGATAAAGGCAGACTAGAAGTTCTTGCTCGCATTGATGAATATGAAAAAAAAGGATGGTTTTCTAAAGATGTAGAAGAAGACCCTCCTACCATACCTCTTACTCCAGACAAGGTTGATTATCTTAATAAAAAATTGAAAAACAAGATTGCAACCTTCTTTGTAAACGTTGGTGCAAAACGCTTTATTAAAAATCTGGTAAAAAATGGCCAGATGATCATAAAAGATGTAAAAGGTATCGAAAACTTTGAAGCAATTCAAAAGTCTGGTGCAATTCTTACCTGCAATCATTTTAATCCTTTTGATAATTTTGCGATTCATTATGTACTTTTTAAGTATATGTATAAGCCAGGAAAACAGGTTTTGTATAAAGTAATCCGCGAAGGAAACTATACAAACTTCCCTGGCATTTACGGCTTTTTCTTCCGTCACTGCAATACACTTCCTTTAAGCGCTAACTTTTCTACAATGAAAAATTTTATGACCGCAATGAAAGTTCTTCTTGAAAGAGGCGAAAAGGTTCTTGTTTACGCAGAACAGGGAATGTGGTGGAATTATAGAAAGCCACGTCCTCTTACAGCTGGTGCATTTAAATTTGCAGCAGAAAGTAAAGTTCCAGTTCTTCCGATTTTTATCACTATGAATGATTCAGATAAAATTGGTGGTGACGGATTCCCTATTCAGGAATACACACTTCACTTTTTGCCGGCAATCTATCCGGATGAATCAAAAACTGTAAAAGAAAACATGGAAATCATGAAAGATAAAAACTATGAGATGTGGAAGGAAGTTTACGAAACAACTTATGGTATTCCTCTCACCTACTCTTGTGATTCTGCAGAATAATACAGAATAAGGAGCGTTTATGTTACTTTATATTCTGACAATCGGCATTGCAATGGTGCTTATTTTTCTGGGTAATTTTTTCTGGTTTCCGATTGATTATTCTCTTGTCAAGATTTTACTTTTAGATTTAATGCTTCCTTTTTTAATGGTTGCCTGGGATGGAATTTCTGCAACTTTTGTACGTCGTGCACTCCCTGAAAAATGGTTTACTAAAGATGTAAAATTTCATCACGTTAGCAAATTAGAATGTAAGATTTATGAACTGCTTGGAATAAAATACTGGAAGGATCACGTTCTTGAGCTTGGTATGTTTACAAGCTTCAGTAAGAAAAAAGTATCAAATCCAAATGACCCGGCTTATATTGAACGCTTTATTATGGAATGTAATTACGGAGTTCAGGTTCACTTGTGGAACTTTATTCTTGGTTTTGTTCCTATGCTGTTTTTCCCGAATGACATTGCAATCAGATTTATTTTACCGGCTGCAATTGCGAATTCAATTTTGAGCATTCTTCCACTTATGATTTTGAGATACAATGTTCCTAGACTTGAAAGACTTTTAGTTGTACTTGAGAAAAAACAGGCAAGAAAATTGGCTGGTCAATAATATTATGTCATCTTCGGGCTTGACCCGGAGATCTATTTACCACGATCCTTACCTCTTGATCCAAACTCTTTCTGTCTTTCTCTTACTTCCTGAATCAATTTATTATCTTTTTCCAGTAAATCAATTAAATCCCAATGCCAGTCTAAATTACTTTCCGGAAACAATGCCGGAGGATCTGGCTTTCGGCGAGAATTTGCTTCTTTCACAATTTTAATTAATTCTTCAAAAGTATCGCGACTTGCAAGGCGCTTTAAGTATGGCTCTTCATTTCTGGTAAAAACTGTATTGTCATCATTAAAGATAAAATCTTCAGCTTTATAATTAAAAGGCTTTACAGCATTACGTACTTTTTTGCTTCGTCCTGAAACACAACTGTAATTTGTATTGCAGCTTCTAAGGTGTTTTGGAATCTGATACGAATCTTCTTTATAAGCAAAAGTTATATAATCTGTAGATAAATCCATATCTGTCTGCCAGTAGCGCACATCATATAATTTTTCACCATCAATAATATATCCGGTTATATTTGTAGGAACTGACTGTGGACTTATCAGGAAACCTTTTGATGGAGCTACGCCTCGATAAAATTGCCAGGTATGACTTCCAGTTTGCTCATCATCTGGCTGCTCATCTTTTTCAAAATATGAAAGATACAGACTATCATCTAAAATCAAAAAAGGAATTGTATTTTCCTGCCAGCGCGAAAAATATAAATCAAGGGAACCATAAAGTGAACCCGCAGTTTCTTTAGTTTCTATATTCAGAATCTTTATATGTTCTGCATTACGTGTAGTCGCAGAGTTACGAGTACGGCTTTCCTTCTCAGCAAAATCAGCAGGTTCTGCAGCTCTATCCAGATACCACCCGTAATAGGTTTTCAACACGACAACGAGTTCTGATTCATCTCTATCATTCTGTTCAAAAAAAACATAACGGTCTTTGGCTTCCCAGATTCCAGTGAGTTTTTCCGGGAGCACCTCAGAGAAAAGATTAATTGCAACAAAAAGAAAAAATATCGATAAAAAAAGTTTTTTCACAATCAGATTATCGGAAAAAAATCAGTTCTTATTAAACCTTAAACAAATCAATTTCGTTTCCAATTTTATCGATGGAATCATTCATAACCATAGCAACGCTTGAAAGTGCAGCACCAGTTTCGTTAATTCTCTTAGCACCAATTCCCATTTCAGTTACACTATCTTTCATTGTCATAGTTGCATCCTGAAGGTTATGCATTTCCTGAAGAATAGCCTGGTTTCCGGCAGACATTTCGCTGGAAGCAGACTTTACTTCCTGAGTACTATCGTTCATAGAATGAAGAGCTTCACTGATTTGTTTACTTCCGATTGTCTGTTCTTCCATAGCGCTCTTGATAAGGCGAACAAGTTCATCTGTATCTTTAATATTTGAAGCAACTTCCTGGAAGGCAGCACTAGATTCTGCAGAAGCCTCTACTACACTTTCAATGGATTCTCTAATCTTACCAAGCTGAACACCGATTGTCTTAGACTGTTCTGTAGAAGTTTCTGAGAGTTTTCTGATTTCATCTGCTACTACCGCAAAGCCTTTTCCGGCATCGCCTGCATGAGCCGCTTCAATTGCTGCGTTCATAGCAAGCAGATTTGTCTGTTCAGCAATATTTGCAATAACACTATTTGCATCCTGAAGCATCTCTGACTGATCTTTGATTGCTTCAATTTTTGAGTTAACGTCATCCTGTAAAGATGTACCCTCTCTTGCATTTTCTTCAAGCTTATTAAAGGATTGAGCCATTTTATCAACAGAATTATTAACACTTGAAATATTACCAATCATCTGTTCAACAGCTGCCGAAGCCTGAATTACACCTGCAGACTGATTTTCAATCATCTTTTCCAGAGAGTCTATATTTGAAGCAATTTCATTTACAGCTCCCGCAGTTTCTTCAACACTTGAAGACTGAGAAATAATCTGATTATTTACACTTTCGATATTTGCAATAATTTCAGTGATTGCAGAAGCTGTATCCTGTGTAATATTATTCATCTGCTCTTTTGAATCAGCAAGATTCTGCTTTGAGCCTTTAACCTGAGAAATAATGGAATGAAGTTTTCCAGTAAAAATATTAAAGCCTTCAACAACATCGCCAACTTCATCTTTTGATTTTACGTTAAGACGTTTTGTAAGATCTGCATTACCAGAAGCAACTTCTACAATTGCAGATTTAAGCAATCTTAATGGTTTTATTGAGGCAGAAATTACAATTCCACAGATAATCAAAGAAATGAGTGTAAGGATAATAAATATAATTGTAATACGAATTGTAAGTGCACTAACAGTATCTTCAAAATCAGAAAATGGAACTGAACAGGCTGCTATCCAGTTTGTACTAGGAATTCTTTCCCATGCACTCATCCATTTCTTTCCATTATCTTCATAAATATCATGTCCAGTTTCACCAGATAACATATAGGTCAGATGATCTCCGAGTGTTGTCCCTGCATTCTGTCTTTCAATTTCTGCAAGATCTTCAACTGCAACTTTCCAATGATCTTCGTTTGCAAGAGTGAGTTTTGTTTTAGCACTTATTACATATGGTTTTCTATTTTGGGCGATAGAATACTCCATACAAACATCACTAAGAAAATATCCGTCTATTACACAATAAAGAACATTAATAACTCTACCGCTATTATCAAATACAGGATATGAATAAACCATAATAGACTCATTTTCAGCAGTTAAAAATGGATCTGTAATTTGAAAAAGACCTTTTGTTCCTTGAATAAAATAATCATTTGCTTTCAAGTTCATCAGGTTTCCAGTTTTATATTGATACGAATTGCCGTCCATATCAATAATAGAAATATCAACATAGGCTTTGTCATTAGTAATAGCCTGCTGAACAATTTTTGTTTTATCAAGTAAAGAAAGCTCAGGATCTTTTATCTGCGGATTAGAAGCCAGCGTCTGTAAAAGCCTTAAATGAACCTGATTATTAAGATTCATATCTCTTGCAACTGCGTTGATATTATGCTGCAAGTCCAGATACATCATTTCCTGTAAGGCTTTCGAGCTTTGATTCTTTACTACAAAGCTGATAAAAATATTTGAAAGAGCTGTTACCAGCAATACTGTAAAAATAATTTTCCCGCTTAAAGACCTTTTAATTGTTTTCATTTTTTTCTCCGTAAGAATTTAGAGTCATCATATATATTTGGGATTTTTAAATAGATTGTTATTTAATTATATAACAGTTTCTTAATAATTCAAAGTTTTTTCTGTTTCTTACAATATATGTACATCCCCTTTAAAAGTTCGCTGATTATCTTTATAATATTTGATATGACTTATCTTGCAAAAATTGGTGAGCTTACTCTTAAAGGCTCAAATATTCAGGAATTTGAAAATCTTTTAAAACACAATGCGGCAAAATATCTTGAAGGAACTGGAGCAAAAGTTACACTCCGCGCTGGCCGCCTTTATATTGAATGTGAAGAAGCTGTACAGAAAAAGGTTGAATTTACTCTTAATCATCTTATTGGAATTACAGGCTGGGCTAAGGCTACTGTATGTGAAAAGACAATTGAAGCTATTAATAAAGCAGTTTATGAAATTGCAAAGCTTGAAGCTGAACGTGGCTGCAAAACATTTAAGATTGATGCTCGCCGTGCAGACAAAGGCTTTCCTATGAACTCCTATGAGATTTGTTGTGAAGCCGCAGGCGATGTTGAAGCACTTATGAAGGTTGATGTTCATAAGCCTGATACAACTATTTATGTTGAAGTTCGTGAAAAGTGTTTTGTTTATACTGATTCTAATACAGGTTGTCGTGGGCTTCCTGTAGGCTGTAGCGGAAAAGGTCTTTTACTTTTGAGCGGTGGATTGGATTCCCCGGTTGCAGGTTATCGTATGCTTCGCCGCGGTATGAAAATTGAATGCTGTTATTTCCATTCTTATCCATATACATCAGAAGAAGCTAAACAGAAGGTTGTAACTCTTGCACAGAAACTTGCTTACTACGGAATTACAACTTATCTGAATGTTATTCCTTTTACTGATGTTCAGATGAAGATTAAGGAAAAAGCACCGGAAGCATGGAGCACTCTTATGCTCCGTGTCTGCATGATGAAACTTGCAAACCGCCTTGCACACCGCTGTAATGCAAAATGTATTATTACCGGTGAAAGCGTTGGCCAGGTTGCTAGTCAGACTATAGAAAACATGACTGTTACTGAGCATTTTGCTGAACTCCCACTTCTCCGCCCTCTTTGCGGAATGGATAAGGAAGAAATCATTAAGGATTCGTATTTTATTGATACTTATGAGACTTCGATTTTGCCTTATGAAGACTGCTGCGTTTTATTCAGCCCACGACACCCTGTTTTAAGAGGACAGCCGGAAGAAGCAGAAGAGATTTACAAAGCTCTTGAAGTTGATGAACTGATTGAAAAGTCTTATAAGGACCGTGAGATTTATAAGCTGACTGCGTGTGGAGAGCCGGTAAAGAAAGCCTAAACTACTCGGGGTGGGAATAATATGAAAGCTGATGAAAAACAACTGATTTATACACTTCTCAAAACTGCTGATGCTTATGAATGCGGATACACACGTGATAAGTTTAAAGCTGAGCCTGTGTTTGAGGATGATGCTGAACAAATCAAAGCCGAAGCAACAATCCAAAGTGACGAACAGATGTCCGGATCAAGCCCGAACATGACAAATAACGAAAATTTGGGGACAGGTGCACTTTCTCTTGATGAACTTAATGCAAAGATTCTTCGTTGTACACGTTGTGGACTTGCACGTACCCGTAACAATGTTGTTCCTGGAATGGGAGTTCAGAATCCAGAAGTACTTGTTGTTGGCGAAGGACCAGGTCATGACGAGGATATGCAGGGCTTACCTTTTGTTGGTAAAGCTGGAGTTCTTCTTGACCGTATGCTTGCCGCAATCGGACTTGACCGTAAGACAAACTGTTATATTGCAAATATTGTAAAATGTCGTCCCCCAGAAAACAGAAATCCTTTTCCAGATGAGCAGTCTGCCTGCTTCAGTTTTCTCGAGGCTCAGATTCATATCTTAAAACCAAAAATGATTTTATGTATGGGAAAAATTGCTATTGAAAAAATCACCGGGCAAAGTATTGCGATTACTCAAAAACACGGCGAGTTTTTTGACTACAATGGAATACCTGTTATGCCAACTTATCATCCTAGTGCCTTACTTCGTAATGAAGAATTAAAACGTCCAGCCTGGGAAGATCTTAAGAAATTCAAAAAACGTCTCGACGAAATCAGAGCTAACTAACGGCAGGTAGTTATGCAATATCTGGAAGTAATTCTAAACCTGCCTGTAAACCAGGGCTTTACCTACTCCTATATTCCTCCAGAAAAAGAAAAGCCTGAGCTTGTACCAGAAATTGGAAAACGTGCCGAAATTATGTTTGGCAATAAAAAGACTCAAGGCTTTATTATAAATATTCAGGATACGATTCCTGCAAATTGTCCGGTAGAGTCTGGAAAAATCAAACCTATAAAACGCGTTATCGATAAGGAACCTCTCTTTGGCAAAGACCTCATAGAAATGGCAACCTGGGTTTCGCGTTATTATTTATGCACACTTGGCGAAGCAGTTTTTTCTATGATCCCAAGCGGAAGACGAGAAACCAGCGCTGGTGGTTTTGGCTTTGAAGAAGAAGTTGGTGAAAAGAAAAGAAATGAGTTGTCTGAAGAGCAGGCAAAGGCTGTAGATGATATTTTTTCTTCCGGTGGATTGCAACACTCCGCTTTCCACTATTTATACGGGCCGACAGGTTCTGGTAAAACAGAAGTTTTCCTTTCCCTCGCAGAAAAGATTCTTGAAACAGGAAAAGGTGTTATTTACCTTGTTCCCGAAATTGGACTGACAGCTCAGGTTGTACAATCTGTCCGTGAACGTTTTGGAAACACTGCGGCAGTCCTTCACTCGGGTCTTACTCCCTCTCAAAGGCTTACAGAATGGCATAGAATTATGCATAAAGAAGCTCGGGTTGTTATTGGTGCACGTTCTGCAGTTTTTGCTCCGGTTCCAGATTTAGGTTTGATTATAATTGATGAAGAACATGACGGCTCATATAAATCTGGAAATAATCCACGATATCATGCAAGACAGGTTGCAATGCATCGTTGTACAACACTAAAAATCCCTTTACTTATGGGAAGTGCAACTCCAAGTGTAGAGGCATGGTATGGAATGCAGACTGGTTCAATTATTCGTCATACGCTCACAAAGCGTCTTGCTGGTGGAGAAATGCCTCATATTTCCTGCATAGACCTTTCATATTTTCCAGGTGACGGTTGTATTTCTAAACCACTTGAAGAGCAGATTAATAAAATCCTTGAGAAAAAACATCAGGCAATTTTGTTTATGAACCGCCGTGGATTTACACATTTTTTCCGTTGCAATCAATGCGGTTTCGAGCTCAAATGCAAAAACTGTTCTGTGCCACTTACCTATCACAAAGTTGAAAATCGTCTACGCTGTCACTATTGCGGCTGGTCAACTTATCCGCCGGAAAGCTGTCCGCAGTGCGGATCTTTTGACATTGGAAGTTCAGGCTTTGGAACTGAATATATAGAAGCAGAAACTCGAGCAAAATTTCCTAATGCCCGAATAGTACGTCTTGATACAGATATCCTGAAAAATAAAGAAGAACTAATTACCACTCTTGAAGATTTCCGAAACGGAAAATATGACATAATGCTTGGAACGCAGATGGTTGCTAAGGGCCTCAATTTTCCAAAGCTGGAACTTGTAGGTGTTATTCTTGCAGATGCGGGACTTCATATGCCTGATTTCCGTGCGGGTGAAAGAACATTCTCTTTAATTACTCAGGTTGCAGGTCGCGCAGGTCGTTATTTCCCTGATGGAAAAGTTATAGTGCAAACTTATAGTCCAGGAAAAGGCCCGGTACTCTATGCCTGTCAAAACCGAATTGAAGATTTTTATGGAAGCGAACTTGCAGAACGTGAAATGCTGGATTTTCCTCCATTTAGTCGTTTACTGCGCTTAGTTTTCCGTAGTTTTAATAAGTCACTTGCTGCCGAAACTGCACGCGATGCTGTAAGTATTTTAAGTGACGGAGCTCCACGCGGAATGGAAATAATTGGACCTGCAGAATGTCCTATTGAAAAAATTAACTCTTCCTGGAGATATCAGATTTTATTAAAAGGAAGTTCAATTATTCCTTTACAGACAGCAGCTAGAAAACTCCTCTTTGATTATACACATAATCAGAATGTTTATATTGAATATGATGTAGATCCAGTGAGTTTGCTATAAATGTCGTCTGATTCCATCAAATTTTATTTCGTATAAAAACAATCCGTTTGGAGGTGCGGTGACGCCTGCTTTTGTTCGGTTGTGTGCTTCCAGGATTTTCTGCATTGCATCTTCGGGTGCACCTTCTTTATCCAGATTCACAAGCGTGCCTGTCAAAGTTCTCACCATCTTCCATAAAAATGCATTTGCTTCAATTTCAAAAACCAGGAGGTCTTTGCCCCAGCGATCTTTCTGTAAAAAGAATCTTGCTCCGTCTATATAGCGATTGTTGGAAACACTGTCATCTCCACTGGCTGCAAAGGAAGAACAGTCCAATTCTCCGTGAAGACACTCACAATATTTATTGAGACGTTCCAGATTTGGTGTATATTTTTTTACACGCCAGCAAAAACGTAAATTGTCGGCAGTAACATTACCATTCAAATCTGTAGAAATAAAATAACGGTAAAGGCGGCTTGTAGCTGATTTACGCGCACTGAAATCTTCCGGCACCTCGCGTGCATCAATAATTCTTACATCCTCTGGTAAAAAAGCATTTAAAGCCCGGACATAATTTTCTGCAGGAATAGAATCAAAAGGAGAATAAAAATTGGCTGCCTGCCCTACTGCATGCACACCACTGTCTGTGCGGCCTGACCCATAAAGAGTTGTTTTCTGTTTATGAACTTTTTCGAGGGCTTTTTCAATTTCTCCCTGAACAGTTCTGTTTGCTTCGCCGCCGTCAGCATCATCCTGACGCTGCCAGCCGCAAAAATCAGTTCCATCGTAAGAAATTGTGAGAAGAATATTTCTAGAACTCATCGTCATTAACTATCTTAGAAAGATTATCATAAAGATTTCTTGCATGTTCAAGCAAAGGACCCGGCTTATTTTTAGATGATTTACCAAGTCCAAAAATACGGGCAATTGCAGTCTTTGATTCATTCAATTTTTTCAAACGTAACTGAATATCATCCTGCTGGCCATATTTATATTCAAGAAGTCCGCACAAATAAATAACACCATCCCAACCATAGTTCTTATCAATATCAGGGCCCATGTTATTTAAGGTTGAGCTTTTTTCAACTCGTTCAGTTTCATTTATAACTGCCTGCTGATAGAAAAACAAAGCCTTGCTATAAAACATTTTTGAAATCAAATCAAAATTATGACCGGCACAATGCTGATTTATTTCTGCCGTAAGCCAGGCAAGTCTAAGAGTGATAATTGCTTTTTTCATTGTAGGCAGAGTATATGCACCCATATCATCATAAGTCTGCAGCGCTAAATAATACATTGCAGTACCATCATACAAAGAACGTTCGTGCTTTAAATTATAATACGGGAATATTTCTTCACAATTTTTATGGCGTCTTTCTGAATGCTCATAAAGTTTGTCGGCATCATCCGTATCCATTTTCTCAGTAAAATCATTCCAAAAAAGAGCTGTATAACAGTTTGGACAAACTCCAATTTCATAAATAAGAGGATAGATTCGGCCAAATTTTGCTGATGGCTCATAAATACGGTGCAGTTCTTCTGTAAGACCGCCGGCAATCATACGTCCGTTACCGCTACGCATTACTTCACGTTCAAAGTCTTTTTTACAAACCGGGCATTTTACTTTATCTTTTGACCAGTAAGAAATACCGACTTTTTTTTCAGGACCTTTTTTTGATGTAGCCATATAATCCCCCTTTACTTTCTTTCCAATACAACAAAAGCTACGGCATATTCTTTTTCATGACTCAAGCTTACAAATGCAGTGCATTCACCAAGCCGTTCTTTCATAATTGAAAGTGCCGAACCTTCTATATTCAGTAAAGGTTTTCCTTCACTGTCTTTTGTTATATAAACTTCTTTCAAACTAAAACCAGATATGCCGGTTCCCAATGCTTTTGAAAAAGCCTCTTTAGCTGCAAATCTGGCAGCATAATGCTGACATTGAGAAGCAAGAGTTCCCGTAAAACCACGTTCCTTTTCATTAAAAAAACGCTCGAGCATTTCAGGATTTTTTACCCACTTTTCAAAGCGGCCAACTTCTGTAATGTCAGTTCCAATTCCTGCAATCATCAGTTTTCTGCCTCAGCAGCTTCTTCTTCCCCTTCTTCTCCAGGTTTACGAACAACTGTAAATGTAATTTCTTCATCAGATTTTTCAATAAGCTGGAAATTAGCAGGAATTACATAACGCAGAGGAAGTTCATAAGTTCCCTCTTCTTTTATATCATAAAGATTTAACTGAACTGTATGTTTTGAAGGAATATAATTCTCAAGAACAGGCATAGCTCCGGAAAGTTTAATTGAAACAAGTGGCAATGGCTCTGCTAATTCAAAAGATGTATCCAGATATAAAACTTCGATTTTTATAGAATCATATTCTTTTTCAATAATCTTAGGCTTTACAGTTACTTCTGCCTTAAATGGACCTTCATCTACAACAGTAAGAAGCTTGTTTAACTGCTGGTATGAAGTTTCTGTAGAAAAATTAGTTTCCGCATTAGAAACATTAAGACGTGTTGTATAAATCTGCTCAGTTGCATTTACTATAGATTCCGGTCCAATAATTTCGATAGTTGAAGGGCTCATTGTAATTGACTCAATTTCATAACCGTTAGCAACTTCGCCAATTACAGATGGAACTATAGGAACATATTTTATTGCTTTTCTATCAACAGAAATTGTAACAGTATCATCCTTCATTTTAATTTCAAAAGGATCATATTCCATAAGACTTTCTGAAATATTGATTTTTACAGGAAGTTTATAGGTACCCTTTTGAGTGATATCATCAAGACAGATTGATGCAGAAATATCTGAAGGCATAACTGATTTTATAGTTTCCTCATCAGCCCTTATAATAACAGAAACTGATTTTGGAGCATTTCCAATCTGCATTACAATACCGTTTTCGATGATTTGAAGGGGAACAACAATAGTTTTAGAATCAATCAAAGAAGCCTGATGAAAGAAATACAAAAAGATTGCAATTATGAGACAGACAACTTTTGCAGGCCATTTATCGAGGATTTTATCTAGCAAACGTTTTGTGTTCATCTACAGTATCCTCCAGTACCTGAGCTTCAGAAGTAATTTCGAGAAGATTTTCAAGAATCTTTCGAACCTCTTCTAGTGAAAGGTCATAATTTAATTTTGAATCGTATGCAAGAGAAAGCGCACCAGTTTCTTCGGAAACAACAAGAACAACAGCATCTGAAACTTCTGAAAGACCAAGAGCGGCACGGTGACGTGTACCAAAAGTCTTTTTGATTGTGTAGTTTTCCGAAGTTGGAAGGAAGCAGCCAGCGGCAATCAGTTTTCCTCCCTGAATAAAGCAGGCTCCATCATGAAGTGAGGTATCCTTTCCAAAAATTGTCATCAAAAGACTTGAAGAAAGATCGGCATTTAAGCGGGTTCCAGTCTGAATGATATTTTCAAGCTGAGTGTGGCGCATAAAAACTGCAAGCATACCACGTTTCTGCTGAGAAAGCATTTCTGCCGCAATTAAAACTGCGTCTACATAAGTATGTTTAGAACGAGTACCAAAAGCAAACCAGCCGTTCTGTCCAATACGGATAAACAATTTTCGGATTTCAGGCTGGAAGATAAGTGCAAATCCAATTACAAGGGCCGGTGCTACAATATTCATGATCCATAGCAGGGTCTGCAACTTTAAGAGAACAGCAACACCATAAACGATTACGACGATAAGAAGCGACTTAAGCATCTGTACGCCGTTTGTTTTTGAGATAAAGTCGTATGCTTTAAACAGAATGAAGGTCATTACGGCGATGTCGAGAAATGGCCGGATGAAATCATAAAGATATAAAATTCTGTCGAAACCTAGCATAATTATACCCATAATGTCATCCCGAACTTGTTTCGGGATCTATTAAAAGATGCTGAAACAAGTTCAGCATGACAGTGTTATATTCGAATAATTGAATTAATTATACTATATTATCGGAGATTTTTCATCACATTTAACGTGTCAATTGCAGCAGAAACGTCGTGAACGCGGATTATTTTTGCACCATTTTGAACTGAAATCATATCTGCAGCTAGGGTTCCTGCAAGACGTTCTTCTGCAGGGCGACCTGTCATATCTCCGATACAGCGTTTGCGGGAGAGTGCCATAAGAACCGGATAACGGCCTGCGCAAACTGAAAGTGGTTCACGGATAAGGGCGAGGTTTTGTTCTGTTGTTTTTCCAAAACCAATACCAGGATCAAGAATGATTTTATCAGATGAAACACCATGTGAAAGACAAAACACTGTACGCTGTCCCAGGAAGTCTGAAACCTCCTGCTGAGTGCCTGCACCAGAATGCATGAGAATAACAGAAGCTCCAGATTTTGCAATAAATTGAGCTGATTCTACAGAAGGTTCTGCTTTACAGGCTGCAGTTCCATCTTCATTTGCTTTACCAGCTCCGCTAAGGGCTGTAACATCATTCCAGATATCTGCACCACAGGCAAAAGCTGCTTTAAATACTTCGAGTTTGGTTGTATCTACGGAAATTGGAATAGATGAAACTTTTCTGACAGCCTGGATTATGGGAATTACTCTGGAAATTTCATCTTCAATGTTTACCGGTGTATAACCGGGACGGGTTGATTCACCGCCTATATCAAGGATATCTGCACCTTCGTCAATTAATTGGAGAGCACGTTCTATACCACCGCGACTTTCTGCATAGAAAGAATCTGGGGTGGCATTTACAATACCCATTACAAAGGCCGCACGTTCTGTTGCGGCGCGTTTTAAGCCAAACTGTAGTTGCTGCATTCTTTTACCGCCTTTTTGATGTGAGACGGAGATAATCCTGCCATCTCAAGTACTTCTTCTCTTGAACCGTGATTATAAAATTTATCGCCAAAGCCAAGAACTTTAGTATTCTTCATTCCATTTTGTGCAAGTATGCCGGAAAGCCATTCTCCAACACCACCTGTAATCACTCCATCTTCTACAAAAACAATACCTTGATATTTCGAAGCAAGTTCAACAAAATAAGTTACGTCAAAAGGTTTAATAAAACGAAGCAGATAAATGTCTGCATATCCGCCGTCAAGAAGCACAGCCCGAACAGCCTTCTGAACTTCGCTGTACATTCCGCCTGTAGCAACAATCAGAATCTTATTTTTCTTTGCTTCAAGCTCTGCTTCTGTTATGTTTTCAATTGGAAATTCTGTACATGGAATAAGGATACCACGTCCAAGTTCTACAGGAGTACTCATTTGAGGAACCTCTGTAGGGCAGGTCAGTTTTGGATATCTGATAACTACACTGGTACCACATTCAACAGCCCATTCAAAACAAAGTTTTAGATCTACGGCACTGCAAACTGTCATAAGTTCAAGTTCTGGAATCGGGCGGAAAAGTGCAATATCATAAATTCCCTGATGTGTAACTCCATCGCTTGGAACAGCACCTGCACGGTCAAGCATAAATACGGCATGTGACTTCTGCAAGGCAACATCATGAATCATCTGATCTACAGCTCGCTGCATAAAAGTTGAGTAAATGCAGACAACAGGAATTTTTCCGCCTTTAGAAAGTCCACCCGCAAAGGTTACGGCATGCTCTTCTGCAATTCCAACATCAAAAAATCTTTCCGGATATTTATGAGAAAAAGCCGAAAGCCCAGTTCCCTTTGCCATTGCGGCAGTAATTGCAACAATATCTTTATTTTTTTCGCCCTCTTCTACTATTAAATTACTGAAGGCTTCTGTAAAACTTTCTGTATCGAATTTTTCAACTGTACCATCACTAATCTGGAACGGACCAATTCCATGGAATAATTCCGGATTATTTTCTGCAGGACTATAGCCTCTTCCTTTTTTAGTAACTACATGAACTACGACCGGTCTGTGAAGTTTACTTACACGACGAAGTTCGCGCTCAAGAGCTGCTTCATTATGACCATCAAGAGGGCCTACATATTCAAATCCTAAATCAACAAAAAGATTATTTGTAAGGAATAGACCTTTGAGTGAGCGCTTAAAGCGGAAAATAAATTTTTCGAGCGGACGGCCAATATATGGAATCTTATCAATTGCCTTGTCTACCCTATATCTGAATGTCTGATATCCAGCAGTCATTGTAAGGCGGCTGAGATAGCGGGAAACAGAACCAGTATTATGATCAATTGACATCTGGTTATCATTAAGGATAACTATAAGATTTTTACAAAGCTGGCCTGCATGAGAAAGGCCTTCAAATGCCATTCCGCCGGTAAGAGCACCATCACCAATTACGGCAATAACTTTTCCTTTATTACCATTAAGTTCGCGGGCAGTAAGGAGTCCTAAAGCAGAGGAAATTGATGTTGATGAATGACCGTTTATAAAATAATCATGAGGGCTTTCATTTTTATTGGTAAAACCAGAAAGACCATTTTTTTTTCTGAGAGTTGGGAATTCTTCGTAGCGACCAGTAAGTAATTTATGGGTATAGCACTGATGGCTTACATCAAAAACAAAGGCATCATCAGGACTATTGAAAACACGGTGCATTGCAATGGTTAACTCAACAACACCAAGATTGCTGGCAAGATGTCCACCATTTTTTCCAACAACGTTAATAATTGTAGTACGGATTTCCTGAGCAAGCTGCTTAAGTTCTTTTTGAGAAAGTTTTTTTACATCATCTGGCGAATGAATCTTAGATAGTAAAATTTTGACGCTCCTAAAAAAAAGACCGCGTAAATAGTAATACGCGGTCTTTCAACACATAGTCTCGACCTAAAAACTACTTGCTCTTATGTCGATTACGTCTAAGCATCTTCTTTCGCTTATGTGTCGCCATCTTCTGGCGCTTTCTTTTCTTTCCACAAGGCACGATGGCACTCCTTAAAACTTATATAAGTTTCTCTATTATGCCGATTTTGACTGGTTATGTCAATAGAAATACCTTGCGAAGTTCTGTTTTATTAATCCTGTGATTTTTTCAAAATCCTCTTCTGAGCCTGAAAAATCAATTACAGTGCTGCCTGGAATATCGCGGATATAGGTATACTGCTTTTTTGCGTATTTACAGCTGTGATGTTTGATTGCTTCGCGGATTTCTTCTATATTATTAGACTCAAACCATTCACTATAACCAATAGCCTTCATGCCCGGAGTTTCTTTTGTGTAGCCTTTAGCTATAAGTGAACGTACTTCATTTTCAAGACCAGCATCAAACATCATATCAACTCGCTGGCGTATTCGCTCATAAAGCACTTCACGCTGAGGTTCCAGTACTATAAAAAGAAAATCATATTTTGAACGCAGCTGCCCTTGGCCTTCAGGCTTAAAACTTGAACGCTTCTGACCGGTCAGATAATACACTTCCAGAGCACGACAAATACGATATGCATCATTCGGATGGATTTTTTCTGCACTTTCAGGGTCTATTTTCTTGAGTTCTTGATAAAGCGCTTCGTTTCCTTCTCGTGCAATTCTTTCATTTAATTCATTACGAAGTTTTTCATCAGAAATTGGAGTTGGGGCTACTCCGTATAAAAAGTTTCTGACATAAAAACCAGTTCCCCCGCAAACAACAGGTAATCTTCCTCGTGAATATATCTGTTGGCAGGCTTCGTCTGCTTCGTCGACAAAATCAGACACATTATACTGCTGATCTGGATTTAAGAGATTAATAAGATGATGTGGTATTTCGTTACAAAGGGATTTATCCGGTTTGGCAGTACCTATGTCCATTTCTTTATACACTGCCTGAGAATCTGCACTTATAACTTCGGCATTTAAAATAAAATGACTGCCTTGAGGTGAAAAAAGTTCCCTCGTTAAGGCAGTCTTTCCCGAAGCTGTCGGCGCAAAAATAACAAGAACCGGAATCTTAGGTTCCGGCTTTGAATTAGTCTTTGTGCTCAATACGGTAAGTTACTCTATTTGTAAAAAGCTGTTTTGCTGCTGCACAAACAACCTTATCCTGATTTGCAGCAATTTCAGGGTCATTAACCTTTGCCATCTGATATGCGCGGAGGCTTGCTGCAACTGTAATTTCATAAATATTGCCGTTGAAAACGACTAACTGTTCCAAAGGAAAAACCATTCTTCACCCCTAAATGATAATAGAATATTTTAACAATTATGATATGTAATGTCAATATTGATTTTCTTCTATATTAATAGATGGGACTACCCGAATCGGATAGTCCCAAAAGGAGTTTTTTTCAAATCTTTCCCCTGCCCGGTTATGGACAGGAGAGTAAACTTATTTAATTATTCCTAATTAATTAACTACTTTGTAATCTCAATTACATTAGAACTGATAACCATGTGGTTAATAGTTGTAAGAAGAACAAATTCTTCTGAACCATAAGTCAATTCTGCACCAGCTGAAACCTCAATGTAAGCATCTGCATTATCAACCTTAAAGTCTTTATAAAGGAATGTACCCTTATCGCTACTCTTTACAAAATTCTGGGTTCCAACATTAAACCATTCATCGTCGCCATATCCATTCTTTACCTTCACATACAATGTAAATACAGGTAAATCATTTGTATATTTATTTGCTGCAAGCATCTTGAATGTAAGTTCAGCTTTGTCCCCCTGGTCATATCCAGATTGCTTAGCAGGTGTTACCTTGAATGCATCAGTTGTACTTGCATTTTCTGGAGCAAGCTTATCTGCATAAGTTTTTGAATAATAAGGAGCGTATGGAGCTGGTGTTGTACCACCATTTGGAATTGTACCAAGTTCAACCCATTCCCCATCTGCATTGTATACAGCAATACCAGGGTTATCATTTGAAGCGAATGAATAATCAGGTGTAATTGTGATTGTATCTCCATCTACTGTAGATTTTGCACCATAGAAGAGAGCCTTCTGTGCATTTTCAAGATTTACATAATCAGTAGCCAGAGCATTTCTTGCTTTCTGAAGTGTATTATATGTATAACCATATACGTTATAAAGGAATGCCTTATAACCTGTTACATCCTGATTAAACTGAAGAACAATTGAACCATTTGAAGACTTCTTGAATTCAGCAGCCTTAGTTGTCTTTGAACTTCCTTCTGGCAGGAGTTTTACTTTAAGAACATTAATTTCAATGTATTTCTTTGCTAGTGCAAAGCCTGTAGAAGAAGCAGCTGGATAAACAATTTTGCTTTCAACATATGCATTAGGTACATAAGTTCCTCTTGCAAATGACTTGCTTCCTGTAGAGAAGAGTTCAGCTCCATCTGCAGACTTAATCTTAAGAGAAAGATAATATGTTTTTCCAGGAATTGTTTCACTAAGAGTTACTGTAACAACCTTTCCAGATGCAGTAGCAGTTGCTTTATAAGGTGTCTGATCCATATTAACAATACTGTCAGATCTGTAAAGCTCTGTTTCTGTAACAGCATTTGCAGGGATTTCTTTGTTGAAAGTAAGAGTTACTTTTTCACCAGACTTAATTGCAGTTGAAGTATTATCATTGTTTTCATTGATAGATGTCTTTTCAACATAAAGGTTAGAAGCAGCAATTACATAAGCAGTTCTTACTGTATAGTCTGTAAGAAGGTCAGCCCATTTTACATCACCAGTACCATCAAATTTTTCACCTGAGGTAGAAATTACTGAACCAGAAAGAGTTAGAGTCTTGTTGTCTTCAAAGTCTGCAAGACTGAAGTAAACAGCATTGTCTTTTACATACTTATCCTTTGCAGCATTTGTACCGTCTGTTAAGCTGAGTCCAGAAGCATCACTTACATTTCTATTGAATGTAATCTTGAGATACTGAGCTGTTGTTGCAACAATAGAACGAGACAATGAACCATCAGCTTTTTCTACAACATCAATTGATACAGCTTTGAATCCATCGAAACGAACTTTAAATGTATAAGCAGGTGTTGTTGTTACAGCAAATTCTCTATCAAAAGAATACAATACGTTTGATTCATCTTTTGCTTCAACATTTGAAATAGTAAATGTATGATCACCTGGCTTTGCAAACTTACCATCACGAGCTTTTACAGTAAGAACTGGAGCTGAAACATTTTCTTTATTCCATGAAAGAGTAAGAGCTTCAGACTTGTCATCTGTTACTTTTACTGCATCAGTCTTAACGAGTTCGCGGTCAAATGTAAGAGTGAATGCATCTTTGTCAGCATCACTTACATCTGCAAACTTTACTTTGATAATATTGTCAAGTTTTACAGTGAACTTATTATCGATGAATGATGTAGCACCATCCTGTGCACGACCTGAAATTACGAAAGTAACAGTGTCTGAAGATGCAGTCCAGAATCCATCTTTAGGAGTAATTGTTACCTTTTTCTTAGATTCATCAAAAACATAATTTGCTTTTTCACCAATTTCATTAACTGTAGTAACACCTGTTTCTGTAACAAGTTCTACATAATCCATTGGCTTATTAAATGTAACTGTTACTGGTGTATCCAAAGCAAGAGGAGCAACAGCTGTATTCTTAAGAAGATTTGTTTCTGTTACGATAATCTTTGCTGGCTGTGAATAAAGAAGTACATCTGCTTTATATTTTGCACCTGATTTTTCTTCAAGTTTGATTGTAAGAGTATCTTCCTGCAAATCTGAACCAGGATATGTAAATTTAGCAGTAGAAGCTGTAGTAGAATCCATTAAAGAATAGTAGTAAGTTTCTTTTGCACCTGCTGATTCATATGTAGCTTCAAAGCCTTCTACCTTGAGAGTAAGAGCTGTTTCAACAGGAAGATTTTCAAACTTGAATTTACCATCTTTATCTGTTGTTTTTTCGTATACATAGCTTGTGAAACCTGTAGCAGGAGTTGTAACCAACTTAACTTTTACACCTTCTGGAGCAGCCTTAATTGAATCAGCATCTGTTGTAATATCATTTGCTGGAGACTTTGTAATCTTCAAAGATCCTTCAAACCAACCATTACATGGAGTAAGAGCTGTTGTTACGAATGTTGATTCATAAGTCTTAGAAAGGTTCTGATATTTTTCAATAAGAGTAGCATAAGCATTTGCCATGCCCTTATAAGTATCATTGATATTCTGTGAGTTCAAAACTACACCATCGGTAGCAACTAAAGAGCCAGAAGTAATAGCTGATGCACCAGCGCCGCCTGCCTTTGCAAATTCTTCAAGAATTTTCTGATAAGCTGTTGCAGCAGTAGCTAAAAGCAATGCAGAATCGCTCTTATCTGTTGTTTCAACAACAACAATACCTGTCAAAGTACTTGAAAGGTATCCATCTTTTTTTGCAGTTAATGTGTAAGTCTGAGTTGTACCTGTTGCATGACTAATAGTACCAGCAGTATCAGTCTCAGTTGCATTTACTGGAATATCAGTAAGTGCAAATGCACCTGCATCATTTGTTTTTGTTGTCTTATCACCAAGAGCGATAGTAACACCAGACAACGGCTCACCTTTAGTATCGGTTACATATCCGAAGATCTGTCCCGATGCTATGTAACTTGAACTGCGTGCTTCGCTGTCAACTGCATTATTACAGCCAACAAGAGCAAGCAATGAGAACATAGCTGCAATTGCAGCACTTTTCAAAACATTTGTTTTTTTCAAAACTTTCCTCCGTTTTGAGTTTTTTTTAATATCTACAAGCCGACATACATCTTCCCCATCAACGATGGGATAGCCCAATAGATTACAGAGAAATTGAGATGTGTTTTTGATTTACAAAATGAAAAATTGATTGTCTGGAATGCGTTAAACTTTTTTCATAAGTTACTGTCTCTCTTTAATACTTTTTTTAATTTAATAAATGGTCAATTACTTTTTGTTTTTGATCAAACCTCTCATAAATAATCATAGACAAATCATATAACTTTTGTCAAGGAAAAAAATTGAAATTTTGTCATTATATGAGTCATATTTGGTCATATTTTGCAATTTTTTTGTAACTTTTTTTTTTAGATTGATGAATAAATTATATTTCTTGCACGACGAGCAGCTGTTGTTGTTCCTGAATCACAACGTTGCATTGTCATAACAAAAGTAAGCTTATTTTCCAGATCTACACTCACATATGGACCAAGCCAGCCATCCCAACCAAACTCACCTTTTTGTGTAATTACATTACAACGTCCAGGTTCTGCGGCAACACGAAGTAAATTACAATAAGAATAGCCAGCAAGATGAGGCATTTTCATATCAAATCGCTGCTGAAGATTTGGATTTAAGCGGGCTTCACCTAGATAACGCACAGTTTTTTCCTGAAGGATTCTGAATCCATTAAGTTCGCCTCCATTGGTAAGCATCTGGGCAAACTTCATATAATCATCAATTGTAGAACACAAACCTGCTCCGCCACTTTCAAATGCTGGATCATGATTCATTTTATACTGAATACCAAGATTACAGCTGGTAAAAAGTTCAAGATGACGTTCTCCACCTTTAGACCAGTCTTCTACGGAACGATACACTTTTGCAAGCCGAGGCTGCTTTTCATCTGAAACAAAAAATGCGGTATCATTCATTCCAAGTGGTTTAAAGATTCTCTCTCTCATAAAATCACTTAACAGCATTCCGCTTACTTCTTCTATAACAGCTCCAAGAATATCAGCAGAAAGACCATAGTTATAATCAGTTCCTGGTTCAAAACTTACAGGAATTGAGGCAAGACATTTCGCAACTTCGCGTGTAGTAATTTTATTTTCTCCACCTTCTGCTTCATCCTCATTAAGTTCAGCAATCAGGCGGGATGTAAGATGTTCTCCCAAAGGGCTATCTTCGCTCCACGCTCCATAGGTATAGCCGCTTGTCATATTCAAAAGATCCTGAATCAATATAGGACGACTTGCACGGACAGGCTTTCCTTCCTTTCCTTTTTCACAACAAATTTTTAGATTTGTAAATTCGGGCAGGTATCTGAAAAGTTCATCTGCTAAATCAAGTTTTCCTTCTTCAATAAGAATCATTGCGGCAACTGCTGTAACCGGCTTGGTCATAGAATAAAGGCGAACAATTGTGTCGCGGGAATACTCGCGGCCGGCTTCTATATCAGCAAAGCCAGACTGCCAGTAACCAATTTCCTGACCATCTTTATAAACAAGAAGGTTCAATCCTGCGGCGTTTTTTTCTTCTGTAAACCTGTCGAGTACAGGTTGAATATTTTTTAAGCGTGAAATGTCCATATAAAAACTATACATCATAAAAATCATTTTCTCAAATGAAAAAATGCCTTATAATAAAAATATGAAAAAACTTGAACTTTTGCCTGAAAAAATCAGTGATATATTATCTGAAAAACTCAGCAACCCGAATTGCATTTTTGTTTTTCCAACAGATACTGTTATGAACAGCTGGATAGACTGGATTGTTTTGAATCCATCGAAATCTGGTTGTGATGCAGTTCCATTTGAACGTTTTATTGCCTGGGATAATTTTAAAGGCACTTATGTTGCTGCAGAACAGGCTGGAAAATCTGTAATTCCTTCGATTTTGCGAAAGTTTTTTGTAAGTGATTTGATTGCGCGGAATGCACAAAAGCCAGTGGCAGAACGACTTCAAGTTTTGATAAATCCAGCTGATGAATATGCTAAAAATGCATCTTCTTTTGAAGACTGGATTGCAAAAAATATTCCTTCCCTTCACTTCTGGAAAAAACGACTTGATAAGAATGCAGCTGATTATGGCGAGCTCGACGCAGAAGATAATGATTATCTCTATATTTATGATGAATACAGCCGCTTTTTGAATGCAAATAATCTTTTTGAACCTTCATGGGTTGAAGGAACTGATATTTCTGATAAGCAATCTGAATTCATAATTTACTATCCGGAATTGCTAGAAGACTTTGGTGATTTTGAAGGGATTTTTGAAGCAAACGAAAATATCACTTTATACACTTTGCCGGAAAATCTTCCTTCTCCAAAAGTATATAAATATTCTGATTCAAGAAAAGAACTGCGTCAAACAATGCTCCGCATCATTAAGCTTGTAAATGAAGGCCGTGCTGACTGGAGTGAAATTGCACTTAGCGTGCCAGACATTGACACTTACCGCCCATACATAGACCGCGAGTTTTCACTTTATGGAATTCCATATGTAATTAAAGCGGGCCAGCCACTTACAAAAAATTGTGCAGGCCGAATCTTCCGCGAGATTTACGACTGCCATACTTCTAACTTTAGTTTTGACAGTGTACGTGCTCTTTTGCTTGATGAGTGCGTGCCGTGGAAGGCAGAACTTTCTGAAACAAAAGAAGCTTTGATTCGTGAAGGAAACCGTATGCGCTGCCTTTGTTCTCCTGGCGAAAAAGATATCTGGCAGCAGTGCTTTTTATCAAAAATCAAAAGACTTGAACTTGCAGAAAATTTTAATAATACAGATTCGGAAGACAGCATAAAATATTTTGATGATTTAAAAGAATTTTATTCAAAGCTACATAGTACCGTAGCAAGTTTTTTTGATTCAGAAAATAATTCTTTCAATTCAATTAAGACCTGCTGGGTAAAATTTAAATCTCAGTTTCTTGAAGATAATTCTGACTTTTCTGAGCAGGCAAATAATATCATAAGCCGCTGTATTAAAGAACTCGAAGCATTGATTATGATAGAGGAACAGTATAAGGATTGCGGACTTTTAATTCCTTCTCCTTATGAGTTTTTCCTAAAAGTGATTGATGGCAAAACTTACACTCCTCAAACTAAGGCAACTGGTGTAAATATCTTCAAATATAAACTTACAGCCGCTGCAAATTTTAAATTCCAGTTTTTAATTGATTCTTCTCAAAAAAATCTTGAGATTCAAAACCGCAGACTCACATTCCTTAATGCGACTAAACGAGCAAAACTTCATCTTATTGAAGATGACAGAAATCAAAATTCAACAGATGTATTTCTTAAGCTATATGCAAAACAAACAGATGGGGTTGATTCTACTTTTGTTCACTTTTCATATGCAGAAGATAGTTTCGCAGGTTATGCAATTGCACACAGCCGTCTTGAGGAAATCGAAAATGATGTTCCAAATCTTGATGAGGAAGATTATATTCTTGCTGAGCGAAATTATATTCTTGGAAGAAGTGATAAAATCGAAAAACTAACTCCTGCTCAAAAAAATCAGTTTGAGCAATGGCACACAAAAAAAGAAAAAACTTCTGATTCTGATTACCGCATAAATCAAAGTCTTGAAAAAAGACTTAATACAAAAACTGATAAAGAAACAGGATTATTCCGGGTTTCAGCACGCGGAGATCTGGAAAAGTTTTTCCCTTGTCCACGCCGCTGGGTTTTACAAAGTTTGTTAAAACTTCAGGAAGATACGCTTGATACCTCCCTTATGCAAAAATATGATATGGGAAATTTGAATCACAAAATTCTCGAACTTGTATTACGTGAGTTTGAGAATAAAAAACTTCCATTTTATAATTCAGAAGATAAGGAGTTTTATCTTATTCCAGAAAATGGTGAAAATGGAATCAACCAGAAACCAGTCATCTTTACTTCTGAACTTTTTAATCTGATTCTAAATAAAACAGAAGAGGCCTTAAAAGCTCCTTCTGATTTCAGGGATAGTGTACTCGCCCTCTCTGCTCTACGTTCACAAAAAAATAAAGTTGCACAAAAGATAGTTTCATTTCTTCAGTTTTTACTTCCACTTTTTGATGTTGAAAAAAAAGGTGGCTTTGGCGGATGTATCGTAATTGCTGAAGAAAAAAAACTTTCGCTCGTAAAAAATAATTTGATCTACCATGGAGTTATAGACTGTCTTTTAAAAACTCCAGATGGCCAATATGTAATTATTGATTACAAAAATACAAAAAGTTCAATGCCTGCAACTGCAGAAATATTTATTGATGACAATAAGATTCTTGGTGATTTTCAGATGCCGCTGTATTACAAGTTGCTGGATGCTTCTGAGGATAATTTATATGGCGGATATTTTTACTCTATAAGTGATAGTGAAAAAAGAGCCGTAACAGATAAAGGTCCTAGAGGAAAATCACTGGCAGAATTTATTCCAACGCTTGAGGCTCTCGACGAATATGCAGAACTTTTTGGAGCTGATATAAACACCAGAGATTTCGTTCCAAAATCAAGTGCATGCAGAACTGACAGACATAATGTAAAACCTTATGAACACTGTGTAGAGTGTCCATTCAAAACTATTTGCCGCACAACCTATACTGTAGCCAGGGAGAACTTAGGTTCAACTAACAGCAATGCAAAAGGAGGACAATAATGTCAAACTACAACGAAAGATTTCTTGAATTACTTGATCATCCTCTTGATGAAAATCAGTATAAAGCATTGAGTGCTGTAAAAAATACTGTAATTGCTGCAGGTGCCGGTTCGGGAAAAACGCAGGTTCTCGCTACCCGCTTTGCATGGCTTGTTATGACCGGACAGGCAAAAGCCGAACAGATTCTCACCCTTACTTTTACAAATAAAGCTGCTTCTGAAATGTACCACCGTATTTACGGTACACTCAAAAAGTTTGCAGAACATGAAGTATGTGAACAGCTTACTCTTGAACAACAGAGACTTGCAAAAGAAGCTCTCGAAAGTTTTTCTGATGTTCATATCCAAACTCTGGACTCTTATTGTGCGGGCATTGTTCGTCAATGCGCAAACCGCTATGGAATTAAACCGGATTTTGTAACAGGAAGTTCAGATGGTGAACGCCAGGTAAAAGATATGGCTTTCAGCTATATTCTTCAAAATGCAGAAAATCCGGCAATTCAGGCTTTTTCTGAGCCAGGAAAACTTCAGGATTTTGCAGAAAAAGTTTTTGCGAAAATCTTACTTGAACATACAAGTCTCGCAACTGAAGCAGGATGGTTCTCAAAGAGTTTTAAGCATCAGACAAAACAAATTACAGACGCCTGGAATAATCTGGTTATTGGAAAAGCAGAAAATTCCATTTTCAAAAAAGTTTCTGTTATAAGCGATACTCTGGAAGCTTCTCCTAAAAAAGACGAAGAACAATATACTCTCTTTGTTTCTAACATCAGAAAGTTTATTGATGAATCTTTTGAACTCTGCAACAGCCCTAAAATCACAGTAGACGATATTATCAATCATACAGAAATGCTTCAAAACCAGATTGATTTGTTTCATGCATTTACAAGTGATGTTCAGAGAAAGTTTTCTAAAGGCTATATCACAGCTGTCCGCACTCCTATTACTGCCTTTTGCAATGAACTGGACAAATATTTTTCAATTGAAGGATTTATAAATCAGTATAAAATTCTTGAGCAGCTAAATCTTCTGCTGGATGATTTTTTACAGCAGGTAAATACATCTAAACGTATTTCTGGAAATCTTTCTTTTTATGATGTTACCGAACTCGCACTAAAGTTCCTGCTTGAAAATGAAGATATCAGAAACCAGGAAAAACATGCCTATAAAAAAATAATGATTGATGAGTTCCAGGACAACAATGGTAAAAACAGAGACCTGCTTTATATACTCTCACTAAAGGATGGAGTTTTTGAAGATTCCGGAAATTGCAAAATTACTATACCGGAAGGTAAAACACTTCATGAACTTATAAAAGACCAACGCACTCCAGACAAACTCTTTTTTGTTGGTGATGAAAAGCAGTCCATTTATAAATTCCGTGGAGCTGATGTAAAAGTATTCAACGAACTTACAAACAGCAATGAAAATGATTTAATTTACATGACTTATAACTATCGATCGGATGCTCCACTTGTAAAGGCTTTTAATGAAATTTTCCAAAACGGAAACGGCATTTTTGATTCTCCAGATAATTACAGGGAATATGAAGCTTATTACACACGAGACGCTGCAAAAAATGGAATTGAACTTCCAGAGCTAACAAAAGATAATATTCCAATTCACGTATGTTTTTTTGAATCAGATATCATTGAAGAAAACAAAAAAGAGCTCCCAGAAAAACGACTAGATTTAATTCCAGAAAAAGAACAGAAGGCCTGGTTTATCGCAAAAAAAATTAAGGAACTTCATGATCAGGGTGCCGGCTGGAGTGATTTTGCAATTCTTGACCGTTCACGTACAGACCGTGATGTAATTACAAAATATCTGGGATTGTTAGGCATTCCTTACTCAGTTGACCTTTACAAAGATATTTTCACTGATGCGATTGTAAATGATTTCTGCAGTTTCCTTAGAATCTGTGTTTATCCATCTGATGCAAAAGCTTATGCAGCATATTTGTGTTCTCCGCTTGCAGGACTTTCTGAAAATGAAACTGAAATGATTCTTGCAAATCTATTGGATTGTGCCCCCGAAACTTTTAATCCCTTTGCTGACGCTGATGAAATTATCAAAAGTGATATTGGAGAAAAGAGTTTTGAAAAATATAAAACTGCAGTTAGTTTCTTCAAACAGATGAGGAGTATAGTTCTTCAGGAGAAGCTGACTTCCACGTTGACAACACTCTGGCAGAATCAGGGCTATCGTTACGAAACAATGCAGAATGAAAAGACTGCCTTATGTGCAGAACATTTTGACATGCTCTTTGAACTTGCCCGTCAGTCTGAAGAAGAGGGAAAAACCGTAGCATGGTTTATTGACCAGCTGGAATTATTGAAACAATCTCTAAGTTCTGATGATTCTGATATTGATGCTTCAGAAGTAAGCTACCCTATTGAACGTGAACAGGCTGTGCAGATTATGTCCATTCATAAAAGTAAAGGACTTCAGTTTAAGCACGTTTTTGTTTACGGCTGTACAGGAGTAAGTGCAAAAAGTGAATGTGACATGTTTTTCTTTGATGAAGAAAACGGTGTGTCTATAAAACCTCAAAAAGATAATCAGAATTATTTTGTTCAGATTCAAAAAGAAAAAGCAGACCTGATGGAACTTGCTGAATTCCGCCGAGTTATTTATGTAGCAATCACCCGTGCGGAAAAGGATGTTTATATAATTGGAACATACAAGGCAGTAAAAAAAACATCATCTAAATTCAGACTTTTTGAAACTAAAATTGAACAGTCTTATCCACCAGAAGTTTCGGAAACTTTTGCAGAAGGTTGCGGATTCGATTATCAAAAAATACAGCCTGTAGAATATAAAGATTTACCTGCAACTTCTGATGAAACAGGAAAGAAGTTTGATACCCCGATAATTTCAAATGCAGAAGAAATCATCTACGAAACAAAGCCTGTGGAGCGAAGAACTCCAAGTTCTCTCGAGCCAGAATTTACCACCCCAGCAGACAGTGACTCAGGCGAAAAATACGAAACAAGTGAAGACACGCTTCGCAATGCAGATTTCACGGCTGCTGATTTTGGTACACTTGTTCATGCATATCTTGAAATGCAGGCAAAAGGAATCAAACCTGATGAGTTTGAACCAGAGCCAAAATATTTCAAAAATCTCAAAGATCCTCAGATTGCAGAAACAAAAGAAACTTGCAAAAGAATGTGCATGGAGTTTGCGGAAAGTGAACCTTGCAAACAGTTAGTCGACGCACAAACAGCTGGCCGCTTCTGGCGTGCAGAATGGGGCTTCCGAATGTTCTGGAAATGCGATGCTGCTCCAGAAGGCGCAATTTTTACGGGCTCAATTGATTTGATTTATGAAAATGCTGATGGCACCTACACTATCTGCGATTATAAATCAGATACAGAAATTGATAGCGAAAAATATCGTGCTCAACAGGAATGTTATAGAGCAGCTGCTTCGAAGATGCTGAAAATCTCAGAAGAAAAAATCTCGCTCATTCTTTATTATTTGAGGCACAAAGAATGCGTAAATATTTCAACTTAAATACATAAAAATCTTAATTGTATAAATGGTTGATTTGAAATATAATCTTCATGAAAATTAGTTAAAGGTTTTACTTTATATATAAGGAATAAAAAATGGGAAACAAAGAACTTATTGAAAGCGGCAAAGCCGTTCTTGGAATTGAATTCGGTTCAACACGTATTAAAGCCGTGCTGATTAACGAAAAATATGAGCCGATTGCAGGCGGTTCATATACCTGGGAAAACACCCTTGATAACGGAATCTGGACATACCCACTTTCTCAGATTCACGAAGGTCTTCAGACCTGTTACGCTGATCTTAAAAAAGACGTTCAGGAAAAATATGGCGTAAAACTCACAAAATTCCGTGCCGGCGGTATTTCAGCAATGATGCACGGATATCTTGCTTTTGATAAGGAAGAAAATCTTTTAGTTCCTTTCAGAACCTGGAGAAACACTATTACAGGTCAGGCTTCTAAAGAACTTTCTGACCTCTTCAACTTCCCTGTTCCAGAGCGCTGGTCAGTTTCACACTTGTATCAGGCAATTTTGAACAAAGAGCCTCACATCAGTAAGATTGAAAATGTTTATACACTCGCTGGTTATATTCATTACATGCTTACAGGAAAGAAAGTACTTGGAGTTGGCGATGCCAGCGGTATGTTCCCTGTAAAATACGAAAATGGAAAAGCTGATTATAATCCAGATTTCAAGGCTAAGTTTGAAGCACTCGACGGTGTAAAGGCTTTGAATCTTAAGCTCGATTCTGTATTCCCTAAGGTTTTAATGGCTGGCCAAGAAGCTGGTACTTTGACTGAGGCCGGTGCAAAGTTCCTTGATCCAACTGGAGACCTGGAAGCTGGTATTCCATTCTGTCCTCCAGAAGGAGATGCCGGAACAGGTATGGCTGCAACAAACAGCGTTGCCGCAAAGACTGGTAACATTTCTGCCGGAACATCTGTATTCAGCATGGTAGTTTTGGAAAAAGATTTGAAGAAGGCTTACCCTGGAATTATTGATATCGTAACAACACCAGCTGGTCTTCCTGTTGCAATGGTTCACGCTAATAACTGTACAGGCGAGCACAACTACTGGATGGATCTTTTCTACGAAGTAGCAACTTTAATGTGTGGTACTGAAAATACTCCTAAGATTGGAAAATTCTTTGATAATCTTATTGGTAAATCTCTTGAAGCAGATAAGGACTGTGGCGGATTGCTTGCTTATAACTACCTTTCTGGTGAAACAATCACAGGCTTTAATTCTGGCCGTCCATTGTTTGCACGTGCAGAAAACGCTAAGTTCAATGTTGCAAACTTTATGCGAGTTCAGATGTTTGCTTCTCTTGGTGCTTTGCGTGCCGGAATGAACATTCTTTATGATGAAGAAAAAGTTCCAGTAGAAAGCATGACAGGTGCCGGCGGATACTTTAAGACAGAAGCAGGCTTGAAATACATGGCTGCTGCAATGAAGACTTCTGTAAGTGCTATGGAAACTGCAGGTGAAGGCGGACCTTGGGGTATGGCACTGCTGGCTGCATTTGCGGCAGATGGCAAAAAAGACCTTGCAGAGTTCTTAAACAATGAAGTATTTGCATCATGCAAGAAGACAACTTCTGCACCAGAGGCAGACCTTGTTGAAAGCTTCAACATTTACTTTGAGAGATATATGAAAGGCTTGGCAATCGAAAAGGCTGCGGTTGAGAATCTTTAAAAAATCCGTCACCCCGAACTTGTTTCGGGGTCTATACAAAAAGATCCTGAAACAAGTTCAGGATGACTTTATACGAGGAAATTATGACATACGAAACACTTAGAAATGAAGCATACGAAGCTAACATGAAAATCCCGGAAAATCACCTTGCCCTTTATACATGGGGAAACGTTTCTGCTTTTGATAAAGATAAGGGCGTTTTCGCGATCAAACCATCCGGAGTTCCTTATCCGGAGCTTACTCCTGAATCAATGGTTATTATTGATTTGGAAGGTAAAAAGGTAGACGGTTCTTTGAATCCTTCAAGCGACACCCCT
>CADANN010000009.1 GCA_902789325.1 uncultured Spirochaetaceae bacterium
GGTTTCTGCTCTCATACCTGTCGCTGGAATTTTAAACTTGATGAAGACAGGGCTGGAGCTAACGATTCTGCCACAGCTCATATAATTACTGCTCAGGAAGCTAAGGAGCTTGCTCAGAGTGGACTTCTTACTCTTGAAGAAGAGCAGCGCCCTGGCGAAAAGTTCCCGGTTTTTGAAGGTGAAGATTTTACAGCAGTGCTTTCTTCAAAAGATCTTCGCATGATTGAACATCTTTCTGATTTGCGTGATGCAGGTGTAGATTCTTTGAAAATCGAAGGCCGCATGAAAAGCGTTTATTATGTCGCTATGGTTACCAGAGCCTATAGAAAAGCCCTCGATGCACTTGATGGAAAACTCTCTTCAGAAGAAGCGGCTCCATATATTGCAGAACTCGATAACGTAGCACACCGCGAAAGTACAACAGGTTTCTACTATAATAAAGCAGATGCTGATAAAACAACCTCCGGGGCGAGCGACAGTAAGTATCAGCTTGCGGCGGAGATTGTGGACGAGTTTACTCCTGCTGAGTTTGATTCCCTTTATGCAGAAGGACATTCCCGCTTTGACGCTGCTCAGAAAGAACTTGAAGCAATGCATCCTCAGGCACGCGAAGCCCGCTTAAAAGATTTTGAAATCCATCCGGATCGTCGTATCGAAACCTTTGAGAAAAAAGACGGCTGGCATATGTATGAATGTAAGGGAATGAATATGATTCGTACCGGCGAAAATATTGAATTTGTTTCGCCAGATTTCTGTTCTCTTACCCTTACTCCAGATGAATGGCAGATTATAGATTCTGAAACAGGTCTGAAAATTAACTGGACTTGCGACGGCCATCCTACTGCCATTTATGTAAATCATGTGCTTCCACAGGGAACTTTGCTACGTACTGTAGATCCTGATTATATTGAAGGAAAAATCCGTGACACCGGCCGCTAGGTATGATAGAATTGTCTTCTCTAACAGGCGAGAAGGCTAAAATGATAAGACGATTTGTCATTTCTTTTATTATATTTTTTATTTTATTATTATTCGGAACAAGTCTAACTGCAGAACCTTTAGATGATTTAAAGGATTTTCTTGAAATCGATGAGGATGAAGATATTCCGCCTGCAAAAAAAATAGTATGGTTTCATACTATTGAACCGGAGCATAGCATAACGTGGGCTCAGTCCATTCCACTAAAAAAAGATTTGCGCGCTAATTCCCCAGCAGAGCAGATGATTTTTGCTTATGATGCAAAAGAAATCAGAGTAGATGCAGGTTTTCAGTATCAGTCAAATCAGTTTGATTTTGCAACGCATATTTTTTATATGCCGACTTTTTACAATACCTTTCAGGCCGGTATAGGAATCAATTATCACCTTTACAGATATTTTAATGAGTTTTCAGAAAACGATTTTATAGAAAGTCTTAGATTTCGCTGGATTCGTAATCCTGTTTTTTCTTTCGAGGTTGGGGCAGGGTATGTTTATAAAATTGCTTCAATTGATGCAGTAAAAGCTTATACAAAAAGAATCTATAATTTTTCCTATCATTTTGATTTGCTCTTGAACTGGAAGATTAAGCAGAAGTCTAATTTGTGGTTCATCCTGACTCTTCAGGATTATTTTGATTATCCGCTCGCAATAAGCCCGTTCTATAAGTTTGGTTTTGATGTAAAGTGCGCTCCTAATCTCGTTTTAGGTGCAGATTATTCGCTTAAATTTGTTGACATGTTTTTTAGTGCCGTGTACTTAAACCAGTCGGTAGCCAGAGTTTTCTGTAAGGTGGTATTTTGATGATTAAGGGCAGAAGTTTTTTTCGATACTTTATAATCAGCATTATATCTCTGGTGCTTTTTTCATCTTGTTATGGCAGCTGGAATTTCTGGTATAGTGGGAATGATGTAGATAAACGAACCAAAAACTTAAGATATTTGACAAATGATGATTCTGATTTTGCCAATTCTAAAATATCTGATTTACATGGTGAATATACAGTTTTGGTAATTTCTGACTCTCATTTTGGAAGTAAAAGAAGGAAGATTTCTGGAGAACCTTTATTCAGATATTTAGATAATTTGAAAGCGGAACATCCTGAACTGTATCCAAAATTTATGCTTAGTCTTGGAGATTCGGTTAATATTGGGTATGAAGATCAATATAAAGAATATTTAGATTTCTGTAATAAACTGATAGAAGATTATGATATTCGCCTTATTCTAAATTCGTGTGGAAATCATGATATTTATCAAAGTCATTGGGATAACTGGGAAAAATTCTGTTATCCGCATACCTCTTTTTATAAATTCAAAACAGAAAAACTTTCCTGGTATTGTCTTGATACAGCGTCCGGGGCGGTGGGGTTGAATCAGTATAATATTCTTATGAAGGATATTAAAAATGATTCCCGGAAAAAAATAATTTTTACGCATTATCCGTTTGTGCGCTTTAATTACAACTGTTCAAATATGGCTGAAACAACAGAACGCAATAAAATGATTTCTGATTTTGCAAAAAATAATGTAATCTGCGTTTTGGGCGGACATAATCATACCCAGACTTATGATAATTTAGGGTTCCCAGATTACGGTATTCCTTCTTTTGGTTATAACGAAAAGTGGGGACTGCTTTATATTAATGAAACAGAGGGAACTGCAAGATTGGAGTTCTGTGAATAGGGATTGAGACTGACATGTTCGAATCGTGATAAGTATTCTTAAATAAATCAAAGTTAAATAAAAAAAAGGTTGACCTCTTAGTCAACCTTATCGTTTGAGACTGACACGATTCGAACGTGCGACCTCAGCCTCCGCAGGGCTGCGCTCTAATCCAACTGAGCTACAATCTCATTCATTTTGATGTGCAGTAGAACTGCTTTCTCGGAAGCGACAGGAGTTGAACCTGCCCACCCCTTACGGAAGTGACGGATTAGCAATCCGTTGTATTACCGCTCTACCACGCTTCCATTATTAGCGGAGCGAGAGGGATTCGAACCCCCGGACCCGTGAAGATCAACGGTTTTCAAGACCGCCCCAGTACGACCGCTTTGGTATCGCTCCATTAAGTGTTAGTAGGATATATGTTTTATGCGTTTGTGTCAACAGTAAATTGCAAAAATTCATAAAAAAATCAAAAAAATATTTTCTTGACTTTATAAGATTTGGCTCGTAAATTTAATTATATATAGAACAAACTATACATAAAGTCTTCGGAGGAATTGTATGAAACGGTGGTATCTTTTTTCTGGTATTCTGGCGGCTCTTCTTGGTCTCCTGGTTATTATTTTCCCATCTTTCTGGATTAAGCTGGTTGTTGTTATTATCGGTCTTGCAGCCATTGCTTACGGTGTTTACTGCCTAAAATTTACCAAGGCTTTATCTGATGATATCTACTATCGAAGAACAATTCTTATAAAAAGCATAGTAAGCATTATTGCCGGTGTAATGGCCGTTCTTTTCCCTCTGGCAATTGGTGGTGCAGCCTGGACTGCAATGATCTGGGTGCTTATCATTTATCTTCTGGCTTCTGCTGCGATTGGTTTTTATGCTGCAGCACTCCTAAAAGACTCTGGTGTAGAAAGAAAGCGATATATCATCGAAAATCTCCTGTTACTCGCAGTAGCAGTTATCCTTATTCTGATTTCACCACGCGCTCTCGGCAACGCAATCATCCGCCTTATCGGAATCGTAGTCCTGGTAGCCGGCATCGCCCTGATTCTCTTCGACGTCCTGACCTCAAAAAATGAAATCACCGCCGAAGTAGTAGAAGTAAAAGAAGAAGCCCCAGAAAACCACGACGGCGACGCCGCGGTTGATGCCTCTGAAAACGACGGTGATTTGTAACCCGTTTTTATATATGAATCACTAAAAAAATAGTATATAGATAAATTCTGATTAATTCGGATAATTCAGATTGGACGTGCCCGAAAAAAATAGCCTTAGACAACATCATCCCCGTTGGCTAAGGCTGTTTTTTTCGAGGCAGTCCAATCTGTAGATTTCTTACGATTGAATTCAAACACAATATAATGTACTATATATTCGATTATTTTTATTTTTTTAGAGGATTCATATGGCACATTGTATTGTTCCCGCAGCAGAAGAAATTTTGGATAAAGAATACCCTGTATTGGACAAAGGTTTTGTACGACTTGTAGATTATTTTGGTGGAGATCAGCGAATTGTTCAGTCGGCACGTGTTTCTTACGGTGAAGGAACAAAATCAGTAAGCCAGGATGGTGCTCTCATTGACTATCTTTTGCGCCATCAGCATACATCTCCATTTGAACAGGTTGTAATGACATTCCACGTTAAGATGCCTATTTTTGTTGCACGTCAGTGGGTTCGTCACCGCACAGGCCGCATGAATGAGGTTTCTGGACGCTATTCAATTATGAAGGATGAATTCTACGTTCCTGCAGAAGATAAAGTTGCTCCACAGAGTAAGGACAACAAGCAGGGCCGTGCTACAGAAGCTTTTGATAAGGCAACTGCAGACAAAATCATAAATCAGCTTGAAGAAGGTCAGAAAGAAGCTTACGAAAATTACAGCGAGCTTATCGATTCTGGTCTTGCACGCGAAATTGCCCGCATCAATCTTCCACTTTCTCTTTACACAGAATTCTACTGGGAAATGGATTTGCATAATCTTTTCCACTTCCTTAAGCTCCGCCTCGACAGCCATGCTCAGTACGAAATTCGTGTTTATGCAGAAGTTATTCTTGAGATGTGCCGCAAGGTTGCTCCAATGGCAACAGAATCTTTCATCAATCATATGAATCATGGTGTAAACTTCAGCGGTGAAGAAATGGAAGCTTTGCGTGCCGTTATGGAAGGAAAGCCAAATCCTCTCGAAGGAAAGAAACTCGACCGCTTCAACGAAAAAATCAGAACTGGAGTTCAGCTTTAATTTCTTATGAAAAAATATTTTCTTGCTTTGACAATTCTCATACCGCTGTTGTTCACATCCTGCTCGGACAAAATCATGGGCTATTCTGTTGTTTTGTGGAATATTCCTGAGCAGCAGATAAAGAGCGGCGACATTGTACCTGTTTACATCAAATCAAATATTTCTCACGTATATGTAATCGGTACAGAAGGTGGTGAAAAAATTGAAGTTGCTTTGTGGCAGCTTACGGAGCCTGTAAAAAAAGGAAAAATCAAAGCAGTTGCCGCAAAATATGCAGATCATGCTTCAACCTATGCTTCTGTAAAACTTGATGGACTTCCATGCCGTGCTGAGCCTGTAAATACAGCAAAACAGGTTTATCGTCTTCGCAAGGGTGAAGTTATCAAAATTCTTTACAAGGGTAGTGGACAGGCACCTATGGCAGGAAAAAATGCTCTTGAAGGTGACTGGTACCGCATTCTTACCGATGATGGAACTTTAGGCTGGTGTTTTTCTTATAATCTGAATCTTTATGAAACTGATGCTTCAGGCCAGCGAGTAGGTGGCGGTGAAATTGCGGAAGAAGTTGAAGAAGATTCACACTGGAAAACAATTGCGGCAAACGTATGGTATCCTGATTATTTCCGTTCTATGATTGACAGCGGAAACATTGATCTTGCACTTATTCATCCTCTTTATAAATTTACAATTGATGAAGAGGGCAAAAAAGTTTCTCTGAATACAACAACAATTCACGAAAGCTGGGATTACGACGGTTATACAAAAACTGATGATAATGAATATTCTCTTAATGGAATTTCAATGAAAATCATCTATCGTCGTGCGGGCTACATTGTACTCCGTTATACCGATTCAAGCGGAAAGCCTCAGGATTTGAATTTCATTACTATTTCAGACAGCATTGCAGATATTGTAAACGCAGAAAAAACTCGCCGTTCTCAGGCATATATGCAGATTTATACCCACGGACCAATCTTCTCAAGCTCAAGCTATGGTAAGGTTGAGTTTAAGGAAGACGGTTCTTTCCGTTGGACAGGCTTTAAGCTGCTTGTCCCATCTGTAATAGACGCAGGAACAAAGAGTACCGGTTCAGCTCAGGTAAAATATTCACTTTCTAAAGATTTAGCTTCTTCTTATGATGGTGTTCTTACAATGAAGTTTGATGGAATGACACGCGAAGTAAACTTCCTTTATAAACTGGATGGCGGAGCGCTTCGTCTCGAAGATACAACTGGAGCAAACTTCAGTGGAAATCAGATTAGAAGCCGCGGTGTAAGCCCGGTTATTGTTTATTTGAAGAAATAATATAACGGTGTTTGACTAAAATGACGGTGGTTGAGCTTGTCGAAACCACCATTGTTCAGGAATTATTTTTATGGCCTTTGTACAATTCTCACAGGTGTCGCTTGCATTCGGTGATCGCGACATCCTCAAAAACGTAACAATTAATTTACAGACCGGTTCTAAGGTTGCACTTACAGGTGCCAATGGAGCCGGTAAATCAACTCTTATAAAAGTTCTTGCGGGGCTTGTTCCTCCAGATAGTGGAAGCCGTGCAGTTCAAAAAGAATGCCGTATTGCATATTTGCCTCAGAGCGGACTTACACATCATGGCTGTACTTTACGCGAAGAAGCCGATAAAGCTTTTGAGTTTGGATACGAAATGCAAAAGCGTATCGATGAAATCGGTGAACAGCTGGAGCGAGGCGAGGGTAATACAGACAACCTTGTTATGCAGCAGGCTGAGCTTATTCAAAAACTCGAGGAAAGCGGCTGGCATCGTCGTGAGGCTGCAGCAGAATCTGTATTGCTCGGTCTTGGTTTTTCACGTTCTGATTTTGACAGAGACACAGCAGAATTTTCCGGCGGATGGCAGATGCGTATTGCTCTGGCAAAAGCTTTGATGCAGGGGCCGGATATCCTTTTGTTAGACGAGCCTACCAACTATCTTGATATTGAAGCACGAAGCTGGCTCGAACAGTTCCTTCAGAATTTTAACGGTGGCTTTTTACTTGTAAGTCATGACCGTTATTTTCTCGATGTTACAATCAACGAGGTTTACGAATTATTCAACGGCGACCTCAAGCGATATCCTGGAAACTTCAGCCATTACGAAAAAGTACGCGAAGTAGAACTCAAGACTCTTATTGCCGCTTACGAACAGCAGCAGGAAGAAATCAATAAACTCGAAGATTTTATCCGCCGTTTTGGCTATAAGGCAACTAAAGCCGCACAGGCTCAGGAATATATGAAAAAACTTGAAAAAATGGAGCGCATTGAAATTCCTGAGTCTCTCAAAAAAATCCACTTTAGTTTTCCGCCGGCTCCTCACAGCGGCCGCCTTGTTTTGAGACTTCACGATATCTGTAAGTCGTACGACGGTAACTTTAAGGTACTCAATAATCTTGAACTCACTCTCGAAAATGGTGAGCGACTTGTTGTTGCAGGTCGTAACGGGGCGGGTAAGTCAACATTACTTCGAATTATTGCTGGTGAAGATTCAGATTTTTCAGGCGAACTTGTACCTGGAGCTGGTGTAAAAATCGGTTACTTCTCGCAGGATAATGCTGAAACAATCAAAGGTAAGGAAACAATTCTCGATTACCTCGAAGCCCGTGCGCCGCTCGAACTTATTCCAAAGCTGCGCGATATGCTCGGCGCATTCCTTTTCCGTGGCGACGATGTTTATAAATCCCTCGATGTTCTTTCCGGTGGTGAAAAATCCCGTATTGCGCTTTTGCAGCTTCTGCTCAGCCCTGTAAATCTTCTTGTACTCGATGAGCCTACAAACCACCTGGATATTCATTCTAAAGACGTGCTTCTTACAGCTCTCCGCGATTTTGGCGGCACAGTAATTTTTGTAAGCCATGACCGCGGATTTATCGAACAGCTTGCAACCCGAGTTCTCGAACTCAAGCCTGGTCAGTTCAAAAATTACCCGGGAAATTACGAGTTCTATATGGAGCAGGTTGCGAAATTGGAAGCTCAGGAAAATGGGGGAGGGGGAAGTCTCCCCCTCGCTCCAGCCGGCAAGCCGTCTTCCGCTACCCCTTCTAACGGGGGACAAGCCCCCCGTAACGCCCCCCAGACTTCGGAGAATACTTCTTCATCATCGCTATCCTGGGAAGAGCAGAAAAAACTCGAAGCAGCTCGCCGCAAAGCAGAAAAAGAAGTGGCCCAGCTCGAAGCAAAAATCAGCGAGCTTGAAGAAAAAAAATCTGCTCTCGAAAATAAAATGGCAGATCCAGCTGTTTATTCTAACGGAGAAAAGGCAAAAGCCGTGCAGCGGGAAATAGAAGAACTCGCACAACAGATAGAAGAAACAACTGCTGCCTGGGAAATTGCCGCAGAAAAATTAGGCTAGGAGGATAAAGTACATTATGGAACCAGCATTATATCTTATTCCCGTAACACTCGGTGAAACAGAAATCTCACAGGTTCTTCCTGCTTACAATCATGACGTAATTGTTGGAATCAAACATTTTATTGTTGAAAATATCCGCTCAGCTCGACGCTTCTTAAAAAAAGTAGAAAAATCAATAGATATAGATACACTTACTTTTTATGAACTCAACCGCCATACAGACCGTAAGTTTATCGGTGAATATCTGGAACCGCTCAAAAGAAAAGAGCCAGTCGGAATAATCAGCGAGGCTGGTTGTCCTGCAATTGCAGATCCTGGTGCCGACGTGGTAGCCATTGCTCAGCAGAGAGGTTATAAAGTTGTGCCTCTTGTGGGGCCGTCATCAATCATAATGTCTGTAATGGGAAGTGGCTTTAATGGCCAGAGTTTTGCATTTAATGGTTATCTTCCTGTGGAAGTTCCTCAAAGAATCAAGGCTCTTAAAAAGCTGGAACAGAAGGTACAGAACGAAAATCAGACTCAATTGTTTATAGAAACTCCATATCGCAATGCAAAAATGATTGAAACAATTTTGAACGCACTTAATCCAAAAACAAAGCTTTGTATTGCCGCAGGAATCACCTGTGCAGAAGAATATATCAAAACCCGCACAGTTGCAGAGTGGAAAAAAGAAAAAATCCCAGAGCTTGGAAAAATACCTGCAATTTTTGTGATTGGAAAATAAACGGTGCAATACAATTAAATTGTATACAATCTATTGACACTAAATTATATAACTTATATACTCCAAATCAGCCGGCCAGAAAAATGCTAGAGTAATAGCGTAAAATTTGTTACAATTGGAGTATCCTATGGAAAACTTAGAAACTGTAAATTTCGATTATGTAATTATTGGTGCAGGTCCTGCTGGTCTTGCAAGTGCCCAGTATGCAGCCCGCAGCGGATTAAATACTGTTGTTCTTGATCCTGCTGGAGCAGGTGGACAGGCGCTTCAGATTGCCGAACTGGAAAATTATCCTGGAGTATATCCTGTTGTGAACGGTGCAGACTTTATGGATAACATGCGCAATCAGGCAGAAGCCTTTGGTGCAAAAATCGAACTTGTTACTGTTACTTCCATAGATAAAACTGGCAGTGATTTTATTGTTACTACAAAACGCAAAATCTTTAAGGCACCTTGTTTATGTCTTGCAACTGGTGCATTCCACAAAAATCTTGGAGTTCCAGGTGAGGCTGAATTTACAGGTCGCGGAGTTTCTTACTGCGCTACCTGTGACGGACCTTTCTTCAGAAACAAAAAAATCGTAGTAGTTGGAGGCGGAGATTCTGCCTGCAGTGAAGCGGTTTACCTTTCAACTCTTTCAAAAGACGTAACAATTATTCACCGCCGCAACGAATTCCGCGCACAGAAGGCTGTTGTAGACAAAATGCTTGCGGCTGGAGTAAAGCCTGTATATGATACAGTGCTAAAAGAAATCAAGGGCGGCATGAAAGTTGAATCCCTTGTAATTGAAAATGTAAAGACTGGTGAACAGAGCGAACTTACCTGCGATGCTGTATTTATTTTTGCTGGAATGGTTCCTCAGACTGAACTTGTAGATATGCTTCCAAAAGATGGAAACGGCTATATTGTAACTGATGAAACTATGGCAACTTCTATGCCTGGCCTTTTTGCTGCTGGAGATGTTCGCAGTAAATCGTTCCGTCAGGTTGTAACTGCCACTGCTGATGGAGCAATTGCCGCTCATTCTGCTTACGAGTTTTTGCATAAATAATTTTGACCGGCTATGATGATGAAAGCTAAAAAGTTAGTTACTACTATATTAATTCTTGCGGGCGGTTTCCTTTCGGGGCTGTCCGCTCAGCAGACCCCCACAGTTAATTTCTGGACCCGCATGGCAAACGATGAGCTTGCCGCTAAAATTACCGATGAAATGACAGATTCAGAGCTCCTCTCGCAAACCTTTATGTTTGGCTGGGCTGGAGCAGAGCCTCCGGAACTTTTGTATCAGTGGGTTGAGCGAGGGCTTGGAAGCGTAAAGGTATTCGGTTGGAATACTGATGATATTTATCTTGTTGCAAAATCAATTACAGGTTTACAGACTCAAGCTGCAGAAGGCCGTTTTCAAATTCCTCTTTTTGTAGCAACAGACCAGGAAGGTGGATGGATTCGTCACGTAAAGGGCGACACCTCAATCACTCCGGGAAACATGGCAATTGGTGCTGGTGGTTACCCTGCAGATTCCTGGTACACCGCTTATTATATTAGCCGCGAAATCAAAACTCTTGGAATCAACATGAACTTTGCACCAACTGTAGATCTTTTTACAGATCATGATTCTTCTATTATTGGTACACGTTCTTTTGGTGATGATCCTGATAAAACCGGTATTCTTGGAGCTGCCTTTGTTTCTGGTTCTGAAGCAGCAGGTGTGCTTGCTACGGCAAAACATTTCCCTGGTCATGGCGACACAAGTCTCGACTCTCATGGTAAGCTTCCTGTAATCAATATTGATTTTGATACATTTAAGAACCGCGAACTCACTCCGTACCTTTATCTTATAAAAGAAAATGTGCCTGCTGTTATGTCTGGTCACTTGAGTTTTCCTTTAATTGAAACTTCCGGAGCTCCGGCTTCTCTTTCATATTATTTTCTTACAGACCTTTTACGAAATCAGCTTGGTTACAAAGGCCTTATTATAACTGATGATATGATGATGGTTGGTGCAACTGTTTATGCAGGTACAATGTCTAATGCATTTAAGATGGCTCTTGAAGCTGGAAATGATATTATTCTTTCTTCTACAACTGCAAAATTGAACGAGGCATTGTGGCTCAAAAATCTTGAGCTTATGACAACTGATAATACTTTCCGTGAACGTGTAAAAGATGCGGCTCGCCGAGTAATCAAAGCAAAGCTTGATTATTTTAAATCTGGTAATGCTGCTCCTCTGTATCCGGATTCAGAAACAATTGATTCTCATATTCCAGACCGTGATGGAGAAAAGTTTTTCCTTGAACAGGCTTGCCGTTCGGTTACTGTAGAAAAACAGGGAAGCCTGCCACTCAAGGCTGATAAAGCTGGACGTGTACTTTTAATGGGGTCTCTTACAAGCTTCTTTAAAGCCGGAAAACAGCGTTATCCTGATGCCGGTGAGTTCCACTACACCTACGAAACTGGTCCTAATGAAACTCAGTGGGTTCTCGATAATCTTCCTGGTGTTGCTTCGGGATACGATACAGTAATAATCTGTGTTTCAAGTGAAAATCATGTAAAGATTGCTCAATATTTTAAGGGCTCTGGAAAGAAGGTTGTCGTGCTGTGTAATATGACTCCAACCCTTACAGAAAAATTACAGTGGGCAGACAGCATTCTGCTTGGCTACAGCTGGCGTTGTGATTATTCTCTTAAGGCAATGTTAGCGGCCGTTAACGGCGAGTTCGTTCCACAAGGCACAAAGCCATATAATTAATGGAATGTCATCCTCGGGCTTGACCCGGGGATCTAAAACGTTGGTATTTCCCTTATCTTATTATACTTCGCATCATAACTGTGGCTGTTAGGGCGGATTCCAAGAATGCGCTCGTTCTCGGCTTGCAGCTGAAATTTAATCATCTGCTTGAATGCATCCATCATCGGTTCCGGATCAATATTTTTATCGCATAGTCCGTTTTCCTGCATTTCCTTAATCAGATAATAGCAGGATTCTATAGTAGAAATGTATTCAGGGCGTGGTTCGTGTTTAAAAGTAAAAATAGAACGGTAATCGCCGTAAAAAGAAAGACGAGGTAATTTCAATAAAAATGGATTATGTTCAATCAGCTTACGTGCGCAAAACCAGGTAGAGTCCAGAATCAAAACCAAAAGTTTTTTGCCGGCAAGTGCTTCTCCAAAGCCTTCTTTTTTAGCAGTCCAGGCATCTTCTCCAGGATACATCATAACTGGAAAATACTGTGGGTCTGCAAGCAGTTCCTGTAGTCTTTTATTATGTTCAAATTCAAAGCCAACAAGAATTTCTGAGTCCTTAAGCGAGATTTTTGCAATATGTCCTGTTCCTGTTCTCTGTCTTTTAGCTTCTTTCTGATGCATTAAAAGCACGAATTTTATACCCGGATCAATTTCCTTTGTGTAAGAACAGAGGCAGGCAGATTTTGGTTTGAAGCATTTATAGCACATTTCGCTCATAATTCGAAAACTATAGCATAGGTTGACAAAAAATTCTATAATGTCATAATATACCAAACATTTTGACAAAAAAAAGGGGTGGCATATGAATCTTGCCCATGAATATATTAAAGACTACCGCGAATATACATCTTATGAAGACTTAAAGGCCAACTGCCATCTTACAGCACCAGAAGATTTTAATTTTGCCTATGATATTATTGACCGTTATGCACGCGAAACTCCAGATAAGAGAGCTTTAGTTTGGATAGATGATAACTCAACAGAAGCAAAAGTTTTTACCTTTGCAGATATTTCCCGCGAATCAAAACGTGCAGCCTACTGGCTCACTCTTAAGGGAATCAGAAAAGGCGATATGGTTATGCTTATGCTTCGCCGCCGCTACGAATGGTGGTTCCTGCTTCCTGCTCTTCACCGAATCGGAGCAGTTGCAATCGCAGCATCAGATCAGCTTTTGAAATCAGATATTGAATATCGTACAAATGCCGCTGATGTAAAAATGATTATCTCTTACGATAATCCACATGTTCAGGAAGAAATTGAAAAGGCAATGGAAAAATCTCCAACTGTTCAGTATCTTGTTACAGTTGGTCCTCAGCGCCAAGGCTGGATTAACTTCCATGAAGAATACGAAAAAATTGATCCAGAGTTCCCTCGTCCAGTAGGAGAGGCTGCAACTCACAATTCAGATCCAATGTTGATGTACTTTACTTCTGGCACATCGGGCTATCCAAAAATGGTTCTTCACGACTTTACATATCCTATCGGACATATTATTACAGCAAAATACTGGCACGGTGTTGTAGATGATGGACTTCATCTTACAATTGCAGAAACCGGTTGGGCTAAAGCAAGCTGGGGTAAGATTTACGGGCAGTGGATTTGTGGAACTGCTCAGTTTGTTTACGATATGAACATGCTTAAGCCGGATAAGATGCTTACTCTTATTTCTAAATTCGGCCTTACAACCTTCTGTGCGCCTCCAACAGTATACCGTTTCCTTGTTCGTCAGGATCTTTCAAAATATGATTTGAGCAAGTGTCAGCGTTTCTCTACTGCCGGTGAAGCTCTCAACGATGAAGTTTATGACAGATGGCTTGAGCAGACTGGTAAGCGCATTTACGAAGGCTACGGTCAGTCTGAATCAGCTGTAATCTGCGGAAACTTTATGGAATTTGCAGACTCTCCTGTAAAGCCTGGTTCTATGGGCCGCCCATCTCCTGCTTATGATGTAGAAATCTTGAATCCTAATGATAAGCCTGTTCCAAATGGTGAAGTAGGTGAGCTTTGTATTCATGTTGATCATGGTCATCCATTTGGTCTTCTTATCGGCTATCACAAAGATATTTCGCTTACTGCCGAAGCTTTTGATGGTGGTTTCTATCACACAGGTGATAATGTTTACCGCGATGACGACGGTTATATCTGGTTTGTTGGTCGTAAAGATGATATCATTAAATCATCTGGTTACCGAATCAGTCCGTTCGAAGTTGAATCTGTTTTGCAGAAGCATCCTGCTGTAATGGAATGTGCTGTTACAGGCGTTGAAGATGCAAAACGCGGTCAGATTGTAAAGGCAACAATCGTTCTTGTTCCTTCTTACAAGGATAAAGATCCAAAAGAAATGGAAGTAGAAATTTCTACTTTTGCAAAAGAAAATACAGCAATGTATAAGATTCCTCGAATTTATGAATTTGTGGATGAATTGCCTAAGACAATCAGCGGAAAAATCCGTCGCGTAGAAATCCGCGAAAAAGACAAGGGAAAGGATATTGAAAAAATCAAGCAGGATTTCTAATGCATTATTGCTTTTCTTTTTATTATCCTCATGTTCTCTAAAATATTCTGAACAGGTGAATTCAGAAGATAAGGTTCCTGAATTTGTTTTTGAGGACACAAAGCTTGTTCGTTTTGAAAAAAAGAATCCAACGATTGAAGTTACTGCACAAAAGCTCGAGCAGTATAAAAACAGCAGCGAATCATATGGACAGCAGGTTAGTTTTACTTCGTATGATGATAAAGGCAAAGTTGAAACAGAAGGCAGCTGTGGAATCCTGTACGCAGATACAGATAAAAAAATCTATGAGCTTTATGATGATATAAATCTCTATAACTCTGAGGAAAATATGCGTTTTTATGCAAATGCCCTCAGATGGAATGGCCGTTCAGAACAGCTTACAAGTGGCCGCGGAGATATGGTAAAAATCGAAAAAGATGATACAATAATGAGAGGAAGTGGTTTTACTGCCAGTGGCATAAGTAAAACTTTTTCGTTCCGTGGAAACATTACCGGAACAATAGAAACTTCCGATGAGAATTCCGAAGAAGAATCAGAAAATGTTGAATAAAAAATACCTTGCAGCAGTTTTAATTTCTCTTGTTTTTGCGGTGCTTCCTCTTTTTGCTGAAAAAATCATCTTTTCTGCAAACAGAATGACAGGACAGGCTGGAAATACAAATACTACTACAAGTCTTTCTGGAAATGCCTATATTAAAACCGAAACAATGGAAATTCAGGCAGATGATGTTGAACTTTCTGGCGATAATTACCGCTATATCAAGGCAACAGGCCATATAAATGGAAAAAATCTTAAAACAAATATGGAATTTACCTGCGATTCACTTGAATATGACAGAACAACCAAGCTCGCTTCGTTAAAAGGCAACGTAAATCTCGAAGATAAAGATAATGATGTAAAGGCTAAGGCTCAGATTATTGATTATAATCAGGATACAGAAATTGCAATTTTACAGGTACAGATAAATCTTACCCAAAAAGATAATGTTTGTTCCGGTTCTTATGCAGTGTACTATAAAAAGTCACAGCTTCTTGAAATTTCTGGTAATGCACAGGTTAAACAGGATGATGATGTATTCCGTGCTCAGCATATTACCCTTGATATGGATACACAGGATATTACTCTTGGTGGTAATGTAAAGGGTACTGTAACAGATACAAAACAACCTGAAGAAGAAAAGCCTGCTGCTGAAGAAGCTGAAGCTCCTAAACCGGAAGAGCAGCCTGATGAAAAAGAGGAGGGGCCAAAAGATGGAGAATGATGAATTGAATGAAACAACAGAGGCTCCTGAGATTCAAACTCCTCAAAATCATATTCTCCGCGTTTCCAGCCTCTATAAACAGTTTGGGCATAAAAAAGTTGTTCGTGGTGTTGAATTTTCCATGCAGATGGGCGAAGTTTTGGGCTTGCTGGGACCAAATGGTGCGGGAAAAACAACAACCTTCTATATGGTAGTAGGTTTTTATAAACCGACTGCTGGAGATGTTTTCCTGGATGAAAAATGCATTACGGGGCTTCCAATGTATAAACGTGCCCGCCTTGGAATTGCTTATTTGCCACAGGAACCTTCAGTTTTCCGTAAGTTCACAGTAGAAGAAAATATCTGGTCTATTCTGGAAACTCGAAAAGATCTTACAAAAGCAGAAAAGAAAGAACGTCTTGAATCTTTGATAGAAGAGTTTTCTATTGGCCGCATCCGTAAGCAGAAGGCTTTTACTCTGTCTGGTGGTGAACGTCGCCGTACAGAAATTGCACGTTCTTTGGCTATGGAACCAAAATTTTTGCTTCTGGACGAACCTTTTGCCGGAATTGACCCGATTGCCGTTGCCGACATCAAAGGAATGATTCGTCTTCTTGCAAAACGTGGCATTGGAATCCTGATTACAGACCACAATGTACGCGATACCCTCGAAATTACCGACCGCGCAATCATCATAAACCAGGGAACAATCATGACCCAGGGTACTAAACAGGAAATCCTTGATAGTGAAGTAGCCCGCGAGATTTATTTGGGAAAGGATTTCTCTATGTAGGCTACCAATGTCATGCTGAACTTGTTTCAGCATCTTGTAATAGACCCTGAAACAAGTTCAGGGTGACGGTCAAAATCAATTTGACATCAGTCTCTTCTTATAGTATTATTATATTTGAACTATTCTAAAAATTTTCAATAGGAGTGAAGTATGAACATCGTGTTGTACATAACTCTCCCTGTTGCTGGAATTGTTCTTGGATGGATTATTCGCTGGATTTATGCCAGATTTCAATTAACAGCTTCTGAGCAGAAAGCAGAACGCGTAAAACAAGACGCTATTCGTGAAGCCGAAGCACAGAAAAAAGAAATTTTGTTAAATGCAAAAGATGAGCTCATTCGTGAACGAAATCAGCAGGAGCGGGAGAACCGTGAACGCAGAGCCGAAGTGCAGCGCTTTGAGGCAAGGGTAAATAAAAAAGAAGAACTCCTTGATCAGCGTGCTCAGGAATTTGAAAAAAATGAAAAAGAACTTGCAGATAAAAAAGCTGCAATGGTAAAAAAAGAGGAAGAACTTTCAAAACAGGAAGAGCTTTATCGTCAGGAACTTGAAAAAATCTCTGGTCTTTCTCAGCAGGAAGCAAAAGATTTGATTATCAAGAACCTCGAAAATGAGGCACGACATGATGCCCAGGCTCTTATCAACAAAATCGAGCAGGAGGCTCAGCTCACTGCCGAAAAGAAAGCCAAAGACATTCTTGTTACCACAATTCAGAGAATTGCCCCTGAAACAACAAGCGACATTACAGTTGCAACAGTTTCTCTCCCAAGTGATGAAATGAAAGGACGTATTATTGGTCGTGAAGGACGCAATATCCGTACTCTGGAAACTCTCACAGGTGTAGATATCATTATTGATGATACTCCGGAAGCTGTAGTTATTTCTTGTTTTGACCCTGTTCGCAAGGAAATTGCAAAGGAATCTCTTGAACGCCTTATTTCTGATGGACGTATTCATCCGGCAAGAATCGAGGAAATTGTTCAGAAGGTTACTCACGAAATTCAGAACAAGATTTATGAAGAAGGTGAACGCGCACTCTTTGATCTCGGAATTCACAATATGAATACTGATGGAATCCGTGCTCTTGGTCGCCTTTACTTCCGTACAAGTTACGGACAGAACGTTCTTTATCATTCAAAAGAAGTTGCAATGGCTGCAAGCATGATTGCTGCAGAAATTGGTGCAGACCGCGAAGTTGCAAAACGCGCTGCAATTCTTCATGATATTGGTAAGGGAGCTGAAACAGACAGCGATCAGAACCACGCAGAAGTTGGTGCTGAAATGGCACGTAAGATGGGTGAAAGTCCGGTTATTGTTAATGCAATTGCTGCTCACCATAACGACGTTCCTACAGAATCACTTGAAGCAGTTGTTGTTCAGATTGCAGATGCTATTTCTGCTGCACGTCCAGGTGCCCGCCGTGAAACAATCGACAACTACGTAAAACGTCTTGAAAATCTTGAAGCAATTGCAGAAGGATTTAATGGTGTTGAAAAAGCTTATGCTATTCAGGCAGGACGTGAACTTCGTATCCTTGTTAATAACGAGAAGATTGCTGATGGTGAGGTAAAAGAACTTGCACGTAATATTGCAAAACAGATTGAAACTGATTTGCGATATCCTGGAAGAATCAGACTTACAATGATCCGCGAGACACGAATCGTGGAGTATGCCCGCTAGACGAGTATAAAAAAAATGGCCGCTTCGGCGGTCATTTTTTTTGTCCTAAAAATTCGCTGCTACATATAGCACAATCAGATTATCATACGAACTGTTGCCGCGCGGCATAAGGTTCCAGTATCCACCGATAGAAGGCAGGTATCTTGAACTTCCTTCATGAGCAAAATTGTATTCAACCTGGAACTTAAAGCCGTTTCCCCATGGAGTAGAATCGTTGTAATCTCCAGCTGAATCAGTTTTTATATTATCAAATCTAAGACCAAGTGTATAAGCAAGACCAAAGTTTAAGCCACCAAGTCCAGGGTATATTTTAATTCCCAATGGAAATGAAAGGTGAACTTTGCTTGATTTTTCTGAAGCATTCCAGGTGAAATCCCACAAGGTATCGTTTCCAACATAAAAACTAACCTGCCTTATAGGATTAAGATTTGCTGAAACTGTAGAACCGAGGATAATGCGGTTTCCTTTTTCAATTTCGCTACCTGTAGAAATTACAGAATTAGCCCCATAGATAGGAACTCCAGAAGAAAGTCCTGCTGAAAAGCTAAAAAGTCTTTCGCTGGCACTTAATAAAGTGCAGGCAAAAAAAGCAGTTGTAATTAAAGTAATTATTTTCTTCATAAGTTTTTCTCCATGAACTAGCGGTAAACAACCTTAAAAGTCTGGAATACGAGTTTGATATCCGGCGTAAAATCAAAGCCTAAGATAGCACCTTCATCTTCAAGATATTCCTGTTTACGTTCTTTCCACTGACCAAGGTCTTCATCTTCGCCTTCCAGACGTGCCATTTCCCAGGTTACTTCGTTGAAAGGAACAACTTCTACGCTCTGGGTTTCAATTACACATCGTGGTGTATTAGAACGGTCAATCACTACATATAATTCTCCAGAAACTGGCAGTGGTTCCTGATCTATTGAATAAGTTGCCCAGCTTGTAAAAAAAGCAGTCTTTTGACCACCAAGTACAAGTGTTATAAGCTCATCACCAACAAAACCTTTGGCTTCAAAACTGAGATCACCAGCACAGCGGTCATCTTCACTACGGCCTGTGTCGGATATAAATTTATTCCAGTATTCATCAATATTTGTCATGATAATTATTTGTCCTTTATAAAAAGATTATCGTTCTGCAAGCATTGTGATAAATGCAATAATAAAACATACTGAAGGAAGAGCCGCACAGATTAGGGTTGAAACAGGAATTCCCCAGAGTCCGTATTTTGTTGCTGTAAGAACCCCAAGTTCAATCAAAAGCTCGTACACTAAACTGGCATAAGAAAAAAGAAAACCCGAAACCATAAAAGCCCAGCCGGCGCTTCTTTTTTTTGACATCAGCAAGATTGCCAGAAAAGCAACGATTCCACCTGCGACTAACTTTATAATGAATAATAATATTTTTGGTTCCATAATCTAATTTTCGTCTATTACCAGGTAAAAGGTGAGTTTTTTAATTTTGTGAAAACTCCGCGGTCGGCTCCAAATGGAACTATTGAAGGGATATTAAAATCTGGGCTTATAAAAATGCCACATTCAAGACAATGAATTGCAAAAGCATCATAGGAATCTTTTGGAACTTTTGGGAAAAGATATGGTCCTTCGCGTTTCCAGTATTTTGTGAGAACTGTATCGTAAATAAACCAGTCTTTTTCTTCACGTTCCTGAAGAGCTTTGATTAAGTTATAAATGCTCTTGGTAATTCCAACTTCAAGTGCGAATGGCAGTTTAATGTTATTGCGTATAAATAAAAGTTTATCCGGATTTTCCTGAATACGCTTTGTATCAACTGCAAGAATAAAAATTGATTCTGCCCATGGGAGTGGGGGAGTAACAATTAATGCTGCAGTTTTAGAAATATTGATTTTTTGGTTTATAGAATTCCATGGTCTGTAAACACTTGTTTCATTTGGAAAAAGGGTAAGCCCTGCATCAAAAGCATCTTTGTGAGAAGAAAAGCAGAAAATTGTTCTGTCACTTGCCAGAAGTTCACTAACTGCTTTCTGGAGACGTGGTTCTGGACAATCTTCACAGATAAAACTTCCTGTCTGTCCACGTGAAAGAACATTCTTAAACATTGTGAAGGCACTTCCGCCTTCCCAACCAAGAATTGCACGTCCTGCTTCCTGATAAAGGTCTGTTACGCGTACACCTTTTTTAGTGTAAAAGAATGGTCCACGCGCACGTGTAACTGCGCCATAGCGTTTGTATAATTCAGTAAATAATTCTGATTTATTCATATCTATATTATAACAAAAAACTGCCGCAATGTCTTACATTGCGGCAGTAAAGTTCCAACAACAAGGAAAGGATTATGAAACTTTGATTAAGGCAATTTACTTACTAGTTTTCTTTCTCTTTGAAACAACGTCAAAGATTACAGCTGCCAGGAGGACCAAACCTTTAACTGCACGCTGCCAGTTCATATCTACACCGAGGATTGACATACCATTGTTCAATACACCCATGAAGATAGCACCGACTACGGCACCGCTTACAGTACCAGTTCCACCGTATGCAGAAGCACCACCGATGAAGCAGGAAGCGATAGCATCCATTTCATAGTTCTGACCAGCTGTTGGCTGAGCAGAGTTCAAACGAGCAATTGTTACAAGTGCAGCAACTGCAGAAATGAATCCCATGTTTGTGTAAGCAAAGAACATTACGTTATCTGTATTTACACCAGAAAGTTTTGCAGCCTTAGCGTTACCACCAATTGCGTAGAGGTAGCGGCCAGGAACTGTATTCTGTGTAAAGTATGAGTATGCAGCAACGATAACTGCAAGAAGAATCAATACAACTGGAAGACCACGGTCACGAGCAAGGAACTGACCAAGAATCAAGATTACTACAGAAAGAACACAGAGCTTTGTAATGAAAGATGTCTTTGAAGATACTGTATAGTTATTCTTAATCTTTTTGCGGCGGCTGATGATTTCAAGAATTACGAATGCAAGTACACAAATCAAAGAAATGATAAGTGTTACCATGAATGTGTATTTATCAACAAACTCATCAAAAATATCGAGTTCACCGAACTTTTCGATTGTAGCTTCGCTTGGATTTGGAATGAAGCTTTCGAAGAGCTTAAGATACTTCTGTGGGAATGGAGCGATAGGTTTACCATCGAGAACGATTGTTGCAACACCGCGCCACAAGAGCATACCAGCGAGGGTAGTGATGAATGGCGGAATGTGAATGTATGCAATAAAGAAACCATGGAAAGCACCAATCAATGTACCAATAAGAAGACAAAGACAGATAGCCAGCCATACAGGCATTCCAAGATTTACAATGAACACACCTGCAAGAGCACCAACGAGGGCTACTACAGAACCAACAGACAAATCGATGTTACCACCGGTAAGAATACACAAGAGCATACCAGTTGCAAGAATTGCAACGTAAGCATTCTGACGGATAATATTTGTGATGTTTGCAGGTGCAAACAATGATCCATGATCACCAATTCGAATCAAAATTTCGAACAGCAGCATTACACCTACAAGGATAAAAATCATTGTATTACCCTTGAGAACTGATTTAAGGCTGTCGCCAATCTTATTTTTCTTTTCCATTTTTATTCTCCTAAATTAGCAGTTTTTCCGCTATTGATAATCTCAGTCATGATTTTTTCCTGAGTTGCTTCTTTACCATCCATTTCTGCAATCATCTTACCTTCGTTCATTACATAGATGCGGTCGCACATACCAAGAATCTCAGGCATTTCCGAAGAAATCATAATTACAGATTTTCCTTCTGCTACCATCTTATTGATGATACAGTAGATTTCGTATTTAGCACCAACGTCAATACCGCGGGTAGGCTCATCAAGAATCAGAATATCTGGTTCAGCAAAAAGCCATTTTCCAAGAAGTACCTTCTGCATGTTACCACCAGAGAGGTTTCCTACGTCTTCCATTACAGATGCGCACTTAGTGTGCATATCTTTTGCCATCTGTTCAGAATACATACGCTCTTTATCGAAGTCCAAAACCCAATGCTTAGAAATCTTTTCAGGTTTAGCTGCAGTAGTGTTCTTACAGATTGATTCAGAAAGAATCAAACCATTGCCTTTTCGGTCTTCTGTTACATAAGCAAGACCAGCTCTGATTGCAGATTTTACGTTAGGGAAAGAAACTTCTTTACCATTCATGAAAATCTGACCGTGAATATTTGTTCCGTAAGAGTGTCCGAAAATACTCATTGCAAGTTCAGTACGTCCGGCACCCATAAGTCCTGAAATACCAAGAACTTCACCTTTGCGAAGGTTAAAGTTGATGTTATCGCAAACTTTAATTCCGTCAAATACTGGATGGTCTACACACCAGTTCTTTACTTCGAAACAAACCTCACCAACATGAGATTCTCGTTTAGGGAAGCGGTCTGTAAGGCTGCGTCCAACCATTGCCGAAATAATTGTATCTTCTGTAAAATTATCTTTCTGTTTATCAAGGGAAGTAATTGAAGTACCATCGCGGATAACAGTGATTTTATCTGCAACGTACGAAACTTCATTCAACTTATGTGAAATGATGATTGAAGTCATTCCCTGTTTTTTGAACTCAAGGAGAAGGTCAAGCAAGTGCTTTGCTTCTGTGTCGTTCAAAGATGCGGTAGGTTCGTCAAGAATAAGAAGTCTTACGTTCTTTCCAAGTGCTTTTGCAATTTCTACAAGCTGCTGTTTACCTACACCAATATCCTTAATTAAGGTTTTAGATGAGTCTTTAAGTCCTACCATCTTCAAAAGCTCATCAGCTTTATCGAAGGTTTCTGACCAGTTGATTTTTGCTTTACTTCCTCTTTCATTTCCGAGGAACATATTCTCACCGATTGTGAGAAGAGGAACGAGTGCGAGCTCCTGATGAATGATTACAATACCTTTAGCTTCGCTGTCCCTGATTGTCTGAAATTTACAAACTTCGCCGTCGTAAACAATGTCGCCGGTATATGTTCCATATGGATAAATACCGCTCAGAACATTCATCAAAGTTGATTTTCCGGCTCCATTTTCACCACAGATTGCGTGAATCTCACCTTCTTCTACGGTAAGGTTTACGTTATCAAGTGCCTTTACTCCGGGAAACAACTTGGTAATATTTTTCATTTCCAATAATGTCTTAGCCATTGGAACCCCTCTTTTTACTTATAAATGAATTGTTATTAAAAAAGAACCTTTAGTTTATAGAACTAAAGGTTCTTTTTCAGCTTATTTTAATCTAACTACTTGAGCTGAGCTTCTGTGTAGTATCCAGAATCGATCAAGAGAGCCTTGTAGTTATCTTTTGATCCGTAAACTGGTTCACAAAGGTATGAAGGAATGATTCCTGTTCCGTTGTCGTATGTCTTTGTATCATTTACAGGAGCTTTCTTGCCCTGGCAGATAGCGTCAACCATTTCAACAACTTTTGAAGCAAGTGTACGTGTATCCTTGAAGATAGACATAGCCTGTGTTCCCTTCAACATGTTCTTAACTGCTACGATATCACAGTCCTGACCAGTGATGATTGGGAAGTTGTCAGCTGTGTAACCAGCTGAAAGAAGAGCGTTTGTTACACCGTTAGCTGTAGAGTCGTTAGAGCAGTATACAGCGTCGAGTTTCTTACCCTTTGGACCATATCCGTTAGATGTGATAAGGTTCTCCATTCTCTTCTGAGCCTCTTCTGTAGACCAGTTGAGAGTAGCAGCCTGTGCTTTAGCTGTCTGTCCTGATGGACATACGATTACACCCTTGTCGAGGTAAGGCTTGAGTGTATCCATAGCACCACCGAAGAAGAAGTTGATGTTGTTGTCACCTGGGTCACCAGTGAAGAATTCCATATATACAGGATCAGATGCTGAGCGGCTCTTAAGGTTGAGCTTGTCAACAAGGTAATCACCCTGGATTGTACCAACTTTGTAGTTATCGAATGTAGCATAGTAAGAAACTGCTTTAGAGTTCATGATAAGGCGGTCATAAGCAATAACCTGGATCTTCTTCTTGCGAGCTGTTTCAAGAACGTTTGAAAGAGCTGTACCGTCGATAGAAGCGATTACGAGAACTTTACATTTTCCTGTAATCATGTTTTCGATCTGTGATACCTGTGTTGGGATATCATTTGCAGCAAACTGAAGGTCTACTACATAACCAGCTTTTTCGAGCTGAGCTTTCATGTTTGAACCGTCCTGGTTCCAGCGCTGAAGGTCTTTTGTAGGCATTGAAACACCAACTTTTGTTCCTTTAGCTGATTTAGCGAATACTGCACCCATCAATGTTGCAGTTGCCAAAAGGATAGCAATAATTTTTTTCATAAGAAAAAACACTCCTAATATTTTTTTGATATAGAGCCAACGGCCCTTCTTACATTTAGGAGTATAGCGCAGGAAAAGGGCCAGAATTTGCCCGAATTCTTCAAATTTTTGCTATTTTCTTATTTTGAGTAGGTAAATTACCCTATAAAAAGTGTAAAAATCTAGATTTTTTTGTTATCCGTTTTGTGCTAATCTTTATACACACTGGCTGCAGAATGAAATCCCGATTCTATAATAACTTTATCAAGATTGTATTTATCAACATAAGTTGGTTCCAGCCAGATTGTCGGAATATCTCCATAGCCGTTATTTATAGGACGAATGCGGAAGCGGTTTTCTGAGATTTCTTCTTTTATGGCAAGATGAACTGCACATTCTGCCGCAACTTCAGCGAGCTGAATAATCGGTTTATAAATGGTAAAGTCCTGTTTTCCCTGAACAATATACTGGCAGGCTGAAATATCAGCATCCTGACCACAAACAGGAATATGGATATCCGGATAGTAGCGGTTAATTGCCTGAATTACGCTGGCCGCAACTGCGTCATTTCCACAGATAATTGCATCTGGGAAAATATCGCTTTTGAGGATGCGGACCATTTCCTGATAAGACAGATCGTAGTTCCAGCCATCAGTATAAAATGTATGATTTATATGAACGGAAGAGGTTCGAAGAATTCGGTCTATGCCTTCCATAATAAGTGTCATATTGTAATCTTCTTCGGGGCCAAGAATGCAGTACCAGTTTACACCCTTTGCACGGCGCAGCATTTCCTGAGCCATCTGTTCGCCGACTTTTTCACTGTCGATTGTAAGGTATAAGTTTACATCTGCATTTAATGCCAAACGATCATAAGAAATTACAGGAATGCCTTTTGCGCGAAGCTTCTGTACGCTGTCTGTAATTGAAGCTGCGTCTTTAGGAAGAACCACAACAACATCAACATTGCGTTCAAGAAGATACATAAGCTGGCGGTTCTGTTCTTCTATGTTGTTACCGGCATTCTGAACAATTACATCGGCTCCCATTTCTTTTACCTTATTGATGAAAACATCCATGTCGCGCTGCCAGCGTTCAATTGCCAGGGTATCAATAGAAAAGCCGATTGTAACGGGATTTGAGGATACTGTTGAAGTCTGGCGAGGCTGGCGTGCTGCAGAATTGTTATCATTCTTTTTGCAGGAAATGTTTAGAACGAGACACAGACAAATAAATGCTGCGACAATGATTGTCATGCCGAACTTGTTTCGGCATCTCTTTACATTGGATCCTGAAACAAGTTCAGGATGACGATTTGATAGTTTTTGATGATGATACTTTTTTAAAAACATTTTTTATTTTACCTTCCTGTATTCCTTTGGCGAAAGGCCGTATTTATTTTTAAATATTCGGCTGAAATAGTTCTGGTCGTTATATCCTACTTCAGCTGTGATTTCCTTAATTGAAAGTTCAGTCTGTTCAAGAAGCTGACGAGATTTTTCGAGGCGTTTGTCTGAAATAAAATTGATAAAGGTTTCGCCTTTTTCTTCCTTAAATAATTTACTCAGATAGAAAGAACTTACACCTGCAAAATCAGCGGCGGTTTCGAGTGAAATATCACTGGAAAGATTTTCATCAACATAAGCACATACTTTTTTGATAATAGGATTTTCTTCGGCCTTTTTAACATTAGTAACGGCCTGAGTACACTCCATCAAAAATTTCTGTGCGAATTCTTTTATAAGCTTAATTTCATTTTCGTTGCTCAGGGTTGCAAAGGCATTATCAAAGGTGTTGCTGGTAAATGTTTTGTCGAGTTCCTTTGTCGCATTGTTAGCGGTAACTATCAGATCAAAAAACTGATTTTTGATTTTGTCAGATGGCAGATTTTGAGAAATGAGTTCAGAGGTATATAACTCAAGGAATGACTTAACTCCGTTTGAATCTCCTGCAGTAAGTTTTGTAATTATCTGATTTTTGAATTCTCCAGAACTTGATTTTTTGCTGAGCTGTTCTGGATTTTCTGAAAGTCCTTCTGCTTCCGAGCAGCTTAAACCATCAGAAAAAATAAGGCCACCATTTGCTGTTGCTTTATTGAGAGCAGAAAGTGCCTGCGCATAAGATGCCTGCATCTGATTCTTATCTGTGTAAATTGAACTTACCCCGGCGCGAATTCCGGCTGTAATGTTGTAGCTGAGCATTGTATAGAACTTTTTGATTTGTTCCTGAATTTCGCTGTATGCCGGGTTGTTAGAAAAAATCGGAAAGAATACAACAATACGGTTCATTATAAAACTGCTTACAAGACAGCGATGTTCTGTATTCAATAGCTCATGAATTTTAAGATAGGTGCTGTATTGATTATCAGAATTAATGTTAGGGATTTCAAAACAGCAGAATACCCACGGATTATCTGAAATATTAAAATAATCAAGGTATGAAGAAAGATCTACAGATTTATCATTATTATAAATGCAGGCGTAGATGAAATCATTTTCAATCATTGGTGAAACCATGTCGAGTTTTTTGTGAAGTTCCATATCTGCGCTGAGCTTTCCCTGTTTTTCTTCAACAAGATTCATTGCACTGCGAATGGTTTCTATTACGACGTTTCGGTTTACAGGTTTTGTTATGTATTTGTATGCGCCAAGATTAATTGCTTCCTGTGCATACTGAAAGCGGTCAAAAGCACTCAGAATTACAAAAACAATATTCGGCTTAAGTTTTGTAATTACGCTAACGGTTTCTAATCCGCTGAGGCCCGGCATGTTTATATCCATGAACATAATGTCGATATTTTCTTTCATTACAATTTCAATTGCTTCTGTACCGGAAAGGGCAGTGAATACCTTGGCTTCATCAGCAAAATTTTTGTTGATAATAAAAGAAAGAGAATCAATTACAATCTGTTCATCATCTGTTACTAATATATTAAACATGCTTTGGAACCTTGATAATAAATTTTGTGCCTTCACCATTGTCGCCGCCTGTTATGTCAAACAAATCATAACGGTGGAACTGCAATTGAAGACGCAGGAATACGCTTATGAGGCCTGTTCCATTGTGCGTAGAATTATCATCCAGAACGTCCTGTGGAAGCCTTGTAGTTTCTGATGCAACTGCCTTAAAAACTGCTTCACGAGTTTTTTCGGGCATGCCTTCGCCGTTATCGTTTACGCTGATGACAATGTATTTGTCTTCAATTTCAACTTTGAGAGTTACTTTGCCCTTAGTGTTTTTTAGTCCGTGTTTTATACAGTTTTCAACGAGTGGCTGCAGAGTCATTGAAGGAATCTGCTGAGGGAATGTTCCGTCAGGAATTTCTTTTGTAAATTCAAGACGATTTCCGAAACGCACTTTCATTATATATACAAAATTATCTACCAAACCCAGCTCTTCGTCAATTGAAACCATGCGTTGCTGCTGCTGAATGTTGTAACGGAAAAAGTCAGCAACCTGTTCAATAAAGTAACAGGTCTTGTCGGCATTTTCCATCATGGCTAACTGGGCACCTGTGTTCAGTGTGTTAAAAAGAAAATGAGGGTTTACCTGATTCTGCAGGGCACGCAGCTGAGCATCTGTATAAAGCGCCTGCATTTCAATTTCTTTTTCTTTGAGTTCGGCTTCTGTGCGGGCTTTTTCCCAAATAGTGTCGATATATTCTCGGATGCTGATAATCATTCGATCGAACGCTGTACAAATTGTTCCAATTTCATCATTTGTTGTGCGATTAAAAAGCGGAACATCAAAATTACGGCGGGCAACCTTGTGGGCAACTTCAGAAATATCTGCAAGCGGTTCCATGATTGAAGTAATTGTAAGATAGAGTACGAAGAAAATCATCACAGAAAAAACAAGGAAGAAAATAATACTGAGCGTATTTGAAATTACAATTCGTGACTGATTTTCATCATAACGGGCCGCGTTCTGCTGCAACTGCAGATTATTAAGTTCAAGAATCTGTGAGGTCAGGTAATTATAACTGTCCATTGCGTATTTATAATTTACCGAAATCTCGGTTTCGTTATTTGCACGGCGGGCAGAAATTGCAAGATTACTATAGTAAAGAAAAGCATCCGTAAGCTGATGGACAATATATTCTTTGTGGGCAACTTCATTTTTAGAAGGAAAATCCTGAAAGCTTGAGTAGTAATCTTCTACCTTTGTTCGTGAATTATAATATGCGTCAATGCTTTCAAAGGTCCGGTAATTTACATAATTTTCCATAGCCTTTTCCGTAGTAGAAACTGCCTGTGAAAAATGTGTAAGCTCCGAGTTTGATTTGTAGGAGTCACCCAGATTCTGAATTGAATAATAAGACAGACGGGTTGTTGTAAGAAGGGTAGCGGCAAGCATGATGATTGCAATTCCAATGCACACCATGATGCGCCAGCGGAGGCTTTTATTTCTGATGTAGTTTATAGGTTCAAACTTCATCTCCTTACCTCTGTGCCCTTGTTATTTTTACTTCTGCGGTTATGTAACTGTTTGCATAACCTTTTGTACGATATTCAAATAATTCACGGATAGCTGTTTCTCCCATCTTTTCAGGATCAAGAGAAACAAGTTCACCTATCCAGCCTTTTTGAAGATAGAGCTGACAAACTTCGTTTCCGCCAATACCAATCAGCTTGTAGCGGAAATCATCAAACTGTTCAGAAAGCAGCTGCGCTGAAAGAATTGTTTCGTCTTCTGTGAGCGAAATGAAAATATTGTTTCTGCCTTCAATAGCAAGTTCTGGAGTTATTTTTTCAATTACTGTTGTTGTGATATCCTGATTATCTTGAAGTGAAGACTGTATGCTGCTTATCAGAGCATTGGAATTAGAGTCTGCGGATTCACTGATGATATAGACAGTTCCGCCGACTGGCAAATAGTTTTGAGTTTCTTCTGCAATTTTTTTTCCAAGCTCCCAGTTGTTTGTTCCAATGTATGAGATTTGATGCATAGTTGGAGAAAACTGGCCTGTGGTAACTATAGGAATATCAGGTGAATCAGAACGCTTTAAAAGGACTGGCGGATTTTCTGCCGTGTCCATATAAATAATAATTCCGTCGGCATTCAAAAAGGCACAATAGTCTAAAAGATTTTGAAGAGTCTCTTTGTCAGCCTGTGAACTTGGAACATGAAGATCTACGACGGTTTTATATTCGCCTGCAATTTTTGAAGCACCTTCATAAACTTCTTTCAAGAAGCTTTGATTTTCGTAAGTGCCGGTTATGATAATATGATAGAGTGCGGTGTCTGCAGGATTATATTCATTCTTATTCTGGATTCTTGCGCGGGAAGACAAAAAAGCTGCATAAAAGACTATTGAAAAAATGAGAAGGGCTGTGAATGAAATAATCAGAAGCGTCCATTTAAGGAGCCTAGCCGTTTTCTTTTCCATAGCTGAAGCTTATACCATTTGACTTTTTTGAGTTCTTATAATCTGCTGTAACAGCTCCGCCTTTTTCGAGTTTTCCGAAAAGAACTTCGTCTACGAGCTTGTCTGCAATTTCATCTTCTACTGTGCGGGCAATATTACGTGCACCAAATTCCTTTGAGTAACCTTTTTCTGTGATGTAGGCTACGGCGCGGTCGGTAACGGAGAGGTTTACTTTCTTTTCTTTCATGCGAAGTGCGAGGCGGCTGATTTCCTTACGGCATACCTGTTTTGCAACTTCAATGTCCAGATAGTTGAATGGAATAACTGCGTCGAGACGGTTGCGGAACTCCGGTGGGAACTCGCGGTTTACAGCATCTGTAAGCGAAGCCTGAATATCGGTAGAGGTATCTCCGCCAAATCCAATGCTGCCTTTTTCAAGGTCGCGTGCTCCGGCATTACTTGTCATTATGATTATGCAGGAACGGAAATCTGCCTTTCTGCCTTGATTGTCTGTGAGTTGACCGTAGTCCATTACCTGAAGTAGTACGTTGTAAATATCTTCGTTTGCCTTTTCAATTTCATCAAAAAGAATTACAGCGCGAGGATTTTTTCTTACGTCTTTTACAAGCTGGCCGCCTTCTTCAAAACCAACGTATCCAGGAGGTGAACCAACTAAGCGGCTCACTGTATGTTTTTCCTGATACTCACTCATGTCGTAGCGGAGCAGGGGCTCTTTGAGCAGGCGGGCAAGGGTGCGTGCAAGTTCAGTTTTTCCACAGCCGGTTGGACCTACAAATAAATAGCAGGCTTCTGGTTTTTCCGGATTACGGAAACCGGCACGTGCGCGCTTTACAGCTTTACCAAGTGCAGTGATGGCAGTTGCCTGTCCGAAGATGTCAGCTGCCATTGTTTGTTCTATGCTGCGCAGTGCATCTTTTTCTTCGCCCTTCATATTCTCAATTGGAACGCGGGCGATTTTTGCAGTCACGCGGCGGATAATTTCTGTTGTTATACGAGCTGGATTTGCTTCTGTTGCTACTAAACCTGGGTGTGAGACAGCTCCAGGACGCAGAGCGGTGCGGCCGGCGAAGCCGCCTGATTTCAGGATGTGCTGGTATGAGCCGGCTTCATCAATAATATCAATTGCCTTATCTGGGAGGCGACGGTCTGGCATAAACTGTATAGAAAGCTTTACTGCTTCTTCAACAGCCCCTGACGAATAAATGGCATTATGATGCTTTTCATATTTAGGAATAAGACCTTTAATAATCTGAATTGTTTCTTCTGCAGTTGGTTCGAGAATATCAATTTTCTGAAAGCGGCGGGCGAGGGCACGGTCTTTTTCAAAATTCTTTGAATATTCTTCAAAAGTTGTTGAGCCGATAAATTTAACTTCACCGCTCGAAAGAACAGGTTTTAAAAGATTTGCTGCATCAACCTGGCTGGAACCGTTTCCACCAGCTCCCATAATCATATGGATTTCATCTATAAATAAGATTGCTTTTTTCTTTTCTTTTAATTCATCAATTACAGAATGGAGACGCTCTTCAAAGTCGCCGCGGAATTTTGAGCCGGCGAGAAGCAAGCCTATATCAAGCGAGTAAATAGTGTAGCCCTTCAGAATATCCGGAACCTGATTATTTACAATACGTTGTGCAAGTCCCTGTGTAATTGCAGTTTTTCCAACTCCGGCATCACCTACATGCAGAGGATTGTTTTTTGTACGGCGGCAAAGAACCTGAATTGTTCGTTCAATTTCTGCTTCGCGGCCAACAAGAAGGTCATAAGCGCCCTTTGCTGCAAGCTCTGTCATATTTACGGTAAAGCGTTTAAGTCCGCCTGCATTATTTGAACCCGGCATTCCATCCTGACCAGGTGCTGTACCAGGTTGTCCCTGTCCGTTGTCCTGAGGAATATGTTTTGATGGACGAATCTTTGTAATGTTTTCCATCAGCTTAAGTCGTTCAACTCCACAAACCTTTAAAAAATATGAGCTGTAGTTGCGGCTTTCATCGAACATACTTAAAAGAATGTCGGTAATATCAATCATATCAGAATCGCACGAAATACAATGGAAAACGGCACGGTTCATCATTGCCTGGAAACCAGCTGATTCAACCGGAGCCTTAATTATTTCGGGATTCGCATTTTCAGAAATTACAGGAAGTTGTGTTGTAAGATAATTGCTTACTTCAGATTTGAGTTCTTTAGTATCTCCACCACTGTTTGCAAGTAGCTGCTCTACAAATTCATCACGTATAGCTGTGGCAAGCACATGCTCTGGTGTGAAAAATTCGTGATGAAAATCTTTTGCAACTAAGAGCGACTCCGACAAAATCCGGCTGAGCATTGTGCTCACCTTCATCTGTTTTACGCTGCCCTGTGGTTTTTCCTGATTACTCAACTTCTACCCTCAACGGAAATCCGTTCTTTCTTGCAGCCTGAATAGTAAGATTTGTACGCGATACTGCAATATCGTAAGTATATACGCCTACAACAGAAGAGCCCTGCTCATGCACAGTGCGCATTAAGACTTCTGCTTCGTCGTGAGATTTATTAAAAATTGAAACCAGAACGTCTACTACAAATTCCATAGTAGTAAAGTCATCGTTATAAAAGACAACTTTTCGCTCCGGCGGCAGCATAATCGAAGTGTCTTCTGCAACTCCGCTTCCTGCCTGTGATGTTTGATTATTAAAATCACTCATGCCTATAATATAACACAAAAAAACGCAGAATTCTATCAAAATCTGTGTTATAATATGTCTATGGCTAAAAAGAAGTTTAAGTTGAATTTTAAGGTATCTTATGATGCTCCGGTAACTCTTACATTTGTATTAATCAGCGCAATTATCTTTCTATTATCATTTTTTCTTGCAAAGGCTGGAAAAGCTGATGGTTTAGAAAAAATCTTTACTTCTCCTACTGCTCAAACAGGTGCTTTGCCCTTTATTGTAAAACAGCCTTTGTCTTATTTACGGCTTTTGCTTTATATTTTTGGAAGCGGGGCTGATGGTGCCTTAGTTTTGTTCACTAATCTGATTTTGATTATGCTCCTTGGCCCTGCAATGGAAGAACGTTATGGTTCTGTAATTATCGGCATTATGATTTTTGTGTCTGCTTTGTTTTCCGGCGTACTTAATGCCTGCTTCTGTGAGTCGAGTCTTGTTGGATCTGTCCCGGTTGTGAGCATGATGATTTTTTTGAATGCCTTTATGTCTTTTTCTAAAAAGAAGTTTCCTTTGTCTTTTGCGGCCGTGATGATTCTTTTTGTTGTGCTTCAGATTTTTAGCGGAGCAGGGGCAGTTAGAATTATCATCTGTATTGCCGGTGGATTATGTGGAAGCCTTTTTGCATTCCTTACCTCTCCGAAAATGAAGGCTGAAAAAAAGAATAACAGTAGTACTGCTGAGTCACCAAAAAAACGAGGTGGCCTTTTGAATCGTGCAGAAAAAATTGCATATGCAGAAGAACTGGATAAAAACAGTCCGCGAAACAAAAATCCGGATGATGACGACGAAACTACTGTTGTTGGTACTTTGAAATTCTAAAAGGAGAAGACCATGCATTACAAAAACTTCAAAACCGTAACCTACTGCGTTGCCGGCTGGGTAAATCACATCACAGAAGAAGATCTTCGCGAGCAGGCTGATTTTCTGCAGAAATATGTTGGCATAGACAAAATCTATCTGGAAACTTATCGCGACGAGTTTGCTAAAAAAGAACAACTGGATATGTTCAAGCGAGTAATGAAGGATTATGGAATTGAAGTTTCCGGTGGTATTACAACTGTTACTCCAGACTTAAATGAAACTGATAAAAAACGTCAGCGTCTTTTCAATACCTTTTGTTACTGCAATGAGCCTATGCGTGCCCGCCTAAAGGAAGTAAGCGAGTACACCGCAAGTCAGTTTGATGAGTTTATTATAGATGATTTCTTTTTTACACAGTGCCAGTGTGAAGACTGTATCCGCGAAAAAGGGAACCGTAGCTGGGAAGAATTCCGTCTTGAAAAGATGATGGAAGTTTCCCGTGACCTTATTATCGGCCCTGCCAAAAAGGTTAATCCTAAAGTTCATATCATAATCAAATATCCGAACTGGCGCGAAAGCTTTGCGCAGACCGGCTACAATCCGGGGCAGCAGCTAGCGATTTTTGATTCAATTTATACAGGTACTGAGACTCGTCATGGTGCTCAGACAGATCAGCACTTGCCTCGCTATTTGAGTTATTCGCTTATGCGCTATTTTGAAAGTGTTGCACCTGGACGGAATGGTGGCGGCTGGTTTGATCCTTTTGACTGCGACCGGATAGATACATATCTTGAGCAGGCTTATCTTACAGCCTTTGCTAAGCCAAAGGAAATCATGATGTTCTGCTGGCCGGCTCTCGCTGGAAACAGACGTGCAACTCCGCTTGGATTTATGTATTCAAAACTTGATGCGATTGTAGGGCAGCTTGGAGAACCTGTCGGACTTAAAACTTATATTCCTTTTAATTCGCAAGGTGAAGATCATCTGGAAGATTTTCTTGGTATGATTGGTGTACCTATGGAGCCGGTTTGCGAGTTCCCGTCTGATTGTGAAAAACTTTTGCTTACAGCTTCTGCTCTCAAGGATGAAAAGGTTATCGAAAAAATTGAAGCCTTTGTACGCGAAGGTGGAAATGCAATTGTAACAAGCGGCTTTGTGATTGGTGCTTTGAGGAAGTGGCCGGAGCAGTTTGGACAACTAACGGGCGTTAGTTATCGCGAAAGAGTTCTTACTGCAGATGAGTTCCATTATAACATCAACGGTAATTACAGAACCGCTTATGTAAAGTCAGCTATGCCGATTACTTTCCCCTCTATTGAACACCGTAATAATGCAACCTGGTCTATTATGAATGCGGGGCATGGTGAATATCATGAAAGCATTTTGTGCTACGATACCTACGGTAAGGGTAGACTAACAATTCTGAATGTTCCTGATATGCCGTCTCGCCTTTATGATTTACCTGTGCCTGTACTCACTCAGATTCGTCAGGAACTGGATGTCTGCGGCATTACTATTGATGGCGGGGCAGGCGTTTCGCTTTTTGCATATGATAATAAGACCTTTGGTCTTTACTGTCATACCTGGGATGGTTGTTCACCACAGGAATTTGATATTCATGTTAAGGGAGAAGTAAAAGAACTTCGCCGCCTTTCTGACGGTTCTAAGCCAATGCCTTGGGACAAAGTTTCGCTTGAACCAGTTGGTATTCGCAAAATCAATATGCATTCTGAAGAAAAAGAAACTCTGTTCCATGTAAGAGTTCAGCCAGGAGATTTCAATTTCTTTGAGATTAAATGACGAAATCGCCATTTTCTGATAAACTATCCTCATGAAGAAAACAAATGCAATGCGCATTCTCGATGGTCTTGGAATCACTTACGAAACTGCTGAATATGAAGATGACGGTGAACACGAACTTGCAAAAGGTGCTGCTCTCCGTCTTTCGGAAAAACTCGGCGTTGCACCAGAAACTGTTTTTAAGACAATCGTAATGCGCACAGAAACTAAAGAAATCTGTGTATTCTGCCAGAGTGCAGAATCAGAAATAAATCTCAAGAAAGCTCGCCAGGCTGCTGGCTGTAAAGAAATTAATCCTGTTCGTCCGGAAGAACTTCTGGCTCTTACCGGCTATATCCGTGGCGGTTGTACACCAATCGGTATGAAAAGAAAATTCCGCACTTTTATAGATGAAACAGTAATTCTCCATGATAAGGTCTGCATCAGTGGTGGACAACGTGGAGTTCAAATCAAAATTGCGCCAGATGATTTGATAAAAGCAACTGAAGCTACCGTTCTGGATTTAGAGTTATAGCATTAACACACAACTGCAGGCTTGTAGTTGTGTTGTTTCATTTTAAAATATCCATTAAAATCAAATTGAAAAATGAGGAACTAAAACAAGGAGACCGCACTATGGCAAAGACATTCGACGACAAAAAAATCATTTATACTATGGATAGAGTTACCCGTTCATACGGAACTAAAGTTGTCCTTAAAGATATCAGTATTTCATATTACTATGGTGCGAAAATCGGAGTAGTTGGACCTAACGGTTCTGGTAAATCTTCTCTTTTTAAGATTCTTGCTGGAAAGGATACAGATTTCGCCGGTGAGACTTCTCTTGCACCTGGATACACAATTGGTTATCTCGAGCAGGAACCAGAACTTGAAGCAGGTAAAACTGTAATGGAAATTGTAAAGGAAGGTGTAAAACCAATTACAGACCTTCTTGCAGAATTTGATAAAATCAACGAAGCCTTCGGTGACCCGGATGCAGATTTTGATAAGCTTTGTGCCCGTCAGGGTGAGGTTCAGGAAAAGCTTGATGCCCTCGATGCATGGAACCTTGATAACAATCTTGAGCTTGCTATGGACGCTCTCCGTTGTCCTCCTGCTGATCAGGTTGTAGATGTACTTTCTGGAGGTGAGCGCCGCCGTGTTGCTCTCTGCCGTCTTCTTCTTCAGAAGCCAGATATTCTCCTCCTCGACGAACCTACAAACCACCTTGATGCAGAAACTGTAGCATGGCTTGAAAAACATCTTCATGACTATCCTGGAACAGTAATCGCCGTAACCCACGACCGCTACTTCCTTGATCAGGTTGCCGGCTGGATTCTCGAGCTTGACCGCGGTGAAGGCTATCCATTCAAGGGGAACTACTCAAGCTGGCTTGAACAGAAAAATGCCCGCCTTGCCCAGGAAAATAAAAATGAATCTGCCCGACAGAAAGAAATTCAGCGCGAGTTGGATTGGATTCACATGGGTGCTAAAGGACGCCAGGCAAAACACAAGGAACACATCACACGCTATAACGAGCTTATGGCTCAGGAAAGCAAAAAGCAGCTTAAAGATACACAGATTTCTATTCCTGCTGGTCCACGTCTGGGCGGCCAGGTAATTGATATTGAAAATCTTACAAAGTCTTTCGGCGACAAGCTCTTGTTCGAAAACTTGAACGTTCATATTCCTGCCGGAGCAATTGTCGGAATTGTTGGACCTAACGGTGCTGGTAAAACAACTCTCTTTAAGATGATTGTTGATGCAGCAGGTCTTGAAGGTGGAGAAAAGCCAGATTCAGGAACAATTAAAGTTGGTCAGACTGTAAAACTTGTATACGTAGATCAGATGCGTAGTGGCCTTGATATGAACAAGACTGTATACGAAACACTCGGAGGTGGCGGAGACCTCGTAAAACTCGGTGCCGTAGACGAAAAGGGTAGAGCACTCGAAGGTGGTGTTCGCGAAGTAAATGCACATGCATACTGCGGCTGGTTCAACTTTGCTGGTCCAGATCAGAATAAAAAGGTAAGCGTGCTTTCAGGTGGTGAGCGCAACCGCCTTAATCTTGGTATGATGCTCAAGGAAAGCGGAAACGTACTTTTGTTCGACGAACCTACAAACGACTTGGACGTAGAAACAGTTCGCGCCCTTGAAGAAGCACTTGAAGACTTTGCAGGATGTGCCCTTGTAGTAAGCCATGACCGCTGGTTCCTTGACCGTATCTGTACACATATTCTTGCATTCGAAAACAATTCAGAAGTTCGCTTCTTTGAAGGAAACTGGTCTGAATACGCAGAATGGAAGCTCAAGGAATTCGGTGAAGACGCCGGAGTTCCAAAACGTACTGTATATCGTAAACTTAGTAGATAAGTCGGCAAGCACAGCTTGCCTCTGAGCCAATCTTTCGATAATCCTAAAACGACCCTGACGGCTCGTTTTTTAACGGAGTTTCGATCTTAGGCTTTATAAGAGAAATATCTGACTGTCAAAATCTTCATATTCTTGCTAATATTAATCTTGAGGTAGGAATATGAAGATTTTTTTTAACAAAGGAATATGGCTGATAGCTTCAGTCATATTTATGGTTGTTGCTTTTTCTTCATGTAAAAAGAACAATACGGTAAAAACAAATGAGGCTCAAAATCCGATGGCTCAGGCCTTTATGAAGGCACAGACCACAGATAAGCCTAAGGAAAAAGCAGAGTCTAAGAAAGAAGAAGCTCCTGCTGCAGAGGAAACAAACATACCAGCAGTTGAGCGCATTAAATTCAATCGAGACAATGCAGTTGTGGATAATGGCAATAAGCCTTTTAATGAACGCAAGGCGATAGATATCGTTCGTGATATGACAACCGGCTGGAACCTTGGAAACACTTTTGATGCGACTGGTGGAGGAAAAAGTCTTGAATCAGAAGTAAGTTGGGGACAGCCAAAAACAACAAAGGCTATGATAGATGGCCTTGCTGCTTCCGGAATCAAAACAATCCGTATCCCGGTTTCATGGGGCCATCATATTATGGATAGTAATTACACTATTCAGAATGCCTGGATGAAACGTGTTAAAGAAGTTGTAGACTGGGCAATAGAAGACGGCATGTATGTTGTAATTAATATTCATCATGATAACTATGGTAAAAATGCAAAGATGCCTGCTCGCGAAGGTTTCTATCCAACAGATGAAAACTACGAAAATTCTGCAGACTTTGTTTGCAATATCTGGGCACAGATTGCACTCGCATTTAATAACGGATATGACGAACATCTTGTTTTTGAAGTTTTGAATGAGCCACGTCTTATTGGAACAAGCGAAGAATGGTACTACAATGCAACTTCGCCAAAATCAATCAGAGCAATGGCTAATCTGAACAAGCTTACTCAGAATATTCTTGATGTAATTCGTGCCAGCGGTGGAAATAATAAGAAGCGTCTTGTTGCAGTTCCTTCATTGCAGGCTTCTCCAGAATCTGCTCTTGCACGTACTTTTAAGATGCCGGAAGATTATGATGGAAGTAAGGACCGACTTATTGTTTCAGTTCATATGTACACACCTTATAATTTTGCAATGGAATCACCTGGAATTACTAAATACTCTGATTCTGTAAAAAAAGAATTCACTTCTATGTTCAAAAAACTTAATGATCATTTTATTGCTAATGGTTATGCAGTTTATATCGGTGAATATGGGGCTACAAACAAAAATAATCTGGAAGACCGTATTGCATGGTTCCATGATTTTATAAAAGAGTCACGTGTTTACGGAATGCCTTGTTTCCTCTGGGATAATGGTGTTTGGGAAGTAGAAGGAAGTGAATATAGTGAACACTATGGGTATTATAACCGCAGAACTCAGAAATGGTATTTCCCTGAAATCATTAAAGCAATTAATGAGGAGATAAAATAATGGGCTTTAGAAAAGATTTTGCCTGGGGTGCCGCTACAGCTTCTTTTCAGATTGAAGGTGCCTGGAATGAGGATGGAAAATCTCTTTCTATCTGGGATGATTTTTGTCATCGTGGTGGAAAAATAGAAGATAATTCAAACGGAGATATCGCCTGCGATCATTATCATCGTTATAAAGAAGATGTAAAATTGATGGCCGAAATGGGGCTTAAGGCATATCGTTTTTCAATTGCCTGGACTCGTATACTTCCTGATGGAACTGGTAAGGTTAATGAAAAAGGACTTGAATTCTACAGTGACCTTGTAGATGAACTTTTGAAATATAACATTACACCTTTTGTAACATTGTATCATTGGGATTTGCCTTATTGCCTCCATCAAAAGGGTGGCTGGCTTAATCCAGAAAGTCCGCTCTGGTTTGAAGAATATACTACTGCAATTGCAAAAAAACTTGGCGACAGAGTAAAGCATTTTATTACTTTTAATGAGCCTTCTGTTTTTGTTGGCTGTGGTTATGCGCAGGGCTCTCATGCTCCTGGATTCCAGATGAGTACAAGAGATTTGCTTCATATTGGCCATAATGTACATCTTGCACATGGAAGGGCAGTAAAGGTTTTGAGAAGTCTTGTACCGGATGCAGAAGTTGGAATTACACTTGCAACTATGCCAGCAATTCCTGTTTCAAAAGCTGATGAACAGAATGCTTATGATTCATATTTTTCTTGTCCGCTTGGTCCTTTCTACTGGATGGATTCATATTGGGCAGATCCAATTATTTTTGGAAAATATCCGGAAGAACTCGTAAAGGCTGCTGGAGATATGTTCCCTGCATTCACAGAAGAAGATATGAAACTGATTAGCCAGAAAATTGATTTCATCGGTTTGAATATCTATCAGGCTAAGTATGTTGGTGAATACGAAAGATTCCGTGGAACTCCACATACAGAAATCGGCTGGGATACTTATGATGCAGGTCTTGAATGGGGTGTTAAGCATTTTACAAAACGCTATAACCTTCCAATTTACATCACAGAAAACGGACTTTCTTGTCACGACTGGATTAGTCTCGATGGTAAAGTTCATGATCCTAACCGAATTGACTTCTTGCAGAGATACTTGCGTGGTCTAAAGACTGCAGCAGAGGCAGGTTGTGATGTTCGTGGTTACTTCCAGTGGTCGTTCATGGATAACTTTGAATGGGCTAAGGGATACAATCCTCGATTTGGTATGATTTTCTGCGATTACAAAACACTTGCCCGTGTGCCAAAAGATTCTGCATACTGGTATAAAGAAGTGATTGAAACTAACGGTGAAAATCTTTAAATTTTTGTTATTGTCCGGGCAAGCCGGACAATGACAGTTCATTTTATTACAAATATTTCTTCATTTCATCACTTACCGGTATACGATTTTGTGCGCAGCCGGTGGTGAATTCCATAAAGTTTTCTTTTTCAAATTCAAATGGTTCCCAGTGAGGTAGGGGCTGTCCATTCAAATCTTTTCCATTCGGATCACCGCATTTTATGAAATTACAGAGGTAATCACAAATCTGGCGGGCTACATCGTAGTGAACTCCTGTGAATGGTCTCCAGCATTTTGCTAAGGTTTCAAAGAAGAACCACAAATCAACTGAATGGAATTTACCCGGATGATCCCAGCCAGGAATTGGAACATCAAACTTGTAGAAGTAATTCTTATTGTTTATGTTCTTTTCGTCTTCGAGTTTTTGCAGCTTTCTGATTCCAAGTTCAACTGTGTTTATTCCGTTTGCTACAAATTCATCAGTAGTAAAGCCTGTAAGAACTGGAACTGGGGTACATTTTCCATCTTTTACAAGATCAAGAATGTTTCCGCGGTTAAACTTATTGTCCCAGGTAGGAATCCAGCTTTCAACTGATTTCTGGAAGCCACCCCATTCTCCCCATTTCTGGCGAAGCTCTTCTGTAGAAAGTTTTCTCATTTCTGCAAGTGAGTTACAGCCACAGAACTTAAAAAACTCTTCACCAATCTTTTCTGTTTGAGATATAGGACGGTTAGGGAATAAATCAACATAAGGATTTAAGAAAAGTCCGCTCTCTACAACAGCGCGCTTAAAGTATTTACGGCTGTCTGGATTTCCAATATGGAAAAGAACACTTCCACCGCCTGCAGACTGTCCTCCGATTGTGATATTCTCTTTATCACCACCAAAGGCTTCAATATTTTCATAAACCCATTTTAAGCCTGCCTGCTGATCCTGAAGTCCTGCATTTGTTGGAGCATCAGGATATTCTTTTGTCAATTCCGGATGACAGGTAAATCCAAAAAGATTTACTCGATAATTTACAGTCACTACTACAATTCCACGGCGTGCAATGCGTTCACCATCGAACTCCATTTCTGCAGTGTGACCAACCTGCCAGCCACCACCAAAAATCCAGAAATATACAGGAAGTTTTTCATTGCCGGTTTTTGCAGGTGTCCAGATATTCAGATAAAGACAATCTTCACTTACATGAATATCTGGGTCTACAGACCATTCTCTTGAATATACATCCTCTGGTGGAGGATTACGATTAGGGGAGGGCTGTACAGGAATTGGAGGAAACTTATAACACTGGCGAACACCTTCCCAAGGTTCTGCGGGCTGAGGTGGTGCAAAACGTAAATCTCCTACAGGTGGTTTTGCAAATGGAACAGATTTGAAGGCTGTAATACGTGGATCAGCGGCAGGAATGCCTTCTACGGTGCCGAGTTTTGTTTTTACGATTCTTAGCATACTCTTATCTATTGCGCGACAGCGCAATTTCCTATTAGCGGGGGGTAATGGGGGCGGCAATGAGCCCCCATTCGGGAAATAAAAAAAGGGACCTGGAAGGTCCCTTTTTTTCAAGACGGTGAATTATTCCTTAACACCACCAATTGTCATACCAACTACGAAGTATTTCTGTACAAATGGATATACTACGAGAATTGGCAATGTAGCAACTACAGTAATTGAAGAACGAATACTGATAGGTGTTACCATTGATGTAGAAGCACCAGAGCTAGCTGCAAGAGCCATAGCACCGGCATCGTTTGCGTTAGAACTCTGATTCTGGCTTGCCTGAAGGAATGACATCAATACATACTGCAAAGAATGAAGCTTAGGCTTGTTAGAGCAGTAGAGGTATGTATCGAACCAGCTGTTCCATGCACCAACGGCAGTGAACAAAGAAACCATCGCAACAGAAGGAACAATCAATGGCATGATAATCTGAAGGAAGATTCTGAATTCATTAGCACCGTCGATACGTGCAGATTCAACAAAGCTGTCTGGCAATCCATTGATGTAGGTTCTTACAAGGATAAAGTTAAAGATATCTACAAGACAAGGAATAATATAAACGGAATATTTTCCAAGAAGGTGAAGATTCTTAATAAGCATGTATCCAGGAATCAAACCTGCATTAACATACATAGAAATTACAAGAATAGTTGTAAGTGGTTTTCTGAGAACGAATTCTTTGCGGCTCAACGCGTATGCAAGAATACAAGTACAGAATACGCTCAAAACAGTCTGGAGAACTGTACGGGTAACAGAAATAATTCCAGCCTGGAAGATACGTGGAGTCTGGAAAAGATTTGTATAGTTCTGAAGAGTCCACTTACGAGGAAGAAGCTTAATTCCACCAGTTAATGAGTCCAAACCATCGTTGAAAGAAATAGCAATTGTGTTCCAGAAAGGATATACAGTTGCAACAACTACGAAAGCAAGTACAAGGTAGATGATAATATCAAAAATTACATTACTAATTAAAGTCTGCCTGCGGGCAGTATAATACTGATTTTTCTTGTCCATTATATCAAACGCTCCTCACCGCTCTTCTTAGCAATACCATTTGCAATAACAAGAAGCAAAATATTAACGACATTCTTAAAGATGCCGGCAGCAGTAGCAAGACCGTAACGAGACAGCTTGAAACCGTATTTCAATACATAAATATCAATTGTTTCTGCTACATCCTGAATCATACCGTTCTGTAACAAGTATGGCATTTCAAAGTTTGCATCAAGAATGTGTCCGGCAGACATAATCATCATAATGATGATTGTAGGCTTGATTCCTGGAAGGGTAATGTGCCAGATTTTGCGGAGACGTCCACAACCATCAATCTGAGCAGCTTCGTACAAACAAGGATCAATAGCAGTCATTGCTCCAAGGTATACGATTGTGTTCCAACCAACTTCCTTCCATACATAGGTCCAACCAATGATGTGCCAGAAGTATTTTTGAATTGCAAGCCACTGAACAGGTTCTTTTACAAGACGCAGCTTTAATAATATTCCGTTTAAGATACCAGTTTTATCACCTACAAGTACGTTAGCAACGAGACCTGTAACGATAACCCAGGAAAGGAAGTGTGGGAGATAAGATACAGTCTGTACAAATCTCTTAACACCGATATATCGAACTTCATTTAAGAAGATAGCAATCAAAATTGCGGTAATATATCCGAGAGCAGTACTGATAAGGCTCATGCCTACAGTATTTCTCAAAGAAAGAAGGAATTCTTTTTCCTTAAACAACTGGATAAACCATTTCATTCCAACCCAGTCTTGCTGAGAAAAAGTCTTATATGGCTTATAGTCCTGGAAAGCCATTGTCCAACCCCAAAGTGGGACATATCTGAATAGGATAATGTAAAGAACGAATGGAACTGACATTAAAATAAGCACTTTCTGCTTACCTAAAAGCTTCCATTTACTTTTTTTGTTTGCAAGATCCGCAGCTTTCATGTCTGCAGATACAGCAGCTTTTTTACTTTTCATAAAAACACCCGTCTAAATATATTAATTGTCGGGTTAAGTCGACAATAAAAATTTCGTAAAAAAAAGTCCACGAAATCCATCGTGGACTTTTTTGATAGCAGGATTTTTACATCCCGCTATCACTGATTAAGTATGACACAAAGTGTCAGAACTTAATTAGTCCTGGAAACCACCGAATGTAGCTACACGGTTATCAAGCTGCTGCTGCATGAACTTGTTGTATGTTTCTGTAAGTGGCTTGAGCAATGCGCTGTATTCAGCCCATGTCTTTTCGAAGTCTTCTGGTTTTCCCATGATCATAGCTGGGAGATACTTGCGCTGTACTGTTTCGAATCCAGTCATAGCAACTGCTGCTTCTTCTTCGAATCCACCCTTTTCAGCAGATGGGTTACACTGCCACATTGGGTACCAACCAGCATTCTTTGGTGGGTTAGCATCGATGAATTCAGCATATGAACCTACACCGTAAGCCTTCCAAAGGTCGATATCAACCTGCTTCTGAGAAAGTTCATATTCCCAAGCGAGGTCATCCATGTTACGTGTATATCCAGATGGCATTGTTCCTTCAAGTTTTGGAGCTTCTTCTGTCCAGAGTGTAGCGCGGTTCTTCTGGATCCAGTTTGGATCTCTCTGGTTAGCGCGCTGCTCGTCTGTACGATATGGACGTCCGCTAGCATCAACCATGTAGTCTTCTCCCTGGAATCCCCAGTAGAGTACTTTCTGGTTTTCTTCTTCAATCATCTTATCCATGAACTGGATGATCTTGATAGCCTTGTCTTCTGGACACTTTACAGTGATACCATAACCTCTCTGGAGGTTAGGAAGTGACTGGTCACGGTAGTGAGGCTTAATTGATTCATCAAATGTCAATGGAAGTGGAGCATAAGTTCTTTCATCTTTTCCAGCTGTCCAGAGTGTCTGTTCTGGTTCACCCATGAACTGCCATCCCTGAATGAACATACCGAGTACACGGCCCTGTGCAATCTTTGCATAGTACTGGTCACGGTTGTCTGTGAATGAAGCTGGATCGATCAAACCACGCTGGAAGTATCCGTTAGCGAGTTTGAACCATCTGTGAGCGTTGTCATCAACGAAGTTGTCTGTGTAAACATATTTTCCATTTTCGAGAGTAACGTGTCCGTTACCATCGTTTGGATAACCAGCCAAGAAGTTAGGTGGGTTCCAGAGGTCAAATGCTTCCCAGTCAGCTGTGATGATATTGAATGGAATTGTTGGCATTCCATCAATTGTTGGATATTTCTTGTAGTAAGCTTCGAGAAGGTCGAAGTACTGATCAATAGTCTTGATTGTTGGATATCCGAATTCCTTAAGAACTGCTTTCTGGATCCACCATCCGTTCTGGTTGTAATATGTATCAGATGGGATACCATCGATTACACCATAGTTAGGAAGAGAGTAGATGTGCTCTTTTGTGATTTTTCCAGAAGCATCTTTTTCAGAATCCTGGTCAATCATTTTCTTCCAAGCTGATGAATAGTGTTTCATCAGGTTTGGACCGTATTTTTCTACGAGTGGCTTAAGGTCGCGAAGACAACCAGCACCCTGGAACTTCTCTGAGTCTACTTCTACGAGATCAGGAAGGTCACCAGAAGCGATAAGTACACCAATCTTCTGGTCTTTGTCGCCTACGAGGATATCCCAAGAGAATGTTACACCGAATTTCTCTTCAATCCATTTGTAAGCTTTGTTGTCAGCAGGTGGCTGTTCACGCTGCTGAATTGTAAAGATAGAGATGTTCATAGCGTCCTTCTTTCCAGAAGCTCCGCCTTTGCTACATCCCGCCAGGCTCAATGCCAGTACTGCAGCTGCAGCAACTAACATAATTTTTTTCATAAAAGTCCTCCATTTATAAACTTTTAGTAAAAAACATGGTAAAACGTTTTTATAATATGATAAAACCGTTATTTTGCGAAAAAAACACTTAAAGTATCATAATATTTATAAAATAGTCTCATTTTGCATTGAATTTTGCCTTTTTTCATAATAGAATACCCCTATGGAGAAAAATGAGCTGATTGGACGGCAACCGGTTGCCGTTCGTTTTTTTTCGCAGGATAGCTACGCAGAAGAGCCGCAGAGGCTGATTGAAAATGAAATTCTATATGTCGAAAGTGGCAGTGGAGTTTTGTACTTTGGAAATTCTGTTTCAATGATCCAAAGAGGCGACATTATTTTTATTAATTCCTTTGAAGAAAGATTTTTCCGCCAGGAAACTGTAGGAGGGGCTTTCCGTTGTTATAGAATTCTTTTTGATTCTGCTGCTTTAGGAAGTCCTGATGATGCCTGCAGAACATTTTTTGAAGGAATCAGATTATGCCGTTTTTTGAAGATGCCCCCGGAACTGGTTTTGAGATTTCGAAAAATTGATGAAATGGGAAAAGAATCTGATGGATATGAACTGGTTTTGCGTTCCATGCTTCTGGACGTCATTTCGTATGCTGTGGAAAGCGGACAGTATGAAAAATATTCTCAGTTATCTGGAATAGAAGGCCGCAGTCTTTCAGCTATTGATAATGCCCTTCATTACATTCGTGAAAACTATAGTGAGAACCTTAGCTTAAAATCTCTTCTTGCACTCACAAATTACAGTAAGAGTCACTTTATCCGCTTGTTCAAAGAAAGTACTGGTATGAATGTTTCTGAATATATCAATAAATACAGAATAGAGAAGGCATGTCTTGATTTGATTTACACCAGCAATAATATTACAGAAATTGCAACGGCGAACGGCTTCAATAATATTCAGTATTTTTCTAGAAAATTCCGTGAATACATGAAGTGCACGCCGAAGCAATATCAGAAGAAGAGAAAAAAGTTGACGGAAAGATGAGAACAAAATGTCATGCTGAACTTGTTTCAGTCTTTATCAGACCCCTGCACCTTCGCAGCACAGCTGCTCGGAGACTCGCTAAAAATGCTCCACTGGAGCATTTTTACGGCGTGCAGCCGTCGCTCCCTAAGTTCGGGGTGACAGCCATTCTATTCTAGTATGAATCCTTTGAACTGGTGGGTGCCGCCGCCTACGAACTTAAAGTACAATTCACCAACTCCATCTGGAATCTTGATGTCTGCGCTGTTTGTTTCCCAGATGTTAGAGCAGCCTGCTGAGATTTCTGCTAAAACAGGGCCGTCCCACTTTGTGCGAACTTCGTACTTACCGTAAACATAGCCACGTGTTGCAATCGAAATCTTTTTTACATCCTTAAAGTCAAAGAATTTAAAACCAAGTGTATAACCGTTCTGCATGTTTGTAACATAACCGATTTCCTGATCGCCGTCTTTTCCATCCTGTGTAATGCAAGGATGCTTCACATCAACAATCCATTTTTTTTCATCTGGATTAAAGATATTGCAGGCAATGTAAGCAGGATATTCACCTTTACCTTCAAGCGGGCCACCATTGAGACCGCAGGAAGTAATCTGAACCTGTGGAATTGTACCATCCGGCAGGACTTCCATTTTTTCTGCACAGCCCTGGCGGTTGAACCAGTTTCCGTTTGTGTGACGGTGATAGAAGATGTAGTACTGGCCGTTAATCAGTTCAAAGCCACCGTGGTTATTTGCACCAAAGCAAGCTGGCATATCAGCTGGTTTATATGAATCAATATGCATATCAACATTACTTACAATGACTCCCTGATACTTAAAGCCCTTAGTTGGATTTTTACTTGTTGCATAACAAAGCTCGTGCATTACCTGAGAAGAGAAAACAAAGTAGTAAGTGTCTCCAATCTTTCTGATAGATGGGGCTTCGAAGAAAGCGTGGTCTTTATAGCCCTTCCAGTTTTCAATTGAGTCCTGTGGGTAAGGGCAGTCTGTTGGAACAGGTGCTGTAACATCAGTATAGCAGTCACCAGGAGCGATGATAACTGGCTCTTCTTCGATTGTAAGCATATCTGGTCCAAGGACTGTGGCCATAGCACCGATTCTGTCTTTCATATGATTTCCACAGAAACCTGTATAAAGGTAAGTGCGGTTTCCTTCTGTAAGAACACCCGGGTCAAACTGAGGCATATCGCCCTTGCGGTCTCCAAGTCTTGTTCCGTCCTTGTAGTGGACATGACCGTAGAACTTATATTTTCCGGCCGGTGTATCGCAGACAGCAACTGAAACAAAGCCAACTTTGTCGTAAACGTAGTAGAGGTAATAACGTCCATCCGGGCCTTGTGTAACGTCTGGTGCATAAAGACACATGTGTCCGTCTGCATTCATTTCTTCAGACGTTTTAGGATAGATTACTCCTTCATAACGCCAGTCTGTTAAATCAGTTACTGGAGCAGAGTAGCATACATAGTCTCCCTGACAGAATACCCAGCCGTTGAAAAAGTCGTGCGAACCGTAAACATAAACGCGGTCGCCGAATACGTGTGGTTCTCCATCAGGAACATGTTCCCATGATGGCATGTATGGATTAAAGATTTGTTTTTTCATTATTTTCCTCCAAATACTTTTGCAAAATTATAAAATCCAAGATTCCAGATTCCAAAGTCGTGATTTCCGCGCTGTTCCTGCCAGCGGAAGTTTTTATCTTCTTCCAGGGCAGGGCAGAGACGTGGTAAAAGTTTTGCGGCGGCAGCATGTGCACCATAGGCAATTGAATCCTCTGTGCCACAGATGTTGTAAAAATAGTTTACCGGAAACTCCGGCTTGCTCTTAATAGTCGCGGCAACTTTAGCTGCTTCATAAGATGTTGGGGCTGCAGAGAAAGCTCCAAAATAACTGAAGAGGTCCAGGCATTCACAGATACCGATATTGATTGTCTGCATACCGCCCATTGAAAGTCCTGCCATAGCGCGATGATCGCGGTCTGCAACAGTGTTATAGTGAGAATCCATATAAGGAATGAGGTCGTTACGGAGTTCCTGACCGAATTTGTAAAAGGCCATATAAGTTTTGCTTGGATCAGGATCTGAACCGGAACGGCCGTTTGGAGTAACAATGATAAATGGTTCAATGTCACCTTTTATGGCCAGGTTATCCATCATCTTTTTTACGAGAGACTGGTCATCCTTCATTCCCCATTCATTTTCGTCGCCACCAATTCCGTGCATCAGATAAAGTACCTTGTATTTTTTTGATGTATCTGATTTATCGTAGCCGGCCGGAAGATAGACGTTTGCTTTCTTTTCGTTTTCTGCACCATCTCCATAGTAATTTTTTGATTTGTAAGTGATATGTTCAATTGTGCCGCCGTCCTTTACCATTACACGGTAGGCTTCTGGAATACGGTCAAGCTGTTCTTTTGTGATTGTTTGAGTTTCGAGTTTTATGGCCTTTGCGATTGGGCTTGCTTCAAAAGGTGATTCATTTTTTTTCTTACATGAAATTAGAAGTGTAGAAGCTATAAGTGTTATAGCTAGAAGTGTTTTTTTCATAGGAATTCCTTATCTTTTGGTTAAACGTTTTACATTTATTGGAATAAACTTTATAATGAAACTATGAAATATTCAAGAGTTATTGTAGCTGCAATTATACTTGCGGCTATGGTGTTATTTAGTAGTTTTGGAGGAAAAAAGAAAATGGCTTCGGAAAAGAATGAGGTAAAGGCAGCAGAAAGTGTAGCAACAGCAGTTAGTGAAATGCAGAAGCTGATGGCAGAAAAAGCTTTTAAAATGCCTGGAGAAAACAATCCGATTATGGCTCATAAATATGGTGCTGACCCTGCTGTTCTGGAATATAAGGATACTCTATATGTTTATTCTACAAATGATATGCAGCAGCTGGAATTCACTAAGGGCAAAATTGATAACGGATACAATAAGATTACTTCCCTCAATGTGTTCTCTACTAAGGATATGGTGAACTGGACAGATTGTGGCGAAATCAAGGTTGCTGGAAAAAATGATTTGAAGGGTCCTGCTTTGTGGGCAAGCAATTCCTGGGCACCTGCAGTTTGCTGGAAGAATATTAATGGAAAGGATAAGTTCTTCATTTACTTTGCAGACAGCGGAAACGGAATTGGTGTTCTTGAAGGAGATTCTCCTGTAGGTCCATTCGTAGATCCTATTAAGGCACCTTTGATTTCACGCAGTACACCAACCTGTGCAAAAATCAACTGGTTGTTTGATCCTGCTGTAATTGTTGATTCTGATGGTAAGGGCTACCTTTATTTTGGTGGCGGGCATAATCCTGAAACTTACGAGCATCCTATGAATGCCCGCTGCGTAGCTTTGGCTGATGATATGGTTCATATTGAAGGCGAGCCACAGGTAATTGATGCTCCATTCCTTTTTGAAGATTCCGGAATTAATAAGATTGGCGATACCTGGTATTACACATACTGTACAAACTGGCAGGACAGAAAAGATTCTAAGGATCCAAATAAAATGCCTGTAGCAGTAATTGGATATATGACTTCTAAAAATCCATTGGGACCTTTTGAATACAAGGGATATACTCTCGAAAATCCTGGAAAATATTTTGGTCCATGGGGAAATAACCATCACTGGATTTTCAGTTTCCGTGGAAAGTGGTATATCGCTTACCATACACAGACATTGGAAAAGATGGTTGGCTGCGAAAAGGGCGGCTATCGTTGTGTATTCATTAATGACTTTGCTGTAAATGCAGATGGAAGTCTTCCTATCCAGAAGGTAACAAAGAAAGGTGTAGAACAGTTGAATCCGTTTGGACTTGGTGGAATTGTTCCTGCTGCAACATTTGCTGCTTCCCGCAATGTGGCTGTAACAACAAAGCAGACCTTAGTTTCTGTAAAAGACGGTGCTTATGTTTGCATTAAGGGTGTTCAGTTTACAGGCAGCGAAAAGGCTTTTGAAGCTGAAGGTGCAGTTGCTGCTGGAAAATCAATTAAACTTTTGATTGATAGTTTTGGCGGAAACGGAAGCGAGATTTGTGAGGCTAAGGCTGATAAATCAGGCAGCGTGAATGGAGCCTTAAACGGTGTGAGCGGCCTGCATGATTTGTACATTGTTTTGCCGGAAGGGGTGGAGCTGCTTAACTGGAGTATTAAATAGACTTGTCATTGTCCGGCTTGACCGGACAATCTAGTTCATCTCAACAACGCGGAGCTGGTCTTCGAGGTCGCGGTGAATGCTTGGCAGGAACCCGGCCTTGCGAGCCAGCTCTGCTGTTTTTTCTGCATTGTATTCACCGGTTTCCATGAGAATTGTGCCGTATGGCGCAAGATGTGCATCGGCCTGTGGAATCAGGTTACGGATAATTTCAAGACCGTCGTTTGCGGGGCTGCCGCTTTGAGTTAGGGCGCGGTCGCCGGTAAGTGTTATGTCGCCGTCGAGTGCCAGGCGCGGTTCGCTGCGGCCGTCGAGTAAGAGTTCATCCACCATTGTGTGCGGAATGTAGGGCGGATTAGAAAGAATCACATCGAATTTGATAGCTTCGGAAATTGCGTCAAAGAGGTTAGTTCGTACAAAAGTAAAGCGTGAAGTAACGATTGTGCCGTGCGGGGCGAGCAGAGCCTGTGCGTTGCGGCGGGCAATGTCTAAGGCGGGTTCGGAGATGTCGGCGAGTGTGAACTTGGGCAGCTGTTCCGGGGGAACCCGTTCGTCTTCGAGCAGGGTCTTAGCCACGGCGAGTGCTATGCAGCCGCTGCCGGTGCACATGTCGCAGACGGTAAGAAGCGAGTCTGGGCGTGCGTCAATTTTTGCTAAGATGACGTCGACTGCGCGTTCTACTAAAATTTCTGTGTCGGGTTTTGGAATGAGAACTGCTGGTGAAACAATGAAGTCGTAGCCGTAGAATTCTTTGTGACCTGTGATGTAGGCGATTGGGAGACCGGCAGCGCGGCGGGTAATTGCGTCGTTGAGCCAGGCTTCTTTTTCAGCTGGAACTTCATAGTCGCGTTTTAATAAAAGTTCAGTTTTTGAAAATCCGAGACTATATGATAAAAGAACTTCCGCATCCAGTTTTGCGCTTGGCGAAGTCTGCGAAAGTTCTTTTATTATTTGTGATTTTAAATTTTGTAGTGTCAAAATTATAACTCAGTAATATCTGACTTAAGCTGCTCTTCCTTAGCGTAAACGTTAAGAGCGTCTAACATATCGTCCATTTCGCCCATCATGAAAGATGGAAGATTGTGAGCCGAGTAGTTGATGCGGTGGTCTGTTACGCGGTCCTGAGGGAAGTTGTAAGTACGGATTTTTTCAGAGCGGGCACCAGAACCGACCATGCTTGAACGAGCCGCAGCACGCTCTTCCTGCTTCTTGCTTTCTTCAAGGTCAAAGAGGCGGGCACGGAGTACGCGGAATGCCTTTTCCTTATTTTTAATCTGTGACTTTTCATCCTGCTGAATAACAACAAGACCAGTTGGAATATGAGTAAGACGAACGGCAGAGTCTGTTGTGTTTACACACTGTCCGCCAGGTCCACCGGCACGCATTACGTCAACGCGAACGTCGCCCGGTTTAATTTCAATTTCAGTTTCTTCTGCTTCAGGAAGAACGGCAACAGTTGCAGTAGAAGTCTGCAGACGGCCCTGGCTTTCTGTAGCAGGAACACGCTGAACGCGGTGAACACCAGATTCCCAGCGCAAAGTTCCGTAAACAAATTTACCGCTGATAGAAGTTACGATTTTGTTGAAACCACCAACTTCAGTTTCCTGAGCTTCCATTGTTTCAGTTTTCCAGCCCTTGCGTTCTGCAAGGTGAGTGTACATTTCCCAAAGGTCACGTACGAAGAGGGAAGCCTCATCACCACCGGCAGCTGAACGGATTTCAAGAATAATGTTCTTCTCATCAAGAGGATCAGGCGGAACAAGTTTAAGTTTAATATCTTCCTCGAGTTTAGGCTGTTTTTCTTCCAGTTCCTTAAGTTCTTCGCGGGCCATCTCGCGCATATCAGCGTCGTCTTCGTTAGTAATCATTTCTTTTGCATCTGTAATGCCCTGGAGAACTTTCTTGTACTCATCATAAAGCGCGCACAATTCAGTCAAATATCCGTGCTCGCGCATTGTGTCCTTGTACTTCTTAGGGTCCTTTACGAGGTTTGGATCCATAACAAGGTCGCTTACTTCCTTAAAGCGTTTTTCGCATTCATCAAGCTTCTTAATCAAATCCATAATTCGTGTATATTACCATAGAATAGAAAGTGTGAAAATAGGGGGCTAGCTTACAATTTCTGTCTCACTGAATTCAGCCAGCTGTTCAAGCAATTCGCGCTCCTTAATTATTTCACCGATTTCATCTGCCACAATTTTACCACCAAGCGGATTTTTTACGCTGTCTATTTTTCCATTGATTGTGGCATTTACTGTGCTTCGCTCAAAGGAAAGGTCACAGCCTTCCATTGTGCAGTTTTCGAGAATCAAGTTTTTGCAGTAACAGAAGGGCTGAGTTCCAATAATCTTACAGTTCACAAGCTTAAGGTTTTCAGAATACCAGCCAAGGTATTCGCTCTTAATTACGCTGTCGCGGACTGTAACATTTTTGGTGTGCCAGAAGGCATCTTTTGTGTCCAGTTCGGAATCTGTAATTTCAATATTTTCATTATACTGGAATGAATATTTTCCTTTCATTTTTAGTTTTGTGATTTTTGAATCTTTTACTTCAAAGAAAGGATATTCAGACTGCTCAATATTTACGTTTTCAATTGTGAGTCCCTTACATTTCCAGATAAACTCCGGTGAATTCACGCTGCTGTTTTTGAGAGTAATATTTTCACATTCACGGAGAGCTTTAATTCCACCAAGTCTTGATCCATCAATTGTTATTTTCTTGTCATACCAGAGGGCAGCACGGCAGTTTTCTGTCATATTACAATTTGAGATTTCTGCATTTTCTACATGCCAGAACGGGTAACGTAGATTAAAATAACTGTTTTCTACTTTGATGTCGTGTGCTTCCTTCATTGCAGATTCACCGTCTGCAGGTCCGTCAAAGCGGCAGTTTTTTACAGAGGCATCGCTGATGGCATAAAGTGCACGTTCTTCATCAAAAGTTTTGTTCTCAATAATATTCATATTTCATTCCTGAATTGTTAATACTCTCTAACTACTTAAAATTTAATTAACAATATTTTAATCGTCAATTAATAAATCGTTATAAATATTATTTTGTACAATTTATTAATTGACCATAAAATGCCGAATGTGTAGGATAGTTATCAGGGAAAGAAAAATGAACTCGAAGATTTTGCCATTTGAAATGAATAATATTCCACATATTCTGGAAGTTGTTGTTCCGTTGTGGAGTCCTCCTGTTGGGGATGCTGATTTTAAGCGTTTTAATGTTGAATATATAGTAAGAAATAATATTTTTGAAAATGATTTACGTTATGAACTTGTTGATTTTGCAGAGAATGAATCGGCCGGGGAGTTTTGTTCCTGTGCCTTTTTTACAAAAAAAGGCGGAGTATGCAAAGCTTTTGAATGGTATGAAAGGGAATCCAAAAAGTTTCCTGAAGAACTAAGAGCTTCTTCCAAAATGAGCAGAACCTATATTGAATATATGGATGAAAAAACTCAGGCTCTAATGAATGAAGCTGACATTCAGCTCACTCTTTATGTAAGCAGAAAGCCTGGAGCTGGATCCCGTTTATTGAATGAACTTTGCTCTCACCTTAAAAGTGACGGGTATAAAAATCTTTACCTTTGGACAGATATTGAATGTAACTGGGAATGGTACGTTAAGCACGGATACGAACTTGTAGAAGAGGGGACTTACGAGCAGTTTAGTAGTGATGATGAAGACTACAAGACTTTTATTTTTCGAAAAGCCTTGTAGTCTTGTTGTTACTTACTATCGTTAGTTAGTTAATTTGTAAGTGATTACATTATCCGCAGCGGTAATTTCATACTTTCCCTTAAAGCCCTTTATTGTTACATAACCTTCTGCATCTGTTGTTGCATCATACTCGGTGTGCCATTCTTCTTTGATAAGATGGTGAAGAGTATTGTATGAAGGTTTAAGCGAACCGTCTTTTCTGATTACGCCGCTTGGTGCGTTGAGCCAGGCTCCGTCGCCAAAGTCCCAGTTTGTAATTGCTGTAACAAGCGGATGATTTTCAAAAAGATTGCGATACATCTTTTCGAGGTTATCTGCCTGCTTTTGTTCAAACTCTGGAGTTGCGGCATCGTCATCATAGTGTGCATCCTGAAGGTCTGTTATCTCCGGCGCAACCAGAGGGCCTGCAACAATTGTATTTTCCGTAAAATGAATTGGAAGTCCAAAGTGTTCAAAGCGGCTTAAGATCTCTTCTGTCTTTTCGTAGCTCCATACACCCTGATGCTGATGAGATTGCAATCCGATTGTCTTGATTGGAGCTCCTGCATTGAGACAGCCGTCAATTAAAATTTCATAGTTTGTAGAAAGATTAAAGTCATTAATAAGGAAGATTCCATCAGGATTTGTTTCCTGCGCTGCATCAAAAACTTTTTTTACAAGTCCTACGCGGCCAAGTTCCTTACAGATTCTTGTGATGGCGTTATCGTATTTGTCATAAATCGGCATGATTACAACTTCGTTGATAACATCCCACATATCAATTACACCCTTGAAGTTACCTACATCGCGGTGAATACGTTCGAGTTGTTTCTGCAAAATTGTTTTGTTATCATAATTCATGAGCCATGGTACACAGCCTGTGTGCCAGCATAACGGATGACCTTTTACAGTTACGTCCTTGCTCTTAAGGAATTTAGCGGCAGCCATGAGCTGCTGGGTATGTGGTGAGCCTTCTTCTGGTTCAAAGCTTCCCCAGTAAAATGGCAGAGTTCCATAGTTGAAAAGTCCGAGCCATTTGTTCATGCGGTCTTCCATGCGTTCATCAGGAGTTCCATTTGTGTAGGGCAGAGTTTCAAAGGCTCCGCAGCCAAAAAGAAATTCGTGATTCACCTGATTAATGTGAACCTTTGTGTTTGCAAGTATTTTTCCATCCGAGCCTTTAAGCTGGACTTTTGCTTCAGCCTTTCTGTGCGATAAGTCTGCCATCTTTTTTACTCCTGTGTGATTTTTTGTACTATTTCTTCAATACTCAAACCTGTCTTACGTGCAATTGCTGCGAGATCTTCGTATTCGATTTTTTCTCGTTTTACTCCATAACCTTCTGCGCGCTTAATGCGGATGTCTCCGAACTCGGTTTTTACGGTTTCGATGCTGCGCTCAAGGAAGTATCGGTTACTGATGTTTTCGCGTACACCGAGGGTTGTTGTGTGCTTAAAAATAGTTTCAAGAATCTTCTGTTTGTCGCGTTCCCGGCACATTACACAAAGCAAGTTGCCCGGGCGGGATTTTTTCATTGTTACCGGAATTGTGTAGGCTTCTACTGCACCTGCTGCAAATAACTGTTCCATCGCAAAACCAATTCTCTCTGCACTGATATCATCCAGATTGCAGGTGTATTCAAGAATTGTTTCCGGTTTTTCATCTGAATCACCAAGAATTGCGCGTACGCAGTTAGCGGCTTCAAAATCTTTTTTACCCATGCCGTAGCCGATTGCGTTCATTTTAATTGGCGGCATAGTTCCAAAGTGATTTATAAAATGTTTAAGAAGGGCAGCTCCAGTTGGAGTGCAAAGCTCTCCTTTTATATGATTACTGTAGATTGGAATGTCTTTTAAGATAAAGGCTGTTGCAGGGGCAGGAACCGGAAGAATCCCGTGAGCACAGTGAACTTGACCTGAGCCTACATTTATTGCAGATGCAAAAATACTTTTAGCACCAACCTTATTGAATAAAAGACAAACTGAAGTAATGTCTGCAATTGCATCCATTGTGCCAACTTCGTGGAAGTGAATGTCTGTTACAGGCTTTCCGTGGGCATTGCTTTCTGCGGCGGCAATAAGTTTATAAACTTCTATTATATCTGCTTTTACGTTTTCCGGGATTTTAAGAGAGTTTATGATATTCTCAATTTCTGCCATACTTGTATGATGGTGATGATGTTCATGGTCGTGGGTATGTTCATGCTCAAAAGCTTCTTCATGATGATGCTCGTGAGAATGTTCATGTGGGTGATGATGGTCTTCATTATGGTGATGTTCATGCGAGTGTTCATGTGCATCATGACTTTCTTCTTCCTGACCATCCACTTTCACTGAAAAGTGAGTTCCAGTAATGCCGCATTTTACAGAGCTTTCTGTGGTAACCCTTACACCTGGAATTCCAGCATTGTTTATTTCTTCTATAAAAGATTTACGTTCTTCCTCGTTTAAGAGTTCATAAAGGGCTGCACTGAGCATGTCGCCTGCGGCACCCATTGGTAAATCCAGGTATAATGTTTTCATAAGTTACCTCATTTTTGTCATGCTGAACTTGTTTCAGCATCTGACAGTTACTTCACATGATTAATCATGCTTGCCTGATATCCTGCTCCAAATCCGTTATCAATATTTACAACCGAAACTCCGCTTGCGCAGGAGTTCAGCATAGAAAGCAAGGCAGAAAGTCCATGGAATGAAGCTCCATAGCCTACGCTTGTAGGAACCGCAATAACCGGACAATCAGCAAGTCCACTGATAACACTCGCAAGTGCTCCTTCCATTCCTGCAATTGCGATAATTACAGTTGCACTCATAATCTCGTCCATGTGGGCGAGGGTGCGGTGAAGGCCCGCAACTCCTACATCATAAAGTCTGGTAACTTTATTACCCAAGGCTTCTGCTGTAAGGGCAGCTTCTTCCGCTACTGGAATATCACTTGTACCGCCGGTTGCAACTACAATAGTTCCAATTCCGTCGGGAGCAGGAAGCCTTCCGACAATTCCAATTCTTGCGTCTTTTCTATAATCAAAAGGAATTTCACTGGCAACAGCCTTAGCTTTTTCTTCATCAATACGGGTAATTAAAATTGTATTTTGCCCGGCGTTTTGCAAAGCGTGAACAATGCCAATAATCTGTTGTGCTGTTTTACCGGCACCATAAATTACTTCGGCAGCGCCTTGTCTTGCTTTTCTGTGTAAATCAACTTTTGCATAACCCAAATCTTCAAAGGGTTGTTTCTTTATTTTAAGAAGGGCGTCCTCCACAGAAACACTTCCGTTTTGAACGCCCTCTAATAAGTTCTTAATATCGCTGTTCAATCTTATTATTTGTTTTTCTTAAAAAGTGCTGCTTTTACAACACCCTTCGGATC
>CADANN010000010.1 GCA_902789325.1 uncultured Spirochaetaceae bacterium
GTCACAGATATCAACTTTTTCAAAGAAATAGCGTTTTCCACCAAACTTTTCTTCGATGTCTTTCAAAGATTCAAGATTTCCTGCGTATGTAAGACAGTCAACGTTTACTACTGTACCGTCAAAGTTTGCATCATTAAAAAGATTTCCCTCTGCTGAGGACATTCCAAAAAGATAATGAATGAAATTCGAGCCAATAAATCCGGCTCCACCAGTGATAAGAATATTATGAAGTTTTCTCATAAATTTTATTATATCATATATATGGTTAACAGTAAACAATACACATAGACTCGGCCCAAAAAAGGACTAAGCCAACGGGGATGATGTTGTCTTAGCCCTTTTTTGTTCCAAGTCTATTCGTCATCCCTATTACATAATAAAAGGCGTAGGAACTTCAAATACTCTTTCAATTCCTTCGAGAGGAAGCGTTAAACGAACTGCCGCAAGTTGCAAGCGTTTAATTTTACAAACCTTTTTCAACAGTTTATTCATTTTAAAGTTTCCGTGCTGGTCATCTCCGGCAATCGGGCAGTTGTTTTTTGCAAGATGGATACGAATCTGATGCATACGTCCTGTTTCAAGCTGAAGTTTTATAAGACACAAAGGAATCTCGCCAGTGCCATTTTCAGTTTCATAAGGTACAGACCATTCTTTTTCTACCTGATAATGAGTTACTGCAGCCTTACTGTCTCCATGCTGAACTACATCTTCACGAATTACTCCGCTTTTTGAAGGCATTTTACCGGCACATAATGCAGCATATTCTTTTTTTACGATTTTTGAACCAATCAGTTTTGTCCATTTTCCTGCGGCAACCGGATTTTTTGCAACAACCATAAGTCCAGACGTATCTTTATCAAGGCGGTGTACAAGGTAAACCTTTTGTTCTGTCTGTTCTGCAAAATCACGGTCTACAGAATGTACAACCCCCTGTCCTCCCTGAACGGCAAGTCCAGCTGGTTTATCTATAATAAATATTTCGTTATTCTCATATATAACAGGTATCATATTCATCCGATAATCATAACGGAGGCAAATTAAAATGGCAAGATTTTGTACACTTAAAAAGTTTTTTGCACTTTCATTTATATTTTTTGCATTTGCAGCACTTTCATTCAGCGAACCAATTACCGACAGAGACTTCGGTTTTTCTCTTGATGTACCAGAAGGTTTTGAGATTTCTGATTATACAGAAGATGGAATGTCTTACGTTTTTTCACATCCAAATATTCCAGTCACTTTAATTATGAAAATCACCTCTGACCAGGAAGCAAAATCGGCAAAAGAGGTTTTAAAAAATAATCTTACCAAGCTTAGTGCAAAAGGAGATACTGATTCTTTTACCTGGAGTGGAAAAACCTGCGGAATCAGTAATTTTTCTATGGTAATTGATACATCATATACCGGATGGGCTATAACAGCTCCTGTCAGACTCAGCGGATATTATGTTCTTCTTTTATGTTATGCACCAACTGAGAAAAAAGGCTGCGAACAGTTTATTATTTCTACCTTAAATTCACTTTGTATCGACGAAAACTTGAGAAACCAGCCAGGAATAATCACAAGTTATGCATTTCCATCAGAAGGAAAAAAGGCTATTGCTTTGAATATTGTCGGCAAACAAATCAAAACCTCTATTGATAAGGTAGATATTGAAGCTTCAAAATTTGTCGTAGATCTTGAATATGCAGTATTGAATCTTTATGCAAATCATAAGATGTGGAAGGAAGCCTGGCAGCGATATTACAGAATGATTTACCGTGACAATGCAGGTCGCCTTGAACAGACAGCAGCAGATGTTTACAACGCTGTTTATCCTGAACTTAAAACAAAATATCATGAAGAAGCTGATATCAAATATGCACAGGCACTTTTAACATGGGTACAAAACTTCAGTTACGAACGTGCAAAATCAAAAAATGAATCAGATTTCACCAGTCTTCCAGCAGCAATCTCAGGAACCGGAAGTGATTGTGACAGCCGCAGTATGCTTGTCAGCGCTTTGTTGAATTATACAGGAATTGATACAGCAATTTTGATTTCACGAGAATATTCACATGCAGTGGTAGTAACCGACATTCCAGCCCCAGGCCAGACTTTCACAATGGAAAATGGTCGTGAGTATATATTTGGAGAGACCACAGCCCACGTAACCTGGGGTATGATCTCTCAAGACCACGCAGATAGAACGAAATGGATTCCAGTAAGTTTTTACTAGTTATGCTTTAATCAAAAGATCGTAAACTTCCTTTTCGTTCAATGCGCCAAGCATAGCGTCACGGAGATCTTTATCCTTGAACTTTGCACTGAAGTGAGAAATTGTCTTAAGATAATATGAATGCTGATTATAAGCAGCGGCAATCATAAAGAGAAGATTTACCGGCTGATCATCGATTGTCTGATAATCCTCAATAGGCTTACGGCAAACACCAACTGCCATTACAAGATCAGTTACAGAAGAAAGACGAACGTGAGGAATAGCAATACCACGACCAATTGCTGTAGACATAAGCTCTTCGCGTTTAAGGATTTCCTGAGTCAATTCCGGACCATCCTTTACCTGAGGAGCTGTAGCAAGAACATCTGCAAGCTGTACAAGTGCATCATGCTGAGTTGTCTGATTAATAAAAACAATGCGGTCAGGAGAAAGAATGTTTCTTACCTGAATAGTCTGTTCAGCCTGTTTTGCAGAATCAGATGAAAGGCGGGCATTTACCCAGTTTTCAACTTCTGATTTTTTGAAACGCCAAACAGTTCCGATTTTACCGGCAGGAATCTCACCCTTCTGGGCCCAATCATAAACAGTTCTGTCTGATACACGAAGATATTTTGCTACTTCTTCAATTGTAAGGATATCGTCTTCCATTTAAATTCCTCATTTTTTTACAGTTTTTTAATCATTTCGTTTGAAATCTATGTAATATTTTGCATACTTTGCGGTATTTTGTCAATAATAGAATAATTGATAAAATAGCTTTTATAGGATATTATGGAATAATGAAACAAAAAAAACATATTGGACTTGCATTATTTTTAATAATTTTTATTTCAATCATATATATAATTCTAGCTTTAAAACCTCTGAATAAGGAATACAGTTTTACTCCGGTTTGGAAAATCAGCACTGCTAATCCTGTAATTAATAATTCTGGCTCAAAGCCACATTCTTATTTTCACCTTGGACAGACCCTTGGTTATTTTGATGAAGACGGAAACATTTCTCTATATAAAACATTTCCTGCTAAAGTTTCTATTTCTGATTCTTATTTTGCTACCTACGACTCAGAAGCTAAGAATACAGAATTCTATAACGCAGACGGTTCTAAGGCTGGTGTAATTGAAGCAAGCGGTTTCCCATATTTTAAGGGCAATCTTATTTATGTATTTCTTCCAGGCGGATGTTCTTTCTCAAAATGTTCTGAAACTGGAAAAATCCTCTGGACATTCGAAGGAACCTTCCCTATTACAGCATTTGCAGCAAAAGAAAATTACACTGCAGTAGGTCTTTCAAACGGAACAATCAAGGTATTAAACAATGAAAATGGTTCTACAGAAATTGATTTTGCTCCAGGCGGAAGTGATTATCCGGTAATTCTCGGTCTTGATATTTCAGAAGACGGCCAGTATATTGCTTCAATTTCGGGCCACAACCATCAGCGTTTTGTTTTATCACATCGCGAAGAAAATCAGCAGAAAATCATTTATCATAAGTTTTTTGATCACGATTCTCCTTACCGCACTATTGTTCATTTTGGAAATGATGGCAAAAGAGTTTTCTATAACTTCTATAAAGGACTTGGAATTTACAATATTGAAACTAAAGATGAACAGACTCTTTCAATAAAGGATAAACTGTTATCAATTGAAGAAACTGATGATCTTACCCTCCTTTTAGGAAAAGAGAAAAATACTTATACAGTTTCTGTAATTGATAATACAAATACTCTTGAAGGCGCATTCTCATTTACAGCTGATTCAGCCTTCCTTCATGCTACAGACAATAACATCTATCTTGGTAAAGATAATTCAATTTCAAAAATCCAGGTAACAAGAGAATAAAGAGGTCAGAAATGAAAAAACTACTACTTTCAACAGCTTTACTGCTCATCACATCATTTGCATTTAGTTTTGACTGGCCACAGGCTGATGTTACAAAAGATTCTTTTAATTCATATTTTGGACAGAATCGTGGCGGCATTTTAAGCACTTCAATTATTTTCTCTGAACCAGAAGAAGTTAGAGCTGCAGAAGATGGTTATATTATTGCAGTTCTTACAGAAAATGCGGATGATTCTGATTTTTTCCCTTCAACACTTGGAACAGCAGTTATTCTTTCACATAATGATGATTTAGTTTCAGTATACGGAAATCTTGATGCTCAGACTCTTACATTAAAAAATGAAAACGAGCGCTCTGTTGATGGAGGAGCTATAATTGCTTCGAGCGGAAATTCCGGTTTCCAGGAAAATCATGGAAATCTTGAATTTCAGATTATTGATGCAAAAAACAAATCTGCAATCAATCCAAAAGTTCTTATGCCACGTGCAGAAGAAGAAATGCCTCTTTCACTTACAGGCATTATGATTGGCAGTAAGAATAACGATTTTTATGATATCAATGTTTATAAAACCTATAACTCTGGACTTTATAAGGTTTACTTTAAGCGTAATCCTATAGCAGCTCCTTACAGAACCTCAGTTTCTATAAACGGTGTAATTGTAGACCAGCTTTCTTATGATATGATTACTCAGGAAAACAACAAACTGTGTATCATCGGAAAAAAGAAATACACAGATGCTGATATTTTCCCAAACAATGATTTACAGCTGCTCGGTGAAGTAATGTTTACTCCAGGACGCGCAACTCTTGGTCTTTCAATTACTGACACCCTCGGAAATGTAAAGCAGCTTAATTACAATATTGTAATCAAATAATGAGTAATGCTACAGTATTTTTCTTCTCTATATAATATTTGTTAAAAAAGAAATTTCATGTTAAAATAGTATAATTAAGTTTAATGGGAGTAGAACTTGGAACATAACATGATTTTGTCAGCATCCGGCTGGCGTAAGGTTTTTGCAGCATCCGGAGACGAGCAGGATAAGAATCCTGAAATTACAGACACTGACAGAAGCATTGCCGTAATTGCGGCAGATGTTTTTTTTGATTACATCAGCAAAGTTAGCGGACAGGAAGCACCTGTTATTGCACTTGGTATTGATGCACGCCCGACTGGCCCAGCTCTTGCAGATGCAATGATTCATGCCCTTGTAAAAAAGGGAGCAATTCTCCAATACAGCGCGGTTACCTCAGCTCCAGAGATTATGGCTTATGCTAAAAAACTCGATGGCTTTATTTACATTTCAGCTAGTCATAATCCGGTAGGACATAACGGAATTAAATTTGGAACTAACGATGGTGGAGTTCTTTGCGCACAAGAAAACAAAAAATTAGTTGATGATTTTCTTAAAAGGCTTTCAGATGACAAAGGAGTTGCAGAAGCTGTAAAAAAAGCTTATTCCTGCACAACTTCAGAATTAAAGGCTGTTTATGAAATTAAAGACAGTTCAAAGCATAACGCACTTACTGCTTACAAAAATTTTGCAAACGAAACAATCACAGGAACTGATAATAAAGAATATCAGGCTGATTTCTTTGGAATGCTTGATACCTTTATAGCTTCAAAACCTCTTGGTGTTGTTTGTGATTTTAATGGAAGCTCACGCTATCAGAGTATTGACCGAGAATTCTTTAAGGAACGCAAAATCAATTTCTATTCAATAAATGATTATGAAATTGCGCATGAAATTATTCCTGAAGCAGAAAATCTCGTTCACGTTGCAGCAGAAATGGAACGCCTTCACAAAGAAGGTCATTCCGAAGTTGTATTAGGTTATATGCCAGACTGTGACGGCGATCGCGGTAATATTGTTTACTGGGATGAAAAGGCCGGTAAGGCTGTCATTCTAAAGGCACAGGAAGTATTCAGTCTTTCCGTTCTTGCAGAACTCACCTATTCTATCTGGCAGCATGGAGAAGAAAAAGACTTTAAGCCTGCTGTAGTTGTAAACTGCCCTACTTCAATGCGAATTAACGAAATTGCTTCAGCTCTTGGCGCAGAAGTATTCCGTGCTGAAGTTGGTGAAGCAAATGTTGTAAACCTTGCAAGGGAAAAACGTTCTCAAGGTTACACAGTCCGCATTCTTGGAGAAGGTTCAAACGGTGGAACAATTACTTACCCTGCAGCCGTACGCGACCCGCTCAATACAATTTTTGCATTGCTCAAACTCTTGATGATGAGAGAAAGTGGATTGTATGAAATGTGGTGCAAAAAATCGGGCCAGAAATATAATCCTGATTTTACACTCAGCGACGTAATTGCATCGCTTCCAGTATATACAACAACCGGAGTTTCTGAGCCACGCGCAGTTCTTAAGGTAAAAACAACAGATCATACAAAACTTAAGGCAGCATTCCAGAAAGCTTTTGAAGCAGACTGGAAAAAGAAATCAGCTGAACTTAAGAAAAAATATGGCATTGAGTCATGGGAAGCAGTTATCACAAAGGGAACTGTTGAGACGTGCGGTGTAAAAGACTTTTCAAAATCAGAAAAAGGTGGACTTAAAGTTCTTTTCAAGGATAAAGATTCAAAGCCTATAGCCTTTATCTGGATGCGCGGAAGTGGAACAGAACCTGTATTCCGAATCATGTGCGACGTAAAAGGCGACAAACCAGATATGGAAAAAGCACTTCTTGAGTGGGAAACTGATTTGATTAAAAAGGCTGATTAATATATTATATACACATTACAGGAGCTACATAATGGAAAAAGAAGAAATCTTAAAGCGTGCAAAAGCTTACATTGCCGCAGAAAAAGATGAACGATTCAGCAAGGAAGTCGAAGAACTTATTGCTAAAGAAGATTATAAGGAACTTGAAGACCGCTTCTACCAGACACTCGAATTCGGAACTGGTGGACTTCGCGGAATTATGGGTGGCGGAACAAACCGCATGAACACACTCGAAATCAATATGGCAACACAGGGACTCGCTAACTATGTTCTTAAAGCATTCCCTGACAAGGCAAAAGCTGGAACTTTGAGCGCAGTTGTTGCATACGACAGCCGCTTGAACTCAGATGTATTTGCAGAAGCTACAGCACTTATTTTTGCTGCAAACGGAATTAAGGCTTACCTTTTCTCAGGACTTCGCCCAACTCCAGAATTGTCTTTCGCAATCCGCGAACTCAAGGCACAGACTGGTGTTGTTGTTACAGCATCTCATAACCCAAGAATGTATAACGGTTATAAAGCTTACTGGGACAATGGTGCACAGGTAATCGAGCCACATGACGTTGGTATTATCGAAGAAGTAAACAAGGTTACAGAAGTTAAGACTATGTCTAAGGACGAAGCTCTTAAAGCTGGTAAACTTGTAATGATTGATAAAGAAATTGATGAAAAGTTCTGGGCTATGTGTAAGGCACAGCTCTTCCGCCCAGACCTCATCAAAGAAAAGGCAAAAGACGTTCGCATTGTTTACACACCACTGCACGGAACTGGTGCTATGCATGTTGAAAAGGTTCTTGGAGATCTGGGCCTTAACATCATTACTGTTCCAGAACAGCGCGAACCAGATGGAAACTTTCCTACTGTTGAAAAGCCAAACCCAGAAGAGAAGCCAGCTCTTACTCTTGCAGTTGAACTTGCAAAGAAAGAAAAGGCAGACGGTGTAATGGCAACTGACCCTGACTCAGACCGCTTTGGTACTGCATTCCCAGACAAGGACGGAAACTTTGTTCTTCTCAGCGGAAACCAGATGGGTGCCCTTCTTATGGATTATGTAATGCGCTCAAGAACAGAACTCGGAAAGATGCCTGCAAATCCTGGCTGTGTACGCTCAATCGTAACATCTCCATTCGGTGACTACATCTGTAAAAAATACGGTGTAAAGATGTTCGACTGTCTTACAGGTTTTAAGTGGATTGCCGCTAAAGAAGAAGAATTCGAAAACGCTGGAACAAACAACTATGTATTCGGTCTTGAAGAGAGCTACGGCTACAAGATTGAAAAAGAAGTTATGGATAAAGACGGTGTATCAGCGGCAGCAATGTGTGCTGAAATGATTCTTTACTGGAGAAGCCAGGGAAAGAGCCTTCTTGAACATCTTGATGATATGTACAAAGAGTTTGGTTACTTCGAAGACCGCGCAATTTCACAGTACTTCCCAGGCGCTTCTGGTGGAGAAACTATGAAGGCTATGATGGCAAGCATGAGAAGCAATCCTCCAGCAACACTTGGTGGAGAAAAGATTCTCAAGGTTCGCGATCTCTTGTGCGATCCAGATCTTCCAAAGAGCAACGTTCTTCAGTTCTATCTTGAAAGCGGTACAATTGTAAGTGCTCGTCCTTCAGGAACAGAACCAAAGATTAAGTTCTACATCAACTCTATGATTCCAGCTGGAGAAGGTACAGACGCATGGCTTGCTGAAGCTAAGAAGAAGGCTGGCGTACTTTGCGACGGAATCTCAGCTGATATCCAGAAGATTATTGATGCAGCATCCAAATAAGAAAATTACTGATTTGAGAAGACTGCGCAAGCTATACGAAGAAGGCGCAGTCTTCACAGCATTTGATACGGAGACTTCGGGAATCACCCCTAAAACTTCCCGTATCATAGAAATTGGTGCCGTCCGCTTTACAAAGGACGGCATTATTTCTAAATGGTCTAGTCTTTTCGATCCAAATCAGATTTTATCACCTTTTATAGTTTCACTTACTCATATTACTCAGCAGATGGTTGATGCCGCAGATCCAATAGAAGACCATATCCAAAGTTTCTTAAAATTTCTTGATTCTTCAATTATTGTTGCTCATAACGCACAGTTCGATCTTAATTTTCTTAATGCGGAATGTGAAAACTGCGGATTATCAGTTACAAAAAATTACGCAGTAGATACTCTTCAACTTTCAAGAATTTTGATTCCAGAAGCAGAATATCATAAGCTTGATTATTTAGCAGATTTTCTTGGAATAGATAAAGGTTCATCGCACCGTGCTTTAGACGATGCAATTACCTGTATGGAGCTTTTTAAAGAGTGCCTTAGACGGCGTTAATTTCTTGGTGCTTTAGCCGGATCAATCGGCTGACCATTCTGGAATACCATAAATGTAATCTGGTATTTCTGGCTTAACGAATCAAGGCCTGCTGTTCCAAGTTCTGCACCTGACACAACATATTCACCCTTACGAACTTTTACAGAACCGAGACCTGTATAGGCATAAATCAAACCTGTTTTTGACTGAACGAATACAACCTGTCCAAAGCCACGGTAAACACCAACATACATTACAGTTCCTTCATGAATACAAAGAACAGCCTCGTTTGTTTTGGCAGAAAGCTGAACACCCGAAATTTTTCCTTTTACCTGAGTAATCTTTGGAGAAGAAACAGGCCATTTTGTATTAGCATCTGCAGATACTGTTGTACCATAAGTACGTGTATCAGGTGCTTTATCATTTACTTTGATTACAGTTTCGCCAGTTTTTGCTGGTTCAACAGGTTTTGTAGTTGTAGTTTTCGTTTCAGTAGAGTTGGCATTTACCTTAAGTTTCTGCCCTACTTTGATTACAGCTGATGAATCAAGATTATTGATTGCCATAAGGTCAGCAACAGACATACCATTTTTGCGGGCAATACCATAAAGAGTATCGCCTTTAGCAACAACATATTCTACAGTTTTTCCAGCAGGTGCAGTTGAAGTTGCAGTCTTTGTAGAAGAAAGAGCCGCTGCAGTTCCAATATCTGCATCTGGAATAATAAGTTTTTGTCCGGCTTTTATTACATCATTTTCAGAAAGATTATTAGCAGTTCTGAGTTCTGCAACTGTAATCTGATATTTGCGACTTATAGAATAAAGAGTATCGCCTTTTTCAACCTTATATGTAATATCTGCAAACAGCGGTGTTACGAAGAGAAGAATCATTGTAATGATTGTTAGTGATTTGCAAAAATGAGTTTTCATACTTATATTATCGGCAGATTTTGTTATTCCGTTACAATACTATGAAAAAACTCATTAACATTAATTCCACTGATTATTTCTTCAGTTGAATAGCGTGCTAAAATTCCTTCACGGCCACTTGTAAGATGTTCTGACGTAATTCCGTGTTTTATAGAAATATCAGCTTCCATTAATGCAGAAAAATGATCACAAATTCGAACCAAACGACCGTCAATCGGGTCAAAATCAGTTTTATTATATTTTGTATTGAGATCTTCCCAGCTAATGTGTTTAATTTTACCTTTCTCATCAAGAATGCGGTCTGTAAACTCATCACTTGTGTAATAAATTATCTCTTTTTCAAAGAATGGCTCCATAAGCGGAACAAGTTCTTTATTTACAATTTCATCTTCAATCTTTTTTACGATATTTGGAAGATCATCTGTTGCGGTTTTTACCGGTGAAATAATATCGCGGGTAACTGATTCAGGAAGATCGTGAAAAAGCGCACTGAAAAAGTTATTAATTACGCGACGGTCGCACATACCAGGATTATATTCGCGGCCAAGCAAAAGAGTCATAATAGCAACAAAAAAGCAGTGACCAAGAACGGATGTTCCAGGAACACGTGGAGTCTGATTCCATCTTGTCTGGAAACGAAGCTGTTCAATTTTAAGAATAAAATCAAAAGCTTTCTGATGAGTCATAAGCTTCTGCAAACCTTCAAGTTCAAGATAAGGCTGGATTTCTGCTTCAAGCTCATTTCTGATATTCTTAAGACGTTCTTTTTCATTTACTACCGAAAGCATTTCGAGCTCACGGATTGTAGAGTATTTATGGGCTGCACGATAAATGTTTACTGTAGTTCTAAGCTCTGTTGGAATCGGAATATTTCCAGACTGCTGGCCTACATAAATTGTAAACTCAGAAAACAGTTGGTCATCTGGAATCATTAGGCGGTAACCATTTAAAACCCATTCATTAAGACGCATGTATTCATTAGGGAATTCTCTTCGCAGCATCTGCTGAACAGGAGCTTTAATATCGCACAGAGAAATCTTTCGCAAAAGATCAAAAAGAGAGGCATAAATCATCCATTTCCAGTCTACGTACTTTTTGCGATGCTCTTCGTATTTTCCGATTATATAGGCAATAACCATTTTTTCTGCAGCCTTGTCCATTTCAACAAGCTCAAATGGTCGAATCATATCATTCCATCTTTGAATCGAAAAACCTTCGAAGATTTTGAGTGCGAGTTTTTTGTCCATAATAAATTTCCTGTGAAATACGACCTTAGTTGCTTAAACCAGCTTTGTGGTCTGCATCCATCTTATCTTTCCAGACAACGGCCTTTTTCTTTACTTCTTCTGCCTGGTTAGCATCTCCAATGGCAATGTAAAGCTTTCTGAGAGCCAGAAGATATTTGATGGCATTACGCATATCATCGATACGGCGTGTAGAAAGTTCGTATTTATCGCGGTATGCAGTTGCTGAATCATTAAGCTGCTTTTGAATCATTCTGATATACAAAACTGTAGTTTCATAATTTTGACAGCTTGGATCAAAATAATCCTTAACGCAGGCTTTCATATCAATCAGATTTTTAGAAACAGTTGCATAGCGGCCTTCCAGTTCAACAAAAGACCACTTCCATTTACTGTTATCGCCAAAAGCATCCTTAAGCATTGTAATTGCAAGACCAAGTTTGCGGATTAAAGTATAACGACGAATGATTGGTACATTATGAATTGGTTCAAGAAGCGGAGAAAGGTCAATATAAGGTACATCAATTGTATCTGAAACAATTTCCTCAAGATAGATGATTGCTTTATAAAGAAGTTTACGGGCATCGTTTAGGGCATCATTATTCTTTACATCAATAAGACGAAGTGAAAGACTGTTCTGTGCCATATAAAGAGAAGCGGCATAAATCATATCTTCGCACAAAAGCAGTTTTTTATTTTCATAATCAATATCGCCTTTATGCATTCCGCCGAGCATCATTTTTTCTTTTTCAAGGGTGGCTGTAATTTTTCCCTTATACGGCTGAATTGCCTCACTGAATTGAAGTCTTGCTTCCTCTGAAACTTTTGCCATCAGTTACCTCCGCTGAATTTTGCAAGAAGAGAACGTGCGTGTTCCAAAGACTGCGCTGTATCAGAATCACCAGAAAGCATACGGGCAATTTCGGCCACTCTTGCTTCACCTTCTACAGGATAAACATTAGATGAAGTAATTTCGCCAGAGACACTCTTCTCTATCTTTATCTGATTATCGGCATAAACAGCGATACTCGCTAGATGTGTTATACAAAAAATTTGTCTTGTTTTTGCAAGATTTTTTATATGCGCACCAACAGCAACGGCAACTTCACCACCAATTCCTGTATCAATTTCATCAAAAACAAGAGTTTCTACATTATCTGTGCGGGCAAAGATTGTTTTCAGAGCGAGCATAACTCGAGAAAGTTCACCACCAGAAGCAATTTTTGCAAGCGGCAACGGCGGATTTCCTGGATTGGCACTAATCATAAATTCAATATCATCTTTTCCATAAGGTCCGCAGAGCTGTTCAACTTCGGTTCCGGCTTTTTGATTAATCTGAACACAGAAGGTTGTACCTTTCATTCCAAGCTTTGAAAGAATCTGGTCTACTTCGTTATTCATGGCAGAAGCAGTAGCCTTACGTGCAGCGGAAAGCTTTTCAGCCTGAGCAAGCACAACTTTTTCCAGAGCCTTAATTTCTGCGGTGATTTGATCTTTACGATTGTTACCATCACCGTTTTCTTCGATATACTTCTGCGCTTCCTCGAAATATGCAAAAACTTCTGAAAGAGGCGCATTAACTGATGATGCGTATTTTTTCTTGAGATTATAAATCAGAGAAAGTCTGTCTTCTACAGTCTGCAGACGGTTCGGATCATAAACAAGTTTTGCCTTATAATCAGAAAATTCTGCAGCAATATCTGAAATCTCATAAAATGCAGACTCAACTCTTTCATCCAAAGCAGAGAGTGATTTATCGAGTTCTGTAACATGCGAACTGTCACGTCGGATTTTTTTAAGAAGTCCAATTACTCCGCTGTCATCACTGTTCAGCATCTGATCAATTGAATCTACATCAGAATATATTTTCTCGTAAGAAGCAAGACGAGCCTGCTCTTCTTCGAGTTCTGTATCTTCGTTTTGTTTAAGTTTTGCCTCGCTTATCTCTTTTACAGCAAAGCTCATCATATCAAGTTTTCGAAGGCGCTCACTGTCTGAAAGATTATACTGAGCAAGCTGCTTTCGCTTTTGAACAAGTTCAGCATATTTTGCAGTAAAGGCTTCTACCTCGGCAGTAATTCCAGCGCGAGCGTCAAGATATTTTCGATGTTCACTAACTTTCATTAATGACTGATGTTCATGCTGTCCGTGAATATCTACAAGAAATGCAGAGAACTGAGCAAGGTCGCCGCGAGTTACAGGGGTATCATTAATCCATGCTCCAGCCTTTCCAGTATCGCGGATAATACGGCGAAGTAACACACGGTCGTTTTCAATTTCAATGCCATGAAGGCTAAGCCATTCAAGGGCATTACGAGGCTCATCATCTTCTGCAATTTCAGTACGAACAGGAAGTCTCTGCTGCAACAAGAAAGTTCCGCTTACACTAGCCTCTTTTTTGCCTGCACGAATCTGCTGAACATCAGCTTTTCCGCCAAGCAAAAACGAAAGCGCACCAATCAAAATAGACTTACCGGCACCAGTTTCTCCAGAAAGCACAGTAAAGCCTTTTGAAAATTCAAGGTAATCAGAATCTATAAGAGCAAAGTCTTTAATGGTTAAATCTTCAAGCATGAGGTACCCCCGACCAGTTTAATTTTGATCTGAGTGCGTTATAAAACTTTTCTTCAGAACCGGCAACAAGAAGAGCCTTCTTTTTATTCATTACGATAGTAATAATATCACCATAATTCAGGGCAAATGGTTCCTGTCCGTCTACAGTCAGACAGATTCCTTTTATGCGGCTTTTTTCAATGGAGATTTCCAATTTACTATCCGGACTTAAAACTATTGGTCTGCTGGAAAGCGAAAATGAATTAAGAGGTGTAAGAACAAAGGCCTCTACTTCAGGAGATACAATAGGACCACCAGCTGCTGCAGAATATGCAGTTGAACCGGTTGGAGTTGCGACTATAAGACCATCAGCCTTAAGTCTGCAAAGTGGCAGTGAATTACGTTTTACTGAAAGCATTATTGTAGAAACTCCGCGCTCAGCAGAAATTACCGCATCGTTTAAGCTCAAAGATGAATATACTTTTTTTCCTTCACGCAAAACATCAATTTTGAGCATGGAACGCTTTTCAAAAAGCGCTTTGCCGTCCATAAAAACTTTCAGTTCTTTCTGCCAGTCTTCCGGCTGAACCGAAGCAATAAAACCAAACTCACCAAGATTTACAGGAAACACAGGAAGTCCGTACTTAGACGCATTACGTGCCGCATAAAGAACGGTTCCGTCACCACCAAGAGAAATTACAAAATCAAAACCTTTGAAATCTGTATTATCTACAAAACCATCAAAACTCAGAAATTCGTGCTGAACACCTTTTTTAGTAAGGTAGGCAGCGATTTCCTGAGCCAGAGTCATCGATTCGTCTTTACTAACATTTATAATTATAAGAGCCTTTTTCATTCTATCCTTTTTTTGGCATTTTAAGGCAGAGAACTCAAAACCTTTACGATTTTTGCACTCTCTGCATGAGTCAAACGCGGATACAGCGGAATATGTACGCATCGCAGATACAAGGATTTAGCATGAATGCAGGATTCAGAAAGTTCGTCCTTAAGTGCGATTACAGAATTATCATAGGCAAGCTGAACTTCAATATCTTTTCGGGAAGCATACTGCTTTACATCCTTAAAAGAACTTGCAAGAATCAGCGGGAAGCAGCTCATAGTTGAACCATTTTCCATTTCACGCGCATACATTTTGTGACGGCCAATCATACAAGCCTGATGGAACATCGCAAAAATTTCTTTACGGGTCTTTTCGTTACGTGGATATTCCTTTACCTGAACCCATGCAAGCGCACAGTTGATATCTGGAAGAAGATCAGTAAGAGGAGCTTCATCAGAATATTTTTTCAAGACTATCCATTCGCGGCGTCCAGGAGCCATAAGAACTGCGCCACCACCAGCTGTCAAAACATCACGCTCTTCGAGGCCCATAATTGTGTAGATACCAAATGAACCTGCAAGACGACGTTCTTCTGTTGGAATGCCTTCTGCATTTAATACAGGAACAGATGCTCCTGCACTCTGAGAAATATCTTCAATTACAGGAATTCCAAGAGCCATTATGCCTTCAAAATCAGGAAGAATACCTTCTGTTTCATGAAGAATTAAAAGTCTTCCGCCATTCTGAATACCGGCAGAAACTATTTCTGCTGTTACAAGGCCAGAAACCTCATCTACGTCAAGCACGAGAGGCTGGTAACCAAGGCTTTCAACAGTCTGATACTGCCAGGCTGGAGCAAGGGCAGAAATCATAATCTTTCCGTCTTTTGCAAAATCCAAAGCCTGAAGCGCATATTTTAAAGCAATTGCAGGACTACGAAGAGCCACTGCACCATCACATTTTGTAAATTCCTTTACCGTCTGGATCAATCTTGCGTTTAACTCGCCGGGACCAATTTTTTCGTCTACCATGCAGGTTAAAACCGCATCCATTTCTTTTCTACGAATAGTTGTACTGTATGTCTGTATCATTTATTTTACTGAATATCGATGATTTTCTGAAGTTCTTTTGCATTGAAGAGCTTGCGGGTGTTAAGCATAATAAGATAGCCTGTTTCCTCGCGAACAACTCCTTCAATATACTCTGTTCCGATACCACTTAACATCTGAGGTGGATCTTTTACGTCTTCACCTTTTACAGTTACAACGCGTTCTACCTTATCAATGATAATACCGATTTTACTTCCATCGATATTAAGAATGATAAAACCACCTTCCATTTCAATATCCTCAGAGCGATTCACTGACTGAATCTTGAAACGCTTATGCAAATCAATAATTGGAATAATTTCACCACGGAGATTAATAATACCCTCTACATAGTAAGGAGCATTAGGAATAACGCGGACATTCTGAAGTCTTACAATCTCTTTAACATCCATGATGTTTACGCCGTATAATTCTTCCCCCAGATGAAACGTTACCATTTGATATGTCATATCGTTAGCCATAGATACCCTCCAAGATATATAAAACTCACCTTATAATAATACTCCAGAATTTGAGATTTTGCAATGCAAAACTTTTTGCAATATCAATCAACAGTAAACAGCGTTAAAACACTCACTTTTTCTATACCGACCTCCTTTAGAATTGCCGCGCAGCTTTCAATTGTAGAACCTGTAGTACATACATCGTCTATCAGGCAGACAGACTGAGGCAAGCGGCCTGAAAACGGTTTTAAAGCTCTTTCAAATACCTTTTTCTCACACAAAGAATAAGCAGTTTTTATATGCTCCAGTCGTTCCGTTCTGGAAAGTTTTTTCTGCTGTTCACTTGTATTACGTTCAAGTATTTTCAGAACCTTAAAACCATAACGCTTTGTAAGAAAAGTACACAGTTCATCTATCTGATCCCAACCGTTTTTTCTGATTTTTCCTTTACGCGGTGGAACAGGTACAATAACTGTTTCCCCTATTTTTTTAAGCACTTGAGCCATAAATCCTGCAAACAAGGGGGAAAAACTTCTTTCTCCCTGCATTTTCCAGCGGAACATAATTTCCTTATTCCACAATCTGTATGAAAAAAGAGGAATTACTCTAGCCGTACTCGTAAGCACAGGCTTTTCACGGCACTTAGTACACTTTCCATTCAGCCCGACAAGCTCTTTGCCACAGCATTCACAGCGTTCAGTCTGCATAAGCTTTTCAATAGAAAAATGTTCTTTCATACAATGAGGACAAACAGGTTTTATAAAAACAGTTCTTCCACATACAGCACATTTTTCTCCACCGCTTATGAAAACATAGAACAGCCGGAACAGAGTCAGTGTAAATTGCTTTGCTTCAAAAAATAAATTTCTCACATATATATATTGGTATAAACTATGCGAAAAAAGGAAATGAAAATGAGAAAAATATTAAAAAAAATGAAAAATTCTTGGGAATTACTGCAATACTACAGATTATTGACCAGAAAGAGCCTTTTTCCAGCGTGCAATAGTTTGCAGAGCATTGAGCGGTGTAAGATTATCAGTATCTGTAGAAAGAATCTCTGAGATTATGATTTCTTCATCGCTGAAAAGTCCAGGATTTACAGGCTGTGACGGAGCAGCATTTGTTTCCTTAACAGAAGACTTATCATCAACATCATCCAGAATAATAGGATTATCATTTGCCAAAGCCTGAATATGGGAAAGAATTACATTTGCACGGTCGATTACATTTTGTGGAATACCGGCAAGCTTAGCAACATGAATACCATAAGAGTTTTCTGTAACGCCCTCTTTTACCTTGCGCAAAAATACAACAGAACCATTCTGTTCGAGTACATCCATACAAAGCATTTTGAGTTTAGGATGCTCCATACGAGAAAGTTCGTGATAGTGAGTTGCAAAGAAAGTCTTACAACCAATTGTGTCAAGAAGGTATTCTGAGACCGCACGTGCAATAGCAAGTCCATCTTCAGTTGAAGTACCACGCCCTACTTCGTCCATAATTACGAGAGAACGTTTTGTTGCAGCATGAAGAATATTGGCAGTTTCAGTCATCTCAACAAGGAAAGTAGATTCTCCTTTTGCAAGATTATCAGATGCACCCACGCGACAGAAAATGCGGTCAACAATACCAAGGCGGGCACTGCTTGCCGGAACATAAGAACCAGTCTGAGCCAGCAACGCAATCAAAGCATTCTGTCGCAAATAAGTACTCTTACCCGCCATATTAGGTCCAGTAATAAGAGCAAATGCAGGAGCCTCATAGCCACCATTATCAGATTCACCGGCACTAAGCAATGCATCATTTGGTACAAACTCACCGCTCGGTAAATGATTTTCTACAACCGGATGACGGCCTTCTTTTATTTCAAAATAAGTTGATTCTTCAATTTCCGGGCGTACCCAGTTATGTTCAATGGCAGCCTGGGCAAAAGAACAAGCAGCATCAGTATTTGCAATTTCCCCAGCAACTTGAAGCAGATATGGAATGTATTGTAAAAGTGATGAACGGATTTCTACAAAAAGATCTCTTTCAAGTTCAAGGATTTTTGTAGAGGATTCGTTGAGTTCCTGCTCGAGCTGCTGCAGGCGTTCTGTAGTGTAGCGGTCTCCGTTTACAAGAGCACGACGCATAATAAAATGCGACGGTACAGCACCTAATTTTCCCTTGCTTACTTCTATAAAATAACCGGCTGCATTTGTATATTTTACACGAAGGGTTGAGATTCCAGTTTTTTCTTTTTCTTCTGCTTCATATTCCGAAAGAATCTGATTAAAATTATCATGGACTCCGCGCCAGTGGTCCAGTTCTTCTGACCATCCGGACTTAATAATTCCACCGTCTGTAAGTGAGGTTGCAGGATCATCAAGAATTGCGTTTTCTATAATTTCACAGATTTTTTTTGCTTCTTCATCAGAAACAAATGAAAAGTCATACTGACCAAGATATTCTTTTACCCGAGTCCAGGATTCAAGACTTGCCCGCAAAGCCTGCAAATCTTTTGCATGAGCCCTTTCCATTGCAATGCGGCCGGCAAGGCGTTCAACATCAAGAATACCGCTTAAATCTGTTTTTACCTTATCCAGCAAACTTCTGTTTTCTACAAAATTAGCAACCTTAGTTTGACGGTCTTCTATCTGTCGCAGATTTGTAAGCGGGAACAAAAGCCAGTTACGAATAAGACGGCTTCCCATTGCTGTTTTTGTAAAGTCAACACATTCAAGCAGAGTATACTGACTTCCGCCTTCACGCATATTTGAAATAATTTCCAGATTACGACGCGAAGAATCATCCATCATCAAAAATTCGTTATCACTGTAAATACGGATAGAGCCGATATGTGGAAGAACGGCATTCGTAGTTTTTTCAAGATAGTCTAAAAGAAAGCCTGCAGGCACAACTTCTGGACTTTCTGCATCAAGACCGAAAGCTTTGAGATTTGCAGTTTTAAACTGATTTGTAAGTTTTTTGAAAGAAAGTTCTGCATTAAAATCCCAGTCCGGATAATATGAAACAGAAAGTGCACCGTAGGCTGCCACAACTGATTGAATGTCGGCGTTATTTTTTAACGAGACAGGAAGTAATAACTCTCTAGGCGCAGCGCGATTTAATTCCTTTCCAAAGTTTTCGGCCATTTTTGCTGCGGGCCATGAGGTTGCTCTAAAATTTGAAGTAGTTACATCAATATATGCAAAGGCAGCCTTACTTTTAGAAACACATAAAGCTGCAAGATAGTTTGCACGACCACCATCCAGATATTCTGCTTCAACCGCAGTACCAGGTGTAATGATTTCTACAACTTTACGTTCGGTAATGCCTTTGCCGCCCTTTGGAATCTCCCCTACCTGCTCACAGATTACAATTTTTTTTCCGAGTCGTAAAAGCCGTGCTATATAGATTTTTGCTGCATGATAAGGAATACCACACATAGGCCTACCAGCCCTGTGTGTTAATGTTAAATTCAAAAGACGCGATACTTCTACCGCATCTGAATCAAACATTTCGTAAAAATCACCGAGGCGGAAAAACACTACCTCATTTTTATACTTTTCTTTAATTCCCCGATATTGAATCATCATCGGGGTGAGATTTTCTTCGTCAGCCACAATTATAATCCAAGCTCTGTAATAACCTGATTAGTGATATCTACTGAAGAAGAATACCACAAGATTGCATTTGATTCCTGAAGACTCAAAATCATACTGTAACTTCCGCTTTCTGCAATCTTTGCCAGCGTATTATAAAGCTTTTTATAAAAATCATCTGAATTCTGCAGTGTCTTCTGCATAGATTCTAATTCTACATTCTTTGCATTTGTATATTCTGTAAGATAATCTGTTTTCTTTGTGATTTCTGCTTCTGTTTTCAATGCCTGAGCTTCATTTCCAGCATTTTCATAATCAAGTTTTTTCTGCTGAAGCTTTTTAATTGACTCAACCTGCTTATTTATTTCTTCCTGAAATTCTGCCTTCTTTTTTTCGTAGTTGCGAACTGGAGCAGAGTTTCTGAAATATGCATTATAAACTTTTGCTGTATCAACTACACCAAACTTTGTAATCTGCTGTGAAAAAGCCGGAAGGCTTGCAAAAGCAAAAACAGCAAGCGAAATTAAAAGCTTAAGATATCTTTTCATCGTATAAATCCTTAATTCATTTTATAACAAATTTTAATAGTTCACAATATTAAATGAGAGTACGAACTGGAACGGATTATCCGCAAATTTTGGCTTTCCGTCTTCAACTCTATATCGCCATGCAAACATAAGATGCAAAGGAAGCTGAGGAATAAGGAATCGGAGACCAGGACCATAACTAAAGTAGAAGTCTTCAATTTTAAGACTTGAAGCATCCTGTACTCTTGATTTTACAGCAGCCGCATCCCAGAAACCATCAAGACCAAGAATGCCAGGTACAAGAGGGAAACGAAGTTCAAAGCGGTTTGAAAGCATGAACATTCCCTTTGTATTTTTGTATGCTTCAGTCCATCCGCGACCATTAAGCATACCATCAATGTAAAGTGCATTTCCTTCACTAACTTCAGAATAAGGAAGAATCATAGAAACTCCCGTATAGTTAGCAAGAACAAGTTTAAATGTCCATTTATCAGTAACAGGCAAATCAAGAAGTTTTAAATAACCTTCAAGTTTTGTATCTGTTCTGGCAAAAAACTCCTTTTCCAAACCAGGAAGAAGTCCATGCCAGGTTACACGCTGACTCATAAACCATCCTTTTGAAGGATCATAATTCAAGTCGCGGTTATCAATAGAAATATTTCCATAAACAGAGTTTGAAATACCCCATCGGTTAGCATACAAAGAAACACCAGTATCTACTGGAGCATGAATATTTTCATCAAAATAATTACACTGCAAAGAAGTTGCAACACCACCAGACAAAGTAATAATTGCATAGTCAGGAGTCCATCTTCTAGCAAGCCCCGAACTTACAGTTGCGCTCCAGTCATTATACTCCATTGTATAACCATTCTGAATAAGCTCAAGGTTTGGAGTCCAGAAGTTTTCATAAGCACTTGATCTTTCATGCTTAAGAGAAAGTGTTGTACTAAATGAAATAGGAAGACTTCCAAGCCAGTTCTGCGAATAAGAAAAATCTATAGACTGTTCAGTATTTGAAAGCTGAGTTCCTACAGAAAGTGTTCTACCCTCGCCAAACAAGTTAGAGTTTTCAAGTTTAAGATAAAGAGAAACAGGAAGTGTTCCCGGATCTGCAGTTCCGGTAAATACAAGACCAAACTGAACAGCAGAAGTAGACTGCTCTTCTACAGAAAAAACAAGGTCTACAAGATTTTCTTCTGTACCCTGCTGAGCTTCTGGAACTACGTTAGAGAAGTAACGCAGATTCATAAGGTTTCGCAAACCGTTAATAATCTTATCGTTAGAGAAAGTATCACCAGATTTAATTGGTATTTCGCGCTTAATTACATAATCCTTAGTTTTTGTATTTCCTTTAATGATAACATTTTCAACGTGGCTGCGGGAATGTTCTCGAATTGTCAGGTCGTAGGAAATCTCATGTCGATCAACATCTTTTACAGGAACTGGATAGAATTCATTAGACATATATCCGTTTTCATAATAAACATTCGAAATTGCCTGAATATCTTCCTGGAACTTTGTAGCATTATAAACAGCACCAACCTTAAGTTTACGCTGCTTTAAAAGTTCTTCTTCCGAGAAAACTTCATTACCCTGAATACGGAGCCCTGAATAGGTATACTGTGCACCTTCCTGAATAATAAACAGAATAGAAAGTTCATCCCTCTGCTTTTCTTCGTTCAAGTTTGAATCAACTTTTACATCAAGAATATTGGCATCAGCATAACCTTTTTCATTGTAATATTTGATGATTGTCTGCTTATCCTGCTCAAGGGTTGAAGGCTGGTAAGCACCATCACGGAAAAGTCCTACTTCCTTAAGTGAAATTTTATTTTTAAGGGTACGACTTGAAACAATACTATTTCCAGTAAAATTGATTTCGCGGATTACAGAATTGTTTCCTTCAGAAATCTGAAAGTTTACGATAATTCCGTCTGGAGTTTCTTCTGTAGTATGTTTGATATAAGAAGCTGTATATCCCTTCTGAAGGTAGTAATTTCGAATTATTCGCTCATCAAGAAGGATTTTAGATTCTATAAAAATATCACTTGTTTTATTTTTGATTTGTTCACGAAGTTCACCGTTTCTGATTTTTCTGTTACCTACAAAATTGATTGCAGAAATTACAGGACGCTCAATTACTTCAAATACAAGCAGAACCTTAGATTCATCTTTTGTATCATGACGAGCATAAGGAGTGATATCATCAAAAAAATCAAGACTGTAAAGACGGTCAAGAATTTCGTTATAAGTATCAGTAGAAAAAGGCTGACCGATAAATGAACTTGTTACACCCTGCAGTTCAGACTTTTTAACATTTTTAAGGCCATTGAAATCAATTTTAGAAATCGGCTGATCCCAATACCACTCGCTATCCTGTGAAAAAGCAGCAAAAACAGTTACAAAAAACACAAAAAACAATGCACAAAACTTTCGATGCATCACATTACTCCTACTTCCATCAATAAGTAAATTTCCAAGAGAGAGTTACAGACGTGGAAGGAACAAATTGATTTTTTAATAAAGCATTAATATCAGGAGCCATATTTACACGTATATTAGCAAATGGTGACTCCAGTTCCATACCAAATTCCGGCTGGAACAGCATTTTCCCTGCTGACGCTATATCGTTTACCTTACTGTCTTCAAATGAAACATGAAGCATGGCATCTACATAGAGCGAACTTCCCAGGTACTTACCTATATAAACAGTTGTATTGTCAAGAAAGTTACCGATAGAAATCTTTTCGGGAGTTAAATTTCTTGAAACACTCATATTATATGTGTTCTGTAATACGTTGGTACGTAAAGAGAATATATCAAAATTAAGCAAATTCCGCAACTTATTTTCTGCCTGACGCATTACCGTAGACTGAAGGGCATAATCAGAAGCAGCAAAAAGAATATCTGCGGCACTGTCGGAATCGGCAATTACAATTTGACCAAGCAGAGTTCGTATTTCATTTTCTGATTTAGGCGGAACAGATGAAAATTTTGGCTGTAAATCCATAAGATACTGATCTTCTACAGAAAGAACAATTTTTACAGTCTGACCATTTTCATCCTTTTCGCGGGTTTCGGCATTTACCGTAATCATAGGATTAGAAATATCATCTTTGTTAAACTTAATTGCCCCGGACTTTATATAGAAACTTCTATTTAAATATGCAAGGTCACCAGACTTTAAGTTCAAAGCCCCGTCTACAGAATAAATGCCATCCGGTTGATTTACATATACATTCATTGCAGTATTAGGTACAAAAATACATCTTAAGAACGGATCCAGCTGAACAGAAGCATGCGTTCCAAGCGTAATAACAAGGTCTGCAATTACCTGAAGGGCGGTATCGTCAAAATCATCTGATGTCCCTGCCCCCGCGTTTCCAGAAGTAGTATTTGCCAGTGCAAAAAGCTGAGCTCCAAGATTTATGTTTTCACCGGAAATCTTTCCACTAACTTCGAGTACATTATTTTCCAGATAAAGATTTAGATTAGTTGAAATATTACCATCGAAAGAAATTTCTGGAGTTTTGAAATTTACAAGGAACTGGTCATTCTTATAAGTATTAATTGAACCTTCCATATGGTCCATATTCCACTTATTCAGAAGTACTATGAATTCCATTGCAAGCCGCTGATCTTTTTTTGCAGTAACTATTGTTTGAGGAATCTGAACTTCATTATTTACAATTGCTATATCAATTTGCGGTGCAGTAAGCTTTTGTTTTGTAAGTAACGGAATTCTGACAGCTGGACTTTCAATCTGTGCAAATCCGTTAAGTTCTGGATCATCCATGGAACCTGTAATAATTATGTCGCCGGTAAGCTTTCCTGTATCAATAATCATTGCATCATCAATATTCAAGTATGAGCAAAGTTTTGCAAGATCAACATTTACATCATAAAGTTCAAGATTAGCCTGCGTCATATTTACAAGGCCATCCATCTTTGCTGCCATAAAACTTCCGTTATCAAGATTCAATTCCAGAAGTCCGTCTTTTGTCATACTTCCATATAAACCGGCATTTGACGAAGAAGATATTTCAAAAAGATCATTAGCATATAAAACAGAAAAAGCAAGCGGAAAGTTCTTCTTAAGCAGAGAGCCTGAAAATTCTGGAGTAGAAAGTGTAACAGAAAGAGAATCTGGAATTAAACTTCCTTCTGGCACAAGGGCATTTTCTGCAGTAAGCACCAGCGGAGCATGAATAGTTTTACCCATAGAATGAAAATCAAATTCACCGGTAGCATCAAGCCTATAGTTCGTTAGAGAAGCTGTAGCCTGAATGTTTCCAAATTTCATTCCTGAATAAAGAATATTCAAATCATTTATAGAAAGATCTCTGTCTTCAAGAACTATATTTCCGTTACATTGCAAAATGTCTGCCGCAACAAGCATAGAAAGAGAATCAACTGAAAGTGCAACATACGGATGTTCTATGGTTCCAGACGCAAAAAGCATTCCAGAAATAAGATTATTATCATTCTTTTGAGATGAAAAACGATTAAGGCTGAAGTTATTTATCTGCATCTGTAAGTTCAGATAGATTTTCTGAAGAAGAGTTTCCTTATTAAGAGGTAGATGCTCCGGATTCGAAATACTTCCATCTACTACAAAACTTTCTTCACTCAAAGGATTTTTCAGATTGAGCATTAATCCCACTGAATCAAAAATGTTTTCATTAATATTCAGCATAAGGTCTGCCGAACCTTCCAGTGCAGAATACAAATCCGTATAGGCAATTGAGTCTAACTGAGCTCCGTATCTTGTAGCATTTCCAGAAAGTACGATTCTAGGATTTGTAGAAGCACTTCCAGCCTCTTCTATTTCAAGTTGTGTAAGCTTTACAGACGGGCCATCCTGTTTATCATACTTAAATTCAGACGAAGAGGTTATGATGATTGAAGTATCCAGCAGTTTAACAGGAAGGCTCTTTGTAAGCATATGCCCCGCAAGATCTCCATTTTTACCAAAACGAACTTCTATATCTGTGCCATAATCGCCGGTAACAGTACAGATTTCAGGCATTATGGTTCCGGCAAAATGATAAGGAATGGAAGCAGCATTTATATCTGCTGTAAAGAACATGTCAGAAGAATCTGGAGCCTGATCAAGCGAAGCAGAGGCCTGAAGGGTATATTTTCCGGCAATGAGCGAAAGCTGATCAAGCTGAATATTTTTGTCGCTTCCGTTAAGCGAGAACATAAGAGCCTGATTATCTGATTTTGTATTAGCAAGAAGAACGTATGGTACATTATATGAAACAGATTTTAAATCTGTTGAAGCATAAACATCACCAGAAAGCAAATAAGGCTGTAAACTGCTCTGCATAGAAAGAACACTTGACGCCTGATCCTGAGGCAAAAACTGTGCTGCAAGGGCTGCAAGGCTGTCCAGATAAAGACTTGAAAGTGTTATATTTGTCTGAAAATAATTCGATGCATTAAGATAACTTCCATCAACCTTTACCATTCCCGGCTCAATTTCTTCCAGATGTGAATAGTCAGAGACTTCAAAATTAAAATCATAAGAATCTGACTGCGGAAGAACCGTAAGTTGAAGTGCAGCTAAAGAACGAGTACCGATAAATACCTGCGGAGAAAAAGCCATAAAGCCCTTATCCAGCGGGTCAAAATAAACTTCGGTTGAAATTGCATTTCCATTTGGAAGAATATATTCCGGTACTTCTATAAAGCCCGATACCTGTTTTGTCTTATAAATCAGAGAAAGCTGTGACGAAGCATTACACTTTGGACCGTTTACAAAGAAATGAGAAAGTTCAGCCTTTTTTTCATCCCCATATAACGAAAAAGAAAGATTAGCACCACCAGGAAACACCTCATCAGGTACCGAAACATATGTATCCGTAATAAAATTGAGAGTTTTATTGTTTATGTTACTTTTAACAATAGTATTTGTTGTTACCAGCAGGTTACGGAATTTTTGAAGTTCCAGCTGTTTTGAATTAATTGTAACAAGCGAAAGCGGTTTAAGCTTTTCTGTACGCAACTGAGCATTTACATCACCTGTATTAAAATTATAATAAGCACCAAAAGAAACAGGATTTACCGCTTGAATTGTATGCGCTTCTACTGTACCACCATTATAAGATGCATGAAGATTAAGCTTATTAAGTTTATAGTCTCCGTCAGTAAAATCGCGCAAACTAAGATTTATCTGAGAGCCATCAAAAGTATCTGTAAGAGAGCCCATAACAGAAATCTTACCGGAAAGATTTTTCTTTAATGAAGCTAATGAAACATTTGTTCCAGCATCTGCCTGAATATCAATTGTTTTTTTCCTAAGGGCATTACTTACACCAACCGATTTAACATTCAAAAGTGCAGACACATTCTGGTCATTATATTCAAGGTATATATTTTTTAGTTTTATATTTTCCGGAATGATTTTTTTGATTTCTGCAAGGTTTGTAGAGTTTTCACCGGAAGAGCTGAAGGTCGAAATTATATTTACAAGTTCATCTACATCAAGATTAATTCCATCAACAATCACGCTGGAAATACCGCGCTGAAGATCTTTTCTGATAAGATTTATTATGCTGTAAGTGACACGAGTTTTGCTGATTGCAAGCAACTGGTTACCGTCATCATCAAATACACGGATATTTCGGATATAAAAGTTTGAAAGCAGCGAAGGAGAAAGTTTTTCATAAGATATACTGAGCCCGGTTGTGTCATGCAGCATTTTAGTAAAACCGTTGATTCTATCATTTACGCCATGAGTAATAGCTTTTTTTACCGGAGCGGAAATAAGCAGTGCGGTAACAGCGAGAAGAATCATAATGTAACTGCGGACACGGCCGTTTTTGTATAATGAGCCCATTTTAGCCAAATAATTATATCAGAATTTTGATACTTTATATAGTTAAAAAACAAACAACCCTCTATAATGTAATATATGATTTTGAAAAATTTTATTGTTTTTGAAGGGATTGATGGAGCCGGAACCTCCACACAAATAAAGAAACTGATAGAACGTGACACAACACGTTTTGTACCAACAGCCGAACCAACCAGTAACGAAACCGGTAAGTTTTTGCGCCGTATGCTTGGCGGAGAATTTACAGTTGATGAAAAAACGAATGCATACCTGTTCGCCGCAGACCGCTGTGAGCACATATTCGGCAAAGGTGGAGTTCAAGAACTTTGTGAAAGCGGAAAAATTGTCGTAAGCGACAGATATTTCTTTTCAAGCATGGCATACCAGAGTGTTTCTTGTGGAGAGGAACTACCAAAACTACTTAACTCTCCGTTCCCGCTACCAGAATATCTATTTTACTTTGTAATTAACCCGGAAATCTCTCTTAGTCGTGTAAATGCTCGCGGTGAACACAAGGAAATCTACGAAACAATCGAAAAACAGAAGAAGATTGCTGCGCAGTATGAAAAAGTTATCAGCGAGTATGAAAAAAATACTTCCGAGACCGGAATGAAAATAATAAGAATTGACGCGGAAAAGAATATTGAAGAAATTGCCGCTGAGATCTGGAATATATTAAGAAAATAACACGGTAATAAAAAATCTGAGGTGCGCGAACGAAAAAACACATTGTGTCGCATCGAGGAGTTTTGGCGCTTAGCCATCGAAAACAATCCGAGGCTTTTCGGAACGGAAAACGCAGGATTGTTAACACAAAAAACTAGCTCGCCAGCGGCATAATGTGTTTTGCAGTGGGAGCACCTCAGATTTTTTGAGAACTCTTAACATTTTTTATTATTTTCCGATAATATCACTGTGAAAAAGCGTATATTTTCAATCATCATACTAACATCTATTATTTTCATTCATACCTCACCACTCTTTGCTTATATGGTGAAATATAAGGAAGACTGGTACAAGCTTTATCACGTTCATTACCAGCAGTATCCGGATGATTGTATTGAAAATATCTACTGGCTCGAAAAGGCTGCTCAGGCAGATTTTTGTAATCCCCAGTTTACAGACGCAAAAATCACAACAGAAAAAGAATGGGAAAAATACCGTTACCTTTTTCAAATGCATATTAATCTAAAACTGATAGAACAGCACCTGCGACTTGGACGCACTTACGATAAAAAGTGCATTTATTTTTACGATGCTCCATGGAAAGACGAATATCTTCGTAACATGGAAAAGGCGCTTACCTGCTATAAGGTCGGACTTTATTACTGGCAGGAAGCAAAAGTCTGGTGCGAAAAATCAAATGCGGCATCTTTTAATTTTATGTTCATAACTGCAAAACAGAATTGGGAAGATGAACGTGAACGAATTGTAAGTGGAGAACTCAATTACGAAAAAATGCTCAATCGCGAAATAGAAAGACTCGAAAAAAACATAAAAGAACTTAACGAAATGGATAAAAAATATTAGAATAGGCTCATTATGAGTCAAAATAGTTTTACCATTTCTTATCCTTCTCTTAATCCGGGAACAGATAAATCCATTATCAATTTTATGGCTGGAATTCCAGATCTTGCAAAATTATTTTTCGAAAGCGAAGAGGCAGCCGAAAAACGACGACGCTTTTTTGTTACAGATGCTACAGTTGCAAGTCTTGATTGCATGCAGAGCTTTGTTTCAAAATTTGATGATGGCGTTTGCGGAAAAGACTGTCTTTTAATTCTTGGCTCTGGTGAAAAATACAAAACAATCGAAACCGTTCTTCAAATAGTTTCAGAGGCGGTAGAAGCAGGCTTCACACGCAAAGATTTATTCATAGGAATTGGAGGCGGCGTTATTTCTGATATTACAGCTTTTGCTGCATCAATTTATAAGCGCGGTGCAAAAGTTCAGTTTGTTCCTACTACCCTTCTTTCTATGGTAGATGCTTCAATTGGTGGTAAAACTGGCTGCGATTACGACAACGTCAAAAATGTAATCGGAACTTTCTATCCTGCAGAAAAGCTTTTCTTCTTCCCTGAATTCTTAAAGTATCTTCCAGATAATCAGTATAATTCAGGACTTGCCGAAGCATTTAAGACAGCCCTTCTTTTTGATAAGGAACTGTATGAAATCTTTAAGTCTCAGGCTGGCAAAATCAATTCACGCGATACAGATCTTCTTGTTGATATAATTAAAAGATGCTCAACCGCAAAGGCAAAAATTGTCGAAGAAGATTTTACAGAACAGGGAATCCGTGCTTATTTGAATCTGGGACATACCTTTGGTCATGCACTTGAAGCGGTAGCTGGATTTGGAACAATTACTCATGGTGCTGCAGTTGCCTGGGGAATTGGAAGAGCTGCAGAACTTGCCTATAAGCAGGATTTATGCACAAGCAAGTATAAAGATGATATTCTGGATATCCTTGATTTCTATGGCTGGGATAATAAACCGGTTCCATCCTGCATCAAAGGTGGCGCTATTGGTGAACGCCTTCTTACTGTTATGCATAAAGATAAAAAGAACGAAAATGACAAAATCAGAATCATAATGCAAAAAAGTATTTGTGATACCTTTATCAAGGAATTTGATGATAAAGAAATTTTAAGCGTTCTTGGAAAATAAATGAATAACAAAGATCACTATTTTGATTGGGCCGCAACAAGTCCTGCTGATGAAGATATTCTCAAAGAGTCACTCGAAGAAACTTTAGAATGCTGGGGAAATCCTTCAAGCACACACAGTGTTGGAAAACAGGCACGCGAACTTTTTGAAGCTGCCCGTACAAGAGCAGCAAAAGCACTTGGCGTAAAACCTGAAACAATTTACTTTACTTCAGGCGGAACAGAAAGCGATCAGATTCCACTTCTTTCAGTTCTTGCGAAACCTATGAAGGGAACTGTTCTTGTAAGTTCCATTGAACACCCTGCAATCCGAGAGCAATCTGAAGCTCTGAAAAACTGTGGCTGGAATGTAGTACAGATTCCCGCTGATTCAGACGGAAGAATTACACCAGATACAGTAATTTCTCTTTTGACATCTGATACAGTTTTAGTATGCATAATGGCAGTAAACAATGAAACAGGCGTAATTCAGCCGATTTATGAAATTGCTGATGCAATTACAAAAGCCTGCGAAGGAAAACGCCGTCCTAAATTTCATGTAGATTGCGTTCAGGCAGCTGGAAAAATTGAACTTAATCTTGGTTATAAAGGAATTGATAGCGCAGCCTTGAGTTCTCACAAAATCTGCGGTCCACGCGGAATTGGTATTCTTTATATGAAGGATGCGATTGAGCCATTTTTACGTGGCGGTGGACAGGAAAAAGGTTTACGCAGTGGAACAGAAAATGTATTCGGGGCCGTTGCCTTTTCTAAGTGTCTTGAACGCTACTATAACAAGGCTAATCCTGCCGACGCAGAACGCACAAACAGTTTTGTTGAAAAACTTGCGGGCCTTCCAGGCTGCACTATTGTTCCGCCATCCAGACTTGAAAAGAAAGAACTGTTTTCGCCTTACGTTGTACAGGCTGCCTTCAGCAATATTCCCGGTAACGTTATGCTTCGTGCTCTCGACGCAAAAGGCTTTTCAATTTCAACAGGAAGTGCCTGCTCAGCAAAGAAAAATAAACGTCCTGTTCTTGAAGCAATGCACGTAGACTCAAAACTCCGCGAAAATGCAGTCCGCTTCAGTTTTGGCCCACATACCACAAACCAGGCAATAGAAGACCTCCTAACCGCCGTCTCAGAAATCAACGCACAGTTTAATAATGCATAAAAAAAGAGCTCCGTTTATTCACGGAGCTCTTATTATATTCAATGAAGAATTAGAAACTTCCAGCTACAGCAACAGCGCATGCTACTGTACAACCTACCATAGGGTTGTTACCCATTCCCATGAAGCCCATCATTTCTACGTGAGCTGGTACTGATGAAGATCCTGCGAACTGAGCGTCTGAGTGCATACGACCCAAAGTATCAGTAAATCCGTAAGAAGCTGGACCTGCAGCCATGTTATCTGGGTGAAGTGTACGACCTGTACCACCACCAGAAGCTACAGAGAAGTATTTCTTACCAGCAAGGAGACGCTCCTTCTTGTAAGTACCTGCAACAGGGTGCTGGAAACGTGTTGGGTTTGTTGAGTTACCAGTGATAGAAACATCAACATCCTCATGCCACATAATTGCAACACCTTCGCGTACATCGTCAGCACCGTAGCACTTTACGATAAGGCGGTCTGGGTTAGATCCGTATGGAACTTCCTTTACAACCTTAAGAGCCTTGTCTGTACCTTCACCGTTGAAGTAGTCGAATTCTGTCTGAACGTATGTGAAGCCGTTGATACGTGAAATGATCTGAGCAGCGTCTTTTCCAAGACCGTTCAAGATAACGCGGAGCTTGTTCTTGCGAACCTTGTTAGCGTTAGCAGCAATCTTAATAGCACCTTCAGCAGCAGCGAAAGATTCGTGTCCTGCCAAGAATGCGAAGCACTGTGTTTCTTCTGAAAGAAGACGTGCACCGAGGTTTCCGTGTCCAAGACCAACCTTGCGGTCATCAGCTACAGAACCTGGAAGACAGAATGCCTGGAGTCCCTTACCGATGTTAGCAGCAGCTGTAGAACCAGTTTTGTCACCAGTCTTTTCTGCTTCTTTGATTGCGATTGCAGATCCGAGTACATATGCCCATTTAGCATCCTCGAAACAAATCTGCTGTGTAGACTGACAGATTTCGTATGGATCGAAACCACGAGCCTTACAAAGGTCGCGAGCCTCGTTCAAACCAGCCTCACCTTCTTTAAAACCATATTCTTTAAGAGCCTTATTCACCTGAGGAATGCGGCCTTCAAAATCTTCAAATAATGCCATATTCGTATTCCTCCTAAACTACTCTTTACGTGGGTCGATAAGTTTTACCATACCCTGATCTGCAGTTACACGACCATAGTGTGTGCGAGCACCTGCGATAGCTTCTTCAGCTGGTTTTCCAGCCTTGAGAGCGTCCATCAATTTACCAAAGTTGATACAGTTGTAACCGATAATCTGATTGTCCTTATCGATTGCACAAGTCTCAACATAACCTTCTGTCATTTCGAGGTAGCGAGGACCTGTTTTGCGTGTAGCAAACATTGTACCTACCTGAGAGCGGAGGTTCTTTCCGAGGTCTTCAAGAGAAGCACCAACTTTAAGTCCGTCCTTAGAGTAAGCAGACTGTGAACGACCGTAAACAATCTGGAGGAAGAGTTCGCGCATAGCAGTGTTGATAGCATCGCAAACAAGGTCAGTGTTCAAAGCTTCAAGAACAGTTTTTCCGATAAGGATTTCTGAAGCCATAGCAGCTGAGTGAGTCATACCAGAACAACCGATAGTCTCAACCAATGCTTCTTCGATGATACCTTTCTTGATGTTCAAAGAAAGCTTACAAGCTCCCTGCTGTGGTGCACACCAACCGATACCGTGTGTGAATCCAGAAACATCTTCAATTTTCTTAACCTTTACCCATTCTCCTTCTTCAGGGATAGGTGCTGGTCCATGATATGCGCCTTTAGCCAAAGGACACATATGCTCCACTTCTGCAGTGTATGTCATGATTTGCTCCTATAAATTCATCGTGACCTAAGCCCGATGATAATTTAAAATTTTGACATCATAAAATATCATTTTTTGAGGATTTTTACAATAAGAAGTTCGATACAGTAATACACAGTTAAGTTGAAAAATTATCAATGTCATTGTAGAATATATAGAACAAAATGAAGGCTTCAAACGACAATATCATAAAAAAAATCCTCAAATGGTTTGAAAAGAAATATAAAGCACCAGAAGAATGTAAGCTTCAGATGGCAGAACGTAATTTGAGTACAATGATTCGTGTACAGCCTCTTTTAATTGCCCTTGGTGTTTATGGAGTCCTTTCTATTCTTATAAAATTCAGAGGCGACTATTTAGCAGCACTACCTCGTTTTATATATTTTAGTGAATATATAATTCTTGGAATTACCTGTATTTTATTATCAATTAAGCTTAAGAAGATTAATTTTGCTCGCTCAACTGTAAAAATGATTCCAACTTATCTGCTTTTTGCTTATTTGATGGGATTCCCGATTTTTCTTTTGTATTACGAAAAAAGCACCTTCAATTCAATGATTGTTTTTGCCTGTATTGCCGTAAATTTCCCGGTATTTTTTGATATTTCACCGTTAATTTTTGGTACTACCGTAACAGTACTCTCTTTAGCATTACTATCAAAAATCCATAACGAATACAATATGTTCATTATGATGGATTCTGTCATCTTCGTATTTATTCTTTATTTCCATTCGTTAAAAAGATGGGGAAACGAAAAAGATAATTTTATACACCACAGAAGTGAACACGAATACAAAGAAAATGTTGAAAATGAAATTAAACTTGCACAGGTAGTTCAGCAGAGTTTTTTTAAGCATAACGAAACTATTTATGATGACTGGGCTATTTCGTACTATAACAAACCTATGGCAGGAGTTTCAGGAGACTTCCTTGACATTTACGGTAACGGTACAAAACTTGAAGGTATAGGACTTTTTGATGTTTCAGGCCATGGTATTGCATCCGGGCTTGTAACAATGCTTGTAAAGAATATCATTTTCCAGGAATTCTATAACGGCAAAACGGATAAGCTTAAATCAATTGTTGACCGAATCAATATCCGCTATATCAAAGAAAAAGGAAATATTGAAAACTATCTTACCGGAATTTTGACAAGACTCAGCGACGATTCAAATACTGTTGAGTTTATTAATGCCGGTCATTCTATGCCGATTTTTTATAGTGCACAGGGTGATTCAGCCAATTATATTGAAGATGACAACACTGCTTTTGGAGCAATCGGACTTCCTGACATTCCGACAAACTTTGTTTCTCATAAAATTGAAATGCAGCGCGGTGATGAGATTATTTTCTTTACTGATGGTGTTACTGATGCGACTAATTCTGCCGGAGAAGATTTTGGTAAAGATAGATTACTTAAATCTATTTTCAGAAATGCAGACAGACCACTTACGACACAGGTAAACTGCATCGTAAGTGATATTCTGACTTTTGTTGGAAATGAACCTCAGAAAGACGATATAACAATAATCATTCTGAAGAAAAAATAAACTAGAACTTATATGAAGCTCCCAGCTTTAAGATAGCTGTTGTAGGAGCACAAGTCTCTACAAAAATAGAAAAGTAATCATAATCTAATTTAAGTCCTAATAAGGTTATATCAAAAACAGGAGCAACACCTTCTGCGCCAGGCACACATAAAATACCTCCGCTAACAGCATGATAGAACTTAAAATGCTCAAAACCATACTGGCCGGTTATTTTTGCCTGAAAAGTCAAAAGATCCAAGCCAAAGGTCTTTTCATAATTTACAAAGCCACCAACACCAAGATGATCCCAGAAATAATGATTATAACCAAATGCACATGAGAAAGCAGGCTCTGATTCAGAGTCATTGTTCTTATCTTCTGAAGTTGCGGTTACTATAGAAGTTGCAATAGCAGCAAAAATGCCACTAAATATTCCTACATAAGAAGCAGAACCTGCAGAAAAATAAATTTCATTAGTTTTCAAATCTGGAAAATCTGATGTAACAATATCAAATTCAACAAATTCATCTTCCTGTGCAAATGCTTTTCCAAAGAGGACAGTAAAAATCAATAACATAAATACAATTTTTTTCATAATGATACCTCCTGAAAGTAGTCTTAAGATTAAACACTTGATACAGATATTATGTTACTAAAAAAATGTAATTGTCAAATAAAAAAGGGAACCAGGGCAAACGCATTATAGTTGTTGGAGAGCATAAAGCAGGCATTTTTCGTTTTGTGAGCAAAGTGTCTGCTTGTTGCCGATTGTCAGATTCTTCTTTTTAGTTGAAACAGGTAATTCAATTCCTTAAAATCTATATTTTGAATTAAAATATTTTCTGCTTTACGAGCTGTTGCAGTATTACGATTCCGACTTTCTTTTTCTGAATATGAAGCTGGTTCAGCAGCCCGGTCAAAATACCAGCCATAATATGTTTTTAAGATTACTACCAGTTCTGGTTCAGCTTCATCATTTTCTTCAAAAAAAAATATAACGGTCTTTAGATTCCCATATACCTGTTAATTTATCCGGGAGCTTTTCTGAAAATAATGAATAAGTAAATAAAATAATATAAAGGCAAAAAAGATATTTTTTCACCTTTATATTATCCGGCTGAAATTATGCTCAGTTGAATATTGTAGTTTCTAAATTATTTTTTTGACAGAAGTGCTTCTATCTCATTTTTCTCAGGCATAACCTTGAGAGCACCTTTTCGGGTTGTTATGATAGCTGCGGCAGCATTTGCAAAATTCAACATTTCCAAAAGCTGAGTCTGATTAAGATCAGTAAGGCCATGTTCAAGAATATAATTTATTATACAGGCAAAGAAGGTATCACCTGCACCGGTTGTTTCAATTGTTGGAACATCTAAAAAGGCTGGAGCATCAGATTTAAGGTCTTTATAATATGCCGAACTCCCCTCCTTTCCTTTAGACAAAAGAATGAGCGGAATATTATACTTTTTCTTTAAAATTGATATTCCATTATCAAAATCTTTTTCCCCGGTAAACCAGAGCAGTTCGTTGTCTGAGATTTTTAGAATGTCACAATTTTTCATTCCGTAATCAAAGGCAACTTTTGCATCATCAAGATTATGCCATAGAGGTGGACGTAAATTAGGATCAAAAGAAATCAGACATTTATTTTCACGGGCAATTTTAACAGCCTTTTGAGTTGCTTTTTTTACCTGGTCATTTGTCATTGAAAGGGTTCCGAAATGAAAGATTTTCGAAGCTGCTATATCTTCTTCATTAATTTCAGATTCTTTCAGCATCATATCGGCACCAGGATTTCTGTAAAAAGAAAAATCTCTGTCGCCGTCTTCAAAGGTGTGCACAAAAGCAAGTGTTGTATGAACCTCTTTATCAAAAAGAAGATTGCCGACTTCGATTCCGGCATTTTTTGCTACACTGGCCAGATGATGTCCTAAATAATCATCCCCCACCTTTCCAATAAAGGCTGTTTTCTTTCCCAGCTTAGAAAGCATTGCAAGTACATTACATGGAGCTCCTCCAGGATTCGCTTCCATCAAAATATTTCCCTGACTGCTTAGACCATTTTCCGTAAAATCTATAAGTAATTCACCAAGCGCTGTTACATCATATTTTTTCATACTTTTCCTGCCTTGATTATATATCTAAATCATATTTTTCGATATTCATAATTACAGAACCTTGAGCTTCAAAAGAAATTTTATCTGCGTTCAAATCTGTATAAAAAGTATTTGTCATAACCTGCTGACCATCATTTATAAATACTTCAATACTATACTTATCCATAATTATTCTAAGTTTTAGCTCAGGACTTGCTTTAACCTTACACTCAGAAATATTACATATTGCTCGTCGCGTGCCAGACCAGCTTCTGTCAAAGGTAAGTAATTCTTTTACAGCATTATATGTAAGTATTATTTTTTTATCTTCTTTTTCATCCATTGCAAGATTTATTGTAAATGAAAGAAAATTCTTTTCTGGAATGATCGCGATTTCCATATCAATACAGCGGCCCTTAAGCTCCTTATTTGAAAAGATAGCATCCACTCTCTGATTTTTTATAAGTAGCTGCTTCTGCCGGAAATTTTCTATTTCTTTTACTGGTTTCTGATAGAGTTTTCCATTTATTATTGAAAGTTCTCGTGGCAGACTCATCTGTCCAAACCAGTTTCTATTTTGACGGTCTGTTAAATTTACACTATCCCAGTTCTGCATCCAGCCAATCATTATTGTACGGCCATCCGGGCTCTTTATTGTCTGAGGAGCATAGAAATCTATTCCGTAATCTATACAGTTATCAGACTCAGCAATAAATTTATTACCTTCTTTATTAAGATGTCCAATAAAACAGACTGTACCGTTTCCATTGTGATATTTATATTCTTTTGCACACATATCCTGAGGGCTCAAGCATACAATTTTTTTGCCATCCAGTTCAAAAAAGTCCGGACATTCCCACATGTGTCCAATACTTCCGTCATTTTCAAGAAAGACACTTTCAAAATTCCAGTCTATGGCATCTTTACTTCTATATAAAAGTACTGCCCCGTTTCCATCCGTTTTTTTTGAGACCGCAATACAGTTATAATATCCCTGTTCATCTTTCCAGATTTTTGGGTCACGGAAATTGCTGGAGTCGAATCCAGCTGGTAACTGATTAGTATTGATTACAGGATTTTTTTCTGATTTTTTGTAATCTGTTCCATTTCCTATTGCAAGACACTGGGTCTGAGTATCAATATCATTTTCTTTTATAACTCCTGTGTACATAAGTAACTGGCGTCCGTCAGACAATTCCATAGAAGAGCCGGAAAAAACGCCAAAAGAATCATAAAAATTTTCAGGAGCAAGGGCTGCAGGAAGATAGCCCCAATGAAGTAAGTCTTTACTAACAGCATGTCCCCAGTGCATTGAATCCCAGTATAGACTATAGGGATTATATTGATAAAAAAGATGATATTGTCCCTTGTAAAATGAAAAACCATTTGGGTCGTTCATCCAGCCAATAAATGGTGTTAAATGGAAAGCAGGTCTGTCTTTTGGGTTATAGGCTTCTTTTCCTGTCTCTTCATATTTTCTTGCATTATCTAATGTCTTTTCCATATTAATTCTCTTATTTTGTATATTGTCTTAAATCTGTAAATTTTACTTTATTAGCTTCAGCAAACAATCTGACTGGATTTCCTGTGACTCCATAAAGACGGACTGTAAGCGAAGCCTGATTATTTATATAAAAAATTCCAACAGAACCATCTTGTATATAAGAAAAGGAATATTTATTACCTTCAGTCAATTCTACTTCTGTTTCTGCTATTAAAGTATTGCCTTCATTAAAAAAAAATTGAAGCTTATTATCTGCAGGTGATATTGAAATTATCTTATATTTATTTTGTCTGCCATTATAATCAAAGGCTAGACCAAAAGTGCCTTTTTCAGAATATTCAAATTTTCCTTCCAGCAAAAAGCTTTCCGGACACACAGCTAATTCTTCATAGGTAAACAGAGAGCCAGCTTCAATCTGCATATTTTTTTTACCTGTAAGTTTTTCTTTGGTTTTAAATTGTTTTTTAATTGCCTCTACAGGGGCAAGCAGCAATTGACCGTCTTCCTTCTGTACAATTTTTTGAACAGCAAGATTTCCCGCCCAGGCAGAAACTTCCTGAGTAGACGATGGTGATTCAGATCTTCTAGCCCATCCTACCATATAGTAGTTTGAAGCTGACTCTACATGCTTTGCTGCATAAAATAATTTTGAATCTAAACGTTTAGCATTACGATATGGCCCGTAAACTTTATCAGAGATTGCATACCACAAGGTATCATCCTGAGCAGAATAAGTAATATAGTAATAATTTCCAATTTTAAAAGTATCACTGCATTCAAGATTCCAGAATTTCTTTGTAGGATCAGAAAAGATTATACCTTCATATTTTATATCTGATAAATCTTTATTCATCGAATATTTTAGGATTCTTGCGACATTTCCTTTTGAGGCAGTTACTGTCATTATGATTTTATCAGACTCTGCATCATAATAAGCTTGTGGGTCGCGAAAATCATTTTTCTGACCTAAATCTGATGGTGGTATAATTTCCCAGCCGGATTTTTTTTCAAAATTATAAGGTGAACTTCCTTCTGCAAGAAGAATTTCCTCCTTATATTCCATTGCCGGTGACGAATTATGTCCTGTGTAAAAGAAAAGATATTTATCATTAACTTTTACGACAGAACCTGTTCCAATCCAGGAATCCTGAGAAGCGTCTCTTGATGATTCAAGGACAGGCTTTTCATATTCCTGGTAAGAAATAAAATCAGTTGTAGTAATAAGATAAACGGAATGATTATAAGAATCTCCACCATCCTTAAGATAGTAAATATAATAGCTTCCATTTTCATAAAATGGCATAGTATCTCCTACATAAGGTTGTGAATCTCCGTCTTTTTCCGGCAAAAAGAAAGTATTATATTCATAGGCATTTTCTTTATTTCCAGGTGTGTTGGGCTTGGACAATTCATTTCTATTTTTTTTACAAGATGTGAGAAGGAGTATTAAAATAAATGCACCATATAATATTTTTCTCTTTGCCATATCTTATTACCTCAACTGATAAATGAGCAATTAATTAAAGAACCTTAGACTGATAAATCAATACTTCCGAAATTTCTACAGTAACTTCTCCAAGGTTTGCAGTCTCTTCTGAACCAAACTGGAAGAGCATTTCAAAATCCATATCTGTTACAAAAGTATCCTTTGTTTCAAAGGTGAAAGTCTTTTCTTCTTCTGTAAAATCAATTCTGTCTGCAATACGTGGATCCCAGCTGCCAAGTGGATTTAAAAAGAAACCACAGGATACCTTCTTATCTGCCTTAGCTTTAATTTCGATTGTGTAATAGGAATCTGCTTCGAGAGTAAGTGGATTCTGACCATATCCATAAATCAATTTGTTATGCCAGTCTGTAAAACCACCCTGATCTATTCTATAGAAGAGTTTGCCATCTTCATTCCAGATAGTTCCTACACCTCTTTCATTATCTTCATCTGTTCCATTGAAGGTTTCCCATGCATAACCAGCTTTTTTACCAGTCTTACTTGCGCGTCCAAGGCTTGCAAAGGAATTGATTGTTTTTACAACTTCCTTATCACCTTCAAGAAGACCAAATTCTACTTCGCTAACGGTAATTGTATTTGAGTTTACTCCGTCAGATGGGTTACCAATCTGGAAACGGATTACAGGATCATCTACATCTTTATCTGCAGTGAAAGTGCCGTTGAGTACAGCTTCCTGTCCGTCAGAAAGATTCATACCTGCAAAATTAACACGACAGGCATCCAGTTTAGAAAGGCTTTCTACAAGACATTCTCCGCCCTGAACTTTTTCTGATTTAAGCTTTACGCTGTAATAATATTTTTTTCCGTTTTCAATTTTTGTGTCAGCAAGAATAGCTGCAGCCTTGATGCTCCATACTCCACCTTCTGTAGGATATTTTGAAATCTGAACCTGGGCTGCTTTATTCTGGATCAGGGCATTTGCTTCTGCACCATCACCTGCACTTACCTGTAATGAATTTTCTGCCTTTGCAGTAAAATCATTTTTGAACAAAGGCTTTTTTGTTTCCTGACCAGAAATCTCATAAATCTCAATCTTATCAATTGTTACTGTAAAATCTTCTGGTGTGGTATCTGCAGGATTTTCCGGATTAGGAGTAATCTTTCCAAGATTAATCATCAATTCTGCCTTTCCGTTTTTAACGCCTGTAAAGTTTAACTCAAGAGGAGAAACCTCTGGCTTAATTTTTACATTGAAGGCACCACCAAAGGTTGCCCAGCCGTCGGCTTTTTCGTCACGGGCAATAATGTGAGCATAAGTTTCCTTTGTAGCTTTAGCCCATACTTTTACTTTATAATCAGCGGCTTTTACAGGGAAAGCTGAACGTGAGAGTTTAATATCTCCATCACCATTTCCAGAATTTTTTATTTCGAATACATAAGCACCTTTTTTCAAAGCTGCAGAAGCAAGTTTAGAATCTGCAATCTGAGCCTTCCAGCCCCAGTCATCAGCCTTCTCTTCTGTTGCAAAATCAAAGTCCTTATACAATACTGCCTCAGCAGTTTTTTTGCTTACAGTCAAAGTAGAATATGCTTCTACCCTGTTTCCGTCTTTATCTGTTACGGCATAAACAAGCTCGTAGCTTCCGGCATTTTCTGCTACTGTCTTTCCATTTTTAAATGCCAATGCAGGCGTTGCCTCTACAGTAATTTTAGAAGTAAGTTCCCCATCTTCTTTATCAAAAGCGGTAATACCTTCCATAGCATTAAATTCGCTTCCTGCCTTTACAAAGCTGTCTGATATTCCCTTAAACTCAGGCTGAGTATTTGATTTTTTGCAGGCAATCATACTAAAGGCAAGCAAAGCCAGCATAGTCTTTCCAAAAATCTTTTTCATCTTTATTCCTCAATTTTTTCAATTTAGTTTTATTAATATCTGTCATAAGCATTCTGATAGGCTTTCTTTACTTCATTCAGATAAACCTTTTCGGTCATTTCCTTCTGGAACTTATTCCAGTCTGCATCAGAAACTCCACCCTTCATAAGCCACTTAATAAGATTTGTTCTGATATAGTCATTTAAGTTAGTTTCGTAAGTACTAAGAAGATTTAATTCTTCCATACTGAAAGGCAGATTCTGACATGGAGCAACCTTTTGGCTTACAAAAGGCTTAGCATATTTCTGAAGTCTTTCAAGTCGAAGTTTTGCTCTTGGTTCCATATTTACAACATTGTTCCATGCATAATCTGAAAGATAGATGATTCCAAAAGGAGCATTCTGAAGGCGAATCTCATCAGTTGTCATTCCGGCAGGAATTGGCTTTTGAACAAGCATTCCCTTTTCATCTCTTTTTTCTTCATATACAATTCCAACTGGTCCATAGTTTATCTGTGCTGAAATTTCAGGGTCATAATATCTGTCAAAGTAAGCAAGCAGAACTTCTACGTTTGGACAGCTGCTGAAAATAATTACTTCACCAATTCCAACTTCAGGATTATTAGATACACAAACTGTCTGATCTCCGTGTGGACCAACCAGAGGACTCATTGTTATATAATTTTCCGGATTTGAAACAACAGTTTCACTTTCCCACCAGTAGAAGGCACCATAAGTTTCAAGACCTTTACCGTTTGCAAGGAAGTTATCCTGAGACTGTTCAAAAGAAACCTTATCAATTAAACCTTTAGTTACCCAGTCTGCAATAAAGTTTGTTGCTTCCTTAAAGCGCTGGTCTTCGATTGTATATGTAACTTTTCCGTCTACAACAATGCGGTGTTCAAGGTTATCGTTTAAGCCAAACATTCCATATAAATCACACTGGTTACCCTGCCAGTTGTTGTATACAAAATTCAATGGACGCTCATCATCAGTCTTGCCGTTTCCATTCATATCATTATTTTTGAAATATGTAAGAAGAGCTTCCATCTGGCTGGCATTAAGTGTAAGACCGTCTTTTACATCAGCTGCTTTTACACCTTTAAGGGCACCTGCTTTAATTGCAGAAAGTGTCCAGGTCTTGTTTAAGAAAAGAAGATTTGGATTCTGCAGCAGGCCCATTTCTTCGATTCTTGGAAGGCCATAGATTTTTCCGTCTTCAGCATTAATAATCTGGCTTTTAATATCTGGTCTGTCTTCAAGAATCTTTTTAAAGTTAGGCATATATTCCAGATAGTCGCTTACAGGAACAAGCACCTTTCTTTTTGCATATTTTATGATTTCACCAGAGCTCATACCTGCATGATAAATTGCATCCGGACGATTATTTGCATCACTAAAAATCAGATTTTTCTGCTGAGTATAAACAGATTCAGAAACATTTTCCCAGGAAACATTTACACCTGTACTTTCTGCAAGATTCTGCATAACCAGCATATCATTATAATCAAGAGCAGAAGCATTTTTTGAAGAGTAAACATTAAAGGAAATTTCTTCAAACCCCTTTTTATTTAAGATTGGTTTTGACGGGTCAGTCCACTGAAAGCCATAAGCAGAAACGAGTGAATCTACACCATTACTCTTTTTTGCCTCTTTACCTTTGCCACATCCTGTTACCATTAAAGCCGTAATAGACAGAAGTGACACCAAAACTGTTTTTTTCATATATATCCTCCTATGATATATTTCTTTTTCATCTATTCCTTAAGAGAGCCAATCATAATTCCCTGTTCAAAATATTTCTGAACAAATGGATAAAGCATTAAAACCGGAAGACTGGAAACAATTACAGAAACATACTTGATTTGTGTTGCAAGGCGGTACTGCTCAAGAATAGTTTCTCCACTGCCACCCATTGTACTTTCAGCAGCAAGAAGAATTTCCTTAAGCACTAACTGAAGGGGATAAAGTTTTTCATTCTGAAGGAAAATCATTGCATTAAAGTAAGAGTTCCACTGGCCAATTGCATAATACAAGGCCATTACAGCTATGATTGGTTTTGCAAGAGGAATAACAATAACTAAAAAGGTTCTGAAGTGACCGGCCCCATCAATTTTTGCTGCTTCAATCAGACTGTTTGGAATGCTGGATTCAAAAAAAGTTTTAGTCATAAAAAGATTCCATACTGAAAGAACTGCAGGAATGATGATTGCCCATATAGTATTAATAAGATGAAGGCCGCTCATAACATTGTAAAAAGGAATCAGTCCGCCGCCAAAGAACATTGGAATAATAAAGTAAACCATGAAGAATTTTCTAAAAGGCAGATTTTTGCGGCTAAGACTCCAGCCGGCAGTAATTGTTACCAGCAGGGAAATTATAACTGTAAGAACTGTATAAATAATTGTATTAAGATATCCTTTCCATACACTTGAAACATTAAGGATTTTCGAAAAGCCTGATAATGTAATTTTTTCAGGATAGAGATATACCCTGCCTGCCAGTACTGCATCCGGGTCTGAAATTGATGCAATAATGATAAAGTACAAGGGATATATAACTATGAAGGCAAGAAGAATCAAAATTGCTCCGGTAAGGGCGTAGTAAAAAACGCTTCCGTTTCTGTCTAATCTGTCAATATTTGTATTATTAGCGCTCATTCTAAACTCCTACCACAGTGAATTTTCAGAAAATTTCTTTGATGTTGTATTTGCAATTATCAGAAGCAAAACATTAATTACAGAATTGAAAAGGCCGATTGCAGTTGCATAAGCCTGATCTGGAACACCTGTAAGACCTTTTTTATAAACGTAAGTGGCTATAAGCTCGCTCACACCAAGGTTACCGTCTGTCTGCATAAGCAAAGCCTTTTCGTAGCCTACTCCCATGAGGCCACCAATAGACATAATCAGCATTACACTAACGATTGGTAGAATGGCCGGAAAATCTACATAAAGAATTCGTTGGAAGCGGGAAGCTCCATCAAGCACTGCTGCTTCATGCTGCTGAGGGTCTACATTGGAAAGAGCTGCAAGGTAAATAATGGCACTCCAGCCAAAGTCCTGCCAGTTGCTTGAAAGAATGTAGAGAGGTCTGAAGGCCTTAGGCTCAAGAAAGTATGAATAGCGTTCAAAGCCCATATTTGCAAAAATATTATTTACGAGTCCGTATCTGCCAAAGAAAAGATTGAGCATACCTACCAGTACAACCAGGGAAATAAAATGTGGAATTGTAAAAACAGTCTGCAGGAATTTTCCGTATTTTTTATTTTTCAGAGAGTTGAGCATGAGGGCAACAATAATTGGCAAAGGGAAACCGATAATAAAACCTTCAATACAAATCAAAAATGTATTCTTCATTAAAGACCAGAACTGCACGTCTTTAAAAAATCTCGTGAAGTTTCTAAAGCCTACCCAAATTGTAGTATCAGAAAAAATCTTATCTCCAGGCATAAAGTCCTGAAAGCTGATTAAGACACCATAAATTGGCAGATAGTTCATCAAGAAAACAATCACGACTGCAGGCAAAATCAGAATATAAAAAGGAATGCTTTCCTTAATATTTTTTAGTCTCTCCTTTCTGGCAAGATTATTCATTTTTCCTCCTGAAGTGCTGATAACTTTTTACACAGTTTTACATTTTGCACTCTTTTATGATTGAATTATAAGTTCACTTTTACATACTGTCAACTTTAAATTTTATATTTTGTAAACTTTTTCGAAAAAATATGCTTTTTTTGATGATTTTAAGGTATTTTTTGATTTAATTTTTACATTTTGTAAAACTATTGTATTTTTTGTAAACCTATGTTAAATTATAAGCATTGTTACAAAATGTAAAGAATTATTAAATTGGGGACTTTAAGAAATGGCAATTAAGCGTATTACAATGCAGGAATTAGCGGATGCATGCGGGTTATCTCGTAATACAGTTTCAAAAATTTTTAATGAGAGAGGAACTGTCCCGGAAGCTACCAAACAGTTTGTTCTTCAAAAAGCAGAAGAAATGGGCTATATGCAGCTCAATCTGGACAAGGCTGATTATACTACATCTTCCTCTACTCCCGCAAGTTCTGCTGAAAAACCGGCCTTAAAAATTATTGCCCTTCTTACAAAGAGAATTCCTAATGACTATCACTTTGGAGCCCTCTTTCTGCCAGCTTTTACAGAACGTTTGAGCAGAATCGGTTATACACTGACAATGTACGAAGTCAAAGAAGATGAATTAAAAAACAGACAGCTTCCAAAGCATCTTTCACTGGAGCAGACCGCAGGTATTATAACCATCGAGATTTTTGACCGGGAATATCTTTCTATGCTAAGCGATATAAATATCCCCCTGCTGGCCGTTGACGCTTTTGCCGGTGCTGATATTACAATAATGGATTATGATTTTATTTCAATGGAAAACATTGCAAGCACAATTAAGCTTACTTCGCATATAATTTCCAAGGGAGCAAAAAAAATTGGTTTTATTGGAGATATTAAACACTGCAACAGCTTTTACGAGCGCTTTTTAGGCTTTAGCCGTGCCCTGGAAAATAATGATATTAAGCTTGAGAAGAGCCTTTGTATTTTAAAAGATGATTCAGAACCTTATGATGATATAGACTGGCTTACCGAGCAGATCAAGGCAATGCCTTGCCTTCCCGATTCCTTTATCTGCGCAAATGACTTTCTGGCAATAAATGTTTTAAAAGCCCTTAAACAGATGAATCTGTCAGTTCCAAAAGATATTATGCTTGCAGGCTTTGACGGCATTTTACAGTCCGAAGTGATTGAACCCTCCTTGACTACAGTACAAATCCCAAGTAAAGAAATCGGCAAAATGGCAGCAGAGCTGCTGCTGGACAGAATCAATAAAAGAGATAAACCCTTCCGCAGGGTGTACGTAAACACAAATCCAGTGTTCAGAAACTCGACCTTGTAAGAAAATCTGAAATCAGGTCAAAGGTATTATAATTTATTTACTGAAAATCTGGTGCGAAGGAGGGAGGCAAGAGGCAAAATGACTTTTTTTGGAGATGCCGCGGGAGCGGCATTATAATAGTTTCTATACTCCCAAAAACGTCAAGCGCATTATTGTGAAGGGCAAACGCATTATAAGCCGTTTTCACGACTGGAAGCTATTTTAAACAGAAAACATTTTATAATGCGTTTGTTTTCGGCGAGCTATTTTGATTCAATGCGTTGAAAGAGTTCCACCTCTGAAAGAGTTGGCAATGCAGGAATCGCGCCCCTTTTTGTGACGCACAATGCCGCTGTCGCCCGCAAAACTAAGGTCAGATTCAATCCCTTCCTTTGTGAAATCAATAAGAATTTCTCCAAGAGCAGTTACATCAATTTTCTTTTTCATAACTTTTCCTTATCTTTCAGTAGACTCCCGATAAACGATGTTGGTTTCTATGTAAAGAGTGCGGAACGGAGAATTTGGATTTTTGATTCGTGAAAAAAGCAGTTCGATTGCCGCGCATCCCATTGCCTGGCCCTTAATGTGGATTGTCGTGAGGCTTGGACTTATGATGCGAGATTCTGGCGAATCGTCAAAGCCGCATAGGAGCACATCATTCGGTACGTTTTTTCCTAGCTTTTTCAGAACCTGAATTACATCCGTCGCAACAAAATCATTGGCACAAATCAAAACTGACGGGAAAGACTTGCAGCTTGTGAATTTTTCTTCAAGATAGGCTATATAATCGCTGTGTGAAGGATAATTCAGTCCGCGGGAATTGCCTGTAAAACACCATTCTGGATGATGTTCCATGCCAAATAATCTGATAGCACCCATAAAAGCGTCGTATCTTTCATAAAATGACATACAGTGCAAGGCTTCTCCTACAAAGCCGAAGTCTTTTTGACCCCTAGAAACCATTTCTTTGATGAATGTGTAAATGCCGCTCCTGTTTTCCATAAGAAGAACGTCCGCAGCAAGTGGTTTTTCTTCAAAAGGAACAGCTGTGTCAATGAACAAAATCGGAATACCGAGAGAACAAAGCATTTGACTGTATGCCATATCAAACATTTCGACACAGAAAAGGCCTGCAACTCTTTTTGCATCAAAATTCACAGGAAGACGACGTTCTTCCCGCTCTTGAGGCATTACTCTGTACATCGTGAAGCCGTAGCCGAGCCTTAATGCCTGAGTTTGCATTTCATCAAGCATTTTAGCCGCAAAATGTGAGCTTCCCAACGCGGCTCCTGTGAGCAGCACAAGTTCATTTTTCTCGGATTGTACGGGGGCATTTTCTTTGGTCATGGTATTCTGAATGGCAAAGAGTTTATAGCCCATTTCCGCCGCTTTTTTGAGAATAGTATCGCGAGTTGAATCTGCGATAACGCCTGTGCTGTTTATGGCTTTTGAAACCGTGTTTCTGGAAAGCCCCAATTCATTTGCTATGTCTTGTATCGTTACTTTTGGCATACCGTCAAATTTAATATACAATGTTCATTGTGTCAAATGCACAATTATTATTGTGGAACTTTCATACTGATGTTTTCAAAAGTCGCATCTGATTCAGCAGTAAACAGGGCTAAGTCTGCACCATTTATAGAATTATAAATTCGGCTGCTCAGAACTTTTGCATCGTCAATGTACAAAATTACAATTTCGTTTTCTGCAACGATTGTAACATGATGCTTTTTACCAGGTTTGAAAGTAAATTTTGTCAGTGCAATCGGTTCTGAAGAAACTATATTTTCAAATCCACCGAGTTTGTAGCCTTCATAGTGGATGCAGTTTCTCTTTGCATCAAGGGCAAGGGCGTAGTAATTCTTGAATTTTTTCTTGGGATCTCCAAAAGCAAATCCTGCAATTCCATTTTCTCCAATTGTCACATCACAATCAAAAAGCATTGCAGCTTCTCTAGTCCCAAGGCTCACAAGAGATTTTTCACCTTTTTTTGCTGAAAGCTGGAACGACTTATTTTGTGAAGTGACATTGCCTTCGGTTTTACCAGGTGTAAATTCCTTTTTCACAGTAAAATAATCTGTAAGACTTTCTGGCATTTTCACTCCGAGAGAACCGTCTTCGTGCTGTACGAGCTGGTGAATAAGCAGGTTTCCTGCCCACTGATATTTTCCTGAGTCATAATTTTCATCCTCAGAGCGGCCAAGCCAGCCACAGAGATATCGTTTGCCCTTCAATTCAGCTGTTTTTGCTGCATAGAAGATAAAATTCGTTCCATCAAGTACGTTGTCTTTTGGTGCCGTAAAAGGACCGTTCATTGTTTTTCCTACAGCATAGTAGGTTACACAATCCCAGCTGAAAAAGAGATAATACTTATCGCCCATTTTGAACAAATCAGGACATTCCAGCATATATTGTTTATGAGGTGCGTAAAGAGGGCCCTTAAAAGTCCAGTTTTTCAAATCAGTTGAGGTAAATTTTGCTACGATTCCACCGTTTGCTTCCTCTCGTGTTGCAACCAGAAGCCAGTAGCAGTTTTCATCATCACTCCACAAAAGCTGAGGATCACGGAAGTCATTGTTTGAATATCCTTCTGGCGCATAGAGAACTTCATCCTTGAGTTTTTCCCAAGTGATTGCATCACGACTGACTGCGTGAAGAATACATTCCTTTGGTTTTCCCTGAGCTGCAAAGGCATCATTATGACCTGTATAGAAGCAGTGATAAAGTCCATCTTTAGCTTTGAAAAAAGAGCCGGTTCCGATTGCTACATCCGGTTCTGTTGCAATTCCTGTAGGAACTGCAAGGCCTTCGTCTTCATATTGATAAAAATTATCTGTAGAAAATTTGTGAATAGGATGAAAAGCCTGAATGTTATGTGTTGTTTCATAAAGATAATACAACTCAAGCTTTCCATTGTTTTCAATAGGCATTACATCTGCAACGAATGCATCATCTGGGGTGGGATAAAGAACTCCTTCCACTGGTTTGAATCCTTCAGCCGCTTCTGCATCGACTGTGCTTGCACAGCCTGCAAGCAATGCCAGAATACCTGCAAAACAAGCAATGGCAATTTTTCTTTTTTTCATTTTTTCCTCCTATATTTTACAAATGCACTATTGGATTTGTGCATTTGATACATTATTGTTTATAAAACATGATGCGGGATCTGTCAAGTTTTATTTATTTTTTTGTGTTTAAACTCTATTTTAATGCAAAAAATGCATTATTTAGTATTAAAATGCAAAAAAAAACTTGACAAATGCAAAAATTGTTTTACATTTAAAACACCTAATGCACTATTATTAATTATGTAATGGTGCAAATGTAAAATATAAAAACAGGAGGTAATATGAAAAAACGTTTGTTGGGAGCCTTGCTGGCAGCCGGAACTCTTACGGCAGGCTCTTTATTTGCTGAAACCCACCTGATGCTGGACATGGGGCTTAAAGTACCCTTTGCTCTCGTTGATGTGGTGTCTAAAGATTCGGGGACGACTACTGAGCTTAGCAAAGTAACGAAGTGGCCTGAGTTTGATGGTGATTTCCGTTTTAAGCTGGAAAGGGACCGGAGGGCTGGAATGGAAATCAACTTTAAGCCAAAAATTAAACTGGAAGGCGGTGTTGGAGAATGTAAGCTTGATACTTTCTTTGGATGGTTCAAGCCAACTGATTCGCTCAAAATCGTAGCCGGTACCGCAGATGAGCGGCATTATTTCAAAGGAAGCGAAGAACGTCTTGTAGAGAAATTCGGCGATATTTCAATTATTGATTGTCATGCTGATAATGAGCTGGGCCTTTATTATGGATTGATTACAGATCCTACAGCCATAAAAAAGTTTGATAAAAATGCCGTATGGGGACACGAAGCAGGCTCAATCCGATGGGACCGTTCTTATGGCTGGGCTTCTTCTCAGCTTGGAAACGGTGTTGAGGGGCAGGGAACAAACCTTCAGCTCATCTATTCAAAAGGTGACAGTGGCTTGTTCGCATCTGCAGTTCTTGTAGGAAACTATAGTCCATTCAGTAGCAAAACAAAAACTGTTGAATGGACAAACTCTAGCTGGGGAAAGGAAGATTCCGACAAGAGCATTTCATGGGTTCCAGAACCTCAGTTCAGACTTGGATATAGATTTAGAAGTGGCAGCCTGGAATTAATATATAAAGCTCCTCATTTAGGAAACAATGTGCTTGCTGCATTCTGGCAGCCTCGTCTTATGCGCGATAAGCTGACAGGAACTTTAGGTTTTACCTTTGCGAATGACATTGCAGATGGTTCTGAAAAATACAATAAACGAGAAAATGAATTCATGGCTTTTGCCTTTGATGCACGAGTTCAGTACCAGTTCAGTGAAAAACTTCGGGCCAAGCTTTTCCTGAATTACTCACAGGTTATGCCAGGTGATAAAAATGCCACAAATGATATAAGCAAGCAGTTTGGTGAAAGCGTCTATCACTACAAAAATTACAAAGGTGAAACCGTAGGTAATAAGGTTGAAAACGGCTTCTATGTTGTAGGTTCAGTCGGCTATACGCTGCCTTATGGAACTCTCAATCTTGATGGAGGTCTTTATTGGCGTGATCTGGATAACAACGACGGCTATGAGTTGGGTGAAAACTTCTTTACTGTAAAGGGAAGCTGGACCTGGTGGGTTGTAAATGGAGCCGGCTTCTCACTTGGCGGTTCCTGGTATCACCATATTAATACCGGTGACTATGGAAAGAAAATTAATGGAAACAAATATGATGGAATCAAGGATGAACTTACCCTTGGTACATATATAAATATTAAGCTTGGTCTTTAAATTATGGAGGAAAATAAAATGAAAAAATTAAAAGCTTTGTTTGGTATGCTGGCTATTGCTTCGGCAATTGGATTTATTTCTTGCTCTTCTGGTTCTGATTATGAAGAGCCAAAAAACGCTGGTAACGAGACTGAAACTTATGTTTCACAGTATCTTACAATGAAGGAAATTGCGGCAGGAAGCTTCAAATTCAAGTATGGAGCTGATGATACTGCGGAAGATGTTACTCTTTCTTCTTTCAAAATTTCAGATACTGAAATTACCCAGGAATTGTATGAGGCTGTTATGGGGACAAATCCTAGCAGCTTTAAGGATAATGCTTCTGAAGGGGAAGTTCAGAAAAAACGTCCAGTTGATAGCGTAAGTTTCTATGCTGCTCTGGTCTTCTGTAACAAGCTCAGTGAAAAAGAAGGGCTTACACCTGTCTATAAGATTGGTGACAGTACAGATACAGAAGCATGGGGCGAGATTCCAACCGAAAATGATGAGACCTGGAATGCTGTAACCGAGGATGAGAATGCAGATGGTTTCAGAATTCCTCACGAAAAGGAATGGATGTTTGCGGCTCTCGGTGATAAAGCTGAAGATTTTTCTGGTTTTGACAATGCTTGTTTTGCAGGAACTGATAGTGAAGCTGACTTGAATCAATATGCCTGGTACAAGGCACGTTTGGAAGACGAAAATAACGTTAATGGTGGAAATTCTGATGGAATAACTCACCAGGTTGCAACAAAATCTCCTAATTCTAATGGACTTTACGACATGAGCGGAAATCTCTGGGAATTGTGCTGGGAGACCATGGCTAACGGAAATCACGTTCGTCGAGGCGGAGCATTTGAGTCCGACTGGACAGATCAGCTGTCTGTTTCTACCCGCTGGGATGTTCCTCCTGAAGCTGCATGGAACAGCGTCGGTTTCCGTATTGTGCAAAAGTCGGAATAGTGAAGATTTTGTAAAAAATTGTAACAAAACGAATTAAAAATGCACAAATTTGCTTGATAAATGCTAAAACTGATTTTACGCTGTTAGTAGATTTGTAAAATCAGTTTTACAAATACACAAAAAGAAAACACACATGAAATCAAAGACTATGTTGTATGTGCGTGACCATTGGCAGTTGTATGTTATTTTTCTTCTTCCGGCTCTCGCGCTTACGATAATCTTCCGCTATATTCCGATGGGGCTTCTTTGGGGCTTCCCTGTTCCGATTATCCTTGCGCTTTTGCTCAATCGAGTGCAGAGCCCTTCACTGGGTGCTCTCCAACAACTATAATGCGTTTACCCTGAAAAGGGAACCAGCAATCTGATTCCCTTTTACTCGCTTTTTAACGTTTCTTCGCTATCAGGCTACTCTGTCGGACGCTTTTTGAAGCTCTTGCTTTCTGCAATTGCCTGACCTTCGCCTACTTTCTGCTCCATCATAGCACGTACCTTCAAAGGAAGTCCGAACAATGTAATGAAGCCCTGGGCATCTTTGTGATTGTAAAGTTCACCAGTTGTGAATGATGCAATTGATTCATTGTAGAGGCTGTATTTAGAGCCAGAACCTGCACCACGGATAGCACCCTTAATCAATTTTACTTTTGCCCAGCCAGTTACAGTTTCTTCTGTCTTATCAACAAATGCCATACAAGCATCCATCAAAGTTGTAAACCACTTTCCATCATAGATAAGTTCACCCATGCGGAGAGATACCTGCTGCTTGTAGTGATATGTTTCACGGTCAAGACAAATGTGATCCATCATTCTGTGAGCGAAGTAAAGAATTGCTCCACCTGGAGTTTCGTAAACACCGCGGCTCTTCATACCAACACAGCGGTTTTCACAAATATCAACAAGACCAACACCATTGCGACCACCAATAACGTTGAGTTCATTCAAGAGGTCGAGGGAGTTCATCTTTTTGCCGTTGAGTCCAACTGGAATACCCTTTTCGAAGTCGATTGTTACATATTCGCCTTCTTCAGGAGCTTCTTCTGGAACGCAGGTATTTTTAAGCATGTGCTTGTAGTTTGGTTCATTTTCTGTCTTCTCAAGTTCAAGACCTTCGTGGCTGAGGTGCCAGATGTTCTCGTCACGTGAGTATGACTGGTCTTTCTTCATTGGAACTTCAAGACCACGGTCTTCAAGGAATTTGATTTCAGCTTCACGGCTGTCCATATTCCATTTGTCATCACGCCATGCAGCGATTACTTTAATATCTGGAGCAAAAGCTTTGATAGCAAGTTCAAAGCGAACCTGGTCATTACCTTTACCAGTTGCACCGTGACAGATTGCTACAGCCTTTTCCTGACGTGCATATTCAACAAGAATCTTTCCAATAAGAGGACGTGCAGTTGAAGTTCCGAGGAGATATTCATCTTCGTAAACTGCATTTGCCTTGAGTGCTGGCCAGATGTATTCTTCAATATATTCCTGACGTGCATCTACAACGTAACATGCAGCGGCACCAGTTTTGAGAGCACGTGATTTTATTGCTTCCCAGTCATCGCCCTGTCCTACATCAATACATACAGCGATTACATCATAATCATAGTTTTCTTTGAGCCAAGGAATGATAACTGTTGTATCAAGTCCACCGGAATAAGCAAGTATTACTTTATCTTTTGCCATATTAGCCTCCAAATTGCATAAATATACACAAAATATACAGTTTTATGCAAAAATATGCAAGACATCTATATAATAATTTGTCATACATTAAGTCGACCTCTATGTAAAAAAGCCCCTTTGCCAACGGGGATGATGTTGTCAAAGGAGCTTTTTTACGACGAGTCCGACTTAACAATACGAAGTTTTAAATAATCTCCGCTAGTTTTTGCATAAAATTATCTTCGGTAACCTGTATATTTATGCTATTTGAAGACAATCTCAAGGTGAAGGTGTCATCGGGGTTTGATAAAACTTCGTGTGAGACTTTTAAGTGTTTTGAGGCATACGCTTTAATGAACTCCAGGGCCAGCTTCTGGCGGCGTTCTGAGCGGGATTTATTTTCTAGTGATTGCTGGAGTTCGGTCAGGTAGTCCGGAAGTTTTGACAGAAATTCCGAGATTTCTGGAAGCGGATTATAGGGGAATTTAGCATCGCAGATCTTGATGTATTCTGGGCCGCATTTTTGCATGATGCTGGCTTTTATGTTGTTCTGAATGAAGAGTCTGAGTTTTATTGTTGAAGTTAATGTTACTTCGAATGTACTGTACGACGGAAAATATTCGCAGGAGATTTTTGCATCAGGATGTGAGGTGGTAAATGCTTCGAACTCGGCGCGGCAATCTGCCATGCGAAGAGGGTCAGCATTTGTGCGGACCATATTTTTATGCTGAAGATGTACAAAATGTTCTTTCCAGAAATCAGCTTCATTATCAATATATTTTTGTGATGACATAGAGGTTTTATTCTCCTATAAAAAGCGTTATGGCAAAAAAGTACCGAAGTTTCCCGGCAGACTTTCTATCCACCAGCGGGATTTTTCCCAGGCAAGACGCGAATCTAAAATCCAGAGGATAGAAGCATTCCCCGTTCCGCGATGACCGGCAGTTCCCACAATCTTTGGAACGTCCCCTTCTCCATCTGTAAAGATTATCATTCCTGAATATTTGTTTCTGTTTTCCAGGAAGTAATCAATCGGTGGCTGGAAGTTTGTTCCCCCACGGCCTGTAATTTCTGCAAGCTTAAGATTTTTTGTAAACTTAATCGGCGAAGTATTTTTGAGATTTACATCAAAAAATATTAAATCAATTTTTTCTATAATCCTCAAAAAGAAGAAGTTTTTAATAGCATGGTAGAACCGGGCAAAACTTTCGTCTGTAATTGACCCGCTCACATCTACTGCAATTAAAATATCAGCCTTACGTTCATAACGGCTTCCCATAGCTGAAAAACCATAACGACGGCTCGGCTTCATACGGGTGAGGTGGCGGTTTGCACTTACAATATTTGCACGGAACTTTGTGAGGGCACGGCGGTAATCAAAAGAAAAATCAACATCGGATTGAAGTACTCTCTGCAAATTACCACCAGTCTCGCCCCAGCCTTGGTCTATTTCTGCTTTTTTGATTTTATCGTTTATCTGATTCTGTGCGTTTTCATCTTCCTGCCATAACTCTGCACTTTGTGTAATTGCAGAAAGATCATAATCACTAAGGGCACCTTCTCCGCTCGCTTCTCCACCCCCAGCAGAACTTTCACTGATCAAAAACAAAAGCCACTTATACCATTGCTCAAAAGTAAGATCATCTACGGTTTTCAAAAGGCCTGTTGCACGGTCTATCTGAAGGTTCCTCTGGAAAAACCTTAATTCTTCTGTATCTGCCCAGCGTTTTCCAAGAGGATAATCCAATGTGGAAAATCTCCATGCCTGGCTTTTCAAATAAATGACACCGGCAGTTTCAATTCCGCTTTGAGGTGTAAAATATTTTGAAATTATCACGTCACTTGCAAGCTGCATTGCTGTAGGATTTGACTTGTACGGTTGACGTGCATAAGGATGTTTTAACAGAATTCTATAAGCTTCTATTTTTAGGAAATCAGTCAATTCAGGATCTGTAAGATCGTGAGTAAGAACTTCTGAAAACTCAATGCAGTAGTGACCTGTTCTCATTGGAACAGTTAGAGAATCATTTAAGACAAAATGATGGGTTGTCACAACAGAGAATAAAAGAGGCTCGGTAATAAACCATTGTTTTATTATTGAGTTCAGGCGTTTTTCACAAGTCATTTTATACGGATCCGTAATAATTTATAACTCTGAACTCAAATCCAGAAGTTTGTTATAGAGGACCGGAGCTTTCTCGACAATATAATTTAAGGTTTCCGGATATCGCTCTGCAGAAATTAAACTTGCAAAATGAGCCTGCAATTCTTTTTTATCATTCAAAGAAAACCAGTCAAAATATGCTGTGAGATTATTTACCACTTCATCGGATGTTTTATCACAAGATTTTTCCAGCCAGCGGAAAACAGCTTCATTCAATTGTGTAAAATCTGTAAATGCCAACTCATCCAGCAATTTCTTATTCTCATTAAAATCACCCTCAAGAAGTTTTGCGACAGAAGGAATTTTATGGGAATTTACAAAATCAAGAAAACTTACTGCTGCTCTGTCTCCAATAATTCCAGAAACAAGAGGCTGGTGTAAATCATTTAGTTCTTCAAATTTTTCGATTATTTTAGATGTACGTTCCCAGCTTCGGCGGTCTGGAGTACGTTCAAGATTTTCTTCAGAAAATGATTCATCTCCATCAAGGAACTCGGGATTTTCTTCTATAAATGAAATAACTCTTGAATCAAGCTTTACTTCGCGGGCCCAGTCAATCCAGTCTTCTACGCTTGGAGAAAACTCATAAATATTAAAACGACTTACAAGGGCTGGATCCAGATCCGTTAACTGATATTCACTACCACCGTTTACCGCACTTATGATTCTGCTTCCTTCTGGTAAACTCTTGCCGGCGAGTTTTCGGTTCAGGGTTAAATCCATAACAGTCTGTAAAACTTCCGGACGGGCGCGATTCAATTCATCAAGAAATAAAACTACCGGCTGTCCATCAACAGGAAACCAGTATGGCAGCATAAATTCAGTACGACCAGTTGCTTCATCAAGATGTGGAAGACCGATTAAATCTCCAGGATCACTCATCTGACCTAAGAATAAAGTAACGACTTTTTCACGGCGAGCCGCAAAAAAGTCTTCCAATATACGAGATTTACCAATTCCGTGCCGCCCCACAAGCATAATATTTTGTGAGGCGGGAGTATTTTCCAAAATGAACTTAAGCTGAGTAGAATCAATTTTCATAATGAAAAAAGTCTACTTTATTAAGCGGATATTATCAACACACCATTGTATGAACACCTGGAGTTAAAGGATAAGTTTCAAGACTGCACCAGTTCCAGGAATTTGTTGCCTGGATTACTACTGTTATATAGTAGGTATAATCTTCTGGATTATAAAAATCCATTGTCAGATATTTAGATCCCGACAAATCATTTGTACCATCATAAAACCAGATTCCTGATTTTGTAGAATCTCTATCCATTACATCCATAGTCATTTCAAGAGAATGAGAACCTTCCGAAGCCCAGTCTTTTGAAATATTTGCACCAGTTGAGTTTTTTATGGAACCATACTGATCCCAGTCAAAGCCAGCCCATATCCAGTAGTTTCCTTTTTCAAAACCATCAAAAATAAAGGATGCACCTTCTGGAATATCACCGTCTACCTGAGCAAAACTAAGAGCTGTAAATGTCAATAATATTGAAAGAATCGAAATAATCTTTTTCATAACAATCACCTCCTGACCTACTCAACCTTAAACTTATTCATTGCATCGCGAAGCTTAGCAATACTTTCTACGTTCTTTTCTACGCACTCGTGAGCCTTCTTTGAATAGCTTTCAATTGCGTCGGTCTTATCGGTCATGTTCTTTACGTTTGTATTTACAGAAGTTGTCATGCGGGCAATGCGGTCCATTTCAAAGGAAACCTGCTTACTTCCTTCCATCATTTCATCGGAGTCGTTCTTTACATTTACTGTAATCTCATTGATTGCACGCATAAGTTCAAGAACCTGTTCGCCGCCCTTATTCTGCTGCTGCATCTCTTCATCAATAATAAGTTCCTGTTCACTTACAGTCTTAGTAAGACTGAAAATGCTGTTGAACTGATTCTGAACCTGAATTGTAGATTCTGTAACCGTTTTGATAAGGTCCTGAACATCTTTAAGTTCGTTCTGAATCTTTGTACCCTGAGAGTTAGACTCTTCTGCAAGCTTACGGATTTCTCCGGCAACTACCGAGAATCCCTGTCCACTGTCACCAGCGTGAGCAGCTTCAATTGCCGCATTCATAGCGAGAAGGTTTGTCTGGCTTGCAATGTTTCGGATAACAGAAGAGGCTTCCTGAAGGTTCTTTGAACGATCCTGAATCTTTGATGAAAGAGCCGCCATATTATTAATTAACGACTGACCAGCTTCTGAAGCCTGTTCAAGCATCTTCATTGATTCACGGTTATTTTCACTGTCATCTGTTCTACAGAAGAAGAAGATTCTGTAACACTTGAAGCCTGTGCATCAATGTTTTCATTAAGCTTTTTGATGTTCTTTACAATCTGTTCTACTACAGAAAGTGCTTCCTCTACTCCGGCTGCATGATCCTGCATCTGTTCCTGAATTGACTGAATACTTGAAGTAATATCTACAACAGCCTGCGAAGTATGGCTCATAGAATCATTAAGTTCTGTTCCAATTTCATCCATCTCTTCGCTGGAAACTTTAACATCTTTGATTGAAACTGAAAGCTTATCCATTGTTTTATTGAAACTTTCGCACATTGCTCCAATTTCATTATTCTGATGTGCGTGCAGGCGGACAGTCATATCACCATCACCTTCACTGATGTTCTGAAGAGCATCTACAGTAATCTTGAGAGGTTTTGTAATTCCAGTTACTACTCCGAATACAATAATCATTACAAGAATAATCTGCAAAGCAAAAGCTGTAATAATAATCCAGATTGTTGTCCAGGCAGATTTATCAATTTCTGATTCAGGAGTCATAGAAACCAGGAACCAGGAATTGCCAGAGCGGTCTACCTGAGTTTTTACAATTGTAACAAACATATTCTGATGATTAATGCTTGTAGAAAGAGTGATAGTTGAATAATCAATCCAACAATCAGAAGTATCCTCACCTTGTTTAGCCCTTGTTCCATCAGGTTTAATATAAACTGGATCAAAATATTCTTTAAGATTTGTATCAAGGAAGAATATAGATTTATTACCTACAGTAGAATGATCAGAGGATGCAAGAACGGCACCAGAAGAAGTAAAGAACTGGCAGTTTGTGCCACTAAAGATTGTACTTCCATCCATTAACCCTTCAAGACCAGAAAGAACAATATCAATTCCGGCAATACCGTTACGCTGTCCGAGAGAGTTTTGAATCTGGCTGAAAACTTTTGCAGTAAGTACTGACTCACCATCAAGAGTGGTTAATACAGGTTCACTGATAAACGAATACTGAGTATTTGCAGCCTTTTCAATTTGAGCTTCTGAAAATTCGGTTACAATATCATTTTTAATACGACCATTTCTATCGCGGATATAGTGAATTTTGAACTGGCCAGATGGGTTATCATCATAATCCTGTCTACGTTTATCTTTATGGTCAAACATATTTGGAAGCCAGTATGCCCAGGCTGAATCTATAGTAGAAGATTTTACCATAGCACGAACTGCCTGTTCTGCAGCAGAAGCACGCTGTTTTTCAGGAATAGCCCATGTACCACCAAGAACACCAGCAAGAGATTCTGCAGAATAAACAATTTCTGTCATTCTTCGTTCAAGGGTTACACCTTTAGATTCAGTAAGGGTAACAATGTTCTTTGTAATCTGTTCCTTGTTACTTCGAAGAACAGTGCGACCAATAATAATGGTCATGATAATTGAAATAAGAACCATTCCAATACCGAGCCACAAAACAAGACTTAATCTTATGGATGACTTTGACTTCATACTACTCATGTGCGTCCTCTTTGTTTTTATCGTCTTCCTTATGGAAGGCTTGCTTTTGTTCGTACATTATGTTATCTACATTTTCTACAGCCTGCTCCAGGGTAAGGTCAGACTGTGCAGGAACCGAATAAGTTCCTACACTCGCAGAAAGCTTATACGGCAAATGCATTACTGCCGTTTTTGATTCAAGACGTTTTTTAATTAATGAACAATAATCTTCGCCGTTGTAATTTTTACTGTTTCCAACGACAAGGAATTCATCTCCACCATAACGAATGGAAAGCCAGTTTTTAGGAACCGTTTCAAGGACTGCTGCAGCAACGGTTTTTACAGCCAGGTCACCATGAAGATGACCAAACTGGTCGTTAATGTGCTTCATTTTATTTATATCAACAAAGAAAAGAACAGTTGTAAGGCCATTCTTCTTGTTCTGGGCAAAAAATGGTTTCGCAAGTTTTTCGAGTCCCTGACGATTAAGACAGCCCGAAAGTGCATCTTTTGTAGAAAGCCTTAAATACTGCTGGCTCATCTGTTTGAACATATTTCTCTTACGGAAGTGTTCAATACCGTTACCAATATTCCGGCTCCACATATAACCATAGCGGTTATCAATCATTGATAAATCATTCTTAGTTACGAAATAACCATGAACATAAGAATGATGAAAAACCGGAAGAAAGAGATATAAATTACTTCCTTCAGATTTCATTTTTGAAGGAATAAGCTCACTGGTAGGAATCATTTCGCGCAGATATTTCTGATTATTTTGAACAGAACAGATTGCCTGAACCTGAGCCCCGTAAGAAAGATTCTGAGGAAGATTTTCTGCTGAATTAATGAGAACAGATGTCCAGTCGGATTTCATAAAAATGCAGAAATCTGAACCTTCAAAAGGATGTGATTTTACAAAGAAGTTTTCTATATTAGTAAGCAGCGTAAATACATCTGCCGCTTCTGTAAAGATTTCGCCAATAATTTCCATATGGCGGTCAAATTCTTCTTTTTTGTTTGCATCATCAAGAATATTCAATGTAAAAAGATTCTGCTCATTTGTAGTTGAATACCCGCAGCCACAGGATTGACGAAATACAGGTGTACTTTTTACCTTAAGCACCTGAGAACCGTTTACACCGCATAAAAGACGACTTACTGCTTCTGCACCTATAAGTTCTGCATTATTTTTTACAGTTGTAATAGAAGGTTTTGTACACTGAGTTTCGAGAATATCATCGAATCCAATAATCTTCAGTTGTTCAGGAACCTTTATTTTATTTTCAAGTGCTACTTTTAAGATAGCCATTGCCAGTAAATCATTTGCACATACAAAGGCTTGAGGAAGTTTTTTACCGGATTTTATATAATCCTTAAAGAAATTATAAGCACAATGATAGTCACACGATTGCAATGAATAAACCTTTTGTGAATCAAAAGTAATATTATTATCTTTAAGTACAGCTAAATAGGCTTTATATCGTTCTGTAATATCTACAGAACCTTCTTTACCTGCAACATAAGCAAGATCTGTAACGCTGTGCATTTTTATCATATGATCAAGCACTTCGTACATACCAGAATAATTATCTACTTTAAGACAGCAGATTCCTTCCATCTTTTTATTTATGGAAATAACAGGTTTATTTGCTTTTAGAATGCGAAGTCTTTCACGTTCAAGAATACGAACATTATTTATTAAATCAGAAAGAACAACAATTCCGTCAAAATCTTCATATTTGATTATATTATAAATTGAAAAGCCAGTATAATTTGGAAAACCGGAATATTCGTCATAGTTATAGGTATTAAATAGATAAATATCTATATCTTTACCTTCGACGGCTTTCTTCATTCCGAGCATAAAGTCTTTGAGAAAATATGTACTCCAGCCACATGCCAATACAGCAATTCGCCTTTTCATATCCATTAATTATAACATGAAATAATTGAGAGTGCAAAAAAATATTGAATCCAATAATCCTGCATTTGCCCCAAAAAAGATTCGAATATGATTTTACTTACGAAGCATAAACTTCTTACCAATACTCATAATTGGTCTTACATACCACGGACGCAAATCCTTATCTGCCTTTTTGAGCATTTCTCTGATTGGGATTTCCTGTGGGCAGTGTTTTTCGCATTTTCCGCAACCAATGCAGGCAGTAGCAAAAGCAGAATCTTTTCGTAAAAGAGTTGTCTGGAAATAATCCTTCATTCCAGAGATTTTTGTTTCAGAATACATAAGATTCCAGCCGCGGAAAATGCCTGGAATATCAATTCCTTTAGGACAAGGCATGCAGTAACGGCAGCCTGTACAGCCAACCTTTTCTGTTCTCTTGATTTCTGCAATTATTTGTGAAATAAAATCAAAATCTTCCTTGGTAAAATGTCCGGCAGGAGCATCACTGGCAATGCGGGCATTTTCCTGAACCATTTCTAAGCTGTTCATTCCAGAAAGTACACAGGTTACCTCACTCTGATTATATAACCAGCGGAAGCCCCACTCTGCGGCAGACCAACCGTGAGGATGAGCTGCTATCATTTTTTTAGCTGATTCTGGAAGAAGATTTACAAGTTTACCGCCCCGCAAAGGTTCCATAATCCAAACAGGAATTCCTTTTGCAGCAGCTGCGTGAAGTCCGTCTTTTCCAGCCTGTGCAACTTCATCAAGGTAGTTATACTGAATCATACAGAAGTCCCAGTCATAATCATTTAAGATTTTCTGGAACATATCTGTTGTACCATGAAAAGAAAAGCCTATGTTACGGATTTCACCACTGGCCTTGCGTTTTGCAATCCAGTCTTCAATTCCAATTGCCTTAAGTTTTTCCCATTGAGAAAAATCTGTAAGGTGGTGCATCAGATAATAATCTATGTAATTTGTGCGAAGGCGGGAAAGCTCTTCTGCAAAATATTTATCAATTGCGGCAGAGTTTGAAATGAGATATTGAGGAAGTTTTGTCGCTATGTTGATTTTTTCTCTGATTCCTGTGCGTTCTACAATTTCGCCAAGAGCAGCTTCACTTCCCGTATAAATGTAAGCAGTATCAAAATAATTAACACCCGCTTCTACAGCAGCGAGAATTTCTTTTTCAGCTTTATCGATATCTATGCGCCCGGCCTTTGTAGTAAAGCGCATACATCCATAACCTAAAATTGAAACATCCTCTCCGTGCTTATTCTTTCGATATTGCATCAGATATACCTCTCCTTTAAATATAAAGCATATTAGAAAGCAAGGAAAGAGAAATCTAATAACATTTTGTTAGGCATCAATCTCCTTTGCGAGGTTGTGCACAATGAAGTCGCGGCGTTCCGGGGTGTTTTTGCCCATGTAGAACTGGAGGACTTCTGGTACATTTTTGAGAGTCTGAATTGTAACCGGAGTCAGGTGCATTCCCTTGTCTTCACTTTCACCTTCTTTACGAGGGAAGATAAACTGACCAAATTCACTTGGGTTGATTTCTCCAAGACCCTTAAAGCGTGTTACCTCGGCAGTTTTTCCCATTTTTGCAACTTCTTTGTCACGGCTTTCTTCGCTGTAGCAATAAACAGTTTTTGACTTGTTACGTACACGGAAAAGCGGAGTTTCAAGAATGAAAACGTGACCAGACAGGACAAGTTCTTCAAAGAAAAGAAGCAGATAGGTCATTACAAGATTTCTGATATGGAAACCGTCGTTATCGGCATCGGTTGCGATAATGATTTTATTATAGCGAAGCCCTTCAATATCTTTTTGAACACCAAGACTGAAGGTAAGATTTTTCAATTCTTCGTTTTCGAAAAGAGCTGATTTTTTGCGGCCGTACATATTTTCAGGCTTACCCTTAAGGGAGAAAATTGCCTGGTAAGAAACATCGCGGCTTCCTACCATAGAACCAGTCGCAGAATCTCCCTCGGTTATGAAAATCATAGAGTTTGCACCTTTCTCTCCATCCTGAAGATGATAGCGGCAATCTTTGAGCTTCTGAATTTTGAGCATAACAGATTTCTCTGCCTCGCGGATCTGCTTTTCGGTTACACTGTTGATTTCGTTGCGGGCTTTCTGATTTTTGATAATTTTTTCTTCAAGTGCACCGGCAACATCAGGATTATGGCGAAGCCAGTCATCAATAGCAAGCTGAACTTCCTTGATAATTGGAGCGCGAATTTCTACGTTACCAAGTTTATTTTTTGTCTGAGATGTAAACATTGGATTATCAAGGCCGATTTTCAAGGCACAGATAAGTCCTCCGCAAACATCTTTTTCGTCATATTCTTTTTTGAAGAAAGAGTTTACCCCCTTTGTAACACCGTCGAGGAAGGAAGTAACGTGGGTACCGCCATCTTCTGTACTCTGGCCGTTTACGAAAGAGTAAACATATTTGTCCAGGCTGTTTGTGTGAGTCAGAACAAACTCAAGATTTTCGCCTTTGTAACTGAAGATTTTATAAAGAGCTTTACCCTCGCCATCCATTTCGTGAATAAGAAGATCCTGAATACCGTTCTGGCTGATATAGTCCTGGCCGTTACATTTGAGAAGGAGTCCAGGATTCAAGTAAGCGTAATTCCAGAGACGTTTTTCAACATATTCCATGTTGAAGCTGTATTTTCCAAAGAGTTCAGTGTCTGGCTCAAACTCAAGGTAAGTACCGTTTGGAACACCTGGTTTTGCAGCGCCTGTTTTTCCGCTGATTTTTTCACCTTTCTGGAATTCAACGACAGCCATTTTACCATCTCGGATTGATGCAGCACGGAAATATGATGAAAGAGCGTTGGTTGCTTTTATTCCGACACCGTTCATACCGATTGCCTGTTTGAATACATTGTTGTTGTACTTAGCACCAGTGTTTACATTGCTTACACAATCTTCGAGTTTTCCAAGAGGAATACCACGTCCGTAGTCGCGGATTTTAACGCGGCCTTCTTTTATTTCAATATCGATTTTTTTACCAAAACCCTGAGAGAACTCGTCGACAGAGTTATCGATTCCTTCCTTAAGAAGAATGTAGATACCGTCATTTTCGTTTGAACCATCACCAAGGGAACCAATGTACATACCTGGACGAAGACGGATGTGTTCAAGACCTTCGAGATGCTGGATAGAGTCTTCGTCGTATACTGCAGGTGCGGCAGGTGTTTTAGAAGCTGCTTTTTTTGCAGTTGATTTTGCAGTGGCAGCTTTTACGGGAGCCTCTTTAGTTGCAGCGGAAGCCTTTGTTGTAGTTGCAGCCTTTGATGCAGTAGTTTTTGCTGCTGCTGTTTTGGTTACAGTGGCTTTAGCAGCAGATGCTTTTGTTGCTGCGGCTTTTGCAGCTGTAGTTTTAGTTACAGATTTTGCTGTTGTTGCCTTTGCTGCGGTTGTTTTAGTTGCAGCAGTTTTTGTTGCTGTGGTCTTTGCAGCAGTTGCTTTTGTAGCGGTTTTAGCAGAAGTAGTCTTTGCAGCTGTTGATTTAGCAGTGGCCGTTGTCTTTTTTGCCGGAGTCGTTTTTGTAGCAGTTGATTTAGCAGCCTTTTCTTTTTCTGCTGCCTGCATAGCGGCAATACGAGCCTGAAGACCACCCTTAGAAGGTGTATTAGAAGATTTATCTGACATTTTTCCCACCCAAAATGTTTATTATAATAGTAGAATTCTATTATGAGATGGGGTGAAAGTCAAGGGGTAATTATGGATTGAAGTTCATTGAGAATCCGCTTTTTATCTGTTGTCCAGGAAGGTGCGAGCAGCTGGCTTTTTGGCGGATCGCCGGTCAGGCGGTGAACTACGCAGTTTTGTGGAAGGAGTGGCAGGACTTTTTTTAGGAGATTGAAGTACAGGTCTTTTGACAACGGTTCGTATTTCCCGGATTCATACATGGCGGCCAGACGGGTATTCTGCAATACGTATAGACTTGTGATTTTGAGACCGAAAAAAGATTGTCCGGTCAAGCCGGACAATGACACACACGGTCTATCCGACAATGACACATTATTGTCTACTACAAACTTTACCGAGTTCAGCATATCTTGTTCAGTTTCGCCGGGAAGGCCGAAAATCAGATGGGTGACGATGTGGATGTCAGGGGCAACTTTTTTGATTCTGGCAACAGTATCCAGATAGTCCTGATTTGTGTAGCAACGGTTTATGAGACGCCCCGTTTGTTCATTACTTGTCTGAAGCCCGAGTTCTATCTGGACAAAATGAGTTTTTGAGATGTCGGCGAGGCCTTGTAAAATCTCTTTTCCCAAACAATCCGGGCGGGTTGCAAGTGCAAGACCGGCAATCTCTTTGCATAAGAGAGCTTCGCGGTATTTTGAAAGGAGTCTGTAAGGTTCGCCATAGGTTGAAGTAAAGTTCTGGAAATAAGCGATGTACTTTCCGTGGCGCTCTCCGCTTCTACCTCGGATTTTTGATTCAACAAGTATTTTACCCTGCTCTATCTGTTCTGAAATTGTAAGATTCCTTGAACTGGCAAAATCTCCACTACCATTCTGCGAGCAAAAAATACAACCGCCTCTTCCTTTTGTTCCGTCGCGGTTTGGGCAGGTACAGCCTGCATCCAGAGAAATCTTATAAGTTTTACATCCGAAAATTGATTCGTAAAAAGCTGATAGAGTCTGCATAATCTTTAATCTAACTGTTATAGTCCTGTAATTTCTTTGCAGAGAGAATCATAAAGCCTTGCATTTTGATTTTTTACGTAGCTGTAACTGGCGATGGCTTTTCCATTTTGAATGTAAGTCAGTTTATAATCTATTCCCAATCTTCTGTGCAGATAATAAAAAGTTACCTCTTCAGCAAAATCATCCATCCAGTTTGTTGCTGCATAGGGAGTGCAGAATGGAGTTTTTCCAAGATAATCAATTATTTCCTTTCCATTTTTAATCGGGATTTTTGTCCCATACTCATAAAAGGCTGTCTGTTCAAATTTTTTATTCTGATATTTTTTAAGCGGCTGCTGTTTGTTTTTCCAGATTGAATAAAAGAGATTGCTGTTATCACGGGAAGTATCTTCAATATATTGGTATGGAGTCAACTGATTTATAAAATCATAAACATGGGCCGACTCATGAATAAAAAGCTGGACAAAAGCAGAAAGTTCACAGCCTGTTTCAACAACTACCTTGTTATCAGAATCAGTATCTTTAAAGATTGTATTGTCGCGGTAAGTCAGCCAGTCATCCAGAGTATAATTAAAGGTCTCTGCATTAAAAAACATTATGCAGAAAGGATGGCGAGCCTCATCATAAACTATATCTGTGAGTGCGCCGTACCACATGCCATCGACAAAATAAATTGCGTAAACATTTTCAGTTACCGTCTGTTGAAGTTTTTCGGGCAGCAGGGCAAAGGTTTCTTCAAACAGGGCTTTTTCCCTGTCAATTAATTTGTGATTTTTATAGCCGTCAAAATTATCAAAACTTTCCAGATATTCTTCGGCATTACCAGAGAACTCTCGGACTTTTTCCATAAGTACAGGTGAAAAGTATTCGCCATAATATGAAGTTTTCTTACTCGGATACTGCAGCAGGTCTTCAAGTGTTAAAGCTGATAACAGAGAAGCAAAAAGAATTGTTATAAAAAGCAGCTGAAGTAACTTTTTCATTATTTATCCTTTTTTTATGCCAGCGTTTTGAGTACGGCAAGATTATTCAATATATTATAGAAGATTTCGAAACTTTGGGGCGTAAGAGAAGCCAGGTTGTCGCCCTGTGTGTGAAGGAACTGCCAGGTCTGAGGCTGAATGCCCTGTGTAGCCGCGGTGACTTCTGCAGAAGGAAGCATTGTAATAGCGACTGCGGGGATACCATTTGCAATAAAACTCGCATTGTCTGAATAGTTGCACGGAAGAGTAAACCAGCGGCCATTTGCCGAGGCCTGCAGGAGAGTTGCGGCGCGCTGCTCGAGCTCGCTGAAAGCTTTTATGAACTTTGAAGGGGCTTTATGTGGAAGAATTGTTTGAGTGAGAATGGGAACGTCGCCGCGGCCCATGCAGTCGAATACGAAGATGTCGTCGTTTGTGATGCCGAGGCGACGAAAGACCTGGGCTAAGGGGAAGGCGCCTTGTTGAGAGACGCCGCCCGCTGCGCCAAGTTCTTCGCCGTCGGTGAAAATAAGGCGGATGTTATGAAATGCAGGAGGTGTAAGTTTTGATAATTTTGCAGCCCACTCCAACAGACAGAACACCGCTGCTGAATTATCGTTCGCACCGATACCAATTCTGTCGTAATGTGCGATTACAGTTTTTATTCGAAAAGTCGGATTATATTGCTTTTGCGGAAACTTTACATAGATATGATTTTTTCCTTCCATCTGTAAAACAGGAGCTTCGAGACCAGCGGCATTCAGATAATTTTGAATAAATGCAGCGCGGTCACAATCAGGTGCGATAAAATCTTGGAAGCTGGAAGGTATTGTGTACATACATTTATTATAGAAGATTTTAGTACAATTGTCACATGTAGATTGCCACGTCGCCTTCGACTCCTCGCAATGACGTAAAAGGGGCTCTTCCCACCCGACTGCATTTTCGCTAAAATACTTCAATATAATTAAAATCAATAACATGAGGTTATAATATGTCAACACCTTTGGAAAATTATCTTGCTGCCACAAACGGTAAACCAAATGCCGCTATGTGTGCCTATGTTGCAAATCTTCAGCAGGTTGCTGCAGTTGGTCCAGATATCGCTGCAAGCATTGTAAACGAACTTGAAAATCAGAGAAGCCACCTTAAGCTTGTTGCCAGCGAAAACTATTGTTCGCTCAACGTTCAGGCTGCTATGGGAAACCTTCTCACTGATAAATATGCTGAAGGATATCCTGAGCACCGCTACTACGGTGGCTGTGTAAATATCGACGCTGTTGAAAATACTGCAGCTCATGAAGCTGAGGCTCTTTTTGGTGCTGACTACGCTTATGTTCAGCCTCACTCTGGTGCTGATACAAACCTCGTTGCTTACTGGGCAATTTTAAGTGCAAAGGTTGAAACTCCAACTCTCGAAGAACTTGGTGTTAAATCTTTGAACGACCTTACAGACGAACAGTTCGACGCTCTCCGCAAGAAGTTCGGAAATCAGAAGCTTATGGGTCTCGACTACTCTTGTGGTGGTCACCTTACTCACGGATACAAAATGAACGTTTCTGCCCGCATGTTTGAATCTCATCCATACGGAGTAGATAAGGAAACTGGTCTTCTCGATTACGATGCAATCGAAAAGCAGGCTATGGAAGTTAAACCTCTCATTCTTTTGACAGGTTTCTCTGCTTACCCACGCAAAATCAACTTTAAGCGCTTCCGCGAAATTGCAGACAAGTGCGGAGCAGTTCTCATGGTAGATATGGCTCACTTCGCAGGTCTTGTTGCAGGTAAAGTTTTCACAGGTGACTATGATCCTGTAAAATGGGCAGACATTGTAACTACTACAACTCATAAAACTCTCCGCGGTCCTCGTGGTGCTATGATTCTCTGTAAAAAGGAATTTGCTGATTATGTAAACAAGGGTTGTCCTATGGTACTCGGTGGTCCACTCGGACACATCATGGCAGCAAAGGCAATCGCTTTCAAAGAGGCTCGTACTCCAGCTTACCAGGCTTGGGCTCAGCAGGTTGTAAAGAATGCACAGGCTCTTGCAGAAGGCTGTAAGTCACACAACATTCCACTCCAGACTGGCGGAACAGACAACCACCTTATGCTCTGTGATGTAACTGTTTACGGTCTTACTGGAAAACAGGCAGAAGCTGCCCTCTTCAAGTGTGGTGTAACTGCTAACGCAAATGCTCTTCCATACGACAAGAACGGTGCATGGTGGACATCTGGTATCCGTATCGGTACACCAGGTCTTACAACTCTTGGTATGAATGAAGCTGATATGAAGGAAGTTGCAGATATCATTGACTTCGTTCTTAAGAACACAAAGCCTGGCGTAACAAAAGAAGGAAAGCCAGCTAAGGGTAAGATTGAAATTGATGACGCTACAGTTGCAGCAGCTCGCGAGCGCGTAAACAAGCTCCTTGGTGCTCATGTTCTTTATCCAGAACTTGATCTTGAGTTCCTCAAAAAAGAATTCGTTAAATAAATAGGAGGGCGGAGCCCCGCCCTACGCCTCAAATAAAAAAGGATTCGCACCTGCGAATCCTTTTTTATTTTCGTCTACCCCACCCAACGGGGGCCCACCCCCGTAACGCCCCGGTCATACAGGCCGGGAGTTTTTATCCCTATTTCCCTTTTAATAAAAAGTCGGTATAATCTCTCTTCTATGAAGAAAAAAGTCCTTTGGGCAATTTTTACGCTCTGTTTGTCTATACTAACAATTTTCGGATTATTCCATAATAGCGGACTTTCACTTTCAGAGCTCTGGACAAATATTAAAAACTCCTCACCCATCTGGCTTCTTCCAGCCGTTCTTTGTATGATAGGATTTATCTTCTTCGAAGGACGTTCTCTTGTTTTAATCATCAGAACTCTTGGCTATCCTGCAAAAAAACGCAGAGGCTTTCTTTACGCTTCTGCAGATATTTATTTTTCTTCTATTACACCATCTGCTACAGGCGGACAGCCTGCAAGTGCATTCTTTATGTACAAGGATGGAGTTTCTGCAATTGAAGTTACGGTATCTTTGATTTTGAATCTTACAATGTATACACTTGCTCTTGTAACTCTTGGACTTTTCACATTGATTTTCTTTCCTGGAATCTTTTTAGAGTTCAATACTGCCAGCAAGGTAATGATTCTAATCGGAATCTTTGTAATGATTCTTCTTGCTGTCTTTTTCATCATACTATTAAAAAAACAAAGCCTGGTATTCAAACTTGGAAATATTGTAATTTCAATTCTTCATAAACTTCATATCAAGAACTTAGCAGAACGCTTTAAAACAAAACTTGATACAGCAATAGACAATTACAATGAATGTGTTGTAACGCTGGCTGGAAAGAAAAAACTGTTAGTAAAAACTTACTTTCTTAATTTATTACAAAGAGCTTCTCAAATCCTTGTAACAATGTTCTGTTATTTTGCCATGCACGGAAATCTGGCTGATGGACTTAGAGTTTTTGCAATTCAAACCTACATTGTTCTTGGCTCAAATTTCATTCCTGTTCCAGGTGCAGTAGGAATCTCTGAGTTCATGATGTTTTTTGGATATATGATGCTCATGAATGAAGAAGCAGCCTGCAGCCTTGCAATTTTAAGCCGCGGTATTTCTTTTTATACCTGTGGAATTATAAGCATTTTTACTGTAATATTAGGTTATATAATGATTTGTTATAGACACAAAAAAGAGGTTAGAAAATGATCGGTTATTACGATTACACTGTAGTTCTCACATATCTTTCAATGTTATCTGCAACTACAGGCATTATGCTTTGTTTGAATGATATTGGACATCCATATCTTGGAATGATTTTTTTGATGTTCTGTGGACTTTGTGATGCATTTGACGGAAAGGTTGCCCGTACTAAAAAAAATCGTACCGATTCTATGAAGAAATTTGGAATTCAAATTGATTCACTTTCTGATCTTGTTGCTTTTGGTGTTTTACCAGCCTGCATTGGTATTGCAATGCTCAGAAGCAGCATTGAATTTTTGACTTTTCCACATATAAAATTCCTTCATCTTCATTTAGCAGATAAATCTACTATCATAAAAATTATACTTACAATAATTGCAGTTTTTTACACTCTTGCTGCAATGGTTCGTCTTGCATATTTTAATGTAATTGAAGAAGAAAGACAGGAAACAGAAACTGGTGTCCGTAAAACTTATATTGGACTTCCTGTAACAAGTTCAGCTCTTGTTTTTCCAACAATTCTTTTGATTCATATTTTCTGTAGTGCAGATCTTACCTTACTTTATTTTTTATTTCTTGCAATTGTAGGCTTTTTGTTTGTATCTGACATTCAGGTAAAGAAACCAACCACAAAGGGCATTCTTGTTATGATTAGTATTGGAATTGTTGAAGCTGCCGCACTTGCCTTTATATTTATTGTAATGCGAAATAAATAATATGGATTCATTACCCTTTTTATATAAAACCACTTTTGGAAGAATCCTCTTAAAACCTCTTACTGCACCTTCTCTTTCAAAATTTTGCGGTCGTTTTCTGGATTCAAAATTATCAGCTTTTTTAATAAAAGGATTTGTAAAAAATAATAATATTAATCTCGAAGATTACCAGACAGAAGAAATAAAAACCTTCAATGAGTTTTTTCGTCGTAAGATAAAAGATGGCCTTAGACCTTTTGATATGACTCCCTCAAAACTTTGCGCTCCATGCGATGGTTTGCTTTCAATCTGGAATATAGAAGAAGCAGATGGAACTGTAATTCCTGTAAAACAAAGCCAATATACGATTGAAGGTTTGCTTCAAAATAAAGAACTCGCCTCTCAGTATAACGGCGGACTTTGTCTTGTATTCAGACTTTGTGTAAATCACTATCATCGTTATGCTTATGTAGACAGCGGCCATAAAGGAAAAAACACTTTTATTCCAGGTATTCTGCATACGGTTCGCCCGATTGCACTCGAGACACTGCCAGTTTTTGTACAGAATTCAAGGGAATATACAGTTATAGAAAGTTCTGTTTTTGGACCAATTGTTCAGATGGAAGTTGGGGCTATGCTTGTTGGCCGGATTGTAAACCATGAACAGGAAGCAATTGTAAAACGCGGCGATGAAAAGGGATTTTTTGAATACGGTGGCTCTACAATTATTCTGATTCTTCAAAAAGACAAAGCAAAAATAAACCCGGAGATTTTAAAAAACTCCGGGCTTGGAATTGAAACTCCCGTAAAAATGGGAGAAGTTATCGGCAACTCAGTAAGTGCAAACTAACTATTTATTCTTATCCTGAATAATCAGGCGACGAAGTGCTTCAACGCCAACAGTAATTGCAAGCTCAGTATCGTGAGCCTGTTTATTTGGCAAACCTTTTTTTGCACGTTCCTGATTTGCAACAACTAAAAAGCAAGAACCAACTCTAACACGAAGGAACTGTCCTGCAATAAACAAAGCTGCACTTTCCATTTCACTTGCAAGACAGCCCATACGAAGCCAAGCCTGCCATTTATTTTCCAGTTCATAGCTTACAGGCATTACTTCCGGCTCATGCTGACCAAAGAAAGAATCTTTACACTGAACAACACCAGTGTGATGTGGTGCTTTGAGTTCTGTTGCAGCAGCTACGAGTGCATTTACACAATCAAGATTTGCAACTGCAGGATATTCAATAGGAGCAAACTCGCGGCTGGTACCTTCCATACGAACAGCACCAGTTGCAATTACAATATCGCCGCCCATTACGTCTTCCTGCATACCGCCGCAGGTACCCACGCGGATAAATGTGTGTGCACCGCATTTAGCAAGTTCATCTATGGCGATTGCAGCAGAAGGACCACCGATTCCAGTTGAAGTAACACTTACAGGAACTCCTTCAAGAGTACCAGTGTAAGTTGTATATTCACGAACATCTGCAACAAGCTTTGGGTTATCAAAGTGTGCAGCAATTTTTTCGCAGCGTTTTGGGTCGCCCGGCATGATAACATATTTACCAATGTCCTTAGGGCCAACGCCAGTGTGATACTGTTTTCCTGAACCTTCTGTGTAGTCTACCATAGTTTTTTCTCCCCCGCTTAGCCGCGGTAAAAGTTAATCAAACAACCAGCCAGGATAATCTTGCGCTCGTCGTCTGTCAAATCACCTGTACTAAGTTCAAACTCATTTACTGTACCGTCTGCCTTTACAGCGTATGCTTTGCAAGATGGCAATTTGTCCTGAACCATTTTCTTTACATCCGGGATAAATACATAGTCGCCGTTTGCAAATGGAAGATTCTTGTCTCCATCTTTGTACAAGAATGGAAGCATACCCCAGTTGATGAGGTTAGAACGATAACGCTTTGTTGCATATTCGTTTGCAATGTTTGCCCAACCGCCAAGAACCTTCTGACAGCTTGCAGCCTGTTCACGGGCAGAACCATCACCTGGTTTTACAGCAAAAATAGATGAGCCAAGACCTGCGGCAACGGCACGTCCCTTGAACTCAGGCTTAGCCTTTGCAAGAGCAGCTTCTGTTGCGGCAACTTCTTCCATAACTTCTTTAGCACCATCACGAACTGCCTTAGCACGGCCAACGTAAGCAGGGTCGCGGCGACTCAAAGTGAACTCAGCAAGGCCGAGTGGATTTGAACGGAAGGATGAAGTTTCTCCTGAAGGAATCAATTCATCAGTTGTTGTTACAGGATCGTGAATCTCAGATACAATCTTAATCAAGAGATCATCAGAAAGTGGCTTCATTGCAGGCCAGTCCTTAATGTTTGGACCAAACTGAATCTCAACTTCTGGATGAGCAACTCCCTTAGAATCATATACGCGTTTTTCGTAAATTGCCTTGTCAAAGAAATATTTCTTTCCACTGAACTCTGTATCGAATTCTGTAGCGGCAGTAAGGAAACCTTTGTTTGCTGCAGTAGCGGCAATAGAGCGGGCATCCATAAGAGCAACAGAAGAAAGCTGACCGTTCTGAATCTTTGAACCTTCGCGGTTAGGGAAGTTTCTTGTAGAGTGGCGGATTGAGAAAGCTCCGTTAGCAGGAGTATCACCTGCACCAAAACATGGACCACAGAAGGCAGTCTTAACAACAGCACCGGCATCAATCAATGCACTGAATGCACCATTCTTCATGAGTTCCATATAAACTGGCATAGAAGCTGGATATACGCTCAAAACGAACTTACCGTTTCCGCTGTCCTTGCCTTTAAGAATATCAGCTGCAGCACAGATGTTCTCGAATCCACCACCTGCACATCCGGCAATAATACCCTGATCAACATAAAGCTTGCCGTCAATAATTTTGTTGTGAAGATTGAAATCAACCTTGTCACCGAAGCTTACCTTAGCGCGCTTTTCTGCATCAGTCAAAACATCATCAAGATTTTTATTTACTTCTTCAATTGTATAAGCACAAGATGGGTGGAATGGCATAGCAATCATTGGACGGATTTCGCTCAAATCAATTTCGATTGCGCCATCATAGTAAGCACCATTTTGTGGCTTGAGTTCTTTATAAGCTCCAACGCGGCCATGAATAGCATACCACTCTTCAACCTTGCCATCAGTTTCCCAGATAGAAGAAAGACAGGTTGTTTCAGTAGTCATTACATCAACACCAATACGGAAATCAGCTGAAAGGTTAGCAACACCTGGGCCGATAAATTCCATAACCCTGTTCTTTACAAAGCCGCTTGCAAAAACTTCTTTAATGATTGCGAGGGCAACGTCCTGAGGACCAACACCAGGAACAGGAGCTCCGGTCAAATAAATAGCAACAACACCAGGATAGTTTACATCATAAGTTTTTCCGAGCAGCTGTTTAGCGAGTTCTCCACCGCCCTCACCAATTGCCATAGTACCGAGAGCACCATAGCGGGTATGTGAGTCAGAACCAAGAATCATAGCACCACATTCAGCCAGCATTTCGCGGGCATACTGGTGAATTACAGCCTGGTGAGGTGGAACATAAACTCCACCATATTTCTGAGCACAAGTCAAACCGAACATGTGGTCATCGTCATTAATAGTACCACCAACAGCACAAAGTGAGTTGTGACAGTTAGTCAAAACATAAGGAATTGGGAACTTCTCCAACCCGCTTGCACGCGCAGTCTGAATAATTCCAACGTAAGTAATATCGTGAGAAGTGATTTTATCAAACTTTATTTTAAGCTTAGAAGCATCGCCACTTGTATTATGCTTCTGTAAAATTGAATAAGCAATCGTCTTTTTTGCGCCGTCAGCATTAGCAGCCGCAGCAGGCGAAAGCTTTCCGTTTTCGTAAATTGCACCAGTTTCCCAGAGTTTCATTGTGATTTCCTTTGTTATTTAGTATAGAAACATAATAGCATTTTTCAGTGCATCTAGCAATCTATAGTGAAATATTCATAAATGGAGTATACGGATTACAGCAGGCAAGACCTATAGTAGTAATACGGGCGCATCTGCCTGAAGGCAGACCGGGCTTTGCGGGGTTCCGGCTATCGCCTCCATTGCTTCGCAACGCCTGCGGCGCCCCTCCAATCCCTTGCGCAGTTAGAAATTTCATTCCTTCTTCAAACTGTTCGTGACTCAACTTCACTCCAAGCGCAATATGCGGGTACCAGTTTTCTGGGAGATAGTTACGATTGTCGCCCGGCTCAAAATGAGGCAGAAACTTTTCGTGAAGAAGTTTATTTATAGAAGAAAGATTTTCATCAACCACAGGCTTTATAAAAATCACTTTGTCCAGAAAAGATTCAAAGCCGGAGAAGGAAATGTCAAATGTGGAATTGTCTTCCCGAGCGGCTGTGACAAATTCTTCGAACAAGGCTTTCAATTTTTCGACATCCGCCTCACCCACATGAAACATCCCAACAGTCAGATGCGGCGGTACATTATTGGCCGTCATAAAATCATTGCCAGTTATCTCAGCCAGTTTTCTAGTTAGCGTACGAATCCACTCAGTTGTGTCATCGTCAAAATAGAGAGTAATTGCGTAGGTAGAAAAACTTATTTTATCAGACATTATTGTAACAACTCCTTCAATTTTCCGGCATTACGTGCACCGCTGCCATTAGGATGATTATTGAAAAATACGACGGGCTTTTTCCCTGTGAGAACAGCACTCTTTATTACGGGAACAAACTCGGTAAGTTCTGAATCTGAATAATCGTAGGTGTAACGAGAAGAACCGTTTGGAGAAGCATCGTTCGCACTTGAATACCAGGCATCGGCATTACGGCCGTGAAGTCTGATGTAGGCGATTGGTCCGATGAAAGGAGTACTTGCGGTGGTTGAGCTTGTCGAAACCACCATGTTAGGCAAGGCTTTCAATTCCGGCATATCACAAAAGCACAGGCTGGCATTGCGCTGTTCCAGACCGCTCAGCACAGATTCTTTTATCCATTCAACATGGCGGAACTCTATTACCACCGGGAAGCCCTGAAACTCGCTGATTAATTTTGCAAGGTAGATTCTGTTTTCGTCTGTGTAATGAAAGCTTTGCGGGAACTGAAAGAGCACGGCGCAAAGGCTCGCCTTTTCTGCAAGTGGCGCTATGGCTGATATGAACTCGGCTGCTGCATTCTGCCACTGTCTTGTGATTTCATGGGAGAGCAGGCGGTTAGCTTTTATGCTGAACTGAAGGTTTCCATCGCTGCGCTCGTAAAATGATAAGAGCCTGTTTGCGGTTGGCATATTGTAAAAGGTGTTATTAACCTCTAACGCATTGAATTGTGAGGCGTAATATGGCAGGAAGTCTTTTCGTTTGAGATCATTTGGATAAAATACACCTTTCCATTCCGGGTAATCATAACCGCTGGTGCCGATGAGGATGTTATTCATAATCATCATAATTCTTATTAATATTCAACTTCTTCTTATCTGTGCGTTTGGAATGTGGCTTAGGGCCATTTTTACCACCACCAGACTTCCCTTCCTGGACTTTTTTGATATCACCATTAGTGAGAACGCTCATGGATTTTTCGCTGGCGAGGCGGCGCTTTCTGGCATCTCCTTCGAGGCCGGCTGCTTTTTCTGCCTGTTTGATTAAAATGTCATTTGCAGAATTCAGATGAACGGCAAAATGCAGATTATTATTTTCTTCTATATAAACAACGGCAGCTTCAATATCGGTGAAGCAAAGGCCTGCTTTACTTTTTCCTTCGAGTTTTAGATTTTCTCTGATTTTCTTGGCAACGACAGCTTCTGTTATTAAAGACTTTTCTGAGAGCTGCACAAGAGCTTTAGCAATTTCATCCTGTATTAAATTCATGTATTGGATTATAACAGAAAATTCATTATTATTGAAACTATGACACTGAATGATTTAGAGATTGGAGAATCGGCTAGAGTTTGTAAAATCGGAGGAAATGGAGAACTCCGTCAGCACTTTCTTGATATGGGAGTTATCCCGGGCACTGTTGTAACTAAGATTAAGCTTGCTCCTATGGGAGATCCCATTGAATTTGATATTAACGGTTATGAGCTTACAATGCGCCTTGCAGATGCGCAGAAAATAGAAGTTGAAAAAGCAGCGGTGGTTGAGCCTGTCGAAACTACCGCTCACAAGAAAACTGAACACCCTGGACTTGGTGAAGGTGGCCGCTATCACGCAAAAGGAGACGGCAATCCTCTTCCTGATGACACACTTCTCACCTACGCTCTTGTAGGAAATCAAAACTCTGGTAAGACTACCCTTTTTAATCAGCTTACTGGTTCCAATCAGCATGTTGGAAATTTTCCTGGTGTTACTGTAGACCGCAAGGATGGTCAGATTCGTGGCCAGGCAAATACTCTGGTAACTGATCTTCCCGGCATTTATTCAATGTCTCCTTATACGAGTGAAGAAATCATTTCGCGCAATTTTGTTTTAAATGAAAAGCCTCGCGGAATTATCAACATTGTAGACGCAACTAACATTCAGCGAAATCTTTACCTGACTATGCAGCTTCTGGAAATGGATGTTCCGATGGTTATTGCATTGAACATGATGGATGAAGTTATCGGAAACGGTGGCTCTGTAAATGTAAACAAGATGGAAGAGCTGCTCGGTGTTCCTGTAATTCCAATTTCTGCCTCAAAAAATCAGGGTGTTGATGAACTTGTAAAACATGCAATTCACGTTGCCCACTTTCAGGAAAAACCTGTTCAGCAGGATTATTGTGATGAAAATGATTCTGGCGGTGCCGTTCACCGTGCGCTTCATGCGGTAATTCATTTAATAAAAGACCATGCAGAAAAAGCCGGTATTCCAGTTCGCTTTGCAGCATCAAAACTTCTTGAAGGTGACAAGAGAATTGTTCATCAGCTTGAGCTTGATGTAAATGAAAAAGAAACTCTTGAGCATATTGCACTTCAGATGGAAAATGAACGAGGCCTTGACCGTAGCGCTGCCATTGCAGATATGCGTTATGCATTTATCAATAAGGTTTGCAGCCAGACTGTAAAAAAGCCGCACGAAAGCCGTGAACGCATACGCTCTCAGAAAATTGACAAATGGCTTACAGGCCGCTTTACCGCCATTCCGCTTTTTATTCTGATTATGGCAGGAGTTTTCTTTTTGACCTTCAACGTAATCGGAGCCTTTTTGCAGGGCTTGCTCGAAAATGGAATTGATGCCCTGACCGCTCTGGTTGATTCTGGGCTTAGCGCAATTGGATGTAACGAAGTTTTACACGCATTGATTATAGATGGTATTTTTGCAGGCGTGGGCAGTGTCCTATCCTTCCTTCCGATTATCGTAACTTTGTTTTTGTTTTTGTCTCTTCTTGAAGATTCAGGTTACATTGCACGTGTTGCATTTGTGATGGATACCCTGCTTCGAAAAATCGGTTTATCTGGACGCAGTATTGTTCCACTTTTGATTGGTTTTGGATGCACGGTTCCAGCTGTAATGTCTACCCGAATATTGCCGTCAGAACGCGACCGTAAAATGACTATTTTGCTGACTCCCTTTATGAGCTGTACTGCGAAACTTCCGATTTACGCCTTCTTTACAGCAGCCTTCTTCCCTAAACGTGGAGGACTTATTATGACGGGCCTCTACGTTCTGGGAATTATCGTCGGTATCCTTATTGCCCTGTTATATAGAAAGACTTTGTTCAAAGGTGAACCTGTTCCGTTTGTAATGGAGCTTCCAAATTATCGTCTGCCTAGTCTTAAATCTACAGGTCAGCTTCTTTGGGAAAAAGCAAAGGACTTCCTTGAACGCGCCTTTACTGTAATTTTTATGGCTACAATCATCATCTGGTTCCTTCAGAGTTTTAGCCCACAGCTTCAATTTATAGAAGATTCTTCACAGAGTATTCTTGCAAAAATCGCAGGACTTCTTGAACCTCTTATGAAGCCTATTGGACTTGGCGACTGGAGAATCTGTACTTCGCTGATTTCTGGAATCATGGCAAAAGAAAGCGTTGTTTCTACAATGGAGATTCTTTTTGCTGGCGGAATTACTTCTGTTTTGACTTCAAGAGCTGCTGCAAGTCTTCTGGTGTTCAGTCTGTTGTACTCTCCATGTATTGCCGCCATTGCGTCTGTTAAGAGAGAACTCGGCGCAAAGTGGGCAGTTGGAATGGTTGTCTGGCAGTGCGTCGTGGCATGGCTGTGCGCACTTATTGTGTATGTAATCTAATTGTCATTGTCGGGCTTGACCCGACAATCTATTTTACTCTTGATTTCCACTCATTTATGACTCATAATTAATATAATATATATAATTATAGGAGCATAGAATGAGCAAATACGCAGGAACTCAGACAGAAAAAAATCTTTTGGCAGCCTTTGCAGGAGAATCACAGGCTCGTAACAAATACACATACTTTTCAGCAGTAGCTGAAAAAGAAGGCCTCACAAAGGTTGCAGAAATCTTTAAGAAAACTGCAAACAACGAAGAGCAGCATGCAAAAATGTGGCTCACAGAACTTGAAGGTATTGCAGATACAAAAACAAACCTTAAGAATGCAGCAGACGGCGAAAACTACGAATGGACAGACATGTACGTTGGATTTGCTAAAACTGCAGAAGAAGAAGGATTTAAGGAACTTGCTGCAAAATTCCGAGCTGTAGGAACAATCGAAAAGCGCCATGAAGACCGCTACCGTGCCCTTCTTAATGACGAAGATACAAAAGCAGAACTCAGCAAGAGTTCTGTAAAGGTTTGGGAATGTCTTAAGTGTGGACACATTGTAACTGGCGAAAAAGCACCGGAATACTGCCCTACTTGCGGCGAATACAATCAGTATTTTGAAGTTCGCGAAGATAATTATGACCTCATTTTGACATGGGGACGCTAAATCCGTATAATATCAGCATTATGGCAAAAATACAGATGAAGAACGCTATCGCCGAACTCGACGGCGATGAAATGACACGGGTATTATGGAAGGTTATTAAGGACGAGCTCCTTTTGCCTTATATCGACTTAAAGACAGAGTATTTTGATCTTGGTCTTAAGAGCCGCGATGACTCAAACGACAAGATTACTTACGATGCTGCTGCGGCTATTAAACGTCTGCACGTTGGTGTTAAGTGTGCAACAATCACTTCGAACCAGGCACGTGTAGAAGAATATCACCTTAAGCAGCTTACTCCTAGCCCTAACGGAATTATCCGCGCCGAGCTTGATGGAACTGTTTTCCGCGAGCCTATTTTTGTCAACAACATCCATGGCACTGTAAGCTGCTGGAAAAAGCCAATCGTACTTGGCCGCCACGCTTACGGTGACGTTTACAAAAACTGCGAAATCAAATGTCCAACTGCAGGTCGTGCAGAACTTGTTTTCACAGGTGTAGACGGAATGGAAATCCGCAAGACTATTATGGATATGAGCGGACCTGGAATTATTCAGGGAATCCACAATCTTGATAAATCTATCGAAAGCTTTGCACGCTGCTGCTTTACTTATGCACTCGACCGCAAGATGAGCGTATGGTTCGGCGCAAAAGATACTATCAGCAAGACTTACGACGGAAACTTCAAGGCAATTTTCCAGCGTATTTTTGATAATGAATTCAAGGCTAAGTTTGACGCAGCTGGAATTGAATACTTCTATACATTGATTGATGATGCTGTAGCACGTGTTATGCGTAGCGAAGGTGGATTCATGTGGGCAACAAAGAACTACGACGGTGACGTAATGAGTGATATGATTGCTTCTGCATGTGGTTCGCTTGCTATGATGACTTCTGTACTTGTAAGCCCAGATGGAAACTTCGAATACGAAGCAAGCCACGGAACAGTTCAGAAGCACTACTACCGCTACCTCAAGGGCGAAAAGACTTCTACAAACCCTGTAGCTACTATTTTTGCATGGACAGGTGCTCTTGCAAAACGCGGTGAACTGGACGGAACTCCAGAACTCGTTGAGTTTGCAAAACGTCTTGAAAAAGCAACTCTTCAGACAATTGAAGAAGGCTATATGACAGGCGACATTGCCCGCATTGCAGAACCTGCAGCTAAAGAAGTACTTGATTCATGGCAGTTCATTGCCGCTATTAGAGAAAGACTTTAGTATTAAGTGCCGGGCATGTCCCGGCATTTTTTTTGTTGACTTCATAAATATTCAGATTTAAAATATTTATATTTATGAAAGCAAAAATTAAAAAAATCCAGTTTCTCTCTAGTATTATTTTCCTAGCAACAGTGGCTTTTCTACTGATATTTATTCTCACAAAAGACAAAAAGCCCACCCCTGCTAAAACCGAAGAACATTCAGAAAAACTAATTTTAGGCTTCTCTCAAATCGGTTCAGAAAGTGCATGGCGCACACGTAATACTCAGTCAATTTTTGAAGCCGCTGCAGAAAACGATATTCAGATTCTTTTTGATGACGCACAACAAAAACAGGAAAACCAACTTAAAGCAATCCGTTCATTTATAGTATATCAGGTAGATGTAATTGCCTTTGTTCCCATTGTAGAAGACGGCTGGGATAATGTTCTGCAGGAAGCAAAAGATGCCGGTATTCCAGTTATTCTTGTAGACCGTCAGATAAATGCAGATCCATCGCTCTATGCTGGCTTTCTTGGAGAAGATGGACTTGAAGAAGGTCGCCGAGCTGCACGCTTTCTCTTAAATAAATGTAGAAACCGTAAAGGTACAATCAGCATTTACGAAATGTCTGGTACCGAAAATTCTTCTGTAGTTCGGGACCGAGCCAAGGGCTTCCGCGAAGTTATTTCTACAGATCCAAAGTTTAAGATTATTCATTCAGAAGATGGAGACTTTCTTCGTTCCCGTGGTAAAGAAATTGGTGAAAAGCTGATAGAAAACAGCCGTGAGTATTCTTCAAATGGCCGCTTCAAATCTGACGGACTTTATTTTGAAAATCAGAAAATTGATGCAGTTTATTCTCATAACGACTCCATGACACTTGGACTTTTAGATTCCATCGAAAATTATGGAGTAAATACTCGTAATACAATCATCATTAGTGTAGATGCTGAACAAAAATCAATTGATGCACTTACAGCAGGCAAACTAAATTGTGTTGTTGAATGCAATCCAAATCTTGGACCAATGCTCATGCACCTTGTAAAGCAGATTGCAGAAGGAAAAACAATTCCGCGTATAACTTATAATAACGAAACATTCTTTACTGAAGATGATGATTTTTCACAATACGAGCCACGCGGTTACTAAGAGGTGTACAATTGAAACGCAATAAAAACCTCCGACGCACACTGCTTCTAACTTACATCTTTTTGCTTTTTATTACTCTCATTCCTTCTGTATATTCAGTTTTAGTTTCTCAGATTCATACAAGGCAATATAATCAGATTATTTCGAATGTAAGTACCGCTAACCGAATCAACTTAATCGCAAAAAATGATATTCCAAGCGAGCTCTGGGAAATCATCTGTGGTAAAAAAGAAATTGAAAATGGCGACCAGAACAAGATGTGTGACGAAATCACAACAGGGCTCACACTTATGCTCATCACAAGCAAAAATGCAGAAAGCCGCGAAAAGCTGGAAGTAGCAACCCGTGCTAACACTACCCTTCGCCGCAACATTGACATGCTCATCATCAATATGAAAAACGGCAGCACTGTAACTCAAAATGAAGCAGCCCTTGATGAAATCCGTACTATCACTGCCCTTTTTTCTGATATTATGCAGGATTTTGTCGTTACCGAAATTGAGTCTGCAAATGAAACAAACCGTTCGCTGCGTAATACTTCAATCATTCTTACTGCTATTCAGATTATCATTACTGTCCTTGCAGTTCTTATTTCCATAAACAGCTTTATTACTGTCTCAGGTGCAATTCAAAAACCTATTTCTGATATGGAAAAGCTTTCTACAAAAGTTGCAAACGGAGATCTTACCGCCCGCATTGATATTCCCCATGTTGATGAACTGGATACTCTCGCAAGTAACTTGAATACTATGACTGAGCAGATTGATGTATTAATCAAAAAGAATATGGAAGAGCAGAAAAATTTCCAGAAGGCAGAAATGAAGGCTCTTCAAGCTCAGATTACTCCACACTTTTTATATAACACATTTGATACAATTGTCTGGCTTGCAGAAGAAGAACATACAGAAGAAGTTGTAAAAATCACTAAAGCATTCTCAGACTTTTTGCGCATTTCACTGAGCCGTGGACACGAATGGATTACAATTTCTCAGGAACTTGATCACATCAAAAATTATCTTACAATCCAAAAAATCCGTTATGCAGATATTTTGAATTATAAAATTGATGCTGATGAAAGCCTTATGGAGTTTAAGATTATTAAACTTGTTTTACAGCCGCTTGTTGAAAATGCGATTTATCATGGAATTAAAAATAAACGAGGACGCGGCGAACTAAAAGTTTCTGTTCATTATACAGATGAATCACATACTGCAATTCAGTTTTCTGTAGAAGATAACGGAGCAGGTTTTACAGAAGAACGACTTGGCCAGGTTCGCAATGAGCTTCGCACTGGTGCTCAGGATTCAGAAAAATTAAGCTCTGTATACGGGCTTTATAATGTAAACAAAAAACTCAAGCTTTATTATGGTGAACAAACAGAAGGAATTAAAATTGAATCTGAAGCCGGAAAAGGCAGCAAGATTTATTTTACAATTCCGCTTTTTATTGATGTACCATACACGGGAGGCAGCAATGTATAGCGTTTTTGCAGTTGATGATGAACCTATTGTACTCGAAGGAATCCGCTCTAAAATTGACTGGGAAGGAAGCGGCTTTACATTTGCAGGTGAAGCAACGGATGGTGAAATTGCACTTTCGATGATTCACGAAATAAAGCCTGATATTCTTATTACAGATATCAAGATGCCTTTTATGGATGGACTTCAGTTAGCCCAGGCCATCAAACAAACACAGCCATGGATAAAGATAATTATCTTAAGCGGCCATGACGAATTTGATTATGCAAAAAAAGCAATTTCAATTGGAATAGAAGATTATCTTTTAAAGCCTTTTACTCCAGATGAACTTCTCGCCAGCCTTAATAAAACTGCAGTCCAGATTGATAAAGAACGAAAACAGCTTTCCGACATCTCGCGACTCCGCGAAGAGCTCAAATCAAACGAAGCACTTCTAAAAAAAGAGTTCCTCAACAATCTTGTGCACGGTTCCGAAGAAATGAGCACAGTTCTACAAAAAAGCTCAGAACTCGGCTTAAATCTCATATCCCGCTACTACAAGGTTTTAATAAGCCGCATTGAAAGCCGGACCAATAACACACAAAATCAACAGGAAGCCTGCTCACTTTTGAACTCGTATTCCACTGCCATAAACGAAGCGGTTTCTTTCTTCCACCACTCTAACCTCCTTGTCTGTATTTTCAAGGGAAGTACACAGGAAGAACTGGACGACAATACATTCCGCGCAGCAGAAACAATAAACCACATTGCAACCAAAAACGAAGACTGTACAGTTCTCACTGCAATGGGAAAAACTGTTGAACATCTTTCTCAGCTCAACACCTCTTATGAAGATGCAAAAAAGATTCTTCAGGCAAGCAATAATAATGAAAACAGAATCATAAGTTCAGACGACCTTGCTGATGACGACAACGGCACAGGTACAGCCGATGCACTTCTCGACCTAAAGGAAGGTGACCCTCTTGTAGATAAATTAAAATATGCTGCAAAAGGAGACATACAAAGCATTATCGAAGAATCAATGGGTCTCATAAAAAAGAACCCTGATCAGTTCAGTGTCTTTGCGTCTTATCTGTTAGTAGATTTAATTTTCGCTGTATCAAAACTTGTTGAAAAACTTGGTGGAAATATAAAAGAACTTAACCCGGAAATTTTACAGCGCAAGTTCATAGATGATGCTGTTTCTGATGAAACTCGATTTGTAAAAACCTTGGAACAGGTTTTAAACTTCGCACTCGAATTCCGTGATTCAAAAATGACAGGTAAATATGCAGATGTAATTCTTAAGGCAAAACGTTACATCGAAGAAAATTATGCAGACCAGAACACAACACTTACAACTGTTGCAGAAGCTGTAGCTTTAAGTCCTAATCACTTTAGTACAATTTTCTCTCAGGAATGTAAAACAACTTTTATTGAATACCTAACTAACGTTCGTTTGGAAAATGCAAAGCGCCTTATGCGAGAAACAGATATGAAGGGTTACGACATAGCCTACGAATGTGGTTTTTCTGACCCACATTACTTCAGCTATATCTTCAAAAAAAATACGGGGCTTTCGCCCCGTGAATATAAACTTGGACTTTAGCCCGCAATATTACCCAACTTCTTCTTTCTCTGACTTAAGATTACACTCTGCAGGAGGATGAAGAATGCAAGCATAAGACCAGTGGTAATACTCTGCCAGTAAGGTTCGCGTAAACCAGATGCAACTACAATATTGTTGATTGTCTTAAGAGACATAACACCAAACATAGTTCCAACTACGCTACCAACACCACCGCTAAGCAATGTTCCTCCAATAATCGAAGAAGCAATTGCCTGCATTTCGGCAGCAGTTGCATTAGAAGCATTTCCGGCACCAGTATGAAGCAGATAACAGAAGCCTGCAATACCAGCAAGCACACCACAAAGAACATAAGCAAGGAACTGGGTACGTCTTACATTAATACCAAGCATCAAAGCACTTTCTGTGTTTCCACCAACAGCATAAAGGTTACGACCAAAGCGAGTCCACTTGAGCATAGCCCACAAAAGCAGTACAACCAGAAGCGCAATTACAACGCCAACTTCAATAGAAGCAGGAATCCAGTTACCATTACGAGCCCAGGTTCCAAGGAAAGGAACATCAATATAGAAATCCTTAAGTTCTAGGAAAGCTTCGTTTGAAGCAGTACGTGGAATTCTACTTACAATTGTTGTCATACCGCGGGTAAAGAACATACCTGCAAGTGTAACTATGAACGGCTGAATCTTAAGGAATGAAACCAAATATCCCTGAACCAAGCCCATAGCAAGACCAATTCCAAGTGAAATCAAAATAGAACTAAAGATTCCACCATTATGATCTTCCATAAATACTACTGAAGCCATAGTAATCAATGCAATTGAACCACCTACAGAAATATCAATTCCACCAGTAATCATAACAATTGTAAGACCACAAGCCGCAACAATCAGATAGGAGTTATTATTGAACAAATCAAGGAATTGCTGAGGATTTAAGAATCCACCGCCCCAGATAATCATTGCAAGAAGATACATTCCTACAAAAGTACAGATTGTAATTGTAAGAAGAAGAGTTGTATTAGAAAGTGGCTGTCGATTTTCTTTTTTACCGAAAAGATTTGTAAAAATATTTGCCATAATTATCTAGCCTCCTTCTTTTCCATAATCTTATTCTTGAGCTGTCCAATCCATGCTTTTACAACAGGAGAACCTGCAACTACAATAATGATAATTACGATAGCCTTATATGCCTTTACAGCTGTTGAAGAAACCTTCATAGCATAAAGTGTAATTGTAAGTGCCTGAATGATGTAAGCACCAAGAATAGAACCAGAAAGTTTGAACTTACCGCCACCAAGTGAGTTACCACCAATAGCAACAGCAAGAATCGCATCCATTTCTATATCAAGGAGGATTGTCTCATGGTTGATAAGACCAATGCGGCAAACATTGATAGAACCAGCCATTGTTACACAAACACCAAGAATTACAAATACTGCAAGCTTCCAGATTACAGGGTTAATACCGTTCAACTTGGCAGCACGCTCATTAATACCTACAGACTGAATGTAAAGTCCAAGAGTTGTCTTTTTTAAGAGCAGATTAATAAGCAGAATAAAAATAACAACTACGATGATTGGCGTTGGAACCGGAACATGAGGAATGAAGCCTCCAATGTAAGTAAGCAGAGGGCTTTCTACGTTTGGAGTTGCACCACCATTAATCCAGTAAGCAATAGGACGTCCAGCTGTAAAAAGAATCAAAGAAGCAATCATTGGCTGAATGTTGAATTTCGCAATAAGCGTACCATTAAACAGACAGAAGAGAATTGCAACAATACAAGCAAGAATCAAAGCAAGAAGGATTGTTCCGCCATTAATGTTACCAGCTCTTAAAACCTTTACAAAAACAGAACCCGCAATTGCGGCAGAAGCACCAATGGAAATATCCTGTCCCTTAGTAGCTGAAGTAACGAGGGTCATTCCTATAGCAAGAATTACCAGTTCAGAAGCACCATTCAAAATACTGATTAAGTTACCAGAAAGAACAGTGTTTCCAAGATTGTTCTTCTTAATTACAATTGAGAAGAATCCAGGATCACGAATAAGGTTGAAAACAACCAGTACAATCAGGGCAACAAGCGGAATTGCAAGCTGCGACTGAAAAAGTTTTTTAATCTGATTTACGATTTTATTAGCCATTTTGTGCCTTGCCTCCCGCAATTTTTGCGGTCACGCATAACGATAAGTCTCTGACATACAGAAAGCATCTCTTCTATTTCAGAAGAAATGAAGGTTACACTTACACCCTCTTCTGCAAGTTTAAGCACAAGCTTCTGAATCTCAAGTTTTGTACCAACGTCAATACCGCGGGTAGGTTCATCAAGAATCAGATACTGAGGATGAGTCAAAAGCCAGCGAGCAAGAATAACCTTCTGCTGATTTCCACCCGAAAGTGATTTAATTGGTGTTTCTTTAGAAGCAGTTTTGATTTCCAGAAGGTCAATAAACTCATCTGCAAACTTTTCCTGTTCAGCACGAGAAAGAGGCTTGGTAAATCCATTAAGAACCTGAAGAGCTAAAATAATGTTTTCACGAACAGAAAGGTCCTGAATAATTCCATCACCCTTGCGGTCTTCTGGAAGATATCCGATACCAGCCTTCATAGCATCTTTTGGCTGATTGATTTTTACATCACGGCCATTTACTTTTACTTTACCGCCAGTTACACGGTCTGCAGCAAAAATTGCACGAACACTTTCACTTCGACCAGAACCAAGAAGACCTGTAAAGCCGTTTACTTCCCCTTTGTTGATAAGGAAGTCAAAAGGTTTTACACCTTCTGCACTTGAAAGCCCTTCAGCTTCGTAGACAACCTCACCAGCACCTGTATATGGGCGCTTCTGGTTCTTGAGATTAGTCATATCTTCCATATCTTTTCCGAGCATGGCAGAAATCAGCTTTACACGAGGTAAATCACTAATTGTGTATTCACCTACAAGTTCACCATTACGAAGAACGGTAATCTTGTCGCAAACTTCATAAACCTGCTCAAGGAAGTGAGTAATAAATATAATACCTACGCCATGACTCTTAAGATCACGCATAAGTGTAAACAAAAGTTCTACTTCATTTTCATCAAGAGAAGAAGTTGGTTCGTCGAGAATAAGAACTTTACAGTCCATATCAACAGCACGCGCAATAGCAACCATCTGCTGAACTGCAAGAGAACAGGTTCCAAGCTGCTGTCCCGGTTTTGCAGGAATATTTAACTTTGCAAGAAGTTCGCCAGCCTTTTTTTCTTGAGATTTTCGGTTTACAAATTTGTAATTACCGCGTCCTATATACATATTCTCTGCGACCGTAAGATTCGGGCAGAGAGTAATTTCCTGATATACTGTGGCGATGCCAAGATTCTGGGCATCTTGAGGAGAACGAATAACAGCAGGGCCTTCGCAACCTTCGATTCTGATTTCACCGGCATCTTTTTCGTAAACACCAGTAATAACCTTAACCAGGGTTGATTTTCCAGCTCCGTTTTCTCCCATAAGCGCATGAATCTCACCCTTGTTCAGAGTAAAGTCTACATTCTGCAAAGCTTTTACTCCAGGGAATTCCTTGTAGATTCCGCGCATAGATAAAACAACATTATTTTCCATATTTTACATCCAAAAAAAACGGCGTAAAGGAAGTCTTTACGCCGCTATATTTACAAGAGGGTTTTGATATTAGTCACCAAGACCGTATGTATCAATATCAGCCTGTGTAATTGTCTTAGCATCGAATCCTTTTTCGTCAGAAATAACTGTCTTTGAAGGAATCTTGCCAGTCTTAATCATGTTTTCGATTACAGCAGCCTGGAATGGAGAACACTGTCCATCATAGTTCCAGTTACCAGCGAGCAATTCACGGAGAGCCCACTTGTTGCAGTCGAATCCCATTACAACTACTTTACCGTTTACACCGTGTGTAATACCAGCTTCATCAAGAGCTGCAACAGCACCCTTAGCCATACCATCGTTTTCAGCATAGATTACGTTGAAATCTTCACCAGAGTTGATTACAGATTCAACAATCTTCTTTGCTTCAGCTTCGTCCCATGTAGCTGTCTGCTGAACAACTTTCTTCATTGTTCCCTTAGCAAACTCAGCATCCAAAGCACCTGTACGACCAATCTGAGCAGCAGATCCCATAGCACCCTGAATATGGATTACTTTGTATTCTGGAAGCTTCTGAGCCTTGAGCCAGTTTACAGCTGTTTCACCTTCTTTAGCCATGTCTGAAACAACAGCAGCTTCGTAAAGGTTGTCTTTTATATCAACCATGCGGTCAAAAAGGAATACTTTGATTCCAGCTTTCTGAGCCTTCTTGAAAGCAGAAGTCCATCCAGCAGTATCAGCAGCAGACAAGAAAATGTAGTCTACGCCATCTGTAACAAACTGAGAGAAAGCATTCAACTGTTCATCATTCTTAAGGCTATAGAAAGTCTTAACATCATAACCTTTTCCTGCTGTGAAAACAGTTTCCATGTCTTTTACGTTAGCAGCACGATATCCTGATTCTGATGGTGGGTTGTTTACAATACCAATCTTAATCTTTCCACTTCCAGCCTTTGCCTTCTTTTTTGGAGCGGCAAACAATGATGCTACGCACATAAGTGCAACAGCAAAAATAACGCTTTTTTTCATCTAATTTTTCCTCCTAATAGATGCTTTTTTAGATTACATGGTAATAGTAAGCCCTAAGGAGTGATTTTTGAATGAAGATTTTTAGGAATTTTTGTATGAATTTTTAGGAATTTGAAAAAGTTTAAGGATTAATGGTTGGAAATTTATTTAAAAAGGTTGATTTTTTTACGGCAACCGTCACCCCGAACTTGTTTCGGGGTCTATTTTATAGATGCTGAAACAAGTTCAGCATGACGGTATTATTTAGTCTATTTATGACAGATTCTTGTCTGGCACTCTTTGTAGATAGCAGCAGTCTTGGCAACTACATCTGCTGGAATTTCTTTGATGTTAGGGTCGCCGGCAAGATTGTGTTCCTTGAGCCAGTCGCGTACAAACTGCTTGTCGTATGAAGCAGGACTTCCACCAACTTCGTATTTTGAAGCATCCCAGAAACGAGAGCTGTCTGGAGTAAGAACTTCATCACCAAGAACGAGGTCTCCGTTTTCATCAAGACCAAACTCAAACTTAGTATCAGCAATGATAATTCCGTTAGCCTTAGCGTGCTCATAGCACTTTTTGTAGATTGCAAGAGCAGCCTGCTCTATTTTTGTTCCAAGCTCTTCACCAAGATCATCTTTCATATACTGAAGAGTAACGTTGATATCATGACCTTCGGCAGCCTTTGTAGAAGGAGTTACGATAGGCTCATCGAGTTTTTCAGCCTGTTTGTATTCCTTATCAAACTTGTGACCAAGGAATGGCTCGCCCTTCTTGTAAGCTTCGTACATAGAACCAAACATATATCCGCGAACAATTACTTCGTAAGGAATCATCTTAAGCTTCTTAACGAGAATTGTACGGCCTTCAAATTCCGGTTTCTGGAATTCAGCAGGCATGTCTTTCAAATCACTAGAAATCATGTGATTCTTAACAATGTCTTTAGTGTAATCAAACCAGAAATTAGCAAGAGCATTAAGCACCTTACCCTTGTCAGTAATCATAGTTGGCAGAATAACATCAAAAGCAGAAATTCTGTCAGTGGTTACAATCACCATGCGTCCATCTTCAAGGTCGTAAACCTCGCGAACCTTACCGGAAATAATCTTTTTCATCTAATACACTCCAAGCCAAAGGCTAAAATATGCGTATATTATAGTGATTTTTAAAGCGAGTGTCAGCAAATATCGTAAACGCCCCCCGTCATTGCGAACATGAATAAATATCGTCATTGCGAGCACGAAGTGCGAAGCAATCCATTGTCATAAGTTTTCAGAGGAAGATTATAACGACGTGAAAGTTCCAGATATGCCGCATCATAATAGGACAAATCATATTCTTCTGCTAAATCAAAAATGCGGCTTCTGATTTCCCCATCCGATTGTGGTTCTGTATAAATTGGAAGCTTCTGTAAATCATAAAAAATGTCCATTGCATCAGCCTTAGTAATTCCAAGCTGACCAGGTTTATTTTTTCTTACTTTCGTTAAGAGGACATTATAAATTTCATACCAGAAAAGCTGAGGAACATAAATCTGTCCGTTGTTTTCAAGAATGTAGTCAACATCTTTCATACAGGATGAAAACTCATCATCACACAGGCCATTCAGCAAATATGCTGCCATAAAGGATGTATCAGCAACAAAACAAGGAAAACCGTTAGTATTTTCGTCCATTCTCTTTAAGCTCCTTTAAATCAGCAGCAGACATTGCCTCAAGCCCATTTTGCTTTCTTAATGCTGCGAATTTTTGAGAACGTGCAACGATCCGCTTGTGAGCTTCCATAGCCTCTTCGTTTTGAACAGTTTTCACCCCCTGCAAAACAGCAACCTTTTTTCCGTTTTTAGAAATCATGATTTTTGCACCATTCTGCACCTTACGTAAAAACTCCGCAAAATAAGTTTTAGCATCAAAAGAGCCAACGTTATAAACATTAAAAGAATCTGGAGTAAAAGAAAAAGCCATAAGCACCCCCTATAACTGTATATAAGATAATGCCAAAGTTACTAATTGTCAACCAGTTTTTCAACTAGTTTTACTTATTTGTTCTATTGTTGATTTTCCATTTTTTTTACAAATTCAGCTCCCCAGTATTCACACAACATCTCACGTGCCTGAGTGCGAAGTTCTGGAATTACAGCTTCCTGCATTTGCTGAATATTATTTTGAAGATAAAAACGAGTCATTGCTTTTATGGTTTCTAATTCATCGGACTGTATGGAAAACTCTTCACTCTGATTTTCCTGAATCCATTGTGAAATAATCGTAAACACACTGGCAGTAGAACAAATCATTTTCCATTTATGAAGGGTATCAATTTTACGTCTACTGGACATACCTGTATTTATTCTATAACGGTAAACATGATTTTTTATTCCCACATAGGAAACTGCATACTGAGATAAAAAGAAGAAAAGTAAAACATCATCTGCCATATTACATTCTGTATAGGGAATATGTTCATATGCTTTTATAAAAAGTTCGCGGCGAATAATTTTGCCCCAGGTATTTGCCGTAAACTCATGATTAACGAGCCAGCGGTGAAAAATATTCTGCCCCGAAATCTGCTCATATAAGATTTTACCGTAGCGGTTCATTTGTGAAGGAATAAAATTATTATTTTCGTCAAAGCTTCCTGCTATTGAAGTGCCATGAACAATATCTATTGTACCCTTCTGACTTGCTTCATAAAGTGCAGACAAGGCACCTGGTTCTAGCTGGTCATCACTGTCCAGCTGAGTAATATACTGCCCTTTTGCATGCGTACACAAGGTTCTGCGAACTTCAATAAGACCACGGTTTTGATTATTTTCAATGAAATGAAATTTTACAGGAGGCAAAGATTTCGATTTTCGCACAATTCTGCATTTTTTCTGCATATCGCGAACAATCTTTTTTGCACATCTCCCTTTTGCATCCTTTCCTGTACTGGCGTCGCTTACAATTACAACCTCAAAAGAAGAAAAATCCTGTGCCACAACAGAGTCAAGACAAGCTTGAAGATAAGGCTCTGTTTGAAACACAGGAATACAAATGGAAATTACGGGATTATTTTTTTCCATTTTAAAATTTACTCGATATCTTCTTTTTTAATTCTGAAACTTAATTGGTTCATTCTAAGTTCATTGGATTGTTTTAAAGAACCATTTTCGACAATTAAGCGGTCATCTTCATCTTCTGAATTATCATAAATGTTTCCTGTAAAGCTGCCATTAGTATAATAGAAATTTGTAGTATCTGGAGAGAAATTACCATATAATTCTTTTCCATAATCGCCTTCAAAATCACTTGATGCACCTCCAGCAAATTTTACAGGCACATCAGAACAACTTTCAATTGCAAAAGCTTCCAAATCTACAATAACTACTCTATTTACATTACGGTATGACAAAGCTCCATCATCATTTGTATAGAAAGCAAATCCATCCTCTGCAATTACAAGTTTTTTGGGTTTTAATGCAATAAATTTCTCGGGACCATAGAAGGCATCTGAAACAAGATTTTTTCCACCATCTGGTACATAAATATCAGGATAATGTTTTGAAATAAGCTCACCTGAAGGAGAATTGAATGCTTTAGTTCCATCAAGCACAAAAAGATTTTGAAGTTCAGCATCAGAATAACAGTCTTTGCCATTTCTATTCTTAAAATATACACCAGCGTTACTTACATCCATTTTTTCGTTTGTCCAGCCAAGTTCTCTAATACTATTTGTATAACAATCTATTTGTACAACGGCACCTCGACTTCGGAATGAATTTCCATTACTCCAATCATTATCAGACACTCTAATATCTTTCACAAGCAAATAAAGACTACCATCCTGAACTAAAATGTCACTTATTTTCAAAGAACAGTCATCTGGTAAATCAGTGAATAGCTCATCATATGCTTTTATATCAAAATCATAAAAAGCAATATTGTAAGCTGAAATCTGCTCATTATATTCAACTTCAGCCAAATTTTTCTGTGCAATAAATAAAGAAGCTTTTTGTGAATTTTGAGTCGTTATTTGATTTATGAAAGGAACATAAAGGACATTATCATAAACAGTAAATACATTCCATTGTGACTGAATCTTATTTGAAAGAGCTGAATCCGTAACATGTTCAGCTGAAATACTATATCGTGTTGCAGCACTCATATTTGAAAGTTCATTTTTCCCACAGGAATACAGTCTATTTATATTACCATAAATAAATAACTTATCTGTTTTTCTATCAAAACTTATTGCATTAATAGCCTCATTAGTATCAGTATCAAGCATAGAAGGATTATATTCATTTTGAGCACCATTTGTTGTAGTTATAATTGAAGAAACAATTCTATTATTATAAGTTCGACTATATGTGTAAAGTCTTCCATCATTATCAAAAGTAAAACAAGGATCACGGTTTGGACCATCATCTAAAACTGTCCCAAAAGTAAAAGCATCAGGACTTTCTGTTGGTACATTGTCTAAAAGGTAAAACTTATAATTATAATGATCATCTGGATTATAAATATAATTGTAAAAAGCCATTTGTGTATTAGGCACACGATCGACTCCAAACTTCTCAATCAAATCGTTTGTAATTACAAACTCTGTTGTGCCAGTTTCAGTATCTTTTCTGATATGAGCGCCATTGCCAATCCAGGTGTCGGTTGCGAAACCGGCAGTAACTGTTACAATTTCATAGCAGGAATAAAGAGTATTTCCAGCGTCATCATCAAAATTAAATTTCACTTTGTAGGAATTTGGATAAACTTCATTACGAGAAATTGTTGCTTCATTGTTTTCAAATGTTACTTCAGAGACAGAAGAAAGTGAATTTGTATTTGAAGTTCCATTGAGCTCGGCTGAATATGAAACCTTTTTTATTTTTCCAGATTCATCTTTGATTTTTAAGTTTATGCTTCCAGGACAACTCAAACCAAAATCTGGTCTGATAGTAAAATTAATATTTGAAGAATCAAGTTGATTACCATTTGGGTCAAGGATTTTTCCTTCGTCGGTAATATTAATTGTACCATTTACAGAATAGAGTATATCATTTTCATTTGTTTTCTCATTTTTTACAGAAATTGTTAAAAGCATATTCCATTCGCCAGGAGCATCAAGGACAATTGAATATTTATTACCTGTCACTGTTGCAGTTGCTTTTGTCGGACCAGCTGCTACTCCATCTGCATTATGAGTAGCAGTGATTTCTATAATATGAGAAGAAGTAAGTGTAAAAGAAGTTGAAGCAGAACGCTGTCCTCCCGTCAGAATATCTCCTGATATGACAAAATGTTTTCCATCTTTCTCTATATTTTTAGTTCCAGAGTTGCTTGAAAAATTACAAGCTGAAAAAATCAAAAGTGAAGATATAACTAATGCAAAAATATTTATTTTCTTATTCATATTTTACCACCTTAATAACGAGAAAAATTGATATAGGCATTGCCTTTTAAATCATTTAGAACTCTTGATGAATTAGTTACATCATAATCATCTATCATCGTTCCATTATCATTTGCCTGCCAGCCTGTTCTTACCTCAAATTCAACACTAGTTAAACTACAACCACAAAAAGCCGCATTGTTAATTTCTGTAACGCTTTCTGGTATATTAATGCTTGTTAATGAAGAACAACCATTGAAAGCATACTCTCCAATTGTGGTAACGCCAGTCAAATCTATATTACTGATTGATGAAATATCTCTAAAGCTTTCATTACCAATAGTACTTTCCGCCGTGGTAAATGTAATTGTCTCTATATTGCTTGCGCCATAGAACAGGAAATCTCCAATTTTGGCTGTACCATTAAATATCAAAGCTACACGACGGCCAAACTTAATTCCCGAAGATTCATTATATAAAGGTGACTCCGAAGCATCAGTATAATCTGGACTAACAAATGAACCATTAAATGTCAGGCTTTCCAATGTGTTTCTATGATTTGCAAAGATATTCTGTAATATATGATCAGAGGATTCATCGGTTAATTCCCAATTCCAGTCATCTTCTGCCACATCTCCTGTAATTACAACATTATGTAAAGACTGAGCATACATTATATCGTTGTATTCATCAGAAATATCATAAATATGCCTATCACCAATACTTAAATTAAAAGTTTGAGAGCTATCAACTGTTGTAGTGCTATTTTGATAAACAGGAAGTTTTGCCGTTACCAAAATCTGATAATTACCGGCAGATGGTAATGGCATATGCTTTTCAAGAACAAGTTTATTATCTATAACTTCACAATACTGTTCACCAAAAGAATTAACACTCTGTCCTTTATATAGTAATTGTGCATCCCAAACTATGTTTTCAGTATCACTTTCAGAAAGCTCACTTCCATCCGGATATGTTGCAGAGAAGGTAAATGTTCCCTGATTTAAGTAAAGAGTATCAGAATCATAATCCATTGAAATTATTACAGAACGGTTATCTTTTGTTATACTTCCAGAGGCTAGAATATCAAGCGGCTCAACTTTTACATAATACAGAGTAACAAACGGCACACCATTTTGCATTCCACACACAGGAATCGAATTGGAATCATACTCATAGTTTTTCTCTGCAAGGGCATTTACGCTTTCTTCGGCGGCAGCCCATAATTCATTCAGAACTGACTCCCTTATATTGTTATCTTCATCAAACATCATGATTTCAGACATTGCTGTTGTTACTGTATACTGTGAATCATAATCATCATCATGATAGAATTGGATTTTACACGGAATGTCCATTGCACCTACTGTAAGTTCTACTTCATTTGAATCTGATGAAAGGGTTAGATTTTCAGCATAGCCAATATCAAATTCATAATAACCTGAACTATAATTCTGGCTAAAGTAAACCGTTGCTAAAACACCATAAATTGTTCCTTTGCTTAATGGAGTATAGCATGAGCCAGACCATTTGATTGTTCCGTCATCAAGAACTTCACTTACTGGAGCACCTTCATGGCTTGAATAATTAATACCAGGCTGGAAAGATGTAAGAGAATAATTTATTGAACGTTCTATTATAGGAACCAAAACCTCGGCTTTTTCATCATCTGTCAATTCATCACTTGCTAGAGTTGATTTTATAAACTGCATATCAGTTTGATCTGTAATGGCATACAAAGTTACATTACATTCGTTTCCATCTAAATCTGTAACATCATTTTTGTCAAACCCGTTTATCATAAAAGTAAACGGATAACCAGATGACTGTATATTTAAGGAAAACTCAAGTTCAATTCCAGTAGAACTATTATAACTGAAACTAGTCTTAGACAAATCAACTACAGTTACTTTGTTTCCGCCACTAACAAGTCCATCAGAATCAAAATCATAGTATTCGTTTTCTATAAGCTGTAAAGAAGGAGATGAACCTTCAGCTTCTAGTGATTGCCAGGTTCCTTTTGCAAAATATTTATTTCCTATGTACTGACCATTTTCATCATCATTGTTTCCATAAATAGAATATGTACCATCTGATAAAACACTAAAATACAGCCCGCCACCATTGAACTGAGTCCAATACCTCTCTGGAAGCTCAGCCTGGCCAGTATAGAGCTGTTTATTTTCGTGTCCGCTTTCATAAGAACCGAACATAATCAATAAACCGGAACCATAACCAGTTTTCATATAGAATCCGGATGTTATATCAGAGTTCCCTGTAAATGATGAAGCTATAAACTTTTTAGAATCCTTATCCCAATAAGCCTTTTCAACATAATTGAATATAGACTTTTCACTTTTATCAACACTATATGAATATGAACCGAATGCAATTGTAGTTCCATAATTCAGCATTCTTGAAATTATTTCATTTTTCTCTTCTATAGTGGAATTGCTTGAGAAAGCAAATTCATTGCCAGCATTCTTTAAAAATTCGTCACTAAACTCATAAATCGAATATTCATTTGAATCATAAAGTGCAAGAATATAATTTACAGAAGTTCCATCTGTAGAACCAGGGAAGAATTCAGTTAAATTACCTTCCGGCGGAGTCAGGTTATCATCAGGATTTTCACTAGTACCATTATTGTAAAATCTCACCATTACTCCAGAACCGGTTGCAAAATCAATTGTTACGAAAGGCAATGTCCAGTCGCCACTTGCAGTTCCTTTCTTATAGGTTCGATTTGAAAAATCATAGCAGGCAGTTTCGGTATATTTAAATTTTTCATTTGTTGAAGTATAAGTTCCGTATGAAATCAAAAGACCAGATTCCAAGACAGCAAGAATCTCATCTGAATCGTCAATGTCTACTATTTTTGGAATGCTGTCATATTCATAAACTGCATACATACCATTACGATAAAAAGCCAGCAGGTATTGTCTATTATTCGATCCACCATGCTCATCGTATAAGCCTTTTCCTTCGATTATTGCTTCTGGAACACCACTTGGAGGTTCATCCCCTCCGTAATATTCCCGTAATTTTATTTTTGCATAATTTGACCCATGATTAATTACAAACTCATCACTTTCACCTTTTGCATAAGTCCGTCTACCTTCATCTGGATCATCAAAATAAACTAATGCAATAACTTTTGCGGTAACACCTACCGGTATATCTGTAAATTCTACATGAGCCTTTTTTGTATTAGAATATACTGTAAAAGTTTTTTCATAAGACATATTACCAGCAACAAGTTTAACTGAAAGCGTAGCAGAATCAGCCTGTTCATCTTCATATGGGTCAACATCTGGAATATCAGTCCAGTCATCACCAAAATAATCTTCAGAAACAAAATAATAACGAATTCCAGAATTGCTTAATACAGTGAAGTACGTGTTGTTTGTTGGAACATCACCTATTCTGCTTGCAGATTCAAGTTTAATCCATTCTTTTGTACTTGAATCATAGTAAGCTTCTTCATTTATATAAATAGTACCTTCATTTTCTGTATATTTTCCTTTAGAAATAAAAAGCCCAGTGCTAAATCTCATCATAGAAGATATTTCTTCCAAATTGCCAGGCTTAATTTCTGACATTGCCTCAGAAGCTTCACGAGATATTAATAAATAGTCTCCACTCTCATATATCATCAATGCACAAGTCACATCTTCAGCTGAAAGTATGCTTGATTTTGTAGAACCAGCAAAAATTTCCATAGGCTTGTTTTGCATAATCTGATATAAAGCTATAAAATCCTTGTACTCTTCGCTGTCAGGAATCAAATCACTTAAATCAAAATCTTCCTGTTCCTCAGAAATGTCTGCCCCGCGTGCCATAATCTGGCGAAGAGTTGATTCTGAAAATGTAACGGTTACTTCGCCTTTTTCCTGAAATCCGGAAAAACAAGAAACATTAATTAAACACAAGGTGCTAATCAAAAAAAGTGCTGGAATTAAAAACAGATTTTTTCTTTTCATATTCCACTCCAAAATAGATATAATTTCCCCACAATAATTATAAACTATAATGTCAAATTAGCAAGAAAGAAAAAAATCGCGATATTTATAGAAAAGATTAAAACAAACCTTCAAATTTCAAGCCAAAACGCGCGCACAAAGTATCATACTGCTTTTTTTCAGACTCGTCAGAAAATCCAGTTGTATACAAAAGGGGGAAAGCCTTCCCCTCGCTCGCACTTCGTTGCTCACTACCCCTTCCAGCGGGTGGCTTGCCCCCCGCAACGCCCCCCACGAGGACTTCGAGAGCATGACGTACCACGCCATCAACAGAATCAACAACCTTAAGATCCGGGCCGCAGGCTTCTTCAAAAATATCAGTAAAATTCAAAAAGTGAGTACAGCCAAGAATTATAACGTCGCAGTTCTCTTCCTTAAAAAACTCAACGGCTGGCTTTACAGCTTTGAGGCACTGTTCGCGGCTGGCAGTAAAAGCATTGTGTTCTATAAAAGAAATAAGCTCTGGATCCGGGCGGTTTATAAGAGTACAATCGCTGGCAAACTTATTTTTCAATTCAATATTATAAGGGTTCTCGCAGGTAGCATGAGTTGCCAGAAGACCAATACGGCGTTTCTTAGAAACACTTGCTGCAAGTTTAATGGCAGGAACCGTTCCTATAAATTTTACATTTGGAAATTTGGCGCGCAGAACATCAAGCGCATTAACACTCATAGTGTTGCAGGCAACAACAATTACTGCAGGTTCAAGCTTATCGCAAATCTTTTGAACAAGAGCTGTGACACATTCTACAACTTCTTCGTGAGATTTTTCGCCGTAAGGAAAATTTGCAGCATCAGCAATATAAACACAATTTGCTTCTGGTGCACGCTTTATGAGTGTAGTCATATATGGAATTCCGCCAATGCCGGAATCAATAAAAACAAAATCAGTCATAGTATCAGTCTAATTAAAAAGTGCGTTAAATGCGTCGCGAGCAGCGGCAGCTTTTTCATTGCCGGAAATACCACAAGCCCCCTGGGACGAACTCAGTTTGCGGGAAGTTCGGAAATAATCACAAAAGTTAGCGCGTTCCTTTTCTGTTACCATATCTGCAGAAGACTCGCGGCAGTCGTTGTGAGCGCCACTTTCGTAAAACTCACAAGCCTTACAAACATGCAAATCAGCATGACACAAAGGACATTCATCCGAACGAGCCGGTTTTTCCAGAGGAATTTCTTTTTTACATTTCCAGCAAATCATAATTATATAGTATCATTTTTTGCAACTTTCTACTATAATAAAAGTATGTTCACGCAGAATAAATGCCTTGTTCATTATTGCCGCAACCTTGCACTCTCCACCTTTGATGAAGACGGGAACATCAGCGACGATAAAAATTACTGCCTCGACCATATACCAGATCCAGGAAAATTCAAGGAACAAATCTATAAGTACATTGCGGAACACGATAAAATTGTTGGACTAAATGTAAGCGGACTTTTATTTTCAAACATAGATCTTTCTAATAAAAAATTTTACGGCTGCACTTTTACAAACTGTACTTTCAGCAACATCAGCTCAAGTAACATTGTTTTCAGAATGTGCATTTTTGATTTTGCAATTTTCAACGACTGCAGTTTTATCAAGAGTAATTCGCTGTTTACATCTTTTTCTGGTGCAACCTTTACACACACCCTTTTCACCTCCAGCGATATTATTCAAAGCAACTTCAACGGAATTAAAGCATTCCAGTCTTCTTTCGACGACTCAGACCTTTTCAGTTCACGCTTTATTGCAGCAACTTTAACCGACACATCATTCCGAAACTGCAACCTCAAAAAATCACTTTTCTACGATTCAAGACGTTCAAATGTTTCGTTCAAAATGTCAAATACCCGAGAAGCACTTTTTACACCAGAAGGAAAAGCAGTTTCAGAACAGGATCTTTCTTTTGGTAATTCTATTGTAGATGGAGACCGCATATGAAAGTGTACTTTCACCTGAATCTCGGCGGTTTTTCAAACTGCTACATTGTCGTAAACGAAAAGACCTCAGAAGCAATCATCATAGATCCTGGTAAAATTACAGAAGAAATTATTTCTCGCATAGAAGATAATCATCTTAAATTAGTTGCGGTTTTAATTACACATAACCACGGCTCTCACGCAGGCGGACTCCGAACTCTTCAGAAAATCTATTCACCAAAGATTCTCGCAGCCGACTGGGAAGTTGCCGGAGAAGACACAACTGTTATTTCAGGTGACGGTAAAGTTCGTCTTGCAAAAATGATTGTGCGCTATATGAGTGTACCGGGCCATACTTCTGACTCTGTTGTTTATGCAATTGGAAACGTATTATTTACCGGCGACATTCTTTCTGCCGGCGAGATAGGCAGCACTAACTCAAGTTATTCTGAATACATTCTTAAATCAAATATAGAACAAAAGATTTTTTCACAGCAGGACAATGTGATTCTCATGCCTGGCCATGGGCCTCCAACAACACTCGGTGCTGTAAAGGCATTTACTGCAGACTTTAAGAAAATGATTCAAAGCCCGCAGAATACACGTGCCCGTAATTAGACACTATACGTCATGCTGAACTTGTTTCAGCATCTCATAACATAGATCCCGAAACAAGTTCGGGATGACAGTTTATCTATTCACTAACGCTATGTTACCACAAACAATGCCGTACTTGTCGTAAACAAAATCATTGAGTGCATTTGCCGCATCTTCAAAACCACGGCCTTCTGTTTTACGAATGTAAGCTGCAAGGTCTGGAGTAAATTTTATTACTGTTCCACGATTAGCCAGATGCACAAAATAATTTGCAACTTCAGAAAGTTTCTGCTGCATTATGTATGCCATAAACTCGTTGTGCATAAGATATTCATCATTAATGTCATAACCAAGACTTGGCTGCGATTTAAAGTAGTCTATAAGGAAGTCGCGGGAAGTCGGATCAAAAGTATAATAAACTGCGGAAACATAATTGCGGAACTCAGCATCGCGGAAGAAGATTGTATGCCAGCCTTCATGAGCCAGAAGATTTGTGCGGCTCCAGCCAGGAGTTTCGCGGGAAATTGAAACAAGTCCCCCCTCGTTTGCTTTTACATAAAAACCATCATCTTCCAAAAGTCCGTTATGAATCAAAATACGTTTAAGAAGCAGTTCTTCTTCATTCAACTGGAAATGAAGTTCAGAAGCCTTATTGAAAAAGTTTGCCATAGACTGGGCACTGTAATCGTGAGCATTGTAGCCGTGCATGTCGCCAAGTTCATCGTTTGTAAGAAGGCGACCTTTGTATCCCTGTTTTTCTACAAAGAATGCAAGACGGCGGAAGAGTCTGTCCTGAACTTCGTAATTTCTTGTATCAAAAAACAGAATCTGAGGGAATCGATCCCATTCGTAAATTTCGTAATCTGCTGTACGCCACTGGCTTGTTTTATAATTTAAGATAAGGCCCGGGTCTGTACGGATTGGCTCTAGGATTTCCCCCTCTTCTGAAGCAAGGGCTTTGGTACCTCGCATAATTAAAGATTCTACGCTGTCTGCATTTTCAGCAAGTTCGGTGCGCGAGAACGGGGCGTTGAGTGCGGCCGCTGGAATGATAATTTCGCGTGCGGCGTTTACATTGTTTATGTAAAGTTTTTCACCGCCTACATTCATCTGTACACGAACAGAATGTTCGCGGGTAGATTTATTTTCCGGCTTTTCAGAAAGCATTACTCTGTATTCAGGCATAGTCTGTTTTGTATTACTCTGAACTGGGAATACCATTGAAGCTCCGGAAAAATCAAAAGCTCTCCGCTCAAAATCAACTAGGCCACCATTGCAGGCAAAACCATAGAATGGGATTTCTTTTGTTACATCAAAACCAACTTCAGCAGGAACAACGCAGGCTGCAATAATTCTGCATCGAATTGATGAATAAATGAAAAATCCTTCAGGTGCATATTTTTCTATATTATCATTTTTCTGAACAGCAAAAGAAATATCAAATAATTCAGGAGCTTTTTTTTCATCTCCCTGAATTTGAATGCGTCTTGTATCAGGATATTTTTTCTTTAAGAATTTTCCTTCGATGGTAAAATCTTCATTACCTAAGAAACCATAGCGAAAAAGTGTTTCAGCATCAGAAGAAAGAAGTTCCATCTGTTTTTTAGTCGGCATAAGCTGAAGACAGACAGTAAGCGCAACTGTTCCATTTTCGCGATAGGTTTTATAAAAATATTCTTTCTGAGTTTTTGTGAATTTGAAGTTTGCATATCCGTCCTCTTTGATTGTTCCCTTTGAAGCAGCAGAATCTAATGCAAAAAGACGTGTAGTGTTTTCGCTTCCACAAACAAGGCGTACGGCAGATTTATCTTTATTTACTAAAAGAACTATTCCAGCAGTTATATCTAACAGAAGAAAAATTGCAATTGCAATAGAAAGAAGCTTTTGAGTTTTTGTCATTTGAGGCAAATGCGGCAATTTGATGTTTAACTTTGGTAATTTAAGATTCAACTTAGGCAACTTCATATTAAAAACTATACCAAATATATAAAAAAAGTTATACTCCCCTTATGACTGTATTAATTATGCATCCAAATGATGAGATTTTTTTCGCTGATTTTCAAAAGGAATTAATTGAAAAACTTTTTGAAGATGGGAGAATTATATACAGTCAGGTTCCACTTTGGATAGAGCTTGGAGATTTTGAGATAAAAGAAAAAGCTCAGATAAAACAGATTGAAATTGGCGAACTTTGCACTAGTGATGATTCAGTTTATTGTCCTGTTCTGATTGAAACTGATAAAAGAAAAATTGATTCCAAACTAACGTTAGTTTGTTTACATAACGGAAATAAATTCGCTGCAGAAGAAGAGTCTTCATTAAAACAAAAGCCGGCAAGACAATTAAAAGTCTTCCGGCTCGGTATTGTGCAGGAACAAGGCCTGCACGCAAAAAGTATTAATAAAAGTGTCTGGTGTAAGTTGAAATAGATGCTGAAACAAGTTCAGCATGACAAAACTCTGTCACCCTGAACTTGTTTCAGGGTCTCTCACATAACTCCAGAACCTCTATCAAGAGAAGTAAGACCTGTTCTTACATACTCGAGGATTCCATATGGCTCTAGCAGACGCAAAAGGCTTTCTACTTTCTCTTCGCTTCCTGTAATTTCGATAATTACAGATTCAAGGCTAACATCTACAATTCGTGCCTTGTAAATATCTGCAGTCTCAATAATTGTTCCGCGGTTATTTGCTTCGGCTCGAACTTTAATCAAAGACATCTCACGCTGCACTGAACTTGAGGTTTCGCACTTTTTGATTGCGATTACTTCTTCAAGTTTTGCAAGCTGCTTTTGAATCTGATCCAGAATGTGTTCGTCACCTTTTACAACAATTGTCATACGACTCTGCTCAGGATTATTAGTCGCACAAACAGTAAGCGAGTCAATATTATAACCACGACGGCTGAACAAACCAGAAACGCGGCTGAGTACACCGGTCTTATTTTCTACTAAAACACTAAGTACGTATTTTTCCATAAATTAACGCTCCGGGTTGAACGAAACTGTTCTCAAAATATCTCCGAATACACCAGCAGCAGTAACGCCTGCACCGGCACCGTATCCGCGGACAGTCAAAGGAATTGGCTGGTAGCGCTCTGTGTAGAATACAAAGGCGTTCTCACCACCCTTTACGCTGTACAAAGGATCATCCTGACCTACTTCCATCATACCAACGCTAACCTTTCCGTCTTTGATTGTTGCACCCATGCGAAGAACCTTACCTTTCTTTTTAAGGTCAGCAATTTTCTTTGCAAAGTAATCATCAACCTGTGGAAGTTTCTTCAAGAACTCTTCTACAGTTCCACTTGAATCAAAGTCATCTGGGAATACTTTGAACATCTGAATATCAGAAAGTTCAATGTCGTAACCAGACTCACGGGCAATGATAAGTCCCTTGCGGGCAACGTCCATTCCGTTCAAGTCGTCGCGTGGGTCAGGCTCAGTGTAGCGGAGTTCTTTTGCTTCAAGAACAGCCTTGCTGAATGGCACACCTTCGTCGAGTTTTCCAAAAATGTATGAAAGAGAACCAGACATAATTCCATTGAAGCTTTCAAGCTTATCACCAGATTTATAAAGGTTCTGCAAAGTATCAATAATAGGAAGACCTGCACCAACGTTTGTCTCATACAGGAAGCGACGGTGCATCTTGTTAGCAGTGCGGCGAAGCTCGTGATAGAACTTTATATCCATAGAGTTAGCACGCTTATTAGGAGTTGCAATGCTCATACCGGCATTAAGAATGTCGAGGTAGCGCTCAGGCAAATCATAGCTTGCAGTACAATCAACAAAGACCGGATTAAGAGGTTTCTTCTCTTTTACAAACTTTATGATATCATCAACATTCTGATTTGAGTTGAACGGGAAGTCAGGCTTTTTCATCTGGTCGCGCCAGTTGCTCAAATCAAGTCCATCTTCATTCAAAAGCATACCGTCAATTGTTGTAATACAAAGAACCTTGATATCAACATTTTCTTTCAACAACTTCTCGCGCTGGTCGCGAATCTGGTCAATCATTGTTCCACCAATTGTTCCGGCACCAAAGGCAAATACTTCGATAGTCTGAGCTGTATGGAAGAAGAATTGATGAACAGCCTTAACAGCAGTATCAGCATATTCATTTTCAATAACAGCAGAAATACAGCGCTCTGAAGAACCCTGAGCAATTGCAAGAATATTGATATCCTGGCTTGAAAGAGCGTTGAGGAACTTGCCCGCAACACCGCGGTTAGCAATCATGCCGTCGCCAACAACACTTACGATTGCGCAGTCCTTACGAACATCAATTGCGTCAATAAGCTTTTCACGGATCTCAAGTTCGAACTTAGCTTCAAGAGCATCCTTTACTACATCTGCCTCGCTGTCACGAACACAGAAAGAAATTGTATATTCAGAAGAAGACTGAGTAATCAAAAGAATTGAGCTGCCTGCGCTAGATACAGCAGAGAAAATCTTACTTGCCATGCCAGTGCGACCGCGCATAAGGGAACCACCCACGCTGATCATACTTACGTGCTTGAGAGAAGAAATACCGCAAATACTTGATTTTCCCTTACGGCTTTCGAAAGGTCCCTGTCCAATGCGGGTACCACGAGCCGACGGATTATGACTGTTCAAGCTCCAGGCTTCAATTCCCTTTGCCTGAAGAGGTGCAATTGTTTTTGGATGAAGAACTTTAGAACCAAAGAATGAAAGTTCCATTGCTTCTTCATAAGACATATCATCAACGAGGATTGCATCTTTTACAACGCGTGGGTCTGCAGTATAAACACCATCAACATCAGTCCAGAATTCTACGCGTTTAGAACGGAGGCTGGCACCAATAATAGCTGCAGAGAAATCTGAACCATTGCGGCCAAGGAGTCCCATAACAGGCTTTGATCCTGAACCACCATTGAAAGTACATATAAATCCTGGGAACAAAAGAATGCGAGTCTGAGCAGGAGAAGCACCGTCACGGAATGGAGCACAAGCTTCGTTACATGCAGAATAATCAGCTTCACCCTCTTTCTGATTTCCAGTTGTGAAAACAAATTTTCTTGAATCAAGGAAGATTACACTCTGCTTTTTTGCAAGCAAAACATTTTCCATAATTGGAGCAGAGAGAAGTTCTCCCATACCCATAATGCGGCAGTGAACTGTATCAGGACACTCACCAAAAGATACACAGCCAGCAAGGAGCTTTTCGAGTTCTCCAAAATTCGGCTCAATCTTAGCCATTGTTTTTTCTGCATCAAAGCCAGGAAGCTTAGACTGAAGTTCAAGACAGATTTCATTGTGTGTGTTGCGAATGTCGGTTACGTAATTTGTACCAGAAATGCCAGATACACAAGCATCGATTGCAGCCTGAAGAGTGTTAGAAACGCCGGCTGCTGCGCTAACTACAACACTAAGTCTGTCTTCTTTTGCGCGGTTGATAATAATGTCCATTAGCCATCGACGTTCCACCGAATTTGAGAGTAATCATGTATACCACCTTGCCAAAGTCCGCAATTTCCCCAATATTCTGGGCGAGCACCTCTCGGGGCGGAAATCAGCTATGTAAAATAATAATGTTCTTTCTATAATATTGAATTGCAGAAGGAATGGCAATTACCTCATTCGGATATCTGTGAGAGCACAGAAATCTCCGGTAAGAGCAACGTAGGCTTCGTTTTTATCATCTAAAACTGTAGTTGTATTTTTGATATTAATGCCATAATTTTCTGTATGGAATATAAGCGTATTATCTTTTTTCTGTAATTCTATTTCACAATCAAATCCAGCTCTGTTAAAATCTTTCCATTCATTCCAGTCATGGAAGTTTTGATTTTTTTCCATTACAAAATTATTTTTTGCATATTCAGTTGGACCATCATCTTCGCCATCAAGCTTAATAAAAGCATACTCACGGTAGCCTGGTCCATCAACCTTTCCATCTTCTGAATAAAATAATACGATTGATGGACAGTGCCATATAAACGAAGCTTCCGGGAAACTCATTGTATGGAAAACAAGTGTCATATTTTCTTTTATTTTTATTCCGTCTGTATAACTTCCGCGGGAACTGTTTACCTGAACATTTGGAATATCACCTTCAATTCTATCTATATAGCTAACCTTTTCAGCAAGTCGAGGAATAGCATTTTCACTAAACTGAGTATCTGTTTCTTCAACCTGAATCTCGGTAATATGGCAGTTTTCTCCTGTAAGGCCTATATACACAGATCTGGAACTGTCAGAAAGAGCAATTATTACACTTACAATTTTACTATCACTTTCCAATTCGAGCTTGAGATGATCTTCAAATCTGCCAGAAGTTATGGAATAAAGGCCTCTTTTCTTTCCAGCTGTATCGGTAACTTCTTTATCTTTTACCTTCACATCTATATTTCTGGCATTAGTAGAAATTGTATGTCCATCAAACCAGAGTTCTCCATATTCTATATAACGGTAGGAATCTATGAGCTCTTCTGTATCATATACATGTTTATCAAAAGAATCAAAAATAATTAAAGAAGGTGCACTAAAATTCACATCATCAGCTTTTTCATTTAATACACTGCTCTTAAATGTGATTTTTGATATGTTACGCAAAACAGGAATTCCCAAAGAAACATTTTCACGATAATTGGAACAGACAAGTTCAGTTTCAAGTTTATCTTCTGATGCAGAAATCTGACTAAAAGCCTGAATATCCATAAGATGAACCATATTTTTAGCAAATACAGGATCGAATCTTGCACCTGCTTCTTTTAAAAACTCTTCGCGAATTACTACGTTCGGAATAGCTTTTCGCTCCTGATTTTCTCCGGTATAAAAACACCAGGCATCTGCAAGAGCAACAATGCGGGCAATTTTTGGAAGATCTTCACCTGAAAGTCCAGACTCATTATCCTTTCCATCATATCTTTCTGTACAATAACGGGCAGTTTCAGCAAGATATGGATAATCTTTAATACTGTTTAAAATCTCTTCACTTGCTACCTTATGTAAAAGAGCCGCATAGTAAACTTCTTCACATTCATCCTGGCTCAGTCCGCTTTCTTCGGCAATTCTTTTTGAAATATCTGCAGTCTTTTTTGCAAGGCCCCTTGTTTTTGCATCACAATCTTCAACAGCCTTTGCAAAAGCTTCTGCAGTCTGCCCGAACAAATCTTTCATCATTCTTTGTTCAGCCTTCAAAGCATACAATTCAAGATTATGAGCCTTCATAACTTCATCGTTAATATCAAGATAAGTAAAGAAGTACATTGTAATAGAAGAGAATACAATTGCCATATTAACAATTGAAAGACCATATGTAAAAATCTGAATGATTCCAACAACAATCGGCACAAAAATGTAGATGAACATTGCCATATAAATAAAACGGCTGAATGCATGTTTGTGCTTTATAATTATTGTAAATTGAACTATAGGACAAACTACCGGAACTATGTAACAGATCAAAAATCCAGGACCACGGAAATATACATTATCATCAGTAAAGGAATAGATTATTCCGGTAAAAAGATTAACTATTACTAATAGAATCTCAACTATAGTTGCAATTTTTACAATTGTAAGCCTTTTGTAATGTGATTTTAATTTTAATCCTTCCAGAATATCTTCCAGATAATAATTGAAACAAAGAACAATTCCTGCAGTAAACGTGAAAACTATAAAATTTGAGATTCTTGCCATTACAAAACCTAAACTGGAAGTATCTCCATTATAGATATATGTAAGGCGGTCAAAACCTATAAGCCCCGCAGCAATTAATTCAAGAATAATAAGAATCCATTTTCTTCTTCTTGGAAGGAATCTTGTAATAAGAAGCATAAATGCCATAACTGCACAACCGGCAGTTAGTACGAGCATAATATTCATTTGATGATTTCGTATAAAATCAAACATAATTAAGACTCCTCAAGGGCACTAAGCTTTTCTTTAAATGATGTATACAATTTCAGAAGCTGATCTGTATGAGAGGCTATAAAAATCTTATCATCCCTGTCACACGCATCTTCAAGTTTGACTGAGAGTTCCAGGAGACTGTTTGCACCTATAATAAATGCCGAATTCTTAATCATCTGGATTTTTGCTTTGTAAACTTCAAAATCCCCTTTGGTATAGGCATTTTCTATATTCTGAACATTTTCATCGATTGTATCATAGAAAAGTTTTATTCCGCGGACGAAACCACTTACTCCTTTAGAGTTTTTAATTCCTTCTTCAAGAGAAATATCTTCTATATCTTTTACCCAGTCTAACTCAGCAGGAAATTCCGTAAGGTTTTCTGAGAAATATCCTTTTGGCGGTTGCTGCATCATTTGTTCAGGAAGATTTCTCATTATAATTCTTTCCAGAAGAAGACTATCTATTGGAGTAAATATGCAGCCTTTGTAGCCCAAGGCCTTATACTTATCTTCTCCAGTAAAGGTATTTTCTGTAATTATATAAACCGGAAGGTCTGGATTCTTTTCTCTGATATTATCAATAAACTCTTTTTCCTGATTCAAAATCAGTTTCTGATCTATAACTGCAATATTAAAGAAACTCTTGCGGAGTTTTTCAAGGCTGTCTTCGGCATTAGTTGCGGTTGTAACAAAAATCTTGGTATCCTTTAAGAGATTTTTTATTATCTGAAGATTAGTCTCATTTGCATCTGCAACAAGAATGTCGGCATCTGGAGCAATAAATTCTGGAATATAAGGCCCCTGAATAGTGCTTTCTTCATTCTGTGCATTAAAACTTCCAATTGGCGATGAATCGATAATTTTTTGAGTCAGCGTAAAAATGAACTCAGAGCCCCGGCCATATACACTATGACAAACAAGTTCTCCACCCATCAGCTCTGCAAACTTCTTTGAAATTCTTAAACCAAGATTTTTATGCTGATTTTCGCTTGAAACAAAAAGCTGCTCCAGTTCATCAGCTTTAATTCCTGCTCCAGTATCTTTTACAGAAAAACAAAGATTGCATTCAGAATTAGTTCTAGAAACCATCGAAAACTTAAATTCTACCCTGCCCTTTTCTGTATATTCTATAGCGTTTGAAAGAATCTTAAATAATATCTGCCTGATTTTTCCTAAATCGCCGTAAAGTTTTTTAGGAAGAAGCTCATCAATTACAACATCAAACCTTAAACCTTTATCTGTAATGAGACCGCGTTTAGGAAGAAGCTCATCAATTACAACATCAAACCTTAAACCTTTATCTGTAATGAGACCGCGCACTGGACCAATAACTGAATAAAGCATCTCTGGAACCATATATTCACTTTGAACGAGTTCCTGTTTTCCAGTTTCTATTTTTGTCATTTCAAGAATATCTGTTACAAAAGTTAAGAGAGACTGGGAAGCGCCCCGTATGCCGAATGCGTAATTCATAATCGACATGAAATAGCCTTTAGGAACGTTTGTAAAATCCTCGCGCATAATCATTTCATTCATACCCATAATTGTATTGATAGGAGTAAGAATTTCCTGAGACATATTTGAAAGGAAGCGGGATTTTGCCATATTTGCACGTTCAGCTTCTTCTTTTGCCTGGCTGATTTCTGAGTACTGTTGCCTTATTACAGTTGATTTCATAAAGCGCCATATAATAAGACCAATTATAATAATACCTATAGCAAGAACGAAGAATCGGAATACCCAAAGTTCGCCAAGCATAGGCTTTTTTACAATAGTAAATATTTTAGAGGAAAGGACATCAGTTTTATTATCATCAAGAATCTGAACATGCAGATTATAATTACCATAAGACAATCTTGTATATTCCAGAGAAGTAAGGGCATTTCGCTTGGCTGTAATTCCGGCATCTCTATTACCTTCCAGGAATACACGAACGTAAGGATTTTCAAGAGAATAATCTAAAACTGAAACTGTAAGTTTTACACGGCCAAATGACCCATCTGCATTCGGAGATATTTTCTGATTTTCACAATAAATAGAATTAACTGCAATTTTTATATTTGTTTTGGCATCAAAGAAATGATTCATATTAACATGAATAACACCTTCTCTGCCGGCTATATAAAGATTTCCATCTTCATCTATTGTACTAAAGGAATTACCTGTAATTGAATATGGAAGCCCATTTGCAATTGTGAAAACTCTATAATCCTTTACAAAATCATAAAAGAGATTATCAGAATCAATTGCATAAATACCATAAGACGAAAGAATCCAGGCTTCATTTTTGCTGTTAAAGTAAATGTCGTAATTGTTATTATATGGAATACTTGAGATTGTCTTTATTGCACC
>CADANN010000011.1 GCA_902789325.1 uncultured Spirochaetaceae bacterium
TTTTTTGATGTATTTATAAAGTGTGTTTTACCGCTTGGATTAATAAGTGCAGTAGCAGCAGTGGCTGGAAACATCATTCAGACACGTGGTTTTATTTTCAGTCTTAAACCGATTGAACCAAAGTTTTCTAAAATTGTTCCAAAGTTTGGTGAATATTTTAAGAAAACAATTTTTTCTGCAAAAGGACTTTTTAATATCGCCAAATCTTTTGGTAAGGTCGCAGTAATCTGTTTTGTTGGATATCTGTATATCAAAAAAGATTTGTTTGTTCTGATAGATATTATTGATAATGGAAATGTTGCTGGGGCACTTGGACAGGTTGCTAAAATGGCCGCCCAGATTCTTATAACAGTTGCAGTAATCTTCCTTGCAATTTCAATTCCAGATTATTTTATTCAGCGTCATGATTTTATGGAAGAAATGAAAATGACAAAGCAGGAAGTAAAGGAAGAGTACAAGGAAATGGAAGGTGACCCTGAAGTTAAAAGTAAGCTTCAGCAGATGCAGCGCCAACTCCTTTCTCAGAATTTACGGAAAGCTGTTTCTGAATCAGATGTTGTAGTAACAAACCCTACACATTTTGCTGTTGCATTAAAATATGATACAACCGTTGCAGAATCTCCAATTCTAAATGCCAAGGGTGAAGATAATATGGCACAGACGATAAAACGTCTGGCTCGAGAGAATGATATTCCTATTGTAGAAAATCGTCCTGTAGCGCGAGAATTATATACAAATGTTGAAGTTGGTGATATAATACCTGATAAGTATTTTAATATACTTGCAGTAATATATTCTCATTTGGAAAAGTTTAAGAATAAAAAATAAGTAGATTGCTGGGTGGGGACTGATGGCAAACGAAGGTAGAGGGAACATTCTCAAATTTATAACAGGCAATGCTGTGCCTGTTGCAGTTGTTTTGGCTGTATTTCTCATGTTCATACCAATCCCAAAATTTATAATTGACCTCAGCATGATTTTAAATCTTGGTCTGTCTATCATAATTCTTCTTGTAGTTTTAAGAATGCCTCGTCCGTCTGATTTTCAGACTTTCCCGCGAGTGATTCTGTTTCAGACAATGTTCAGTCTTGGAATTAACATTTCTTCAACCCGTCTGATTCTTACAGGAAAAATGCAGGGTGGTGCGCTTGCAAATCAGAGTGACATGGTAAAATCATTTGCGCGCATTGTTGCCGGAAACAATCTTGTTGTCGGTTTTGTAATCTTTATCATTCTGATTGTTGTACAGGTACTTGTAGTTACCAAAGGTGCTGGCCGTGTTTCTGAAGTTGCAGCCCGCTTCTCTTTGGATTCCATGAATCAGAAACTTTTTGATATTGATAACCGTTTGAATTCCGGAGCCATAGATGAAGACCAGGCAGAACTTTTAAAAGCCGCTGTTCGTCGTGATATTGACTTTTATTCTAATATGGACGGTTCTTCTAAATTCGTAAGTGGAAACGTAAAGGCTGGAATTTTTATTACAGTTGTAAACTTGCTCGGTGGTTTCCTTGTTGGAATGATTTTAAACCGCATGAGTTTTACAGATGCTTTGAATACTTATTCTACACTTACAATTGGTGATGGATTAACTTCACAGCTTCCTTCTTTGATTATTTCTTTTGCAACCGGTTTACTCGTAACTGGTACTAAGTCTGATGAATCGCTGGACGAGCAGCTTAAAAATGAATTTACCGGTGATGGTCATATATATGAAATCCTTGGTGGAGTTCTTATTGTTGCAGGCTTTGCTCTTCGTGGTGGTACTCAGATACTTTTGCTTCCTGTTGGTGTGCTTGCAATCTTCATTGGCTTTAGAATGACCCGTGATAAGCAAAAGCAGGAGATTGCACAGAAACAAGCTGCTTCACAGCAGGCATCTTCACAGGCAGCTGCAGCCAATGATTCTGATCGTATCGTAATGCTGGATCCTCTTTCTCTGGAACTTGGTTATGCACTTATTCCTCTTGTAGACAAAGAAAAAGGCGCGGAACTTCTGGAACGTATTTCGCGAATACGTACGGAGGCGCGGCACGATATAGGTCTTGATATCCCAAAAATCCGTATTCAGGATAACATGACTCTTGAGCCAAATGACTACAGTTTTAAGATTGAAGGTATTGAAACTGGACATGCAACTGTACGACTCGGTTATGTTATGTGTATGGATACAGGAGCTGTTACAGATCCTCTTGAAGGAGAAAAGACAAAAGATCCTGCCTTTGGTATGGATGCAATCTGGCTTCCAGAAGACAGGCGTAGCGAAGCTGAAGGTGCCGGTTATGTAGTTGTAGATCCGCCTACAATTATTTCTACACATATTACAGAAATTATTCGAAGCCATGCTGCAGATCTTCTTGACCGTCAGGCAGTTTCAGTTATTCTTGAAACTGTTAAACAGAAGAATCCTGTTCTTGTTTCCGAAGTTACAGATACAGCAAAGCTTTCTTACGGTGTAATAGAGAAGGTATTCCAGAATCTGCTTGAAGAAAAAGTTTCAATTAGAAATTATGTTAAGATTCTTGAAACAATGGCAAACTATGCTTCTGTTTCTCACAATAATATCTGGCTTCTTACCCAGAAAGTTCGTGAAGCCCTTGGTTTGCAAATCTGTATGCAGTATGCAGATGATGATAAAAAACTTCGAGTAATGAGGCTTTCTCAGGAGCTTACGGAAATGATAAGTCAGTTTGCTTATTATCCGGAAGACGGTTCAAAGCCTTATGTTGCCTTTGGTCCGGTAGAACGTCGTCGCTGGATAAGCGCCGTAAGTAGTTCTCTGGCTAAAGTGAGTCAGATGGGCTATATGCCTATAATTCTTTGTGTAAGTAATGTACGTCAGCTTGTTCGTTCAGCACTTGAAAGAGAGCAGCCTGGAGTAGTAGTAATTTCTGATATGGAAATGTATGCAGCCGGTCAAAACATAATCCCAGAAATTATAGATGAAATAACTGATGAAAATGAGTAGAAAGGAAATTGAAAAAGATGGCTTACGATGACGAAATAGAACAGAAGATTACCGGTAGAACTTTTGAAGAGTGCAAAGAAAAACTCTTCAACGCATATGGAAAAGATTTTAGAATAACAAACAAGGTTGTAGATTTCAGACCGGGTGGATTTTTGCATCTTCAGAAAAAGCCTGTTACTGTAGTTACATATGTTGTAAATCATCAGAAGTCTTATTCTTCGGATAATGGTAGACCAGCGTTTGGAAATCCATATAGTACAACCTATTCTTCTTTTACAGACCGTACACCCGAAGAAGAACAGCTTGCCCGCAGCCGCGATCAGATTCTGCAGAATCAGAGTAATGTAATAATTGGTTCTCAGATGAAAGAAATGAGCAAGACAATTGAAGAACTCAAAAATGAAATGAGTCAGCAGTTGAAAAATCTTGCAGGCTCAGTTCAGGAAAAACATGAATCAATTCAAAAGATTGATGAAATGCTCGAAGCAAATGAATTCTCTTTCTCGTATATAAATATGATTGAAGAAAAAATCCGTAATGATTTTTCTCTTGAACAGCTTGATAATTTTGACCTCGTTGAACGTCGTGTTATAGACTGGATTGGTGAAACAATTCAGATTGCAAAAGAAACAACATTCCGTCCTCCTCATGTATATATTCTGGTTGGACCTACTGGTGTTGGAAAGACAACAACACTTGTAAAACTTGCTGCTCAGTTTGTAAAAAAATATGCACTCGAGCATGATGGTAAACGTCCCGAAATCTGTTTTATCACAACAGATACAATGAGGGTTGGTGCTATGGAACAGCTTGAACGCTGGGGTAAGCATATGGGTTCTCTGGTTTATAAGGCTGAACGTGCAGAAGATCTCAAAACTCTTTATGAAGAAAAACGTGCCAATATGGATGCAATTTTTATTGATACTTCTGGATTCAGTCCAAATGATGCAACTCATATTGCGCAGATGAAGCTTTTGCTCGAAGTGCCGGGAATGAATCCGGATATTTATCTTGCGTTTACTGCAAGTACAAAGTCGCGCGACTTACAGAACATCATGCAGAATTATGAACCGTTTGGTTATAAATCTGTAATCGTTACAAAGTGCGATGAGTCTGAACAATTTGGAAACGTGATTAGTGTTTTAAATGAAAAGCACAAATCTATTTCATATATTACCCATGGGCAGGTTGCTTCAAGGGATATTTCAAAAGCAAATGTAATTGATTTTCTGATTCGGCTTGAAAACTTCAAGGTGGATAGAATACATATTGAGGATAAATTTGGAACAGACCGCTAAGGCGGCAATACTTAGGAGAAAAAACTATGGAAGAACAGGCAGAAGGATTAAGTGAATTATTTAATGATGGAAACGCAAGCGCCGCAGAAAAAACTGTTGCTGCAGCAAAACGTGACCATAACACTCGAATTATAGCAATCACAAGTGGAAAAGGCGGTGTAGGTAAGACTAACTTTGCTGTAAATATGGCAATTGCTTATGCCCAGCTTGGCAAAAAGGTAATCCTTATTGATGGTGACCTTGGAATGGCAAATGTTAATGTTCTTCTTAATATTGTTCCTCAATATAACCTTATGCATGTCATCAATAAGAAAAAGACAATGAAAGAAATTATCATGGACACCGAGTTTGGAATTAAGTTCATTGCCGGTGCAAATGGTTTTTCTAAAATTGCAAACCTTAGCGTAGAAGAACTTGAGTATTTTGCAAATCAGTTTGCAACCCTCGGAAATGCAGATATCATTATCATAGATACAGGTGCGGGAATCGCAAATAACGTTCTTCAGTTTGTTGCAGCAGCTGATGAAGTATTTGTAGTTACAACTCCTGAGCCAACTGCAATTACAGATGCATACGGAATCATCAAAATCATTACTACAGAAATTGTTGACCGCACTGTAAATATTAAACTCATCGTAAATCGTGTTCATTCTCCAGATGAAGGTAAGCGTATTTCTGAACGTATCATCACAATCGTTGGCCAGTTTCTTGGTTATAAGATTGAGTATCTAGGATGTATTCCAGAAGATCCTCTTGTACAGGCTTCGGTAATCAGACAAAAGCCGTTTATAATTGTAAATCCAACATCTAAGCCGGCAGTTTACTTAAAACATATTGTTGGTCGTATCGAAAAAACTGAACCAGAGTTCAATGAAGGTGTTTCAAGCTTCCTCAAAAAATTCTTGAGTAAGAAGAAATAGTGGTGTATAATATTAGTGGGTAATTTTTTTGGGAGGAAAAATGCGGGGTACAAAATTTATCGTAGTTTTTACAGCTTGCGGATTTATTTTGTCCTTTTTTGCAGGTCTGTTTTCCCACTCATCTATTTTATCCGTTTTATTAAAAGCCCTGATATTTGCTGTTGTTTTCGGTCTTTTAGGATTAGGAATTTCTGTTATTTTTAACAAGTTCCTTTCTGACGGAAATCCGGGAGATTTTCAGGGAGAATATGGTGGCGAAGCTTCATCAGCAAGTGCTGCAAATCCTTCTTTGGGACAGCATGTTGATATAACAATTCAAGATGAAGATTTAAGGCCAAGCGAAAGTGAAAATCATTTTGTTGTCGGTGATAATCATCAGATGCTTAATGATTCGGATGTTCGAAAAACTTCGGAAGAAGAGTCAGCTTCAACTGGCTTTGTTCCTTTGAGGAATTTCGAAACAGTACAAAATGTTTCTGGAACAGAAGCTGTTATTCCTTCAGAAGCAATTTCCACAAAGCAGGAAACTGTGTCTGAACCGGTTAATACAAATCAATCTTCGGTTGCTTCATTTCCTGATATTGGAAGTGATGGAGGAATTGATACTTTGCCGGATATGGAAAATTTTGTTTTCAGTGACAGCAGCAGTTCTGACTCAGATAATGTTTCTGATGCGGGAACTGAAACAGACTTTGTTACTTCTTCCAGCTCGCATAAAAAAAGTGATGCTCCTGCAGAAGTACAAGACGCGGCTCTTATGGCAAAGGCTATAAGCTCCGTATTATCAGATGAAAATTCTTAAAAAGAGGAAGAGTATAAATGCCAATTAATGACGAAAAAGAAGAAGATGATCTTTGGGAAGAATTCAAAAAGACTAAGTCTCCAACTCTCAGAGATAAATTTATTCGGCAGTATATGCCTCTTGTAAAGTATGTAGCCGGAAAAGTTGCTGTTGGCCTGCCTGCTTCTGTAGAATTTGATGACCTTGTTGGTTACGGACAGTTTGGCCTTCTGGATGCAATTAATAAATATGATCCTGCTAAGGGTGTAAAGTTTAAGACTTACGCAGTTACTCGTATACGAGGTGCAATTTTTGATGAGCTCCGCCAGATTGACTGGGTACCTCGTTCTGTTCGCCAGAAATCACGTGAAATTGAAGACGCAATTGTAACTCTTGAATCTCGTCTTGGACGTACTGCTACTGATTCTGAAATTGCAGGCTCTCTCAATATGAGCGAAGATGAATATCACAGAACTGTAATGAAGGTTTCTGGAACAAGTGTTCTCTCTCTCAATGATGTATGGTATGCCGGTGATGACAATGACAATATGTCTATCGGAAACAATATAGAGTCTCCTTCAAGCTTGAATCCTGATGTAATTGCTGAACGTGAAGAAATCAAAAAAGTTATTGCACAGGCAATCAGTGAGCTTCCTGAAAAAGAAAAAATGGTTATCGTATTGTACTATCATGAAGACCTTACTTTTAAGGAAATTGGAGAGGTTCTCGAAGTAAGTGAATCGCGCATTTCTCAGCTTCATACAAAAGCAAACTTGAGACTCCGCGCAAAGCTCACTAACTTGAGAAAGGGAATTATTTAATAGAGAATAGATTATAGAAAAATGGTTACGCTGGACAAATTAAGATCAGATATGCAAACACTTCTCCAGGTTGATCGTAATCTGCACTTTGTTGAGGTAAATGCAGATACGATTGATGAAGCACTTGCAGACGCTGTTGTTCAGCTTGATACCAAACTTTCAAATCTTCATTATGAAGTTGTTGAAAAGGGTAGTGACGGTATTCTGGGACTTGGAAAGAAGCCATGGAAAATTATGGTTTATCAGGATCCAAAAACTGTCAAAAAAGCTACACGTCTTGCTTCTGACGGATTATTTGAAATTGATGAAGAAGACGAAACAGCACAAATTACAAATCGTGATGGACTTTACTATGTCCGTCATTTCAAATCAGACATCATGCTCAAGGTTCTTTTGCCTCTTGGGGACGGACAGCCAGTTGAACTCAAGGAAGTTCTCGATGAAATTAAACGTCCGGATACTTTGAGTTTTGATGAAGAACTTGTAAAAAAATGTGTAAAAACTGGTACAGATAATGATTATGTAGTTATCGGTGCCTTTAAGCATGTACCTGCCGGTGACGTTGTAATCGGTGTAGAAGTTTCTAAAGATGAAATGAAGGGTACTATTGTTGTATCTCCTCCATCAATGAGTGGTTCTGAAGCTTCATTCGATATGATTAAGCGTGCAATTCTACAGCAGGGTGTTGTAGATGCATGTATAAAAGAAGATAAAATCAAAGAGTTCGTTGATACTCCTGTATATAATGTTCCTTTTGAGGTTGCAGAAGCTATTCAGCCTGTTGATGGTCACGATGCTTACATTTCATATAACTTCGAAACCGATCCTAAAAAACTTAAAGCGCAAGTCGATGAAGAAGGAAAGGTTGACTACAAGAAACTCAACAACATTCAGAACGTTATTGCCGATCAGCCGCTTGCACAGAAAATTCCTGCAGAACGCGGAAAAGGTGGAAAAACACTTTTTGGTCGTTACCTCGAAGCAAAGAACGGAAAAGATATTCAAATTCAGCTTGGTGCCAATGTTAAACTTGACCGCGACGGCGTAACTATTAAGGCCGAAATCGATGGTGAAGTTATGCTCGTAAACGGCAAGGTTACTGTTGAGCCTGTTAAATACCTCGATGCAGTTAATGTTAAAACTGGTGATGTTAAATTTGTCGGCACTGTTGTTATTAAAGGTAACGTACAGGAAGGCTACAAAGTTGAAGCAACAAATATTGAAGTTAATGGAATTGTTGATAAGTCTCATCTTGAAGCGACTGGAAACATTATTGTACGACAGGGTATTTTTGGAAAGGGCGAAGGATATATCAAAGCTGGAAAATCTCTGTGGGCTAAATTTATTAATGATACAACCGTTGAAGTTGAAGAGAACGTTATTGTATCAGATTCAATTGTAAACTCAAGCGTCACTGCTATGAAGAATATTGTACTTCGCGGAAAGAAGGCACAGATTATTGGTGGTCATTTAATGGCAACTGAGGAAATCTGTGCACGCAAGGTTGGTTCTCCTGGTGGTGGTACAGAAACAATTCTTGAAGTTGGTGTAGACCCACGTGCTAAAAAGCGACTCGAAGAGTTGCAGAATATGCAGGCAAAATCTACAAAAGAATACGAAAACTGTGACCTCGACATTCAGACACTCGAGCAGCAGAAAAAGCTTCGTAAAAAACTTCCTCAGGATAAGGAAGAAAAACTCAAGACCCTTAAGGAACGCTGCGAACAGATAAGCGAAGAACTTGAAAAGATGACTCAGGAAATCAACAGCATTCAGGAACATCTTCGCGAACTTAAAGCAATTGGTAAGGTTAAGGTTGAAGGCGATGTTTATGCCGGAGTTAAGATTTACATTCGTGATGTACTTGATGAAGTAAAAATCGATACTAAGGGCGTAACTTTCTATTATGATAAGGCATTCAGCAAGCGCGGTCCTTATGAACCGCCTGCATTAGCCGAGGAGCAGCCGGATGGGTATTCAGCCGATTGATCTTCAGACAATGTATACTCAGCTGTCTAATGTCTCTAAATCTATGGCAGGAGCACAACAGGCTCAGCTTACAGAGGCAATGCAGCAGCAGGGAAACATTCAGCGCAGTATGGAAAATGCTGCAAAGGTGCAGCAGACTTCTAATGAAAAATCAGATACAAATAGTGTAAATCAAAATGGTTCAGGTGCCGGCTCTTATTCTGGCAGTAAACGAAAAGGACAGAATCAAAAACAAAAGGACCAGTATCCTGAAGAAGTCCGCCCTCCAAAAAGTGACCTCTCATATCTTGGAACAATAATCGATATTACGAGGTAAATATGGCCGCTTATATTGCAATTTTCCTTTCATTAGTATGCATAATCTTAATGATTATTATCCTCATCCGTTTTAAAAAGTTATTTTCAACCGATGCAATTATTGATAAAACAAAGACTCAGATGAACCGCGTTATTATGGATGTAAATAATAATGCAAACCGGGATCTTGAGCTTTTGAATGAATCATCAAGACGACTCCGTGCCCTGTTAAACGAAGCTGATAAAAAAATGGAAAGCTTCCGTGAGGCTTCGCAGCTTTTAAGAAATCTTCTTGCAGAGACAGAAAAAAAATCAGGTTCAGGTGCTAATAAAGTTGTTTATGTTGAATCAGTAAAAGAGCCTGTTCAAAAAAAATCTGAAGAAAAACCAAAGGTAAAAAACAATCCGTATGTAGACCCTGATGCAAGTTATCGTGTAAGAACAGTACCGCCTGCAGCTGGAACACAGCAGTCACTTTTTGATGATAACGAAACAGATGATGAACCAAAATCAATTTTAAAAGATGAAACTCTGGTAACGCCTGAAGGAGCTGCTTATAAAGAAGTTCCGCTAATAATTACCAAAGTTTATGATGATAAGGTAAATTCTACAGAACCAAAAAACAACCGTTCATTAAAAGAAAACGTTGAGCGTTTGTTTCATCAGGGAATGCAGATTGATGACATTGCTGCAGAATTATCTTGTTCTACATCTGAGGTACAGTTTATAATTGATATGCTTTGATATATAAAAAGGCTTAATTAGTGAGGTAAAATAAAATGAAAGTAAGCAAACAGAAATTCGGTATGCTTTGTGATGGTACAAAAGTAAATCTCTACACAGTAAAAAACGGAAATATGTCTTTTTCGTGCACAGATTATGGTTGTACAATTACAAGTATTGTTTTAAATGATGGTGAAAACAAAAAGACTGATGTTCTTTTAGGCTATTCAACACTTGAAGGTTATATCAACGGAAACGTATTTTTTGGTGCAATTGTTGGTCGTTTTGCAAATCGTATTGGCAAAGCTGCTTTTGAACTTGATGGCAAAAAATATGATTTGGATAAGAATGACGGTCCTAACTGTCTTCACGGTGGTTTTACTGGTTATAATAAAATCGTATGGAAGGGTAAAGTTATTGATGACGGAAAACTCTGTGGTGTACGTTTTACCCGTACTTCTCCAGATGGAGAGCAGGGCTTTCCTGGAAATGTAAAACTCACAGTAACTTATCTTTTGGATGAACACAACAATCTTACATGTCTTTATAATGCCGAGACAGATAAGGCAACTCCAATCAATATTACAAATCACGCATATTTCAACCTTGCTGGTAACGGAAATATCGGTGAACATACAGTTCAGATGAATTCTACAAAACGTCTTGAAGTAAATGCAAAACTTATTCCAACAGGAAAACTTCTTGATGTAAAAGGAACTCCTTTTGATTTCACAAAAGAAAAGAAAATCGGAAAGGAAATTAAAGATGTCGGCGTAGGATATGATCACTGTTATGTAACTGAAATGTTCAATCCTGATGCTCCTCAGTGTGGACTCCCACTTGATGATTCTGACCTTGTAGAGTTCTGTACTGTTAAGGAACCAACAACAGGACACGAAATGTCAGTATTCACAAATATGGAAGGCTGTCAGTTCTATACAGGAAACTACATTAAAGGAATTCTTGGGAAGAACGGCCGCCTTTATAATTCACATGATGCTTTCTGTCTTGAAACTCAGTGTTTCCCTGATACACCAAATCAGACTTCATTCCCAACCTGTATTCTTGAACCAGGTCAGAAAATGAAGGCAAAGACTATTTATTCCTTTACAATTTCAAAGTAATTTGGTATATTAGTTTAAGCGTTTAATTTATTAAACCATTATAATTTTACTCTTTAAGAAAAAGTTTTCGTTGAAAATACTGAACTTTGGGGGTAAAATTATTTATTATACTCTGCACATAAAAAGAGAGGACGTGTAATGGATGTACAATTACAAGAATTGATTGATAAAATCAAGAAGGACGGCGTGGCCGCTGCAGAAAAAGAATCTGCAAAAATTATCGCTGCATCAGAAAAGAAAGCTGAAACTATTATTGCTGATGCACAGGCAAAAGCCGATCAGATTATAAAAAGTGCAAAATCTGAAACAGAGAAAATGGAGAAAGCAAGTGAAGAAGCTATCGTTCAGGCAGCTCGTAACATGCTCCTTTCATTCAAAGATTCTCTGATTGCTGAGCTTGACGGTCTTATTCAGGCAGAAACTGCTAAGGCTGAATCAAAGGATGTTCTGGAAAAGCTCGTTCCAGAAACTGTAAAGGCGTGGGCAAAGAATTCAGATGCATCAGAACTTTCTGTGCTTCTTAGTGAGAAAGATTTGAAAGCACTTGAAAAATCCCTTACTGCAGCCCTCAAGGCAGAGATTAAAAAAGGTCTTGAAATTAAACCTGATAAAACTCTTTCTGCCGGCTTTAGAATCGGAGTTAAAAACGGTGCCGCATTCTATGATTATTCTGCAGAATCACTTGCCGAGATGTTCGCCGCATATCTTAATCCAAAGGTTGCAGGCCTTTTGAAGGTAGCTGCAAAGGACGCAGAGTAGTGGCTTATTATTATCTGGTTTCACAATTACCAAATATCTCTTCTACAGAAAGTAAATCTGCTTTACCATTAAATGGTGAGCAGTTTCGTGAATTAGCTTCACGTTTTATTTCTGAAGATGAAAAAGCAGTACTAAATGGTCTTTCACTTATTCCACCAATGGAAAGTGTAGCCACAGGTTCTGCCTTCCTTGATATATGGTATGAAAAAGAAAGAAACCTGCGTTGTGCCCTTGCACAGATAAGAGCACAAAAAATGAAGAAGGATAGTGTTCCTCTTCCTCCAGGTTGTACAGCAGATATTATTTCTGCAGCACGTACAGCTGTTGGAATGGACAGCCCTCTCAGTGCAGAGCAATTTCTTTATGAATACAGGTTACGACTGCTGGATGATTTGCGTCCACTGGATGCATTTTCAATTGATGCGGTGTATGCCTACGGCTTAAAACTGCTTCTTGTTGAGCGCATGAAGAAGTTCGAAGTTGAAAACGGAAAGACATCTTATCATGAGATTTACGATACGATTTTAGACGGAGATAAATAATGACTAATACTAAAGCAAAAGTAGTCGGCATTAACGGAAACATGGTCACGATTGAATTTGAAGGCTCTGTTTCTATGAATGAAGTAGGCTACGTTAATGTAGACGGAAAGAAGCTCCGTGGTGAAGTTATCCGTATTCGCGGTAACAAAGCACAGATGCAGATTTTCGAAATGACACAGGGAATCAAGGCAGGAGATAAAGTAGATCTCGTTGGCGACCTTCTTTGTGCTGAGCTTGGACCTGGTTTGCTTGGACAGACCTTCGATGGTTTGCAGAATCCGCTTCCACTCGTTGCAGAAAAAGCAGGCTTCTTCCTTGAGCGTGGTGTTTATGTAGATTCACTTCCACGTGACAAGAAATGGGAATGGACCCCAACTGTAAAACCAGGAGATAAAGTTCTTCGTGGTGATCCAATTGGTTCTGTTCCTGAAGGACCTTTTACACATAAAATCCTTGTTCCATTTGATCTTCTTGGAATGTATACAGTAAAGAAGGTTGAAAAGGCTGGAGAATATACTATTGAAGATACAATCTGTGTAGTAACAGATGAAAAGGGAAAAGACCATAAACTTCAGATGGCATTCAAGTGGCCTGTAAAACGTGCCGTAGACTGCTATGCTGAGCGTCTTGCTCCATCTGAGCCAATGGTAACACAGGTTCGTCTTATCGATACTTTCTATCCAGTATCTAAGGGTGGTACATATTGTATCCCTGGACCTTTCGGTGCAGGTAAGACAGTACTTCAGCATACAACATCACGTAATGCCGACGTTGATATCGTAATCATCGCTGCCTGCGGTGAACGTGCTGGTGAAGTTGTAGAAACAATTAAAGAGTTCCCAGAATTGAAAGACCCACGTACAGGTCGTTCACTTATGGAAAGAACAATCATCATCTGTAACACATCTTCAATGCCTGTTGCTTCCCGCGAAGCTTCGGTTTATACATCTGTTACACTTGCTGAATATTACCGCCAGATGGGCCTGCACGTACTTCTTCTTGCAGACTCAACTTCCCGCTGGGCACAGGCTCTCCGCGAAATGTCTGGTCGTCTTGAAGAGATTCCTGGAGAAGAAGCATTCCCTGCTTATCTCGAATCTTATATTGCAGCCTTCTACGAGCGCGCTGGTATCGTACGCCTACGCGACGGCAACATCGGATCTGTAACAATTGGTGGTACAGTATCTCCTGCCGGTGGTAACTTTGAAGAGCCTGTAACTCAGGCAACCCTTAAAGTAGTAGGTGCTTTCCATGGACTTTCACGTGAACGTTCAGATGCACGTAAGTATCCTGCAATTGACCCGATTATTTCCTGGTCAAAATATAAATCAGTTATCCGCGAAGACTGGGTAGCTTACGCACGCAAGGTATTCCTTAGCGGTGTAGAAGTAAACCAGATGATGAAAGTAGTAGGTGAAGAAGGTACAACAACCGAAGACTACATCGAATACCTCAAGAGCGAATTCCTTGATGCTGTTTATATGCAGCAGAACTCATTTGATGAAATTGATGCGGCTGTAAGCGTTGAACGCCAGCAGTATACTTTCGCAAAAGTTCTTAAGGTGCTTGGTTCTGATTTTGAACTTGCTGATAAGGATACAGCACGAAACTTCTTCAACCAGATGCGTCAGAAGTTTATCGACTGGAACTATTCTCTCTGGAACAGCGATAAGTTCAAGAAGGCAGAAAAGGATGTAGACGCTCACTTTGCTAGTGCTAACGGAAAAGTTCGTGACGAAGTAGCAGCAATGCTAAAGGATGGTGAGTAATGAACAAAGTATATAGTAAGATTGAATCTATTGTCGGAAGCGTTATCACCGTTAAAGCAGACAATGTTGCATACGGTGAACTTGCCGAAATTGAAACACGCTTTGGTAAATCACTTGCCGAAGTTAATAAAATCGAAGGTGATGTAGTTTCACTCCAGGTATTTGCCGGAGGACGCGGTATTTCAACCGGAGACCACATCAAATTCCTTGGACATCAGATGGAAGTTTCTTTCTCTGATGATTTGCTTGGACGTATCTTCAACGGATCTGCTCAGCCACGTGATAATGGCCCTGCTTTATCAGATTGTCTTGTTACAATTGGAGGACCTTCTGTAAACCCTTCAAAACGTATCATGGCTCGCCGTATGATTCGTACTGGTATCCCAATGATTGATATGTTCAACACACTGGTAGTTTCTCAGAAGCTTCCAATCTTCTCTATCTCTGGTGAACCTTATAACCAGCTTTTGGCTCGCATTGCCATGCAGGCTGAAGTTGATGTAATCGTTCTTGGTGGTATGGGATTGAAGTATGATGACTACCTTTACTTCAAAAAGACACTGGAAGACGGTGGTGCTTTGAGTAAGACGGTAATGTTCATGCATACAGCCGCTGATCCTACAGTAGAATGTCAGAAGATTCCTGACCTTTCACTTGCAGTTGCAGAACAGTTCGCTCTTAAGGGAAAGGATGTTCTGGTTCTTCTTACAGATATGACAAACTTTGCTGACTCAATGAAGGAAATCGCCATTACACAGGAACAGGTTCCTTCAAACCGTGGTTACCCTGGAGACTTGTACTCACAGCTTGCTGCCCGCTATGAAAAAGCCGTAGACTTTGATAGCGCTGGATCTGTAACAATCCTTGCTGTAACAACTATGCCTGGTGATGACGTTACTCACCCGGTTCCAGATAACACTGGTTACATTACAGAAGGTCAGTACTACCTCAAGGGTGGACGTATCGAGCCTTTCGGTTCTCTTTCTCGTTTGAAGCAGAACGTAAACGGAAGTACTCGAAGCGACCACCGAGCTCTTATGGATGGTATGATCCGTCTTTATTCAAACTACAAAGACACCCTTGAAAAGAAATCGATGGGTTTCAATATGAGTAAATGGGATGAAAAACTCCTTGTTTACGGAAAGATGTTTGAAGATGGTATGATGGATCTTTCAAAGAATATTTCTCTGGAAGATGCTCTCGACCTTGGCTGGAAGATTCTGGCTGACTGCTTTGAACCGGAAGAAACCGGCTTGAAGTCATCTCTCATTGAAGAGTACTGGCCTAAGAGTAAGAAGTAGGGGTGCTGAATGGCAAAGATTAAGCTGACAAAAAATGAGCTCAAGGTTCAGAAAGATGCGCTTAAAATGTATAAGCGATATCTTCCAACCCTTATGCTCAAAAAACAGCAGCTTCAGACAGAAATCCGCACTATAGATGCCAAGGCAAAAGAAGTCCGTGCACAACGCATTGCCCTTGAAAAAGAGTTCGAACAGTGGATTTCCGTATTCGGTGAGCGCGAAGCCTTTACTCCGGATATGGTAACTGTAAAGAACATCAAAAAGGGTGTAGGTAATATTGCCGGTGTAACTATTCCGGTATATGAAGGTGCAGACTTTGGCCGTGGTGACTACGATTTATATAAAACTCCGCTGTGGATTGATATGGCAGCAGACCGAATGGAAAAGGCCCTGTCACTCGACCTGGAAGCAGAGGTTCTGGACGAGCAGGTACGCTTACTCAGTCAGGAACTCCGCACAACAACACAGCGTGTAAATCTGTTCGAAAAGGTTAAGATTCCGGAAACTAAGGCAAACATCAAAAAGATTACCGTTTACCTTGGTGATGAACAGGTTGCAGCCGTAGTACGCAGTAAGATTTCTAAGAAAAAGCTGCAGGCGAAAATTGATGAAGAACAGGAGGCTGGCAAATGATTGAACCAATGAAAAAAGTCTCTGTAGTCCTTCTCAATAAGGAAAAAGAAGAGGCATTGAAAGCTCTGAGAAAGATAGGACTTGTGCATCTTGAAAAAATAGATGGTGCAAGTGAAAAACTCACTGCCTTCAAAGAATATTCAAATAATGCAATGCTCACTGAGGCAATCCTTGGTGAAATAAAACTTCCTAAAGTAAAGAAAGGTTCTGAACCTAAGCTTTCTGATGATAAGGTAATTGAACTTTGTAAAGAAGTTGTTGCTAAATCAGAACGCAAGAAGCAGCTTATGGAAGAGATTTCTGCAGATACAACAGAACTCGATAGATTTGCTCTATGGGGTGATGTTAGTAACGAAGATTTTGATTTCCTTAAAGACAAAGACATTGCACTTAAAATGTATGAAATCAATGCGGAAAAATATAACCTCATTGATCCAGACATTCAAACTATTCTTGTGAATAATGACAAGAAAACTGTTCGTTTCTTAATTGTAAACGGCGGTGAAGGACGTCCTGAAAAACTTTTACCAGAAGCCTTTGAAGTGCCATTCCCACGCATTTCTACACAGCTTCTTCAAGAAGAAATCAGACGTGACGAAAAGGAACTCGACGAGATTCAGGCATTCTATACTGAGAATGCAAAATATGTTCCTGCAATTTCTGCCTATAAGAAAGCATTGGAAACTGATATTGAGTTTGAAAATGTTAATTCCGGCATTGGTTGTGATAAAGAAGGAACAGATAATGATCTTGCATGGCTTAGTGGTTATGTTCCAGCTGCAGACCTTGATGAATTCAAGCGTTATTGTGCTGATAACAATTGGGCTGTTGCTTATGCAGATCCTGAAGACGAAGATGCTGACGTTCCAACAAAGCTTAAGAATAATAAGTTTGTAAGTTTAATTTATCCACTTACAGACTTCCTTGGAACTGTTCCTGGTTATCATGAATTTGATATTTCCGGCTGGTTCCTCTTATTCTTTACAATCTTCTTTGCAATGATTTTTGGAGACGGCGGATATGGTGCTCTTGTAGCAGTTATAATCTTGTTCCTGATGCTTAAAACAAAGCTTTCTGGAAAAAAGGTACCTGCTGCATTTGGACTCTTCCTGCTTGTTTCTTTAGCAACGGTTGTCTGGGGTGCTGTAACCTGTACTTGGTTTGGTATTTCTTCAGATAAATTACCTGATTGGCTTACAGGACTTTCAATTCCTTATATTTCAGGTGCTTATGCAGATAAGCTTTGGAATGTTCCTTGGATTTCTGATCCTAACATTGGCCTTACAAAAGACCAGAATCTGCAGATTTTCTGTTTCTCTCTGGCTTTGATTCAGCTTTGTGTAGCACATATTAAGGCTGGTGTTAGAAATATTAAGGATAAAAAAGGACTGAAAGTACTTGGTGACCTTGGTTCATTATTACAACTTGTTGGTATGTTCTGGGTTGTTCTTGCAATGGTTGTTAATGGTCAGGTATTCCCAATGCTTGGTTACATTGGAAATGTGCCAGTAGGATATATTGAAGTATCTTTAATTGCTGTAGGTTTTGCAATGAGTTTTGTCTTTGCAAATTACGAAGGCAGTATAGGAGCTTCTGTTCTTGAAAGCTGTAAGAACATTATTTCTGTTCTGCTTGGAGTTGTAAACGTATTCAGTGATATCGTTTCATACATCCGTCTTTGGGCCGTTGGTCTTGCGGGTGCTGCGATTTCAGAAACTGTAAATACACTTGCAGGTCCAATTTTAGGACACGCAATATTGTTCATTGCGGCAATCGTTCTGCTTGTATTTGGACATGGTCTGAATATGATTTTGAACGTGCTTTCAGTTATCGTTCACGGTGTACGTTTGAACACATTGGAGTTCTGTACACACGTAGGAATGAGCTGGAGTGGTGTAAAATATCAGCCGTTTGCTGATCGAAAATAAATTAGTAAAAATCCCGCCAAGGAGCGGGTTAAAGGAGAATAATTATGGAACTTTTGGGTTACATTGGAGCTGCTGTTTGTATGGGTATTGCTGCTATCGGTTCAGCAATTGGTATTGGAATTGCAGGACAGGGAGCAATCGGAGCTTGGAAACGCTGTTATATTAACAATAAGCCAGCTCCATTTATTCTTACTGTATTTGCCGGTGCACCTTTGACACAGACAATTTACGGCTTCCTTTTGATGAATATTGCAATGAAACCAAAAGTAGCAAGTGGTGCTATGACACCTGGTTTTGCTCTTGGTCTTGGTATTGCTTCTGGTTTGGCTATGTGTTTCTCTGCTATTGCTCAGGGAAAAGCAGGTGCTGCAGCTTCTGATGCTCTTGGTGAAACAGGTAAAGGTTTTGCTCAGTACATCATGGTAGTTGGTCTTTGTGAATCTGTTGCGCTCTTCGCAATGGTATTCTCACTTATTGCCTAAGTATCATAGTGATACTTAGGCAAAACGAGTTTGTCAAGGCTTTAAGCGTAGCGTGCCTTGACAACTCGTATTGCTCGATAAATTGTCGGCGTTCCAAAGGAATGCCGACTTTTTTTTTTGTTAGATTTCGACTATAATATCATTATGACTACAAAAACAGTAATTCTTGGTGGAAAAGGTATCACTAAACAAATAAAGATAGGCGGTGGGAACCCGGTAAGCGTTCAGACTATGTGGAAGGAGGGTATAACAGATCTCGCCACGGATAATGAAAAACTGGACAGAATTTTGCGCGAACTCAATGAGCTCAGTATGATTGGCTGTGATATCGTTCGTTTTGCTGTTCCTGATATGGAAAGTGCTGCAGGTCTTTGTTTACTCGCAGAGCGTACTTCTATGCCTCTTGTTGCTGATATCCATTTTGACTATAAACTTGCTCTTGAATGTCTGAAAGGTAATGTTGCTGCTATTCGTATTAATCCGGGAAATATTGGTTCTGTAGAAAACACTAAAACAGTTGTAGAAGCATGCCGTGAAAAAGGCGTTGCAATAAGAATCGGAATAAACAGTGGTTCTCTTCCAAAAGATCTCCAGGAGCAGATTGCCGCTGGTACAATAACACGTGCACAAGGCTTATGTGAAACTGCTGCCCGCGAAGCTGAAATCTTCGAAGATTTAAAGTTTGATCAGTATGTAGTTAGCATGAAATCTTCAGATGTTAACGAAACTATACAGTGTAATAGATTTTATGCAGAAAAATACAATAATCCGCTGCATCTTGGCGTTACAGAAGCAGGTCCTCTTATCGGTGGCATTGTAAAATCAAGTATTGCTTTTTCAACTCTTTTGAATGAAGGAATCGGTGATACTATCCGTGTAAGCCTTTCATCTTCTCCAGAAAATGAAGTTGTTGCAGGAATTAATATATTAAAAGAATGTGGTAAACGCGCTGGTGGAGTAAAACTTGTAAGCTGTCCTCGTTGCGGCCGAATTGGCTTTGATGTTCATGCTTTTGTTGACCGCTGGCAGAATCGTTTGCTTGCAATGGATAAAGATATTACAGTTGCAGTAATGGGCTGTGTTGTAAACGGACCTGGAGAAGGCCGACATGCAGACCTTGGTATTGCAGGAACTAATGATAAGGCAATTATCTTCAAAAAAGGAAAAATTGTACGAACGATAGATGCAAAAGATGCCGATAAAGTATTTGAGGAAGAATTAAAATCTTTATAATGGATCCCGAAACAAGTTCGGGATGACAGGTGTTTATGAAGAAAACTGTATTATTTTTTATACTATCTGCGCTAAGTTTTTCAATTTTTGCTGCAAATAAAAAGCAAAAAACTGATGAAAGTGTCGTTGCTTATAGAAATGCAATTGAAGCAATGGATGCTCAGGATTATGGAAAAGCCTTAAAATATTCCGAAGATGCAATTTTATATAGAAAACAGAACATTGAAAATCAGATTAATACAGTAAAAAATTCTTTATCTGCAAAACGAGTTCAGGCTGCAGGAGACCGCTTTGATCCTGTTCTTGCTGTGCTTGAAAATCGAAAAGAATACGAAACTGCAAATATCATCAATTATTATCTCAAGAAAAAAGGAAAAGAGTATTTCGAAGATTCAATTAATAATCTTTTGATTTATCTTGAAAACTCAAAAGCCTTTCCAGAAGCACATAAAATAATTGGAGATATCTATAAGCTCGAAGGTGAATATCAGTTCGCAGAGGAATATTATCTGATGGCCCTGGATAAAGCAGATGTTCTGGATATTCCTGATGAAAAATATGATATTCTTTATATGCTTGCCGATATCAGCCGTTTGGAAAATGATTTCCCAAAAATGGAAGTTCGTTTATTGAACATTCTTGCTGAAGATACTGATTATCGAGATGCTGCATTAAAGCGTTCAATGCTTGGAACAATTTCATCAAATAAAAAAGATTCAATGGAAAAATTCTTTAATCTTTACCGTGCAGATTCATATAATTCAATAAATGCTTACAATCAACTGTCTGAATACTATCATGATGCAGGGGAGAGTAAAAAAGCTCTTGAGTTTGCAGCTCTTTCAAGTATTACAAGTTTTTCTCGTATCATTGAAATCTTGTATTCAAGAAACTCTACCTTTGAATATAAGGATCTTGCTTCTTTTTATCAGGAAGCATCATATTATTATGATGTAATTGAATGGGGAAATAAAACTTCAGCCTGGAAAAGTTTTAACATCTTAGCTAAATATTCTACAGAAGCTGGATATAATAACTTTTCGCGTGAGCTTTTACGAGTAATTGCACGTTATGCACCGGAAAACTACTGGCAGCGTGATGCAGTTCTTCAATTGGAAAAGCTTGGCAGTAACTAGTAATGCAGTCCTAAGCCGATACTGATTTCTTTATTATGCCACAAACCTTTTACTAAGCCTTTAATATTTGTATCTTCAGCAAAGGTTTCTTTAAGATCAAAGCCAATGCTTCCTCTGATAATAAAATTTGACCACTTTTTGGGATATACTAGAACTTCCATACCACTACATATTTTTGAGTCAGTCTGTAATGGTAATGCACGATCTCTGTAAATTGCTACATCAAGGAACGGAGAAAACTGCATATTAAAATTAAATAAATTTCGTTCAAAAGAAGTCCTTATAATGTTTATTGGCAAATCAATGTTAAGAACGAATCCTACAGAAGTTGTATCTGAACCTAAATTTCCAAAATATGAATCATCAGGTACACCACGCAATCTCTTTCCTATAGAATCTCCATAACCAGAAACATTATGGTCATAATACTGACCAGGCATATCAAAATATGTAAAGGAATAAATGTCAGTAACAATACCAACTTGATCAAGATAATCGCGGTCTTCAAGTTTAATAGATGTAAAGCCTTTTGCCTCAAAAGATAATGATGGACACCAGTCCTTACGCTGGAAATTATATGTCCAGGAATTTCCCAAAGAAATAGAATATCCTTTTCGGAAATTATTATGCCAGTTAACTTTTGAATTAGAAAGAGACTGGCTCAATGTAATTATAGGACCTGTAAGTGAAGTATTTTCAATACTGATTCCATCCTGATCCCATACAAAATTGTAATTAACAGCTGGTGTATATACCAGTGAAGAAAAGTTCTTAAATTCATAAAGTTTAATTGGTGTAGAAAACTTAAATTCTTCTTTGCTGTACATGGCATCATTATATTTTTCATAATCATATTCATTAATAAAATTATGATAGCCTTCAAAAACAAAAGAAATATAATGGAATGGAAGAACGAATTTAAGACCTGTTTTCCAATCCCATTCAGGCCAGGTATGATCAGAATTATAATTAATTGATAAATCATTAATCCAGGTTGCATCAAATGGGCCTGCTACAAAAGGATAGTCGTAAGAAATATTAAAACCTGGCGTAAGAACCCATCCGTCATCTTCTTTAGTTGCTTCGATGTTTATGTCTGTAGCTAGAGGATTCATTGTTCCAAGAAAGTTAGAATCCTTTGCTTTAAGTTTTAACATAATTTCAGTTTTATCTTTATCTGACTTAAGTTTTGGGTAAGGAACCATAAGAAAATGGTTTGAGTCTTTTAGTTCAATATTTAATTTGACCTTGAGAAGTGTTTCTGGATTATCATTTGAAGTTACTGTCTGTTCAATTACTTCATAATCAACATTTATTTCTTCAAATGTGCGGGAATTTTCCAATTCTTGCTTATAGTTTGTAAGATATGATTCAAATTCTTGTTTATTAAAAATTGTTTTCTTATCAATAGGGTAATTTAATTCAACTGCGTAAGGTTTAGTTGTAGTCAGTTTATACTTACCACTTGTTGTTATTTTGTAATCTTCTATTTTAAAGTTCTGTGCAGTTGCACAAGTTAATAACACAAAAAAAGCAGAGATAATCAAGAGAACTTTTTTCATCTAGTAAGCACCTTTTCCTTTTAATACAACGTAAACTGTTTTAATCAAAATCCAGATATCAAGCCAGATAGACCAATTCTGAATATAATAGGTATCAAATGAAATTCTTTCTTCATAACCAGTATCAGAGCGGCCAGATACCTGCCACATACCTGTTAATCCTGGTGAAACAGAAAGTACGTAATCTTTATATTCACCATATTTTACAAGTTCTGGTTCTGTTACAGGTCTAGGACCTACAAGACTCATTTGTCCTAAAAAGATATTTATTAGTTGAGGTAATTCATCAAGACTTGTTTTTCTGAGGAATTTACCAAATTTAGTAACACGAGGGTCATCAAGGAATTTTCTGTCTTTTTCCCATTCTGCACGACGTACAGGATCTGTTGCAAGAATTTGCTCAAGGATTTCCTGAGAGTTAACACACATTGAACGGAATTTCCAGCATTTGATTTCTTTTCCATCTTTACCAACTCGTTTGTGTCCATAAAAAACTGGGCCTTTAGAAGTAAGTTTTGTGAGTATGCCAAGAATCAGCATAACAGGAAAGACGATTGGAAGAGTGATTAGAATTGCAATAATGTCTATGCATCTTTTGATAAAAAGGTTTCTTTTGAATGTAAGATTGTGAATAGAAGAGAAACCGATTATACCACCTATATCCTTAAGCTGTTGAGTATTAGTAAAGAAAGTCTGGTTTTTTGAAACAGTTGTAGTATATCTGTAAGAAGACATAATGTAAGACATGTCACCTTTATATTCACAGATAATGGCCTGCTTAATATTATGTTCTTTTATCTGTTTGTGAAGGTCATCTGATGGCGGATAAACCGGAATGCCTTTAAACTCATAATTTTCTTTTGCACCAGAATCAATAATTATTGCAGGATGATAGCCAAGATATTTAAGTCTGATTAATTTTTCAATGATGAAATTGCTTGAGGTTTTGTCTGTATATATAACTACAGGTACACCCCACCATTTAAACTTAGAAAAATAATGTTTTGCAACTTCGCGGAAAGCAGGAAGTGCAATTGTACAAATTGGAAGAGCAATCAAAAATGCAAGAGAAATAGCTCTTCCAGAAGAATCTTTAATGATATTTTCAAGGAAAGTATTTTCGTTCAGGTTTCCAAGATATACAGTTAAAATAATTGCAAGGAAACTAAAAAATGTACAACCAAAGTAATGCTTAATGTCTTCGGTTGGAGAATTCATAATGCCAGGATAAAGGTTATTTGCTGCAAAAAGAATTAAAATAAAAGGAATATAAACTGAATAATTAATGAATGATTTAAAATTGATATTTGATGTATCAAAAAGATTTACAATGAAAAAGCCGGCACCAATACATAAAAAAAGCACAATTGCATCAACTATAAAAAGTGATAAACCAGAAGCAAAAGAACTTGTATGTGGAAAATGCTTTTTAAAATATTCAATCAAATTCATAATTAATCTATTATATCATAGTTTATTCTTATTGTAAAATAGAGTTAAAGGTCTCTACTATAATATTTGCAGTTTTTTGGAATGAATACTTTTGCGGTAAGTTTTCTGGTGCTGCTTTATTAAAGCTCTGCTGAATTTTTTCTGCAAGGTCATTGCTGTCTGCAGATTTAAAAAAACTTATAGGGAAATCAGCATAAATTTCCTTAAAAACAGGAATATCAGAAATAACTACATTAGTTCCAAGATAAAGAGCTTCTAAAGGTGGCATACCAAAGCCTTCGTATAAAGACGGCTGAACAAGAAGCTTTGCTTTCTGGTAATAATTCTGTAATTCTGCATCTGAAATACGGCCTGTAAAGCAAATATCTTTTTCATCAGCCGATGATAGTCTTTTTGCAATTTCTGTATCACCTGAGCGGAAGTTTTCTGCATTTCCAATGATTACAAGCTTGCAATCAAGTCCATTAGCTTTACAGATTTCAAAGGCTTCGAGCAGAAAAGAAAGCCCCTTATGCTTTTTGATGTTTCCGACATAAATAATTGAATTATCTTTTACGATTTTTGCCGGCTTTTCTAAACTAAAATGTTCAGGAACAGAATTATAAGTAACAATCAAGGGCTTATTTTTGATTTTTAGTTTTGCTTTGATGCGGTCTGCAGAAAACTGCGATACAGTAAAAATTGCTTTTGACTTGTTAATAGCTCTCTGATAAAAGAATTTACGAATCAAGATTCCTGCGCGGGAAGAAAGCTCTGGAATATCAAGAAAAACAATATCATGAATTGTTGTGAAAACGGGAATTTTTATTCCGCAAGGAACATTACAATATGGACTATAAAAAATATCGCAGGAATTGATTATTTTTTTGAGAGAGGCAGGAAATAAAAAAAGCTCCTTTAATGAAAATGTTTTAATATCAGTTTCTATAATTTGGCATGAAGCAGTGCAGTCAGGAAGACATTCTTTTTGATCTGGATAAATCAGTAAAAGACATTCAAAAGATTTGATAAAATAGGGAAGTAAAGACTCTAAGTAAGTTCCAATCCCGCCACTATTAAGCATGCGGCAATCAATAAACAATTTCATTTTTTAAGTATAAAACTTAATCTGTTTAATAACAATAGACTTGTGTTTGTAAAATAGTTACGAAATGAAGTATTGTTTTAAGGTTGGAAAAGTGTTATTTTCTATATATGAAGAAAAATTTCTTAATTATTTTACTCTTGTCGCTTAGCTTTTCTTTATTTGCAAAATCAGGAAACAGTACACAAATAATTAAATCTGGACATTGGGTGTATGATGAACTTGAAGCTTTGTGCATGGAAAGTAAAACTGATTTTTTCTTTGAAACACAGCCAATGACAATTGGTGAAATGCTTTTTTATTTCAGGAAAATTCCATATGAAAAGCTTTCTGAAAACGGCCAGAAAAGCTGGGAAAAAGTAAAAGCCTTTCTCTCAAAAAACGAAGATTTTTTCCCGGAAGAAGATTTAAGACTTTTTGGAAATGTAAAAATAAATCCCGAGTTTTATTATAAATCAAATTCAGATATAGACTGGAGCTTTGATTATTACGTAAAAGATTTTTTTATTACAATTCCTTTGATTATAGGCTTTTCTGATTATGTAACAATTGAACCGGATTTTGTAATTGGAAAAAATCAGCCTTCAATGAATGATCCTGCTAATTTTACAAATATTGTTTATAGCGGAGATCATTTTGAATTTTTATTTCCAAGATTTGCTTATGGAGCAACAGGTCGTGCCTTTGATAAATGGGGTTTTAATTTCTATGCAGCAAAAGAGGGCTTGCAGATTTATAATACACAGCTTGGAAGTATAATTTACAACAGAACCTTTGAAACAGACTTTTACTGTTCATTAAATCTATATACAGAATATTTAAAATATTCTATGCACGTAGCCCAGGTAGATAACACTAAGTTTTTGTATTTGCATCAGGTAAATATGAGACCTTTCAGATGGCTAAAAGTTGGTGTACTTGAAGGCTCTCTTTTGAATGCGGCATTTGAATTGCGCTATTTGAATCCGTTTATGCTCATGCACCAGTTTGGTTCCTGGGAACAATATGGGCATTTACTCACCGAAAATGAAGATAATTATTACGGAGAAGGAAGATTCTGTGCATATTTTGGCTTGATGTTTGAAGTTTTGCCTTTTACTAACTTTAAAATCTACGGAATGTTTGCCCAGAATGAAATCCTAGATCTTGGTGGATCCAGAAGTAATCAGGCTTTATCTGTTCCAGACAGCATAGGATTTCAGCTTGGAATGCAGTACAACATTAATCTGAAAGATTATGGTGTAATAAAAACTTATCTTGAAGGTGTTTATACTTCGCCATATTTATATGTAAAGCAGAGTCCGGAATGGTCTTTGTATAGAATTAGAGATAACATGCAGACAAGTGGAATGACAGATTCCTGGATAGGTTCTCCATTTGGGCCGGATTGTTTTGCAGTAACATTAAAAGCAGATTATGACAGTCAGAAGAAGTGGCAGGCTGGAGTTGCCTATTTGTTCTCGATTCATGGAGAGAATAGTGCGGAGAGTTTGTTTAATCAGAAACGAACTATTAAGACAAGAGTTGAAAAGACATATTACGATGAAGATGGAGAACACAAAGTTTACACTGATGAGACAGAGGATATCTATTCCTATTATCCATACACTCAATATAAACTTGCCGAATCTGATGATGATCGAATCGCTGCTCGTGATAAAGGCCGCTATATGTGGATGACTGGAAACTGTATTTATAAACATCAGATAAAATTAAGCGGCACATATTCCTTTTTGGATAATCTTTCTGTTTATGGACAGGGAGTTTATACAATTCAGATTTATAACAGCAATGTAATTCAGGGAATTGAATTAGCTTGTGGTGTTGAATATAAGATATTTAATTAAAGAGGCATATAATGAAAAAACTAACTGTATTGATTTCTGCTTTGATTTTTTTCAGTTTCGCTTTACCGGCACAGATGAATGTTTCTGTTTCTGTGACAGATGATATTTATGAATTCTTAGACGTTGCTCATAAAAAAGGACTCTGTTCTGCGCTGAACAGTTATAAGCCATATACGAGAGCTCAGATTTTAGAAAGCCTGCAGGAGATTTATGAGAACTCAGATAAAATGTCTGATCGCGAAATCGAAATGGTAGAAGAATACCTTGCGTTGTATGAGCCTTCTACAAAAAATGACAAAAGAAATGTATTAGAAGCACATCTTGCAAATACAAACGAAGAGTTTCCAATTACCTTTAATTACAAAAGTGAATTCGAATTTGTTTATTCCGGCGGCCTTTATTCAAACTCAGATTATAATAGCTTGGGTATGGATAATATGTACAAACTCAATTTTGATGGCGATTTAGGAAAGGGCCTTTCTTACAGATTAAAAGGTGTTCTTGATTTTTCTTATATGCCGCTTATGGAAATTGGAGATTATTTTATTGGGTATCCGTGGTATGATTCTAATGTAGAAAAATTCCTCAATGGTGAATTGTATAAAGAAAAGGAAAGCGATGAAACACCTACAAAACAGTACGATGTTTCAGATAAAGCTCGATATATCCGCCGTTATCTGAACAATTCCTATCTTCCATATTCGTATAAAAAGCCATGGAGTGGTCAATTCTATTTTGCAAAAAATATGAATGCTGCAGGACTTGAAGGTTGGGCTACCAGCTTTGGTATGGGCTTTTCAATTGATGGAGAAATCAGAGGCTCATTGCTGAATAATCATATTATTCTTGGAGCTGGCCGTTTTGACAGGGAAGTAGCTGCAATGGATAATGGCAGCTCTTTGGTTTTAAATGCAAAGGCATATCCTTTTATGGCAGTAGATGCTCAGTTTAAGTTATTTGATTTCTTTAAGTTCTATTCATTAACAGGTATTCTTGAATATCCTAACCAGGATTATATAAATGAAGAAGAGTTAGGAAAAATTGGTAAACCAAGTAATCTTGATGATTCATATATTTTCCAGAATGCCTTTTCTCTCAATATGATTGAAGTAGATTTAAAGAGACTTCATCTTGATTTTGGTTCTTCTGTAATCTGGCCAAAACGTTTTGAACTTGGTTATGCATTTCCATTGGCAAATTATGTAGAATATCAGAATCATATTGGTGACTGTGATAACCTTGCTTTATTTGGTGATTTTAAATATACAATTGCAGAAGTTGGTTCGTTATGGCTTTCTTTCTATCTAGATGAAATTAATGGTTTGAATAATAATCCATTTATTTCCACAAGAGCTATGTTTGCATATCAGGGTGGTGTGAAGTATGTGCTTCCAAAGGTTCCGTTTGCAAGTCTTAGTTTCCGATATACAAAAATTGAACCATATTGTTATACACATCATGCTATAAATTATGCCCCTTGGTATAACCATTATATCTGTGAAAACTATTCTAATAACGGTGAATCGCTTGGTTATTATCTGCCACCAAACTCAGATGAATTCCTTCTTCAGTTTAAGTGTCAGCCTAAAAAAGGAATTAATGCTGGAGCGTCATATCAGTTGATTCGTCATGGGGCAGATTATGGAAGCCAGCAGGTTCCGGGAAGTAATATTTATTCAGAAATGAGTAATGAAAACCGATCGGAATTAAAAAAATACTTCCTGCATGATGGTGCTTATAACTGGATTCATATTGTAAGTGCTGGCGGAAAAGTTTCTTTAAATACAAAAGTTCCGGTTTCATTTTATGGAAACCTTGGACTTATGTTCAGCTACTTTACTGTAATTGATGATGAAAAATATGACCGCGATGTTTACGGTAATAACGGTAACTGTAAAGAAGTAGATTTCAAGACACCATTTGATATAGCCGGAACAGATGAATACCCAACATTGTTTGGCGCTGTAATGACTGTTGGGGTAAGTATTAACTTCTAATATAAATTGATGTTAAACAATTAAGCGGTGGCTGACTTCTAAAATTATGAAGTGCCACCGCTTTTTTATCTTTGAAATAATTTACTGAATAAACGCTTTTAATGCTTCAATCAATGCATCATTATCTGCTTTGTTTCTTATAGCAAGTCTGATATATTTAGGTTCATCAAAACATTTCTTTCCTGTAAGGTCTTTAATGAAAATGTTGCATTTTTCAATAAGATTTACTGCAAGCTTGTCAGAATAATTATTTCCATCAAGACGACAGAGAATAAAATTAGCCTGACTTGGGAATACATGAAGATGCTTTATTTTTGAAAGTTCCTTAATAAATCGGGCTCTTTCTTCTGCAATTGAATCACAGGCTGCAGCATAAGTCTTGCTGTACTTCTCGTAAATCTGAAGATAGTATTCACCAAATGAGTTTATGTTCCAGATTGCATTTGTTTTCTTAATCATATTGATATAATCAACATTTGAAGAAGCAAGCACACCAAGTCTCAAACCTGGAACACCATAGCTCTTACTGATAGATTTTACAACAATGAGGTTATCATATTCGTTGATAATATCTTCATTAAGAAGAGTATAACGGATTTCTTTATCAGCAAAGTCAATAAATGATTCATCAAAAATCAATTTTACATTAAGAGCTTTGAGTTCCTTCAACAAAGAAAGTACATCTTTTTTTGCAATGAAGTTTCCAGATGGATTATCCGGATTAATCAGAAGAACTGTATTTACGTTTTCTTTCTTTACTACATCAAGAATATCTTTTGATGTATAAGAAAAATCTTTTGGATTTGTTTTTACAGGAATTACAGTTGCATCTGTAAATCGTTCCGGATATTCATTGAAAGTTGGGTATGGAACAGCAACTTTACCTGTAATTTTATCTCCCAAAGAAGAAATCAATTCTGCAGCACCATTACCAACAACAATATGTTCAGGAAGAAGATTGAAAATCTTTCCTGCAAGAAGACTCATCTGAGCAGCACCACTTGGATACTGTGTAAGCAAAGTTTTAAAGCTTGCCTGAAGTTCATCAACCATCTTCTGAGGTGGGAAGTAAGGGTTTACTAAATAGCAGTAATCCTTAAGCTGTGGATAACGCCAGTAACCACCGTAAGTTTTCTGTAGAAGCTTAAGTTTATCTTTTCCCTTAGAGAAACGTGTCTCTGCAATAGCAAGATCTGCAGGATCATCAATTTCATACCAGTCATCACCAGGAACTGGAAGACCTTTAAGTGTAGAAGATGAAAGGAATGAAAGAACTTTCAAAACCTGTTCATAATATTCATTCTTACCAAAAGACTTCTGATATGCTTCGAGGAATGGAACATAGTAATCTTTAGAGAACTCTTTTGAGAATTTATAAATATTTACAGTTTTATAATAATCATCTGTTTCAAACCAGTTAAAGTGTGCTTTATCAAGAATGCCGGTAATATGATTATCTTCATCAAGTAAAGTACAAGTTCCGTCCATCCAGCTTTCAAAATGAGAAACAACTGCAAGGTTTGGATCTTTTGATTTTATAAGTTTAGCAATAATTTCTGGTTTGAAAATCAAATCACTTTCAAGAAGGATTGTATCATCTTTGCATAGTGCATCGCGAGCCATATAAAGAGAGTAGATGTTGTTAGTTTTGTCATACACCTTGTTTTCAATAAACTCAATTTCCATTCCGTTGAGGTTTTCTTTATTGAACTTAGAGTGGATGAAATCAATAAGAACATCGCTTTTGTATCCAACAACAATTACCATTTTTTTGATGTTGTTTTTTACAAGTGATTCAATAGCATATTCAATAAGGGTTTTTCCGTTTACCGGAACCATACATTTAGTTGCATTTTTTGTGTAACGGCCAAGGCGTTTTCCCATACCTGCGGCCAGCATAAGTGCCTGCATATTATTCTCCCTTTGAAATCATAAAGTCTACAACAGCTTTACCAGCAGAACCTTCGTTCATCCAAGCCTGTGCTTTTGCCTGATGACGAAGAGCTTCCAGTTCTTTACTGTCGCTTGCATTTGTAATGACTTCCTTTATATTATTAAACTGTTCTTCTTTTAATTCAATACCAATTTTTGAAAGTGTATCAAATTGCCAGATATGCTTTCCATTCTGTGGTAAATCATAAGCATCATAAGGCATAAGGTCTAACTGGGCATTTACATACATAACCGGCTTATCGCAGAGGAATGTGTAATCATAGATAATTCCAGAGAAATCTGAAATCATAATATCAGATTTTTTCATTGAGAAAATATTATCTCGTTCATAATCCCAGGTCAGATTTTTGGCATCATTATATTTTTCTGTAAGGCGGTCGAGCATTTCTTTTTCAGATTTTTTTGACTGAGGATGTGGACGTACAATAATATTCCAGCCTGTAGCAAGTAACGGATCAAGAAGTTTTTCACCATATTTAGAAAGAAGTGCACTTGCACCCCAACTTGGAGAAACAAGAACTGTAAAAATATGATTTTCTTCAGCTGGAATAGCCTGCATTTTTTCTTTAAGAGTATCGAGGTAAGGACATCCAACTACAGTAAGCTCTTTTTCATTTATTCCACGTTGCTGTTCAAGAAGTCTGATATCAGCTTTCTGATAATCTCCAGAAAGAAGTACAGAATCAAAATAATCAATACCAAAAAGACGATACATAGTTGCATCACTTGGTGCATGAAGAATATGAGCATAATGCTTAACATGCTTACTTCTCTTAAGCTGATATACCTGGAGACCTGGAGTTGTCATAAGAACGACACCGGCTGTAAGCATATTTAATTTTACAAATGCCATGTTTCCTTCGCCAATAAATTCTGGTTTTACGAATTTATAGCCTGCTTCAAAACAAGGATCTTTTTCAGCTGAAGTATAGTAGGTAAGTTCAATCTGACGTTTTTCAAATTCATCACAAACTGGCTTAAAGGTATTCCAATATTGCATTCCTTCATTATAGATTACATATTTTTTGAAATTCGAATCTGCTGTTGTAGAAACACCATTTTTCTTAGCAGTGAACAAAAGCTTTACTTTTATCCATGCTGCTTTTCCAAGGAAGAACAGAGTTGCGGCTGCTCCAATCAAAATAGAAAAGAGCATTGAACCTGTACCCGGGTCGATATAAAGGAACTGTGAATACATTATTGAGCCTCCTTTGTCCAATTCTTATCGATGAAAATATTATCTTTAATTCGGTACCATGAATCTGGTTTTACAGTATAAATGTTAGAACTACTGCTATGATGTGGCATAAAAATATCGTCTGTAGTTACCAGAACACCATCCTTTTTTGCGTCTGAAGAAACAGTTTTTCCTGTAAATGGATTAACAGGATTATCTATTATATCCTTAAATGCTAGAGTTGGTGTATCTGCATTTGTCATAAATGTATAATCAGTTTTTAATGAATCATTAGAATTAAAATCTTTTACAAGAAGCAGTGGATTCAAATGATCCTTTGCATAACCATTGTCTAAGGAAGAGGTCTCGTAATTATCATTTGCAGTAGGACCATAACCAATACCATGATCTGCAATAATAATTATTTTAGTATTATCATAAATGTTATTAGCTTTAAGGTATTCTCCAAAATCAGCAATTTTCATAAGACAAGCTACATTGATGTCATAACCTGGAATTTCACCTGAGAAATGCTTAATATCTTTTGTTATATCAATGTAAGGAATTTCTTCATTTGAATGAGTAGCTTCATTTGTCATTATGACAAGGCTTCCTGTATCTGCTGTAAAATCTGTAATATCATTTAAGAAATATAAAGGTCCATACCAGTCTAAGAAGGAATCCATGTCTACTGCGCCTTCATCGCTCCACCAGGAACCTTTGTAGTAAATAACAGGTCTTAGAGCTGCAGGTGATTCACGGAATAAACTTACCCAGAAAAGATTTCGATTAGCAGTTTGAATTAATGAAACTTGATCTGCAATTGTAATTTGCTTTTTAAGTTCACCGGTATAACGGCCGTTTAATACATGCGTTGAAATTTTAGGATATGAATTCATAAAACTCATATCAGAAACATAACTGTAATTAGCCCAAGAAAGATCAGAAACTGTTGCAGTATAGTTAGCCTGCTCTGTAAAAATACGAGGCATCAATAAAAGAGCTTCATTATGCTTTTCTGAAAGTTTTTCAGAAGGTCGTTTATTCATTTCTGAAGGAGTATATTCATAACCTCCGTAGATTCCAGGACTTCCCATTAAAGTATGACCATTGAATGAGATTGTATTTGGATAGTATGTATAGCCAGAGAACTTTTCATTTAATTCAGGGAAGTTATCAATAATGTATGGAAAATATGAACTTTCAGCACGATCAAGCATAATAACAATTACATTTTTTTCAGTCTTAGAAAGATGAATTCTTGTTGTAAAATCAGATTCAGAAGAATCTTTTTCAGATGCATGAGCAAGTTCAAAGTTTTTGTATTCTTTTTTAATCTTTCCAATATTGATGATACCAAGTAAAGCGAATACAAAACAAAGAACAAAAGTAAATGATGTAAACAAAGATCGTTTTTTAAGGGAAATAATAAAGTTGATAAGAACAATAATAGCAAGGTTTACTATCAGATTAATAAGAATAAAAAACTTTGTTTGAGACTGAATACCACCAATGAATTTAAGGGTAATATCCATTGAACCGTAATTTCCAGAAAATACAAACGCATTAACAGCAAATGAAATCAGAAGAATTGAGAATAAGGTTGTAATTAATGTCTGAATCTTTTTGCTGAAAAGAAAATAAATACAAACTGGCCAGAACAAGAATAATCCAATGCTCTGCCAGAATGGTGCATGTAGGAAATTTGTTGGTGATGTATATGATTCAACATTAGAAAATTCCTGAACAGAAGAAGAAATAAGATTTGTAGGAAGAACTAGACCTGTAAGAATACATAACCCGATTGCTGAAAAGAAGAACAACTTATGTCTGTTTGATTTATTTTCGATTAATCCAGAAAGAGGGCTATTTAAGAGCCATCTGATTCCTTTTAAATATACAGGAATTCCAATTAACAGCAACATTGGAAGAGCCGCTGCAAGTCTTTTCTTTGGTGATGCTCCACCATCATAAAGGAAGAGAACATACACAGCAACAAAAATACATGATGCTGACATCAATATATATAAAACTTTGAGTGGATTCTTTAATTTATAAAAGATATTTTTAATAAGGCTGAATACATTATTCATTGTCCAGTATAAAACAAGACCTGCAGGACTTGAATATAACAATACAAGGAAAATAAGTGCCATTCCATAAATCTGGATTTTTTCTTTAATTGGAAAGCCCTTTGTATATATAGCTCCGGCAATTATGTTAATAATTGTCATTGCAATAGGAAGAATGTTGATAGGGAATGAACCAATTCTAAAGATAGCATCCTGCTGTCCCATATCACGAATAAAAAGGAACGATTGTCCCTGGAGTGCAGGAAGTTTAGATAGACAGCTATAGGCTGCCATAAAAAAAGGAATCTGAATCAAAAGCCCAAAGCTTGAACGCAAGGCCATCATCGGGTGATAGTGATTTTGTTTATAGAAAGTTGAAAGAATCATATATTGTTCATCGCCTTTAAAGGCTGTCTTAATTCTTTCAATTCCCGGTTTGAGTTTTGCCTGAGTGTCTCGTTCTACCTGCTGCCAGTGCTCTGCAACAATATAAAGAGGAAGACAAAGAAGGGTAACTGTAAGACTTACCCCTAATACAGCAATTCCTGTATTATCAAATAATTTATCAAAAATCTTGAAGGAAATTTCAATGATTTGAACCAAAGGATACAAAATAACAGTGTATAAAATATTTGCAAAAGACATATATATATATTTGCTCCTAGTACTGTTGCTTTAGAATATTATATAACTTTTGAGCTGCTTTGTCATAAGTATATTCATTTAACACAGCTTTTGCAGACTGGTTACAATTTGACGGATAATGTGAAATAAGCACATTAAGATTACAGTCTGTATTATATGGATCAATATATACTGCTGAATCTTTATATATTTCAGGGAGGCTTGCAGCCTTTCCAACAATGATTTTAGCGCCAACACTAAGGGCTTCAAGTGGAGGAATACCAAAGCCTTCGTAATAACTCGGAAAAACGAAAGCTTTACAATTTTGCATCAACCATTTTACCTGAGAATCTGTAACATAGCCTAAAAGTTTTACATTAGGTAAAGTTTTCAATACTGCAATATCACCGCTAACAAAACCAGAGACAGCTTTTCCGCTAATTGCAAACTTTTCATCTGGGTGAGCAGAAGCATACTTTGCTATCCATCCAAGATTTTTGCGTTTTTGTAATGAACCAAGAGTAAAATAAAAAGTGCCTGGAGTTAAAAAGCCCTCTGAATCTGCCAGTGGCTCGAATTCTACATTCTCAAAATGTTCCCATCCATTAGGAATTACATCTATATTATTTGCATCAGTATGATAAATTTTATGAATCTGTTCCTTTGAAAATTCTGAAACAGTAAGAACCTTTTTAGCGTTACGGGCAATGTTCCTGTAATTAAAACAGCTGTATAAACGAACAAGCTTTTCTTTTTTTGATATAAAATCCTGCGGATATTGTTTTGCATAAATATCATGAATAAAACTGATGCCGCAACTTCGGCCAAGTGGGGCAGTGTTACTGAAGTTTATTCCTGTAGCCTTTAGTTTTCTACACCAGAATGTAAATTGAACTAAATCCCATAAAGGAAAACTTTTTAATGGTTTGCTAGTTTTGATTATCTTAATGTTTTTATATTGGGGAATGGTTTTTACATTTGAAGGAATAATGATACGAATATCATCATCTGGCTGCAAAAGTGAATCAAGCCTTTTACAAGTTTCAAATGCAAAGCGTTCAATACCGGTGAGGTTCCTGCATAAAAAGTTTGGATTAATCAAAAAACGCATATATTCATTATAATTAATTAACTTGAAAATTGAAATGTATTTTGTTAGTATTTTTTAATTGGAGTTCAAAATGAATTTTTATTCAGTTTTTTATTATCTTATAATAAATCCTATCGTAAATATTCTGGAAGTATGTTTTAAGATTATTCAAGAAATTACAGGTAGTAATGGAATTGCTATTATCGGTTTAAGTTTTGTAGTATCAATTTGTTGCTTACCATTATATATAGTAGCAGAAGCTTTACAGGAAAAGGAACGCACAATTCAAAAAAATCTCAAAGGTGGTATAGATAGAATTAAAAAATCCTTTAAAGGTGATGAGCAATATATGATTCTTTCAACTTATTATAAACAGAATCATTATCACCCGCTAATGGCTTTACGTTCATCTTATAGTCTTTTAATTCAGATTCCGTTTTTTATTGCAGCTTATACATTTTTATCACATTTAAAGCCTCTGGAGAATTCTTCATTTTTATTTATCCAAAATCTTGGTGCTCCAGATCATATTTTTAAAATCAAAAACTTCTATATAAATATATTACCAGTTACAATGACACTTATAAATTGTATTTCTGGTGTAATTTATTCTAAAGGTCATAACAAAAGTGAAAAGATTCAAATTTTTGTATCTGCCTTCATATTTCTGATTTTATTATATAATTCCCCCTCAGGTTTAGTTTTCTATTGGACTATGAACAATGTTTTTAGTCTGGTAAAAAATCTGTTTTATAAATTCAAGAATCCTAAAAAAGTAATTTACATTTTATTACTTGTTGCAGGAAGTTTAGCTGTAATAACCGGCATCGTTTTAGATACAAAAACTATTTACAAAGCATTCATTATGTTGATTGGATTACTGCTGATTACTTCTAAATATCTGGTAATTTTGTTTTCAAAGCTTTCCAATCGCTTTATTCATGAAATCGAAAAGGATAAAAACTTACGATTTAAAATTTATATAATATCAGCCGTATTACTTACAATTCTTACAGGACTTTTTATCCCTTCCAATCTTATTGAATCTGAAGTTGAGATATATTGTTATATTGATAATTATACAACGCCATTTCCATTTATATTCATTACTTTCTTAAAAGCCCTAGGTTATTTTGGACTATGGTTTAGTTTGTTTTATTCATTAAGTTCTGAGAAAGGAAAAAATATATTTACTTTCATTTTATTTGATTTATCCGTTATTGCTACTGTAAATGTATTTGCTTTTTCAGGAAAATATGGACCAATTCATCCTTTCCTGATTTTTATGCAGGCTCCAGATTTTATGGATGATAAATCTTTCCTTCTCATCTCTACTCTTGTGGGTGTAATCCTTTTTGCAGCAATAATTTTATTGTTCGGAAAAGCAAAGAAATATTTTTATTATTTAAATGTAATAATTGTATTATCGTTATGTGTTATTACTTCAAGAAATTTAATAATAATAAAGAAATCAGCAAATAATATTCCTGCTCCAAATATTACAGAAAATCTTGAACCAGTTTATCATTTATCAAAAACAGAGAAAAATGTAATTGTAATCATGCAAGATAGAGCTATTCCATCATATTTTCAGGAATTCCTTGAAGAAAGACCTGATATGTATGAAAAATATAACGGATTTGTTTTTTATCCAAACTGTGTATCTTTTGGAAATTGTACAATGGTAGGAACTCCGGGTATTTTTGGTGGATATGATTATACTCCTTATGAATCAAATCTACGTACTGACAAAAATATGCGTGAAAAAAGAAATGAAGCCATATTAACAATGCCTGTTTTATTTCTAAATGAAGGATACGATGTAACTGTTAGTGATATCCCTTATGAAAATTTCCTTACATATCCAATTACAGATATGTACACAAACTATCCGGAAATTAATAGACAAAATGTTATGGGAAAATATACTGATCTGTGGTATAAGAATCACAATATTGAAAAGAATAATATTCTAAGTTCAAGAATTATCAGAAACTTTATTTTCTTTAGTTTTTTCAAAATTTTGCCGCCTGTTTTGCGACCAGTTCTCTATCATCGTGAATATTGGGTAAGTGATGAAGATTTTGATAATTTTGAAACATTTATTAACAGTTACTCTGTAATTGAATATCTGCCAAAAATTGTTTCAACAGATAATGCAAAAGGAAGCTTTTTATTAGTTGATAATGAAACTGTCCATGAACCAGTTTTATTACAATATCCAGATTATTTACCTCAAAAGGATATTACAGATATAGGTAATTCAAAAAGAAACGAGGATGAAGAATATCACGTAATGGCTGGAACTTTCTTAAAATATCTGGATTTCTTTGATTATCTAAAAAAAGAAGGAGTATGGGATAACACAAAAATTATTTTTGTTTCTGATCATGGTTTTACTTATGAAACTGGAAATTATGACAATTCGAATCTTCCTTTTTTAATTGATGATTATACCGCATTTTTGATGGTAAAAGATTTTAATGCATCAGAACCTTTGAGAATAGATAATACATTTATGACAAATGCAGATACTCCAGCAATTGCCCTTAAGGATATTATAGAAAATCCAAAAAATCCATTTACAGGTAATCCATTAAAAGTAGAAGATAAAGCACCATTGATGAAATTGGATATGGGACCTGCAGTAAGTACAAGAATTAGAAATGAAAGTAAATATCCTGTAAAAGATGATGAGTGGTGGGGTGTAAAAGATAATATATTCTTAAATGAAAACTGGTACCAGTGGAAATTTGAAAAATAAAAAAAAATCGGAATCTGAAATGATTCAGATTTTTTTTTATTCACATTTAGAACATTTCTTTGAATTCTTTATGTGATGGATAATCAAATACAATATAGTATTCATCACTATAAACTTTCGTACCATTTTTTATTATTGATTTATTTTCATTATCAAGATATTGTTCTTGAGATACTAGAAGGAAAATATGTTCGTCATCATAATCTGAAGAGTAATATCTTTCCGGGGTCAACCATTTATCGTATTTATATTCGTCAGTAAAAAACTCTTTTCCGTTTTCTTTTGTTCGGTAAAGATTTCCAACTTCAACATCACCATTTGTAAGATATGAAATAATATTAGCATTCCAGAAAGAAGAATATCCAAACTTATAATTCTTATGGAGATAGTCTGAAACTTTATGCAGAGAGACATTTCCATCAGTAGTAAAATAATGCTGAACAGTTGCAAATGAAGATGTAAAAATTAAAATTGATAGAACGGTACCAAAACCATATCTTTTTAAATCTGAAATATTATGATTTGATAATAAAATTGCAAAACAAGGGAAAATCATAATCAGAATAGGGTAGTAGTATCTTTCTATTAATTCTGTATGTAAATAAACGAAAGTATTAAATAAGAAGCTTGAAATAAAAAATAGCAATAAAATCCTTTGTGCTTCAGGAAGTTTGATTTTTAGTGATGAAATTACTAAAAGTACAAAACATACAATCAAAACATAAGCCAGAATATTTAAGATACCACTAGGAGTAAGGACTGCAATATTATCCTGGTAGCCAAAGAAACTTAATAAAGAATGAAGAATATCTCGTAATGAAATATCACCAAGAGTACAGAAGCTTATTGTATTCCACTGAGAAAACTGGAATAAAGGCTGAAGAAGAATATTATTACATACATATCCAATTCCAGATAAAATAAGTCCAAGCATACTCAGCTTAATTGTATTTGTTTTAAGCCAGAAAGAAGAAAAATTATTAATTTTACAATTGGCATCTTTCTGAAGGCATTTGTCTACAATCATTATAAGTGCAAGCGGGAATGTAAAAATCATTATATATCGGATTGAAGAAAGCCCAGACAAAAAGGCCCATACATAAAAAAGAACCAAGTAAAAATTTTTATGATTAAAATCTTCGTTATTAGTAAGTTTAATAAAAGTACCAACATAAATAAGATTAAAAATTGTATGAGGAATATAATAGGTTCCCCAGGCTCCTACATACCAGGAAATAGCAGAAAACGGCAAAATTGAAAGAATACAGATTAAATATTTAATCCAAAACTCTTTAATATTAATTTGCTGGAGAACATAATAAACTGCAAAGAAAAGAAAAATAAGAGAAAAAATTGAAGTCCAAAGTTTTGCAGTATTCCAGTTATGTGTAAATAAAAATGCAGGGGCAGTTACTAATTGAGTATTAAATAATCGGATTTCAGTTGAATAATTCCATGTGCGTGGCCATAAAGTTTTTTCCAATACACATTCTTTAGCAAGAAGAATTTCAGAGGCCAGATCTGAATCTACATGATTAACTGTTCGTGTAGCAATACAGTAAAAAGTTATAAATAATACAGAAAATAAAAATACAGAAAGAATTATAATCTTATTTTTATTTTCAAATTTGTGAAAAAAAAGTGAAGTTGCAACTATAGCAAGGAAAGAAGGAATAATAAAAAATGATTCAATCGTTGGAAGCCATTTTGTTAAATCAAAGGAACGGTGAAAAACTTTTTCAGATAAAAGGTAATAAGAAAAGTTTATAAAATCATGAGAAAAACATATTAGAACAGTTCCAATCAAAAGGCATAAAAATGAAAGACTCATAAAAATGTAGCTTTGTTTTTTTGTAAAATAATTCATAATGGCTCCTATGCAATTTTATATTATATAGATAAGTATTCCTGCAAGAATAAGAACAATAGCAGAATATTGTTTTAAGGATATCTTTTCCTTAAAAATAATTCTGCTGAATATTATAATGAATATATAACTAGAAGTCTCTATAACAGGTACAAATGATACTGGTACAAATTTAAGTGCAATCAAATCAATAAGAACAGCGCAAAAAAATAAAAAGTATGCACTTATTACTTTGATATTTAAGTATTCTTTGAGCCAGGATGAATGAGACTCTAAAGCTGATTTCTTTAATAATATTTGTGATACAGCGGAAATAAAAACAGAAAATAAAAGCAGAAGAACATAAATATTACTATTCATTTTTTTGTTCCTCTGATTTTGTTGAAGTTGAAAGAAGTATGATTCCAGAAATAATTATAATTGCACCAATTACTTTTTTAAGAGTGATTTCTTCCTGAAAAAAAAGATAACTCCACAACATTCCCCAGACAATAGTTGAAGCCTTGTTAGCTGTAGCAAACGAAAGTGGAATAACTTTTAAAACCTGCTGCCATAAAATTGCATAAACAAAAAGAATAAAAATAAGAATACAATAAAAGATGCAGAAGTGTAGTGAAAGAAAAGCATATTTTGCAGCAATCTTACCGAGTACAGTATAAAAACTGTAAATAAGAAAGCCTGCATGCATAAGTAAAAAAGATGGAAAATTATTCTTTTTCATTTGATGTATTTAGAGTTTCCTTAATTACAAATTTTGGCTGATGATTTACAGTCAAATACACCTGTCCAAGATATCGGCCGATAATTCCCAGTGATACTAAAATAAGTCCGCCTAAAATAAGAATGAGAATTACAAGAGTTGTCCATCCTGTAACATCTGCTTTTCCTGTAAAATATTCAACTGCATAAATAATTGCGAGAATCAATCCTACTATTGCAGAGAAAAAGCCTGTATATGAAGCAATATTAAGTGGCATGGTTGAAAATCCAAAAAGCATTCTTAAAAATACCTTTATAGATTTTGCAAGATTATAATTACTTTTTCCAAGTTCACGCTTATGATGTTCAATTGGAATCTGTGTAATATTTCTGGTTACCTGAAAAATTAAACCATCAATATATGGAAAAAGATTATTAAACTTAATCATTTCCTGAACTACACCGCGGCATAAAATTTTAAAAGGACTCAAATAAACCTCTTTTGGTTTCTGGAGTGCAATCTCACTTATTTTTCCATTAAACCAGCTTCCAAGATTTTTCCAAAGCTTTTGTTTTTTCGAATCAAAATTAGCGTAAACAACGTCATAACCTTTTTGAGCTTCTTCATATAATTTTGGAATATCATATGGTGAATGCTGAAGATCATCGTCCATAATAATAACCCAGTTTCCACGTGCGTAATTTAATCCGGTAAGAATTGCGCTATCCTGACCACCATTTTTTCGAAGGTTAATTCCAATAATATTTTTATTTTGAGCACAAACCTTTTGAATTTCTTCCCAGCTAGAATCACTACTACAGTCGTTTACCATAATCTGTTCATAAGAAAACTCTTTAAGAGCATCTTCAAGCTGTCGGCTCAACTCAGCAACACATTCATGGCTGTTATATACAGGAACTACAATCGAAATTTCAGGTCTATCAGAGGTGTTTTGCATTATCAGCATTTCTCCAGAAATTGTTTAATACAAGTAATTACTTTATCAAGATCTTTAGAATCCATATTAAAATAAAGTGGTAATCTTACAAGACGTTTACTTTCTTTTGTTGTAAATTCGTCTTTCCCATCAAAGCGGCCATATTTAATACCAGCAGGAGCCGAATGCAATGGGATATAATGGAAAACGGTAAGAATATCATTTTCTTTCATATATGAAATAAAGGCAGATCGTTCTTTAATATCCTTAAACTTGATATAGAACATATGTGCATTGTGAACACAATCAGATGGAATGATTGGTAAGGAAATTATTCCTTTGTCTTCATAAGGCATAAATGCTTTATAGTATGCATTCCAGATATCCATTCTTTCATTCTGGATTGTATCAGCTTTTTCAAGTTGAGCCCAAAGATATGCTGCATTCAAATCGCTTGGGAGATAGCTTGAGCCATAATCGCGCCAAGTATATTTATCAATTTGGCCTCGAATAAATTTGCTGCGGTCAGTTCCTTTTTCACGAATTACTTCTGCACGTTCAAAATCTTCTGTGTTAGTATTGATTATTATGGCTCCGCCTTCACCCATACTGAAGTTTTTAGTTTCATGAAATGAGAGACAGCCAAAGTTGCCGATAGTTCCCAACTGTCTACCTTTATAAGTAGAGCAAATTGCCTGAGCAGCATCTTCAACAACTTTTAGATTATGACGGCGAGCAATATCCATAATTGTATCCATTTCGCATGCAACACCTGCATAATGAACTGGAACAATTACTTTTGTTTTTTCTGTAATTGCAGCTTCAATTTTTTTCTCATCAATGTTCATCGTATCAGGGCGAACATCAACAAAAACAAGAGTCGCACCACGCTGTACAAAAGCATCTGCTGTTGAACAGAATGTATAAGAAGGGAGAATAACTTCATCACCAGGTTTTACATCACAAAGAACAGCTGCCATTTCAAGTGCAGAAGTACAAGAGGTTGTTAATAAAACTTTATGACCTTCGAGATGTTTCTCCAGCCACTCGTTACATTTTTTAGTGAATTGACCATCTCCGCAGATTTTATGAGAATCAATTGCCTGCTGAATATAAGTAATTTCTTTTCCAGTTACTGGTGGTACATTAAAATGAATCATATAAAAATCCCCTTTATTTTATAGTTAATCTCTAGTAAACAAATCTCTTGTATAAACTTTATCTTTGCAATCTATTAAATCATCAGCCATGCGATTTGCAAGAATTACATCGCTGTTTGCCTTGAAGGCTTCCAGACTGTGCTCCACACGGAAATGTTCAAAATCATCTGCAGTTAGTGTTGGTTCATAAATTACAACTTCTACACCTTCGCCGCGCAGAATCTTCATAATGTCCTGAATAGAACTTTGTCGGAAGTTGTCGCTGTTTGCCTTCATTGTAAGACGATAAATGCCTACAGTTTTTGGCTTTTTTGAAAGAATCTGATTTGCAATAAATTCTTTTCTGGTTTTATTTGAATCAACAATAGCTTGAATAAGATTCTGAGGTACTGAGTTAAAGTTTGCAAGAAGTTGCTTTGTGTCTTTAGGAAGACAGTATCCTCCATAACCGAAACTTGGATTGTTGTAGAAATCTCCAATACGAGGATCAAGGCTGATTCCCTGAATAATCTGTTTTGTATTAAGACCACGAACTTCTGCATAAGTATCAAGCTCATTAAAATATGCAACACGAAGGGCAAGATATGTATTTGCAAAAAGCTTAATTGCTTCAGCTTCTGTACAGTTTGGAGTAAGAATTTCAACATCCTTTTTGATTGCTCCCTGATGAAGAAGTTCTGCAAACTCAGAGGCTTTTGAAGCAAGTTCCTGTCTGTCTTTCGGATAGCTTACAACAATTCGGCTAGGGTAGAGGTTATCATAAAGAGCATGTCCTTCACGTAAAAACTCCGGACTAAAAAGAATATTTTTGATTTTGAATTGCTTAGCAATTCCTTCTGTATATCCAACAGGAATAGTTGATTTTATAACTACGGTAGTGTCCGGACATTTTGTTTCAACAATTTTCAAAACTGCTTCAATCGAAGATGTATCGAAAAAGTTTTTTTCAGAATCGTAATTTGTTGGAGTTGCAATAACTACAAAATCAGGATTATTATATGCAACATTTGCATCGCAAGTCGCAGTGAGACTAAGTTCTTTTGTTGAAAGATATTCAGAAATCTCTTTGTCTACAATTGGAGACTTTTTATTGTTGATTAAATCAACCTTGTTCTGCATTATATCGCAGGCAATAACATCATTATTCTGAGCTAAAAGAATAGAAAGTGAAAGGCCTACATAGCCTGTTCCTGCTACAGTAATTTTCATAAAAATAATTTTATCGCTTTTGCTCTGTTTTTTCTACTAATTCAAGAAATTTTTGAGTGATAGTTTCCCATCGTCGGTCTTCTAAATCAAAAGAATAATCTTTTGTACCTGTTTTTACAGCATTACGAACAGCAGCTATAAAATCATCATAAGAATAAGTTACAACTGCTCCAGCTTCTGTAAGTTTTGGAGTATCGCAATATGCAACAATAGGTTTATGAGCAGCCATTGCCTGGTAATATTTTGCAGTAATTCCAAGAGGGCGATCTTTATAAAAATCAGTTACATATGGAACCATTACTACAGAACAGTTTGTAATCCATGCTGGGACTTCAGCTGGCTTTATGCCCGGAACATAGAAAAGATTTTGAGTTTCTGCAACTTTGTTCTGTATATCTTGTGACGGATAATTTGGACATACAACAATATAATTAAAATCAGGATTCTCTGTAGCGGCTTTAAATAAAAGCGGCCATTCAACTTCCCATGCTCCAACGTAAAGAATTGTATTAGGCTTTTGCAAAAGCTCGGGAGTACTGTATGATTTTGTATACGAGTCAATATCAATTCCATTAGAAAGAATTGTATATTTTGCGAGGTTCTCAAAGTCGGCAACAGAGTTTCTATATGCTTCAAGACCTTCGTTATTTACGAGGATATTCAAATCTGCAGAATAGATCATATGCTGTTCAAGTTTTTTTACACGGTCTGGAATCGAAGCATAAACCATAGGATCACTCGGGCGATAAATCATTTTTACAGTTGGGAAAAGTTTTCTTAGTTTATTGATATAAGCAACCCCTTCACAAGACTCAAAAACAAAACAGTCAGTTCCAGAAAGAAACTTTTTACAGAAATGTTTAAAACTTCTGAAAGAATGAGTTAGCATAAAATTCATAAAGCCAGAAGGTAAAAAACGTCCTGCAGAATCTGGCAGTCGGAGAGTAGGGAAAGTAACATTTAAAATATCGTGCCCATTAAAATCATAATGCTTGCCTTTTTTGAGCATGTTGATAACACCCTTATTCAACTGTTCACGATTCAAAAAAAGCCCGTAATAAGGCCGTGGAAATGAAAAGAACACAGTCTCAATTCCTGCATTAGCAGTAGCTTCTGCAAACTTGTGAAATCCGCCTTGTCGTTTTGTGTCCCAGTTGTGGGTTGTTATGAAGGTTATTTTATGCATGATTTTTAAAGATCCTGATTATCAAAATTATTGTGCTTCTAATATACGTTCAATTGCCTGTTTGCAATCTAAAGTATGATAAGCTGGATACAGAGTGTGCATCATCTGGGCATCGCATTTTTGAACAATTGATTTGCTATCTTGATTTGTAAGAAAATGCCAGTAACGGTAAGTATAACCAATCCAAAAAAGAGATTCAGAATCATATGTTGTTCCTGTCTTAATATTTGGATTTTCTTCCATAACGTCGTAAAGCAGATTTTCTTCTCCCATCCATTGAGTCCTATCAAATGGTAAATCAAAAAACTTTGCAGTCTGGCTTTGCATATAAAAATCAATGAATTCTTTACTGTCTAGATTTTTTTTTGCAGAAAGCTCAAACATTTTTCCTTGAACTGCACACAACTGGCGTTCAAATTGAGAGAGGGTATGAAGATTATTCATTGATGATTTCATCAAAATATTTTCCCTCCCTGCGATATTTTTTACATATTTCATTTGCTAGTGATATACCAGATTTCCTTTTTGCTTCACTTTGAATGATTAAATTATCTTTTTGTTCAGAAGTAAGTTTTTGTTCATATATAATTCGAATTGAATCACATGCCTTCTGTGTTATGGCAACATATTGAATTCCAAGTTTTAATGCCGAGAGACTTTCAACAAGTGCAATATCTGTAATGTCTCCATCAAAAAAACGATCTAAAACAACGAACATTCTATCGTTTGCTATATAGCCTTTAAAAACATCAATATTATTTTTGTAAGTAGCAAATTTATTATAAAGAGTTGGTGATAAATCTTTTGTTAATCTTCCTCGATTAAATGCAACGAACAGTGCCCAATCTAGGTTCAATGGTATGTCTTTTATGATAAGATTTGTTATATCTAATTCCAGATTATAAAGTGTTGCATTATCATAATTGCAGATTAAGGTCAAAGGCTGCGCTTGTTCTGTCCCCATATAGAACCCTTTCCCAAAATCACAAAGCTCACGACTTATAGGTTGTATTTTCCCATTGAGACCATTTTTTGAACCGTGATAAAGTTGAATGATTTGTTCAGACATATAATTAAACATAATAATTATAACATAAAAAAAAACTATTGTTAATTTTAATTCTCATATTATATATATTAAGTAAAAAAAGATAGTTTTTAAAAGTCTGAAAGTGTATAATAATAGTATGCAGCATATTAACATTTCATTCGTTATCTTACATTACTTGGTTTCGGACCAGACAAAAAAAAGCATTGATTCAATCAAAAAAAATATTGATACTGATAATTATATAATTGTAATTGTTGATAATTTTTCTAATAATGGTTCAATCGAAGAAATAGAAAAATATGTAAAAAATAGTGAAAAAATTGTTGTTGTAAAAAATGAAAAGAATCTAGGTTTTGCAAATGGAAATAATGCTGGAATCAAATATATAAATCAGAATTACAATTGTGATTTTATTTGTGTTCTAAATAATGATGTCTATTTAAAATCATCAAACATATATTCAGAAATAATGAAAGAGTATATAACTTCATCATTTGCTGTTGCAGGTCCAAAAATTTATACCAAAGATGGAAAAACTACATCCAATCCAAAAGGAACTGATATTTTTACATATAAAAGTGTAAAACACAGACAGATAGAAATTAATGTGTATTACTTTTTATATAAAATGCATTTAGATAGTGTGGTGCAACTTTTAGAAAAAAGAAAAGTGTCAAAATCCACAACTAATAAAAAAGAAAATAATCAAAAAATCTACAAAGTACAATTGCATGGATGTTTTTATATTTTCAGCAAAAAATATTTTGACTACTTTGATGGATTCGATTCACGAACATTTTTATATATGGAAGAAGAAATATTATTTCAGCATTTATTGAATAAAAATCTTATATCAGTATATCTCCCTCAAATTGAAGTTTTCCATGAAGAAGATGCGTCAACAAATGCAATGCTACAAAAGCGTCCTAGAAACAAACAAATATTTTTCTTAAAACATCATAGAAAATCTATTTGCGTTTTGTTAGATATTATTAAAAATAGATCTTGAAATAATTTTTTATTTAAGTAATTCATCAATATTAGTTTCATTGATTTCGGTATAAAGTTTTTCTATATCTTGTTTACACATCTTGTCAAAAAGTTCACTGATATTTGTTTCAAGGAGTTTATGAATTATATTTTCAGAAAATCTATATTTAATGATTTTTGCAGGATTACCACCAACGATTGCATAAGGAGGAACATTTTTAGTAACAATTGAACCTGCTGCAATTACAGCTCCTTGCCCAATTGTAATACCAGAACAAATTACAGCGTTATATCCAATCCAAACATCATCTTTTATTATAATAGAACCTTTTGATTTAGCTTCTTTTCCTTGCTTTAAAATTTGTGATTTAAAGGGATATGTAGATAGAGTAGAAAGATTATGTTCACCCCCAAGAATAAATGTTACTCCTTTTGCAATTGAGCAATAACTACCAATTTCGAGTTTAATATCATTCTTGGTAGATTGATTAAGAACTTTTATTGTTCCATAGGATTTCTTTCCAATTTTAAGAGTATTTAAATCTATAAAATCAGCTGGTTCTGTGAAATTAGCTGCGTTTTGCTTTTTATATTTGTATCTAAACTTTATAAAACGTAATTTATCAAGAAATGTCATTTTTGGCCTTCTTTAATAATTTTGTAATAATGTTATAAATCTTTTTGTTTTTTCGTATATAATGATTAAATAAAAATTGTGGTAACTTAAAATACGATATAAAAATAATTTTAGCTTTACTAAAAAAAATGCCCATAGAATCATTAAAACCATTTAATTCATATGAACATGGAAATTTCAATATGTTAAATTTTTGATAAGAATCAATTAGCAAATATAAGTATGATTTTTTTACATTTTTAAATGTTTTAGCTGAAATTGACCCTTCTAGATATAAAGATAAAGTTATACATAATTCTTCACATGCGAAACATTTATATAAATCATAACTACCTTTTTGATTTTTTGAATCTATGCTATGAGACCAAACATAATCATCAATAATATATTTTTGCCTGTCTCTTACAAAGAGGAGAACATCGGAATGTGGAGAGATTTTGTTATATATATGATTTTCTGGAATTAATTCAAAATCACTTTTCCAAACTCCAACACCTGTTGTCCATGAAACATATTTACCTAAACCATTTACAAACAAATCAAATGAATCATATTCTAAATGTTTTCCTGAAAGAACACCATTAGAAAAATATATGATAGGTTTTGTTTCCTTATATTTATCAATTTGATCAATCATCCATTGTAATGCACCATCATTAAAAATAGCTCTGTGGTTTACAAATTTTAAAAATAATCCATGAGCTAATTTTAGAGAATCAATTTGATTTTGGAAAAGGATGGATGTGGTTTTCTTATATATAAGATTTTTGTGTGATGAAATATAATTTTGAATTTCTTTTTCAAAATCAGAATTGTTTCCATTATCTGTGACTACTATTTCATATAGTTCTTCGGAAACATTTTGATTGTAAATAGCATCTAAGACTGGAAATACCCATTCTGAAATTCCATTTGTGGGAATACATAATGAAATTAGAGGGTGTTTATTATTTTCTGCCATAAGAATTTCCTTTCTATAAGATTTTATTGTATTGATTCTAATATTTGTAACGTTCTTTCAATTCCAGTATAAATATCGTATTTAGCATTCCATCCAATTTGTTTAAGTTTACAATTATTTAATAATGCTTTTGTTACTTTGCTATAACCCAACGATTCATTTTTATCTGGGATTTCAAAAATTACTTTAGAGTTTCTTAATTTAGCTATATATTCTGCCAATTCTTTTAGTGTAATATTTGATTTTGCATCGGAAATATTATAGGCTTCTCCTGTTTGTCCTTTTAACAATATAGTAAAAAGTCCACTAACAGTATCAGTAATATATAAATATGAATAAAACTGTTTACCATCACTTTTCAAAACTATATTTTCATTAGACATTGCTTTTTTTATAAATTGAGATAAAGCTTTACTATCGGTGTTTAGTAATGTTGGGCCATATGTTCTAGTAATTCTAGGAATTACAATATCAAGATTTTTTTCTTTAATGTAAGCTTGACATAAAGCTTCTCCGCATCTTTTACTTTCAGTATATGCTGCTCGCAATGTATTACAATTTATATAACCACAATAATCTTCAGAGAAAGTTTCAGTATCTCCTCTATTTTCTCCATAAATTTCATTCGAAGAACAAAAAATGCATCGCTTAGCTTCTGATATAACTCCAAAATCTAAGAGATTTTTAAGCCCAATAATATTAGTTGTTATGGTAGATATTGGTTCATTTGAATATAATAATGGATGGGTATTACTTGCTAAATGAATTATATAATCAATTTTTTGATTTGAAATATTTATAGGGAAATTGACATCTGAACAAATATACGAAAAATAAGGATTGTTGTTGTACTCAGAAAACCTATTAATTATTTTTTCCTCATTTCTAGATAATGCAATAATTTTACAATTTAATGAATTAGTATTATTTTTATTCATTATTACGTCTATAAACATACTTCCAATTTGCCCTGTAGCACCTGTAATTAGAATTGAAGAATTTTTTAATAATTCCCAGGGTAGTGGAAGAGATGCAATATAATTTAAATCCTCTTTGTAAAGTTCATTTTCATATAATTTCATTATTTTAACCAAGTATCTTTTTCAAGTTTAATATATGCCTTAAATATTTCTAAGTCATCTTTAGATGTAAGTTTTAAATTTTTATCAGATCCAATAGCAAAATGCAAGGTTACTCCCAATTCAACCATCATTGTATTTGTATAAGAAGATCCAAATATTCCAATTTGTTTTTCAAATGCTTCATGGTATTTTGTATCAATTAACTTGAAATTATAGGCTTGTGGAGTTGCAACCCTTCTAATAGTTTCCCTTGGAATATATTGATTTGTTGTAGTTTCGTCTTTCTTATCAACAACAAAAATTTGTTCATTATAAGGCATTGACGTAACTGCATTTCCAAATTTTTTAGCTTTTTCGATTACATCTGTTAAAACAGATGGCTCAACTAATGGTCGAATGCCATCATGAACAATTATTATATCATCATTTGATACTTTTCCTTCCAAGTTATAGACACCATTTCTTATTGATTCCTGACCTGTCTGGCCACCTGAAACTATCCATTTTAATTTTGTTATATTAAATTGCTTTGCATATGCTGCGACTACATCATGCCATCCATCTATACATACAACTTCAATTAAATCTATTGCTTCATGTCGTTGAAAACTTTCCAGGGTATAAATTAAAACAGGTTTATCATAAACATTTATAAATTGCTTAGGAATATCTTGACCCATTCGATTTCCAGTTCCCCCGGCTATAATAACTGCTATATTCATGTTTATACCTCTTTCTCTTCATTATACCATGCTTTTAAACCATGATTAATTCTTTTTTCAGGAGGAGGAAGCTCCATATAATTCCCATAAAGATATTTTAAATATTTATCATTATTTGAGATTCCTTTGAATTTTACATTTTCAAAATCATAATCTTTTAAGTCTAAAAATATATCTTTATCTATAACTGTAGTACCCCAAATAATATCATGGACCAATTTACATCTTTTAACATTAAATATTGAACTTTGTTTAATGAAAAAACGAATTATAGAATTGTATTTTATATGCTTAATATATTTATAACTTTTATTATTTATTGGTCTGGAAGGAAACTCTACAGCCTTTCTTTTAGTGTTATAGAATTCTCTTGGAAAACGAATTAGATATTTTATATATAAATTTGGAAATAAATTCGGTACTCCATCTAATGGAAAAATATCAATCCATAAGTTACCTTTTAAATATGTGTTTTCACAGACATATTCTTCTGTAGAAATTTTTGGATTTATAATTTTTAAGAAAGGAAGTGTACTGTTGCCTAGTTCAAATCCAATGCCTTTAAGATTGTTATTAATAGTATTATTTTCTCTTAAAATAGAAATCAATTTATTATATTCAGGACGTAACATGCTGATATCAATATCATCATCCCATGGTATAAAACCTTTATGTCTAACAGCTCCTAAAAGTGTCCCTGAGGTAATTGAATATGATATGTTATTGGCAATCAAAAAATCATGGAGTTGAACCATAATATTTAATAATTCTTTTTTAATCTCATTTGAATTTAAATAGTTCATTGTTTTATCCATTTATTATAAAAATATATATAAGTAGAAAAACCACATAGTAGTAAAATTACAAATATTAATCGTGTTTTTTTACTTATTTTTTCATTCAAAATCATTATTAATGAAATTCTGTAAAACTGTTTTTTGATTCTTAGAAAATTCTTTTTATCTAAACTTTTAATATTAGGATATTTATTATAAATATCCATATAATTATTATAAATTTTAAAAGCAGCAGCTTTCTTTAATGAAAAATTAAATTTTGAGCATTTATTAAAAATATAATCAGCCGCATTTAATTCATCAATTGCTATTTCACTATATGGCCTATGCATAATACTACCATTTCTCTGATAGTAGTAATATAATTTTTTTGTTGTAAAAACAACCTTTGTGGAGTCTAAGAAATAATTAAATGTATTAAAATCATCTTCATGATATTTTCCAACTGGAAATAAAAATTTTTTTGCAAGATTTTTTTCAATTAATAATCCACAAGCACTAGTACTCCTATATTTTCCATAAAGCATATTTTCAGTTGCTTCAATGCCAGAAAAACACCATTGATCAGTTTCATTGCTATCGTATTGTATTACATCATTATCATAGTAAAAAATATTTGAACAGCAGGCTAATTCAGCATTATTTTGTTTTACTAATGTAAATAAAATATTTAAGTATTCTGGGTGTATAAAATCATCGCTGTCTATATATGTAATGTATTCCCCAATGGCTTTTTTCGTCCCTTCATTTCGAGCAGTTGAAGGCCCTTGATTTTTTTGATGTATTACATTAATACGATTATCTTTTAGAACATAGGTATCACAAATTTGAGGAGAATCATCTGTTGAGCCATCATCAACAAGTATAATTTCAAAATCGGTGTAAGATTGAGCTAAAATACTATCTATACAACGAGATAAATAGTTTGAAACATTGTATACTGGAACAATAATACTAATCATATATTTTAAATTATAATATATTTCTGCAAACATATAAAGTCTGATTAATATTATTGAGATATTATATGTATTATTCTAGTGTCGATGCAAATAATCTTTTAAAAGGTTAACTAAATAAACAAAACTATTAATTTTAAATATTTGTGAAATTATAATATAAATAAAAATACCAGTAAAAATTTGTAGTATAAGTATAATAATATAGTTTATATTTAAAAATGAAATACAATAAACACAGATTCCCATCATACAAGTTATTAATATATGAGGAAAAATATCCTTTAGTTGTTCCTTATAAGAATAATTTATTATTTTTTTTACAGAAAAAGAATTTAATATTTGACTAAAAATATTTGTAATAATAAGACTTAGGGCCATTGCTTTTACACTTATAAACATTGAACAAACTAAAGCAATGATTCCAATTATCTTTTTGATTATTTCTAGTTTCAGATAAATATCACTTCTTCCTAATGCATTAATAGCATTCAGGTTTGATGATTGTATTGGTTTTAATGCAAATATAAAACAGAAAATTCTCATAAAATACACAGATTCGATCCATTTTTCAGTAAGCAGAATAGTAATAACTGAATCGGCACAAACTGCAAGTCCCATCATCATAGGCATCATAACATATGTAGATATACTTATTGACTTTCTTGTTATTTCCTTTAATCGTGTTAAATTATCTTGATTATTAGACATTGTAGGCATCAGAACTGAATTAATAGAATTATTAATATTATTTGTTATAAATTCGGGAAAATGATTTCCTTTGTCATAAAAAGATAAGTCTTCAGGAGAATATTTTTTACCTATAATTATTTGATGTAGTTTATTATATACTGTATCAATAATTGAAACCGCTATAATTTTCCATGCAAAATTATACAATGATTTTAATCTTTGAAATGAAAAAATTAATTTTGGACGCCATTTTACAGTAAGCCACAAAATAAATGTATCAACGGCACAATTAAATAATCCTTGAATTACTAAAGCCCAAACCCCATAACCCATAAAAGCTAATGTAATTCCTAAAATAGCAGCTCCTATTGTTCCTGTAAGAGTTGCAAAAAAGAATTTCTTAAAAATCATTTTTTTAGCAACATATGTTTGCTGTATTATTTTTACTGAAGAAATTGGCAATATAAGACTTTGAACACGTATTAATGGAACAATTTCATTATTATCATAAAATGATGCAATTTGTGGGGCAAAAATAAACATTAAGAAATATAAAAAACATCCCATTACTACATTAAAATAGAATGTTGTAGAAAAATCTAAATCATCCGCATCCTTTTTTTGTACTAAAGCGCTACCTAAACCACTTTCTACAAAAAGTAATAAAATACTTGTAAATACCGTTATTAAAGCAACAGTTCCGTACATTTGGGGTTCAAGAATTCGTGCAAGAATAATAGAAACTATAAAAGTTACTAATTGAGCTCCAGAACGTTCTAAAAATCTCCATATCATATTAGACGAAACTTCTTTTGCAGTAGACATTAGCACCTCTAAGGAATTTAAAATAAATATTTTATTGATAAATATAAGTTGAAATTATTTTGAATCTCATAATTTTGAGAACTTTGGTTATATAATGGATTGACTATTCTAACATAAGTAATGCCATAGCCAATATTGAAATCTTTAAGAAAATAATAACAAGATTGAAAACCAATGGCAAGTACACCTTTATAATAATTCCAGGTTCTATTGTGAAGACTTCCATTTTCTCCTGTAGCGATATCATATACAGCTTCTTTAAATAGAAAGTTATTATCCGGATTATATCTATTAATAAATATTTTTGTTTGGCCATTAGGATAATAAATAGAAAAATCTAAATATTGACTCTGTCCACCATAACCAATACCAGATCCTAGCCATTGTCCCTTATTTGTATATCCTTGAGTAATTTGATGATGAAATCCAAAATTATAATGCCAGTTAGCATAGAAGTCTTGAGACATCTCAGTATTGTTCCATTCAAAATGAATAACTCCAAATACATTATGTTTTTGAGATATTGAAATAGATTTTTTTAATCCAAAAGTATAAGTAAAGGAATGCCAATAATGAGTTATATATGAATCAATATTATCATTATAATTAACATGATCATCTAAACCAAATTCTGCATACACGTCAATTCCACCTTTCGGAACTAACCAATCTAATATAATAGAGATTTTTTGATCTTCAACTTCATTACCATCTCCTGCACCTTTCATGCCATACATGGGATTTAAATATTGAAGAAATTTATTATCATCCCATTTGCTTAAACATATTTTATTTATTCCTAAGGTTAATCCAGGTAAAAAAGAAGGTGTGAAAGATAGAGTCATACCAGAGATTTGATTATGGTCATTCGAAGAATTTGAATCAAAATAATCTGATTCAGAAAGTTTTCCCAACCAGAGACGAGCTTCTATATCACCTAAATACCAGCCAACATATGGTATTATTAATTTTGTTCTACGTAATCCAATATCAAACTTTGGATAAGAAGCAGCATTGTTTGAATGTAAAAGTGGATTCAGATATACGGGGCCAAGCCAAATATTTTCTGTTCCGAAACCGAGTGTGAAAAAATCCCATGACCAACGTACTTCTGAATCACCCCAATCAAATGTCCAAAAAGAGGAATCCCCAAATCTTTGTGGAGCATCGACTCCTTTGTCATTTTTATATCCCCAGATATATGCGTACTTATTAGAATAAAAAGCTGAATTATTCATTAATTCAAACTCCCGATTCTCCATCCAGCATACCTGCGGTTTTAACGTCAACTCAAAACCATACCCCTCAAGCCGAACTCCGGCCGTAAGCGAAGTATTATACCCGCGTCCTTGCCATAAAGCTCCGTCATTCTGCCCATATGGTGCTGCTGTGTTATAACTATTAAACCATTCTGGTCCATAAATGCGGGCTGTAAATCCCTGTTTGATTCTGCGAGCAAACCAGTTATCTGCTGGATCTGGTGTTTCCCATAAAGTATATGTTGTGCCTAAATTATTGTTTTTCCAGATGTGAGCGTCACTTTCTTCGCCGGGAACTCGGACCTTTGTAAAAGTGCCATCTTCATTTTCTTCAAAAGTTTCTACTTCGTTAAATTTCCAGACGTTATCGCTTAAGGTGCGGTAACCAAGGGTAGGGCGTTCTGTTACACCTGTGAGGCTGAGAAAATCGTAATATTCTTCTTCAATTGATTTTAGTGCTTCTTGTGCATAAAGAAAGGCTGGTAAAAGCATTAAAATGAAAATTAAGCGTTTCATAAAATCTCTTCCTTTTTTATAAAGTATACTTCACCCCAGCCCATGTTCATAAGTATACACATTATAGATACCATCTTCTTTAGAATATCCTGGATTATACATAGGGTTAATAATCAGATTGTAAATAAAGCCTGTAGAAACTTTGAGTGAATTAAAAATAATAGTTTCTGTTTCAAAGCCTGTGTAGAAGTTTGCCTTAAAGGCTTCGAACCATTTGTTGCGAACTTGCTTGGCTGTTTGATCAACAGTCTTTGCCCAGATAAAGTTATTATCCGGATTGTTTCGAGCTATAAAGATTTTTTCAAATCCGTGCGGGCTGTAAATAGTATAAGCCAGATACTGACTGTTGCCACCATATCCGATTCCTGAACCTAACCACTGTCCTCTGTTTGTATATCCTTGTTTCAACTGTCCATGGAATGCAAAATTATAACCAGAACCAGGCCACATCTGATAGTCCATACTTGTTTCGGTATTATTCCATTCAAACTCTAAAAGGCCTTTTATCTTTTTATCTTTTGACATATTAAAGCCTTTCTTGAAACCGACTGTATACGTAATTGTATGGAATGGATATCTTACATATTCATAAAACTTCAAACCGTTTGGTAAAAAGTCATCTATGCCGATTTCTGTGTAAATCTGGAATTGAACTTTTTCAAACAGCCAGTCTGCATTTATCGAAAGCTTCTGATCTTCACCTCTGGAATCTTTTGTAGTAAGTGTATTTCCTCTGAACAACGGA
>CADANN010000012.1 GCA_902789325.1 uncultured Spirochaetaceae bacterium
GAAGGAAAATTAAGCCCCTTCCCTTTCATAGTTTTGAGTACAAAAAAGGTATTATTAAAGTAGATGATTTTTTCAAGATCATGCGAATCACCATCATATCGATAATGAACAAGTCCATCAAAAAGATTTAATATTTTGATTTTTGGAAAACGTGCTGTAAGATCACTCTCGACAACATTCTGAAATCCTGTTATAAAAGAAGAAACGAATTCTGCCATATCATATATTATATATTTTTCACACTAGACACACAACATAAAAATCCATATAATAAAAAGATACACGCTATATGTTTAAAATGTGTTTTAAAACACTGCAAGTATTAAAACACCAGGAGGAAAATTGGCATACGTGAATAACAATAACAACAAAAATGGTCAGAGAATCAATGAAATGATTCGTGTCCGCGAGGTTCGTCTTATCGATGACGAGGGAAATCAGTTAGGCATCGTAGCAACACAAGAAGCCCTCAAAATGGCTAAAGACCGTGACCTGGATCTTGTTGAAGTTTCACCAAATGCTAACCCGCCGGTTTGTAAAATACTTGATTATGGCAAATACAAGTTCGAACAGGAAAAAAAGCTCCGTGATTCCAAGAAGAACCAGAAAGTATTAAAGTTGAAGGAAGGTGATAAGGTTAAGGTTACAATCCGTTTCCGCGGACGTGAGCTTGCCCACACTGAACTCGGCTATGACGTTCTGAATGAGGTTTTAAAGCGACTTACCTCGGCATACAACATCGATAAGCCTGCCGCAATGGACGGAAGAAACATGTCGATGACAATCTCAGCAAAAGCCGCAAAATAAGGGGTTAGAAAATGCCTAAAATGAAGACTAAGAAGTCAGCTGCTAAGAGATACTCTCTTACTGGATCTGGCAAAGTTAAGCACAAGAAGCAGAACCTTCGTCATATTTTGACAAAACGTTCTCCTAAGAGAAAGAGAAATCTTCGCGCTACTGGTTATGTAGCAGAAGCAGATGCAAAGAAAATCAGAAAGCAGATGCTTCCTTACGGTTAATAGGAGTAGGATATGTCAAGAGCAATAGACGGAACAAAGAGAAAGAACCGCCGTGTTAAGATCCTTAAGCTTGCTAAGGGTTTCCGTGGCGACAGAAAATCAAACTACAAACCAGCTAAAGATGCTGTAACAAAAGCACTCGGTCACGCATATGTTGACCGCCGCGACAAGAAACATGAATTCCGCTCACTCTGGATTGCACGTATCAACGCAGCAGTTCGTGAAGAAGGAATGACATACTCACAGTTCATCAACGGAGTTAACAAAGCAGGTATTAAATTGAACCGCAAGGCTCTCTCTAATATGGCTATTGAAGACCCAGTTGCATTCAAGGCAGTTGTAGAAGCTGCTAAGAAAGCTGTACAGGCATAAGGAAGCTGAAAAATGATTTCACTCGATCAGGTATATCTTCTAGAACAAAAGGTTGAAAGTGCTGTTGAAAAGATTCAGCAGCTGCAAGCAGAAAACGATGCTCTCCGCAGTAAATGCAACGAGCTCACAAATGCGCTTTCTGTAAAGTCGGAGCAACTTTCTAATTTTGAATCAGATCAGAGCCAGATCGAGAATGGAATCAAAAAGGCACTGGACCGCTTGAATTCTATTGAGAACTCAGTTCTTAAAACTGCATCTCAGATGAATCAGGCAGTCCAGACTGCACCTTCTGTTCAGGCCCCTGCTGCACCACAGCCGGTACCTGTTCAAAACACACCTGCCCCACAGGCAGAAAAACCTGCTGAACAGCCAGTTCAGGCAGAACCAATCCCACAGACAGTTACACAAACAGCCGCACCAAGTTTCGACACAATGGATACTATTGAAACAGAAATTTCTGCTGAAGAAGAAGAAATGGATGTTCAAGAAGATGATAACCATGACGGTTTAGGGTTTGATATTTTCTAAATGGCAAAATTAAAAATTGACATGCTTGGAACTGCATTTACAATCCAGGCAAATGAAGATAAAGAATATCTCGAAAAGCTTTTAGGCTACTATAAAAGAATCACAGACGACGTAAAAAAAATCGACTCAATAAAGACTCCTCTTCAGATTGCAATTCTTTCTGGTATTATGATTTGTGATGAATTATACAAGGAAAAACAGGCAAAAGTTGCAATGGAAAACGGTGAATATGTTCCTGTAGAAAACGATATGGACACTATGGAAATTGAACGCCGTACACAGGAAATGATTGAAAAAATCAGTAAGGTACTTTAATTGACTGAAGTCTCAGATACAAACAAATCACAAATCACTATCTGGGTAGATGCAGACTCCTGCCCTTCTCTAGTAAGAAATCATGCCGTAAAAATGGGAAACAAGCTTGGCTTAAAAGTTATATTTGCAGCAAATAAAGCAATTAACAGCGATGCTGGCCAATTTGAAATGATTATTTGCGAAGCAGAAAAAGATGCTGCAGATAATTATATTTTTGATAATTGCAAAACCGGTGATCTGATTATTACCCGCGATATAGTTTTTGCAGACCGTCTTGTTGAAAAAGGAATAAGCTGCATTAATGACAGAGGTACAGAGTTTACCCGCGAAATGATAAAAGAACGTTTAAGTACCAGAGATTTTGATTTGCAGCTTGCTCAAATTGGTCTGGTAAAACATCACCACGAAGGTTATGACAAAAAAAAGTTCGCGGAATTCGCGAACTCTTTTGATAAGGTTATACACAGACTTTTACGTAATGCAAAGAATTAGTCTTCCGGCTCATCTGGGTATGCCATCTGAATAGAACAAATTCGGTCTTTTACCTGCATAAATGCAAGAACAACTTCAGGGTCAAACTGAGTTCCTGAATTATTCATAATTTCAGTAAAGGCATCTTCAATTGTCCATGCTTCCTTATAACAGCGTTTATGACTCAAAGCATCAAAAACATCAGCTACTGCAACAATGCGTGCAGAAAGCGGAATATCTTTTCCACTTAAAGGTTCAGTAAGAGGAACGATTCCATCTTTTACAGAAAAATCACTCAAAGAAATGCGTCCAGGATATCCAGATGCACCACCATCCCATCTATCGTGGTGATGAAGAGCAACTTCCTGAGACATTACATCGAGCAAAGACTCTGGAGGATCAAAAAGCTGAGCACCAATACAAGTGTGGCCTTTCATAATATTGCGTTCCTCATCTGTAAAACGAGGGAATGCTTTCTTTAAGATAACATCAGAAATACCAACTTTTCCAACATCATGGAATTTAGCCGCAATCTTAAGGTTATCGCGGTAACGATGGATTTCTGCTTCAGGAATATTATGATTAAATGCCCAACGGTCGTAAATTTCGAGAGAATAAGAAGAAACGCGTTCGATATGAGGATAAGTTTCTTTTGGATCACGGAACTCAGACATTTTGAGCATTCGTTTTACCATGTTTGCAGTAAGATAAGCGTGCTGCAAAGCCTGAACGGCAGCTGTTGCAAAGTGTCCGATAAACATTTCTGCTTCATCATCGAAAGCTATAATGTTTCCATCTTCATCTTTTGCATTAATAATCTGAAGAACACCAAGAAGATTACCATTAGCCATTTTGAGTGGAATTGTATACATTGACTTTGTACGGTAATCAGTTGTTATGTCTGTGTTTTTATTAAATTTATATGGTTTTGATTCCGGGATTTTATAACAGTCTTTGATATTTAAAGGTTTACCAGAAATTGCTACATATCCACAAATCTGTTTTTCATTAATTGGGAACGAAAAACTTGTATATGGAAGTTTTTCACCAGGGGCCAATTCCTTTAAGAAAGTGTCGTTATGACCATACTTGATTTTTAACTTATCACCCTCTACGACATATATTGAACCTGCATCCGCATTTACAATTTTGCGGGTTTCGGTAAGAATACGTTCAAGAAGAACGTCAACGTCCTGAATTTCTCCAAGTTCGCGCTCGATTTCAATAATACGCTGTAGTTTGTCTTCTTCTTTTTTTATTTCACTCATATCATTTCTATTATGAATGATAATCAAAAAAAATCAAGAGATAAAGCATGATTTTTGTTTACATATAATGGAAAAATAAATAGGTCCTGCGCCATTCTGCTTATCTGGCATAATCATATATCCGTATTTTGTTTTTTCAAAGCCTGGAAGTTCGAGATCTTGTACAAACGCAGAGATCTCTTCAAGCTGGGGAGCTGGCTCAAGAAGGCTGAATGCTGTACCGTCTTTGTTGAACTTTTTATAAAGACGTTCAATCATTTCGTCATTTTCCTGAGGACAAAGTGCACAGGTTGAATATAAAAGGATTCCTTCAGGACGAAGAAGTCGATAGGCAGAAGAAAGAAGTGCCCACTGTTCAGTAGTAACGGTTTTAATGCGGGATGGCGACCAGTTGTTGAGATATTTTGGATCGGCAATTACGTGTCGTTCTGAAGAACAGGGAGCGTCTAAAAGTATTCGGTCGAAACATTCGTTTTGGCGCGTGCACCAGGTAGCTCCGTCACTGCAAGAAGTTATTACGCGTTCGGAGATTTCTGGCGGAAGACAAGTCTGAACAACCGTTGAAAGGCGATGTTTGCGTTCAGGTGAGCGTTCGTTTGAGGAAAGCTTTGCGTCGGCAGGCATTCGGGAAGCAAGGACGAGGGTTTTACCGCCGGGCGCGGCACAAAGATCGAGGAGGTCTTCTGAGTTATCAAGCGGCAGGCAGAGGGCGGCAAGTACAGAAGCGCTGTCCAGAAAGTAAGATTTTTCAGCTCCTGTTACATGGTATTCAACAGAACTCCCCTCGCCTGCAAAAGAATCTTTTAAGGCTTGCCAGCGTTCTCCATATAGTTCGCCATAATACTGTTCAAAACCTTCTGCACCAAAGAGTTTTTCCTTTGTCTGAGATTTACTCTTAGCGGATTTTTTGCTCATCAAACAAACCTGCCTCTATTTTATATTTGAGAATGCGTGTAACTGCCTCATCAATTTTACGAGCAAAAGCATTATCCTGCAAGGCTCGCTGATACAAAACTTTTCCAGCTTTTGCAAAACGCTTTTCCGAAATCATTATACAGTCTATTCCAGCATCAACAGCACGAATTGCTGCAACCTCAGGCGGGTAACCATTATCTGCAAGAGCGCCCATAAAAATATCATCAGAAAAAATAAGCCCCTCATAACCATATTGATTTCTAAGGATATCTGTTACCCAGACTTTGGAAAGGCAGGCTGGAACTCCGTTATCTATTGCTGTAGTGCGGGCGTGCGACATAAGGACTGCAACCGGCTCATACTGAACTAACTCACGGAAGGATTCAACGCTCTGCAAAAGTTCAGCTTCTGAAAGTTTGATTTCTGGCAAGCCTGTATGAGGGTCTGTATTTGTATTTCCCGGAAAATGTTTTAGAACTGTGGCAATTCCATTATTCTCATAGGCATTTATACAGGCACGACCATAGTTTATTACCTGTGAGAGATTTCCAAAACTGCGGCCGTCAAGAAACTCTTTATTATCATCTGTGCAAACTTCTACCACAGGCGCAAGATTCATATCAAAACCAAGCTCTTTCATACCGGCCGCCTGCTCACAATAAAGTTTGTAGCTTTGAGAAACATCAAACTCCTGTGCAACCTTATCATTCGAAGGGAGTTTTGGATTCAACTTTTTGAGACGGCTAACCCATCCTCCTTCCTGATCTACGCAAAGATACGGCTGAATTATTCCATATTCATCACAGTATGTCCGGATTGAGTTTGTAAAAGACTGCATCTGGGTGCGGTCTGGAGCGATATTAAAAGAAAAGAAAATATATCCGCCGGCTACAAGTGGAGTTGCATCATCAGTACCAGTCATTGCCCCCACTGTTTCATATGAACGGAAGTTTGTGCATCCTTCAAGATTTTCTATGAACATCTGGGTAATTTTCTGTTCAAGTGGAAGAGATGACACATATCGGGTAAGGGTTGCTTCCCTTTCTGTTTTTATCTGATTTATATATGTCTGCATTTGAGCTGCAGCTTCATGTGTTTTTATTTCTTTTTTTGTCTGTTTATCTGTACAGGAAATTAAGAAAAATGAAAGTAAAATAAGCAGGAAGGCTTTTGATTTCATAGAACAAATATTATAGCAAGAATTCAGTTTTGAGTTAAGTTGTCTATGGGGATTTTAAGGGGCTTGCCCCTTAGGAGAAGGGGGAGCGGAAAACGCCATAGGCGGTTGGAGCGGGGGGAAGGCTTTCCCCTCCTATTCTACCATATTCTCCCTATTCCCTAAAAAAACTGTGTTCATTATAATAGAAAATATGAAGCGAATTGCGATAATTACAGGTGCAAGCTCAGGAATTGGTGAAGAATTTACTCGTCAGGTTTGCGAAAAATACAGCTATGATGAAATCTGGATTATTGCACGCCGTACAGAAAAGCTGGAAGCACTAGCCGCTTCGCTGAATGCTGAAAAAAACTTTAACTGTGTGCGCCCTGTTTCAATGGATGTTGCAGGAAAAGAAGGCGTTGCAAGACTCAAGGCATTTATTGAAGCAGAAGGCGAAATTGAAATTGGGCTTTTGATTAATAATGCAGGTTTTGGAACTTACGGTCCTTTTGAAGAAACTTCAATCAACCGCCAGATGGATATGATTGAGCTCAACTGTACTACCGTTACTGGAATCTGTGGAATTGCACTGCCCTATCTTAAAGCCGGCTCTGTGATTATAAACACAGCTTCTCTTGCAGCATTTTTACCGCTTGGAAATTTTGCTGTTTACGGAGCAACTAAAGCTTATGTATTGAGTTTTTCTGTTGCACTTGCTGCAGAGCTTCATGATAAGGGAATAAAAGTTTGCGCTTTGTGTCCGGGATCTGTCAGTACTGAATTTGCAAACGTTGCTTCTAATGGAGCTCGCAAAGAAGTAAAAGGCGGCTTCCCTCCTCAGAAGGTTGTGGCTCAATGTCTGCGACGTGCCTTCAAGGGAAAAACAGTTGCTCTTTACAGACCTAAGTGGCGAATCAATGCATTTTTGAGCCGCTTCATAGGTAGATATCTTGGAGCTAGATTTACATATAAATACAGTCCGCGGCCTCACAACCCGGATTTACAATAAACATTAAACACATAAAGGAACCAATATGAATTACATTAACAGTGCACTTTTTACGGATTTTTATGAGCTTACTATGGCTCAGGGCTACTGGAAGGAGAACATGAATCAGGAAGTTGTTTTTGATATGTTCTTCCGCAAAAATCCTTTTAACGGCGGATTTTCTATTCTTGCCGGAAACGAAACTCTTATGGATATTCTTGTGGACTTCCGCTTCAGCGAAGATGACATTAAATATCTTGCAGAGCAGAAGATTTTTGAACAGGGCTTTTTGGATTACCTGCGCGACTTCCACTTTACCGGTGACCTTTACACAATGGACGAAGGTACAGTAATTTTCCCACAGGAGCCACTCGTTCGCATTCATGCAAATCTTATTGAAGCACAGATTCTCGAAGGTCTTGTTTTGAATCACGTAAACTTCCAGAGTCTTATTGCAACAAAAACTGCCCGCATCTGGCTTGCATCTAAAAAAGCTCCAATTATGGAATTTGGTCTTCGCCGTGCACAGGGACCAGATGGAGCAATGAGCGCAACCCGCGCCGCTTATATTGGTGGTGCTGCAGGAACATCAAACACTTTGGCTGGAAAAGAATTCGGAATTCCTGTAATGGGAACTATGGCTCACTCTTGGATTATGTCTCACTCTTCTGAACTCGAAGCCTTCCGTGAGTATGCAAAAATCTATCCTGAAAATTCAGTATTCCTTATTGATACATACGATACTTTGCACTCTGGTATTAAAAATGCAATCATCGCTGGTGGCGAACTTGTTGAAAAAGGCTATAACTTTGGTGTTCGCCTCGACTCAGGAGATATTTCATATTTGACTCGTGAAGTTCGTAAAGAACTCGACCGTGCAGGCTATCCTCAGGCAAAGATCAGCGTATCAAACGAACTTACAGAAGAAATCATTACTACCCTCGTAGCAGGTGGTGCACCAATCAACAGCTGGGGTGTTGGTACTCACATGGTAACAGGTGGAAATGAATCATCATTCACAGGTGTTTATAAGCTTGCTGCACGCCATGATAAGGCTACAGACAGCATGACTCCTGCAATGAAATTTTCTGATAATCCGGCAAAAACAACAAACCCTGGAATCAAAAACGTATTCCGTCTTTTTGATGAGAATGGAATGGCATTGGCTGATATTCTCGCTCTCGAAGGTGAAACTATTGAAGAAGGCAAAGAATACCGCTATCACCATCCAATGGTAGACTACCGCCAGTTCACATGCAAGGCTGCAAAGGTTGAACCCCTTTTGAAAAAACGCCTCGAAGGTGGAAAGCGTGTAGAAGAACGTCTTCCAGATTCAGAACAGCTTAAGATCAGTCGCACAACAATGCAGAGCCAGCTCGAAAGCTTTGATGAATCATACAAACGTATTTTGAATCCACATATTTATAAGGTATCACTCACCGAAAAATTGATGGAATTGAAAAAAGATTTCATTGAGAAGAATATACGGTAGCTCGTCATCCCGAACTTGTTTCGGGATCTTTTTTATAGATGCTGAAACAAGTTCAGCATGACACGATTTCCTACAACAAATAAAGCGGCTTGATGTTTTTCAACGAAACTAAAAGCCGCTTTTTCTTTGCCTCGTCGCCATCTGTGAGGGCTTCAAGTTTGGCTCTAGCAGCCTTTCGGCCAGAATTATCCTGATAGTTACAGGTACAGGTAAAGCCTGAATATCCGCCAGCCTTTGCATGTTCAATTAAACGAGCTTCTGTAACAAAACAAAGAGGTCTTATTATAGTAATTGGATATTTATCATATTTAAGTCTTGGTGGCATTGTGGCAAGTTCACCTCGGCCCATCATATTCATAAGAAGAGTTTCAAGAATATCATCCATGTGATGCCCTAGCGCAATTTTGTTATAACCGTTAGCCATAGCATAACGAAGGAGCTCTGTACGACGCTGAGTTGAACACCACCAGCAGTTCATTTTGTGACCTTCTTTTACGCGCTCTAGAGTATTTACATTAATCTGTTCAAAAGGAACATTCCATTCATCAAGCAAAGCCTTAATACCAGCAGGAAACTCAGGAGCAAAATCATTTTTTATAAAAAGGCCCTTATACTCAAAATTACAGTCCTTACGCTTAGCCCTGGCCGAAAAATATTCCAGCAGCGCAGTAGAGTCCTTTCCCCCACTCGCCCCAATCAAAATACGGTCGCCATCTTCAATCAAATTATAATCAAAAACCGCCTTATCAATCGGACTGGAAAGTTCCTTTGCTTTGTTCATCTGAATCTCCTAAATGTAGCTGAAAATATAATAAAGATTTCTCGGATTTATTTCTAGGAGGTTCTTTGCCTTCTTAGTCATTCAGCAAGCCTCAGTCGATTGAGGTGCCCTCATTGACTTCTTCTGCAGCGTAGTGGCTTCTTGCCAAAGCCTGTAGTGAACTTTTTTTATAAAAAAATCACAAATAATGCAAAATCACTTCCGAAAAACGCACATCGTGGAGAATTTATATATAGAGGATTTTTTGCTTAGTGCGTATTTTTTTGAATTTTAGGAATTTTCCTACTAAACACTGATAGGCCTATTTTTAGTAGGATGGAATCGCTTGAAAAAATGCTGATAAAAGGAATTGTTCCCACTAGAGGAAAATTGTTCACTTTTTAGTCGGAATAAATCGAGGGAGGACATACATTATTCGTCTAACAGGCAGGGAGGTAATACAAATTTTTCCGACTTATAAGGCATTTAGTTCTTTTCTAGTCGGAAGTAATATTAAAATTGAATATTTATAAGCATAATTGTTCCGACTAAAAGCCATTAAGTCAAATATTAGTCGGAAAATATCACATTGGTTGAAAAATAGTTCCGACTATTAAGGCCATAATTATATTTTAATCGGAAAACAAGAACCTACAAAAATAAAATGGAGAAAGACATGATTATAGAATTATTAGCCCCAGACACAATTCAGCAAAAACTAGAAGAAAGACTCCAGCTGCTGAAGCAAACACAAAAGGAAGTTGAAAAGGAAACACGCAGGTTGCCAGAAGGCAGTCTTAGGATCTCACAAAAAGAAAAACATATTGAGTACTATGCCACATCAGAAGCTGACAATCCAGGAACTTATATTCCAAAAGGCAAAATGAAACTCGCAGCTCAATTAGCACAAAGAACATACTATTTGAGGATAATCAAACTTTTAGAGAAGGAAATAAGAACTCTGGAAGCATATTTTGAAGAAACAGAAAATGGTAAAGCCATTTCCAATTTTTACAATAACCTATGTCCCCCACGACGCAAACTCATTAAACCAATAACACTACTTGATGAACAATTTATTGAAGAATGGCAGAAGGTAGAATGGACTGGCCACCCCTTTTCAGAAGATGCACCACAATTATTTACAACAAAAGGTGAACGTGTCCGCTCAAAATCAGAAGTTCAAATAGCAGACAGTCTAAATCGCTTTAGAATCCCCTATCGTTATGAATACCCGTTAAGATTAAAAAACGGAATAAATATCTATCCAGATTTTTACTGTCTCAATGTTCGAACCCGCCAGGAGTTATACTGGGAACACTTCGGAATGATGGATAATCCAGAATATGCTAAAAACGCAGTTCAAAAGCTGCAACAATATAACAGCATTCAAATCATCCCCGGAAAAAACCTGATTATAACCATGGAAACAACAACGAGCCCACTCAACGTAAAATACATCGAGCAACAAATTAAAAGCTACCTGACATAGCAAAGCAAAAGTCTCCAATTTAAACCACCGTTTAAATCATACACCTGCCTCACACGCAGGCAAAAAAAATCTCCGCATCATGCGGAAAACTTTTAGGAGATGTTACTATGAAAATGGTAAAAAAAATTTTGTTGGGATTGGTAGTTACAGGAACTATTTTGGTAATTGCAGGATGTAAGATGCAGGATGATCCTGAAAATGCAATTACAGGTTCTGGAAGTAATTATAAGGTTGATTACGAAAACACAAAATCTGAGGAATATCGTGCTTATGAATCTACTTCATTAAAACATGCTGGTGCACTTGTTAAAATTACATTTGATAATCCTGAAGAGTGTGCTAACAGTAAAATGGGGGTTATTTTCGATCTTAAAGAAAATGCAGATAATAAGAATGCAAAAGATTTCTATATTATTGGACTTGGTTCTAGTAAAAGTTCTAGTTATGATTTCTATGTTTCAAAATATACTGGAATTGTAGATATACAAGCAAAAAACTTTGGTGCTTCAACAGATGCTGCTGCTGGAGAACCTAAAGAAGTTGAGTATTTTAAATTAAGTAACTCAAATATTAAAAATCTTCCAAGTACATTTTATGTATATTGTAAAGCAAATATAAAAGGTGAATATGAATTTGCTCTTCTGAAAGGTGAACCAACTGATGGTAAAGAAATGAAAATCAATGATTTGGATTTAACAGACTTACCACAAGGTGTTAGTCTAATTGATTTACCTAAAACAGCTATAAACGGATGCAGTGTTTCTGGAAATATTGGAAAAATTGCTAATGCAATTGAAATCCCTGAATCAGGAAAAGAATCTGATATCAAACAAAACAGAATTGCAGTTTATGCACGAATTGATGCTAATGCAACTTTAAAAGGTTCTTGGAAATTCTGCGGAACTTACCAAGAAGCCGAAGAAATTGAAGAATAATGTTAACAACTTAAATTAAAGAAAAATACCTCGGTTTTAACAAACCGAGGTATTTTTTTATGCTATATGAAATTAACTATTCTTCGATTTCTTCTGCTTCATGATAAATTGAATCAATTTTCCAGGTACCTTTTAAAGTCTGTTTACCATAAACATTTGCATAGAAACCAAATTTGCTCTGCCCTTTTGTAGCAGAGAAATGTTCTACATTTTCTTCAAGTGGATTATTAAGTGCAATTCCAGTAGCAGAAGCAAGTTTTGTAGTTGATGCATTATAAACTATAGAATCACTATTAAGCGTTCTTTCAGGATCATGGTCATAGAAATTAACTGTATAAGTATTCTTTGTACCCTGTCTATTAACAGATGTACTATCATTAGCAACTAATTCAACCCATACAGAAACTTCATTTCCTACACCAGTTTTCAAAGTTTTCCATATACCTGAAAAAGATTCTGAACAAGTTGCTTCACAATTATTTTCACCAACCTGTATTCCAGCTGCATCACAGAAATCAGACCCTTTACTTAAATATTCACCGCCTACATTTTTATAGTCAGATACATAACCTTCCAATTTTGTCCCATTTATACGAACACCAGCAATAGTAAAATTATCAGTTTTATCAGCATTTTCGGTAAAGTTAAAAATGTATCCTAATACACCATCTTTTGCTGAATTTTTGTTTATTGTAATTTTACAAATTCCATCAACATGTTTAGTTTTTAATGTCTGGAAACCGCGGCTATAACCATCTGTTTCATTTGTATAATCAATGGAACAACTATCACCTTTTACATCGAGCATGTTGTTTTCATCATTTTTTTCAGCACAACTTACAAATGTAACAACTGCCGCTGTAGCAGCCAATCCCAACAAAATTTTTTTTACCATTTTCATAGTAACATCTCCTAAAAGTTTTCCGCATGATGCGGAGATTTTTTTCCTGCCTGTGAGGCAGGTGTTTGATTTAAACGGTGGTTTAAATCATATAATATTTAACTATAAGACGATTGTTATAATTTTGCAAGTTTAAATTTCTTGTTTTTTTTTGGATCCTCCGGTCAAGCCGGAGGATAACATTTTTTCTTCGGAGGATGACAGGTATTTACTAATTGATTTTTATTTTTCTTTATGTTAAATTACATAAAACCGCAACAAATGCGGAGCAATTCATAAAATTACAAGGGAAGGTTCTTTACGATGTTTTATAAGGGCTCTCCCTCGATATTATAGCCCGAAAACGGGAACAAGGAGTTATATTATGGGAGCACGTGGAGAACTTTTTACTACTCAAATCTTTTTGGACAATCGTTCGTATTTTTTCAATGTTAAAGAAAACCGCACTGGAGATGTATTTCTTCAGATCGTAGAAAGCAAGAATCGTGATGGTGTTGAAGCTGACCGCCATCAGATTGCTATTTTTGCTGAAGATATGCAGAAGTTCCTTCAGGGACTCGAAAAATCTTTGGATTTTGTTGAAAAAGACAGAAAGCAGCGCCAGAAGGCTGCCCGCGAAAAGAAAGCTGAAAAAGAAGCTAAATATGGCAGCGGAGCAAAGAAAGTTTACCGCGTAAAGTCTGACAAAGGCGAAAAATCAGAAAAACGCGCCGACGATGGAATTAAACGCACAGGTAAGGTAATTCACATCGTTTCTAAAAAATCTAATGACTAACGAAGCAAAAACCTTTTATAAAGACCTTCGGAATGTTGTACAGCCGATGGCCATTCAGAATCTTATTTCCTCTGCCGTAAACTCTGCGGATGTAATCATGCTTGGTTACATCGGGCAGACTGCTATTGCGGCCTCTTCTCTTGCGGGTAACGTTGCATTCATTCTTTTTATGGTTTCTACAGGACTTTCTTCTGGTCTTGTAATGCTTGGTGCCCAGTACTGGGGAAAGAAAGATACTGAATCTATCAAAACACTTCTTGGAATTGGTCTTAGAATCTGTTGTACAGTCGAGATTCTTGTAGCTCTTATTGCAGCTTTTTATCCGCGAATACTGATGTTGATTTTCACAAAAGATGAAGGTCTCATTATTGAAGGTTGTAAATATCTGAGGGCAGCAAGTTTTTCTTATGTATGTCTATCTTTTTCTCAGATGTTCCAGGCAGGTTTTAAAAGTATTGAACGTGTAAAAATCGTAACCATTACTTCTACAACCAGTCTCTTTTTGAACATTGGCTTAAATGCAGTTTTCATTTTCGGACTTTTAGGTGTTCCAAAGATGGGAATTACCGGAGTTGGAATTGCAACTTCTATCGCCCGCTTTATAGAAATGGTAATCTGCTTTATTTACGCCAGCCGACAAAAAGATGTTCATTTTTCTGTTTCTTGTGTTTTCAGACGCAACAAATTGCTTACAAGAGACTTTATCCGCTATTCAATGCCGGCAGTTGGAAACGAGCTTGTCTGGGGGGCTGCTTTTGCAATGTACTCGGTAATTATGGGCCACCTTGGTGAAGATATTGTTGCGGCAAACTCGGTTGTAAATACTGTCCGCCAGCTGGGTTCTGTTTTGTGTTTTGGTATGGCTTATGGTGGTGCAATTGTTGTAGGTAAATATATGGGTGCCGGTGATATGGAAGTTGCAGAACGCAATGCAAGCCGTCTTGCCCGTGTAACAATTATCTCTGGAGTACTCGGTGCAGTGCTTTTACTTTGCTGCTACCCTATTCTCCCTTATATTGCTGATTTGAATGAGACTGCTGCACATTATCGAAACGTTCTTTTGTTTATTAATTCATACTCTTTGATTGGGGCTTCAATTAATACAGTTTTGATCTGCGGTATTTTCCGTGCAGGCGGAGATGCAAAGTTTGGCTTTGTTGCAGACTGCATCAACATGTGGGCAGTTTCAGTTCCACTAGGACTTTTGGCTGCATTTGTATTAAAGCTTCCACCACTTTGGGTATACTTTATTCTCTTCCTTGATGAGTTTGAAAAGATGCCCTTTGTTATCAGGCATTATTACAAAAAGGGCTGGCTGAGGAATATTACGAGATAAATGTCATTGTCGGGCTTGACCCGACAATCTATAACGGATTGTATTGTACAGATTCCCGTGTCAAGCACGGGAATGACATTAGTCGCTTAATACTTAAAAGTTAGTCGCTGTATCGGTGATGGCCCTATTTTGTGGCACACTTCCCTATGCGCTTTGGTCGGATAACCTTTGTGTTTTGCGTAGCCGTATTCCGGATATAATTTATCCATTTCTAACATAAGTCGGTCACGGCAGGTTTTAGCGAGAATACTTGCTGCCATTACACAGGTATATTTTCCATCTGCTTTTGGCTCACAGCGACATTCTATCGGAATATCAGGACAGCGGTTTCCATCTGTAATTCCACTTAATGACACTTGAGAAAAATCCAGACCATTGTTTTCACACCAGACAGGTAGTTTTTTCTTCATTTCATCGAAGGCATTTTTCATTGCAAGCATACTTGCTTCGAGAATATTGATTTCATCTATTTTCTGATGATCTACAAGCGCAATTCCCCAGCAGGCTTTTTCTTTTATAATGATTTCTGCAGCCTCGCGTTTTTTTTCACTCAGCTTTTTTGAGTCATTAAGAATTTCAAAAGGAAAATCTGATGGAAGAATAACTGCTGCGGCACTAACAGGACCTGCCAGAGGTCCTCTACCCGCTTCATCAAAACCTACTTCAAAAATCAATTTAGAATCCCTGAACAGAGTTTTTTTCTTCTGTAAGCTTTGAAGCTTTATTTGCATAAACCGGCTGAATCTTACTTGCGTTATTTGTAAGACGAGCCTTAAAATTATTTTCTTTGAACGCAGCCGTTACACCAAAAAGTTCTGCAATTCGTCCGCTACCACCGCTAACTAAGAAATCATTCTTTTGTGCTGTAAGGTTTCCGCCATCAGCAGAAATCACAACGCTTGTTTCAGCATTTGTACTTATAGAAGAATTACGCAAAGAAAGACGTGATTTTACTGCTGAAATAAACGATACGTAAGAAACAGCATTTACGCTTGCCATTGTTTCTGAAAGATTTATGATTCCGTTAGTTGAATCAATTACTGTACCATTTCTAGCGAAGTCTGCAGAGATAATACAATTTTTCATAGTGAGCACTGAGTTCTCAAGTTTGATAAGAGGCACAATTGATTTTTTACTCAAGTCTGCAGTATTTGAAATGCGGCAGTCAGAAATCTCAAAGGTAGAAGCTTTGACTATGAGAGAACCATCCGGCCCAAACTTGAGTCGTGCATCTCCACCATCTGTAATTTCGAAATTAGCATTAATATTATATGCAGCATCAATTTTCATTTCACCCTTTACACTAAGCTTTACAACTCTCTGCTTTTCGAGAGCTTCAGCTAGCTGGCTGAATTTTGTAAACGGATGAGCTGTTGTACCATCTGCAAGTGCAGAATCACCAGTGGCATCAAAATAATAATTTGACTGGTCAATTATAACAGCAAACTCTATTGTACTGCTCTGATTTTCTTCATTTTTAGAATAGGCTGCAACTTTATAATAAACAGGTTTTAAGCCATTCTGAGCCCAGCGAAGGCTATAGTTTTCTCCCTTTACTTTTTTGAAGCTTCCTAACTGAACTTCCTTAAACAATTCATTATCAGCAGGATATGAAAGTTCTTCTTCGGTTATTGTAAGAGGTTCGCTTACGGCAATATACAAATCACAACCGCGCGAACCTGTAATCTTTACATCAACTGAACCACGAGAAACAAACCCTTCTGCATTGGACTTTACAACCGGCATCTGTGGAGGGCGACGATTTATGTTATAAGAAACATTCATTTTTCCCTGATAAACTGAATTTGCAAAAACTCCCAGAGAAAGTGTGCCAGAAACATCATCTCCATAAAATGCATCAATTCCGACACGTTGGAATAATTCAGAATATGTTCCGTCTACATTCATTACACCAAGTGCATAGGAATCATCACCACGGATATAACATTCAACACTTCCGTCTTCAAGATCTTCGCGGATAATCTCCGGTTTAGGAGGGAGTACAAAAAACTCAACAGGATTTGCAGAATCATATTCAAGAGGCTGCCAGCTGATCATATGACTTGTAGTACGGTCAATTTTACGAGGTTCTGTTGGTAAGCCCCAGTATTCAGAATCAACTTTATAAATAAAATTGTTATTTACAAAAGTGATTGTTTCCCAATCAGAGATTTCAAAAGGAATATCACGATGACTATATACACCTGCTGACTGCGGATAGGTTTTGATAATAAAACGATATTTTACGTTGCGAGACTTATCGAAAATTGTACAAGGAATATATCGCGAAAGTACACTTGAAGAAGAAAGACTCAAGGTACGTGCAGGCATAAAGTTTTCTGGTGGAAGCCCAAGATAGAAGTAAAAATCTTTTGGAATTACAAGTTCACTTCCAGCACTGTAATTTAAAATTCCACCATCAAAAAATGTCTGAACAAAATTTTTATAATCAGTTTTTGAAGCATCATCCGGCAATACGGTATAAGAAACAGAAGCATTTTCTTTTTTGCCTCCGCCTGTAATACGTGTAACATTAAGTTGAACTTCGCCTGCCACATCAAGAAGAACTGGTCCGTCATAAGCAAAACCAAATGTCTCCGGATCAGCTCCATCAACGGAATAGAAAAAATCGCCACCCTCAGAATTATCTATTACAAGCATCTGGCGGTTAGCCCATACACCTTCACACGGACTAAGCAATGTGATTTCGGCAGTAAGCGGAAAAACAAGCAGAGTAGCCATCAAGATAAACACTGAAAGTAACTTTTTTTTCATATCCCGTCCTAATTTTTTTATTTCCTGAACTTAAGCTTCAAGGAAAGGCCCAAGAATGTCTCTCAATTCAGGATCCTGAGAATAGTAATTTTTCTCAAGCTCTTCTTTTGAAAGACCTACAAGCTCGTGGCTCATGTAGTGAATCCAGCGGTTTTCATCCGGATTATTGATTACAAACTTACGGCACCAGTAATCTGGCTGAATTGGAAGCTGTTCTTTCTGATAAGTAAAATACTTGTAATCGTGAACAACAACTTTAATGTCTTCGCGTGGCATACCACGACTATTAATTAAAGTTTCTACAAGTGAATTGATTGTGCGGCCAGAATCGAAGATATCATCAACTAAAAGAATCTTGTCTCCTGGTCTTAAATTCTCTGGTGGATATGTCCAGCCGTCAATAAATACTTTTGTGTGCTGAGCAACATCTGAATAAGAACGTGCAACTACTCCTGCATACAAAACAGGATGAAAGCTTTCTCGCTTGCTGATAATCTTAAAATACTCACTGATAACATTTGCCATGTAGGCACCACCACGAAGTGAGCAGTAAATTACATCAGGGATAAATCCGTCCTTATAAATTTTGTGCGCAAGTTTGAGCGCGTCATTTCTCACCATGTCATATGGTAAAAATTCTTTAATCATAAAAACCTCTATATCCTATCAATTATAACGTCTTTTTATCATTTTTACTACTGATTTTTCTAAATGCACTTTCAAGCAACCAGCTGATAAGAACAAGTGCAAGAGTAATTGCCAGTACATCGCAGGTTTCAAGATGCACCTGAGCCAGCTGCATGAGTGAACCTGAAGCATAACGAGGAATACTCAAAACTTCTCCTGCTGCAACAACCTTCCACGAAAGTCCAAAGGCAGATTCAGCACCTGATAATAAAGCTGGAGTTGCAGAAGGAAGACGTATATGTAAGAAGGCTTTTATTCCGGTAAAACTGCGGGATTTTGCTTTGAATATTTTTTCAAGATTTTCTGGAGTTTTTTCAAAGCCTTTTTCAGCTGATGTAATTATGATAGGCAGACACATTAAAACTGAAACAAAAACTGGAACTATATCAGAAGTGAACCAGAATAAGGCTGGTAGAATCAATGCAATTACAGGTGTTGCTCTATTCAATTCTAAAGGAAAATCTATAAAAGCTGAAAAGGCTTTTGAATCTGCGGCTATAAGTCCTAAGAAAAATCCTAAAATCAATGAAATCAAAAAGGAAATGATTACACGCAAAAAAGTAAAGGCAAAGGCTTTCCAGAATGTTACGGTTACGGCAAGCTCAAATAATCTTTTAATTACCTGATGCGGAAAAGGAAGGATTAGCGGCGCTGCTACTATTGCAGCTACCGCATACCATGCAAGGAGAAAAAAGAATGGAGAAAGGATTTTAAAAATCTTGATTCTATTCATTCCTTTTTATTTTTTATAGTAAAAACTATCGTCCGGGAGCTTTCCACCTATTGAAGTTTTATCTCCCTCGAGGAAAAGATTTAACAAATCTTCCAGAGTTTTTTTTGCAGATGCAGCCGGCACATAAGTGTAATTTGAAACAGGAATTGCATTTTCAACAACTGAAGCAGCAAGACCAAGACTGTGTTTTTCTGAAAGAGCACCAGAAGCAGCAGGATTTTTGATTGTCCAGTTTACAGCCTTGTCATATTCTGAAAGGAAAGCCTTAAGCAGTTTAGGATTTTCTTTTGCAAAAGAAGCACGAACAACCATTACAGAAAGTGGATATAATTCGTTCTGCTTTTTACCTGTAAGCTCAAGATATTCTTTCTGAAAATCAAGGGCTGCACGAACCTTATCTGATTTTGATTTAGCAATTGTAGAAAAAGGTTCTGGCACTACAGCATATTTGATTTTTCCAGAAATCAATTGGGCTGCAATCTGTGCAGTTGGAATTGAAAAATCCATTTTTACATCAGGCTTTTCGCCATCCCAGGTGAGTCCATTTTCTTTCAGCAGATAGCGGAACATGTATTCAGGAGTTGCGCCCTGCCCTGCAACGTAAACAGTTTTACCTTTAAGGTCTGTAAAACGGCGGATATTTTCATCAGTTGTGATGAGCGAAAGATTTCCGAGTCCTACAACAGCACAACAGATGATTGACTTGTTGCCGGCATTATAAACTTTAGCGGCTACATTGGCAGGCATAAAGCCGATGTCAATTTCGTTCTTAACCATTTTTGGAAGCAGTGCCTGTGGCTCAGCAAACTTTTCATAAGTAAGCTCAGCGCCTGAAATACTGCTGTCGTTTTCCATAAGGTATGCAGCAGGCACACAAGTTGGACCGTTAAGAAGTCCAACGCGGATTTGTTTTGCTTCTGCAAATAAGTTAAGAGATATAAGACTTATTGCAAGGGATACAAATATTGTTCTTTTCATTTTCAACTTTCTCCAGTTTCACTTTAATTTTACCACTATTGCACTCAATTGCAACTGTATTAAAATCTTTTCCGGCATTTGAAAGAAGTTCCATAGAAAGAGGATCTTCAATTTCCTTGCGGAGCAGGCGTTTCATAGGACGAGCTCCCATTGCAGGATTATATCCGTTTTCAATAAGGTATTCTTTTGCCTTTGGCTTAAGATTGATTGTAAGTCCTTTTTCTGCAAGGCGTTCGCCAAGTTCTGCAAGCTGGATATCAAGAATCTTTGCAACCTCTTTTTTAGTAAGTGCATCAAATACAATTACATCGTCAATTCGGTTGATAAGTTCAGGGCTGAGGAGTTTTTTAAGCTCATTCATTGCACCAGCTTTGATTTCTTCATAAGGAATAACGCCATCTACAGTTCCAAAACCAACACGTCCTTCATTTGTAATCTGACGTGCACCGGCATTACTTGTCATAATGATTACGGTGTTGCGGAAGTTTACTGTGTGGCCAAGATTATCAGAAAGTTCACCTTCTTCAAGCAACTGCAAAAGCAAGTTGAAAATATCAGGGTGAGCCTTTTCAATTTCATCTAACAAAACAACTGAGTATGGATGACGGCGAACTTTTTCTGTAAGCACACCGCCCTCTTCATAACCAACGTATCCTGGAGGCGCTCCAACGAGACGGCTGGCAGTATGCTTTTCCATATAGTCCGACATATCAATTCGAATCAGAGATTCTTCGCTTCCAAAAAGATATTTAGCAAGGGCTTTAGCAAGCTGAGTTTTTCCAACACCTGTTGGTCCCAAGAAAATAAAAGAACCAACCGGATGTTTTGGAGAAGAAATACCGGCACGCGCACGGCGGATAGCACCTGAGATTACGCTTACGGCGCTGTTTTGACCGATTACAGTATTGTGAAGTTCATCTTCCATATGAACAATTCTTTCTGCTTCAGAAGAAGAAAGTCGCTCTACAGGAACTCCTGTCATCTCGCTGATAATATGTTCTACGTCAGAAACTGTTACGCGTTTTGTTCCGCTGTTTCCGCTCTTTTTCCAGAAGTCGCTGTAAACATTGAGGCGGCGTTTGAGATCAATAACCTTGTCGCGCACCAATGCAGCACTTTCGTAATCCTGATTTTTTACAAGGGCAGTTTTTTCTTCAATCAGCTGGCTGATATTCTGTTCAAGTTCGGCAAGCTCTGTAGGGCGAGCTTCTTCCTGAATCTTCTTTGCAGCACCTGCTTCATCAAGAATATCAATTGCCTTATCCGGCAAAACTTTTTCTGGAATATAGCGGCGGCTGAGTTTTACGATTGCAGGAATTACTGCATCATCATAAATAACTCTGTGATAATTTTCGTATTTTGTTTTGATTCCATTGAGAATTTCTACTGTTTCATCATCACCAGGTTCTTCAACCTTTACAACCTGGAAGCGGCGCTCAAGTGCGAGGTCCTTTTCGATGTGACGGGTATATTCTTTTGTTGTTGTTGCACCAATAATCTGGATTTCGCCACGAGACAAGGCAGGCTTCATGATGTTAGAAGCATCCATTGTTCCTTCTGGACCACCGGCGCCAATGATTGTATGAAGCTCGTCGATAAAGAGGATTATGTCTTTATTATCCTGAAGCTCCTTCATCATCTTTTTCATTCGCTCTTCGAACTCACCGCGGTACTTAGTTCCCGCAACAATTGCAGCAAGATCAAGAGAAAGAATGCGCTTGTTCAAAAGTCCCTCAGGAACCTTTCCAGCTGCAATGTGCTGAGCAAGTCCTTCAACAATCGCAGTCTTACCAACACCAGGTTCACCAGTGAGCACCGGATTATTTTTTGTACGACGCGAAAGAATCTGAATTACACGGTGAATTTCTTTATCGCGTCCAACCACAGGATCATCTTTATTTTCGCGCGCAAGTTTAGTAAGGTCGCGGCTGTATTCTGCAAGGAAAGACTGTTTTGCGCCATTAGACTTATCTGAAGGCTGTTTCTTTTCGGTCTTTTTATCTTCAAATACACCAAAAAGTCCACCTCCTGCATCATCATTCAAAAGTGAACGGAAAACAGAATCTACAAGGCTTTCTGCATCTTTCTGGCGGATAGAAGAACCACCATCTGCCTGAAGTTCCATTACGGTAAAGCGGGCATCCATAATTGTGTAGCCTTCAGAAGTAAAGAATTTTGCAGCTACACTGCCCTCGTCACGAATTGCGGCAAGAAGAAGGTGTTCAGTTCCAATGTAATTATTGTGAAGTGCCGAAGATTCAATATCGGCAATATCAATCATAAACTGATAACGGCGGCTCTTAGGAATTGATTCGAGAGTCGGAGTATGAATATCATCTCGAAAATAGGTTTCTACCGCCTGCTGAAGTTTATCTGCATCCAAGCCAAGCTCTGCTATAGCTGAATATCCTAATCCTTCCTTTGATTTTAAAATTGCAAGAAGCACATGCTCTGGTAAAAGCTGATTGCTTCCGATTTTTCTGGCTTCATCCTGGGCCAGAACCATCAAGATTTTTTTTGCTCTAGGAGACAGGTTTTTCATTAACAATATCCTCAAAGGCCTGCTGAATTACAATAGTTCTTAATCTTTTAATCTGCAGGTTTTCACTGGATTTTACGTCGTCTTCAAAAGTAAACGCAAAATTGTCACAAAGATATTTCAAATGACCGTCTTTAACCCGATAATACAGGCCGTTCAGTTCATTTTCTGAAATACCTTTTACAAGCTTGAGCTGCAAGCCCCACTTTACCGCAGAAATGATGCTTACCGCCTCTTCATACGAAAGAAGCAAAGAATACATTGCCCGCGCGTAACTCTGCTTGAAAAAATTCAAGACTACTGTAGGATTATTATCGGCAAAATTTGAGCGAATCTTGCGTTCTGTTTTTAAAATAACGCTTGCAACTGACTGAATTACGGCCATCTGGTCTAATTCAGTGCCTTCAGCAGAACTCATAGTACTTACATCAAAAATGCAGTTCGAAAAATCAGCTATCTGTTCACTTTTGAAAACCGGCTGAATCGAAAGCTTCTTTTCGCGCACCATGGACACAACTGATTCAAATTGTCCCGAAAGAACAATCGAAGGAATAAAAAGCCTTACTGTAAACTTAAGACCAGTTCCACAGTCCTTTATATATGAAGTAAGATAGCCAAAATCAATATTTGCGGCAAACTGGAGCTTATTCTGCAGGAATTCATCAACTTTATAGACTTTTTCCATTGCCTTTTCGCAGTCTAAACCAGAAACAAAGGCCGCAATTTTTATATGGTCGCTCTCATTTACAAGACATGAGGTACTTTCGTCACCATAATTGATAGCTACAGCACTGCATTCATCTTTAATTATGTTTTTATCGCTTAAAATCTGGCGGCCAGGCTGTGAAATGCCAGCCATATCAATAAAATGCCAGTCTTCTGAACCACTGAATGCATCATAAACAAGGGCCTGAACACGGGCTTTGTCGTCTTCCGTCATTTTTGAAGGAAACGGAAAATCTGCCAGATTTCTTATGAGTCGTGCACGTGTGGAAATTACAATGTCGTCATCTTTACCAGGCTCGGCGAACCAGGCACTTGAATTTGCCGTACTGCCGGCTGATTTACTGTTGTCCGTCTTTGATTTCCGTGCCATGATTCAAAACCTTAAGATAATCTCTATACAATGCTGCTTTTTCGTAATCTTCTGCAGCAACTGCTTCTTCGAGTTTTATTTGCATAGTCATGCGGTCTACAAGTGTTGAACGATAGCCTTTGAGACGTTTTGGAAGCGAGCCCTTATACTCGCCTGAAATTCCATAGCTTTCGAGAGTTTTACGGAATTCGTCTGCAAAAGTATAATAGCACTCGGCGCAACCGATTTTCTGAGACTTTGCAATTTGGTCAAAGGTGCATCCGCACACACTGCAGCATTTCATAAGGCTCGATTATGTTAATTCTTGCGCAAAATATCAAGAGGTTTTTCGCGGCCTGCCTTTCTAGATGGCAGATACGAAACCAGAACCGAAAGCAGTAAAACTGCCACCGCTATAAGAATAACCTGATTTACAGGAATTTCAACTGGAATTTCGCTTAAATAATAGGCCGGATCCATAAGATGAACTTCGCCACCTCCGCCCATAGTACTGAACCAGTTTACAAGCCGTTCAAGTCCGTGCACAAGCTGATTTGAGAAAATTGTAAGCAGGATCCCTACTGGAAGTCCGATTATAAGCCCGCCTGCCCCACACGAAAGTGCCGCTAAAAGGAAAGCAAAGGTGATTCCACGAGGCTTAGCACCAATACTCTTGAGAATTGCTATTTCCTTCTGGCGTTCCATAACAAGCATAACAATTGCTGATGAAATATTTACGGTTGCCACAAGAACAATCAGCATCATTACAAAAACAAGCATTACCTTTGTTGAAGAAAAGTTTTCAAACTCGGCGGTATGAATCTGATCCCAGCGGTAAACGTTAGCATAGCGGCCAAAAATATCTGCAAGACGCTTTTGGATTGCTACAAGCTCAGGTGAAAAGGCATCCTGAGTTTCTATCATTATATTGTAATTTGCACTTTCCATAGAAAGCGAAGAATATGCTGATTCTAAAGGAATAAATACCCAGAACTGATCCAGTTCCTGATAACCAGAAGAAACTACAGCTGCGATTTTAAAAGATGTTAGCTTTGGAACAATACGTTCGTTATTTTCACCGACTGAACGGGTTGTGATTATGCGGATGGTGTCACCAGCGTGAAGATCCATATCTTTTGAAAGCTTCTGGCCGATTATGCCAAGCTTCTCCCCCCCAGCAGATATAAAATCCCCGAGTTCCCCTTCGCAAACTTCGAACAACTTTGCAAAGGATTTATTTCTTACAAAAATATCAGGCTCAATTGCGCGGATTTCTATTCCACTACGGCCATTTTTTCCTGCAGCAAGGGCAGAAATCTCAACTTCAGGATATGCGGCTACTACACCACGTACCCCCGTAGCCTCAGCAGTATATTTTGTAAAAGCTTCGACAGTTTTTACCTTGCTGATATTCGGTGCGACATAAGCCTGAATGTGGCTGGTAGAAAGTCCTATAATTCGCTCTGTCATTCCATCAATCATTCCGTTTGTAACGGAAGTTACTACAACTAGAGGAACAATGCTGAGACCTATGCAGAGTACCGCACCAAAAAGGCTTTTTCTCGCGATGGATTTTTTTTCGGCTTTTGGAAAAATGAGGCTTTTTGCAAATTTCAATGAATAGCTTAAGTTCATTTTCATTTAAGCCTGCCCTCCACGATTCTAAGCTGTTTGTCGCCGTTTGCAGCAAGGTTCATATCGTGGGTTACGAGGACCAGCGTTTTTTTGTATTTGTCTGCCATAGAAAACAGTAATTCACCAATCTTTTGTGCATTGGCAGGGTCAAGGTTTCCGGTAGGCTCGTCGGCTAAAATTAAGGTCGGGTCGTTGATGAGAGCACGAGCTGCGGCAACTCGCTGGCGTTCACCGCCGGATAGTTGCGATGGCAGATGGTTCATTCTTTCACTGACACCTACATCTTCCAGAAGTGCGGCAGCCCTTTCCATTGCTTCTTTTTTTGAAAGGCCCGCAATCAGGGCCGGCATATAAACATTTTCGAGGGCAGTAAAATCTTTAAGCAGATAATGAAATTGGAAAATCAAACCAATAAAATGCGCACGATATTCAGACATTTTTGCTTCATTTAATGAGTTGACTTCCCAAAGTCCGCTTTTTTCAGTTCCGGCTACAACAGTTCCGCTGGTAACACTGTCTATTCCTGCAATTATATTGAGCAGCGTACTTTTACCACTTCCACTTTCACCTACAATTGCAATTTTTGAACCTTCTTCTACAGTAAGATTCAAGTCTTTAAGAACTGTAAGTTTTTCGCTGTCGGTTTCATAAACCTTTTCAAGATTTTTTATGGTAAGGATATTACTCATTATGAAGCACCTCCGAAACTGTCATTTTCAAAACATTTCTACTTGCGGCCCAGGATGCAATCAAAGGAGAAAAGATTCCAAACAATGTGATTGCAAGAACTTCTCCCGGAAATACGCGGGCTGGAATTGAAGCATATAGATTATAAGATGAATTTACCTGTACATACTGCAGATTTGCTCGGTCTGTAAGAGCTGTAATAAGATACTGAATTCCATACATTAATTTTGCAGCCAGTGTAAAAACAACATCTGTATTAAAGCTGATAAGAAGCCCAAGAGCAACTCCAGTTAGAGCCCCTACAGTACCTGTAATAAAACCGCGCATAATAAAGATTGCCTTTATTCCGCTTCGTCTTGCACCAAGTGCAGAAAGAACTGCAATTTCTGTACGTCGCTCAAAAACAAGGCGACGCATTCCGTTGTAAATATTGATTGCTACTACAACAAAAATCAAAGCTACGAGAAGCAAAAGCATATTTTTTTCGATACGGAGTGCACCAAAGAAAGTTCGGTTAAAGCTACGCCATGAGACAATTTGTGGTTCCGTCGAGCTCGACCAGCCGAGTTTTTTATTAAGGCTTGCAGTTGCCTTCAAATCATCATCATATTTTTTTAATTTAATTCCCCAGATTCTTTTTGCTGAAGCACCAAAATATTTTGAAGCGGCATCCATTCCAACAAAAGCGTAAGAATTATTAATCTCTCCATATCCGGTTGTAAAGATTCCACGAACTACAAAAACTCTGTCAGAAGAAAAAAGTTCTACGTCGCTTCCACCGCTCATAACAAGAAGAGATACTTCACCGCCTACACGCACACCAAGGTTACGGGCAAGCGTGCTTCCAAGAACGATTGAATCCGGCTCAGAAAAATCAAACTGACCAGACAGCATTTTTAATTCTTTCTTAAAGCCTTGGTCTTCATAATAAATGGCTTCATCTGCAGCGCGGACATTTACTGCAAGAGCCCCACCCTTTAAGCCTGTCATCAAAGCTTGAGCCTCATAAAAGGGTACACAGGATCTCACATGTTTATCTGCCTCACAGGCTGCAACAAGAGCCGCTTCTTCTTCTGCTGGAACATCAACTGCACGCAGATGGTAAGAAGACACTTCCAGAATTGCATCAATAAAACTCATCTGAAATCCATTCATTACACTCATAACTACAGTGAGAGTCATAACACCAAAACAGATTCCAAGAGTTGCCAGAGCAGAAGTAACGGCAGAACGGCCTTTTCTATCTACGCGTGCAAAACGGCGAGAAACAGCACTAATCCATCTTATCATATAATTTTTCCCTCGTAACTTTTCCGCCATTATAAAATACATCTTTTACACGGACATCATTTTCATAATATGTTTTTACAGAGAAGGTTTTATCAAAGAAAATCTCGCTTACGTATTTTCCTTTTTCCGAAGAATACTTGTTGAGCATTTTCAATACACCGTTTTCATAATATTTGAAATCCGGAGGTATTTCGCCTTCGTTGTATGCATAATCATATTTTTTAGTAAAGCTATAGTCGAGTTCTTTGTATTCTTTATCTTTGTAAAAATATTCTGTAAGAGAATCTGAAATAAGCCGATCTTCATTATCATACGAAAGCTTACGCTTTGAAGTTATTTGATTTTTTTCTTCTGCGATTGCATACTTTTCTGAAGTAAGGATTTTTGAAGTTTCGCTGTAAGTAAGATTTTCCTGTGATTCAAGAGTGGTTATCGTCTTTTTTGAAATCACATTACTATCCGGATAGTATTCGTATTTTTCAGTTTTTTCTAATTTTGCGCCCTGTACAGAAGGTATGTTCCAGTTTTCTTTTTTTACAAGCTGATAATTATCATTGTAAAAATATCTGTCTATATAATTACCGTTTGCATGAATGTTTATAAGGTTTCCATTCTGATATTGCGGTTCAAAAATCTCGTTTTCAAATTCATAGAATTTAAGCTTATTGTTTTTATCGTGAATGATAGTATCAGCCTTTTCCTGATTGAAAAACTTTTCTACTTCGCTGAGTTGTGGATCTGCGGATTCTTCAGAATCTATGGAGTCGGTAGATTCCGTAGATTCCGTTCCTTCTCCTGATTTTTCTGCTTCTGGCATTTCTTTATTTTGATATTCTGAAAGACTGTTTTCCATTGAAGAAAGTTCATCTGCAATACGCTCTTCTTCGAGTCTTGCAAGCAGTTCTTCTACCCATTCGCCATTATCACAAGCCGGACTATAAAAATCAAAATCTGAATTGTTATCTGATTCTGTTTCAGTTTCCGAGACTTCTGTCTGACCTGGCTGTTCTATCTGAGCATTTTGATTTTCCTGATTTTCATTCTGCGCCTTTTTTTTACAGGAAATAATTCCGCACAAAAAAATCAAAAGCACAAAAAGAGGAATTATTTTTTTTGATTCAGGCAAATGCAGAAACACTCTCTTATCCTTATTCAGAAATTACAAACCAAGAAAATCGTTTATATATGCTTCAGCATCAAACGGACCAATATCCTTATAGCCTTCTCCTGTGCAGACAAATGCAACTGGAAGCCCAAGCTCGCGGCCAATAGAAACTGCAACACCGCCCTTAGCTGTTGAATCATATTTTGTCATGATGATTGCATCAATTTTTACAGCCTCATTAAATACTTCTGCCTGACGCAAAGCATTCTGGCCAGTTGTAGCATCAATTACAAGAATCTTTTTATAACAACCTTCGTCAGCTTTGAGGGAACAGGTGCGGTCAATTTTCTGAAGCTCACGCACAAGATTTTCCTTATTATGAAGTCGACCAGCAGTGTCCGCGATGACAATTCCCGGTCCCTTTGCACGAAGTGCATCTGCCGCATCATAAACTACAGCCGAAGGATCTGAGCCATGCTGATGGCTTACTACTCTAACCCCGAGCCGTTCACCATGCATTGCAAGCTGTTCGATAGCAGCGGCACGGAAAGTATCTGCACTGGCAAGAACAATATTATCTGTACCACGGCTCTTCAAATAATCAGAAAGTTTTGCGGCAGTTGTAGTTTTTCCAACTCCGTTAACTCCCAGCATCATCCATACATTCTGCTTACCAGCTTCTGGTTCCAGAGTTACGGCTTTTACATCCTGAAGCAAAAGTTCACGAAGTTTTGCAATAATTCCATCCTGTTCACGGATTTTTTCTTTACTGCAAACTGCCTGTAATTCATCTACAAGTTCAAAAGCAGTTTTTGCTCCAATATCACCTTCAACAAGCATATCTGTAAGCTCGTCATAAAAATCATCATTAATTGAAGAGCCCTTTGAAAACAGGGATTTTAATTTTTCACCAAACGATTTTTTCATTGTTGATCTCCATCATCAATTGTATTTTTTTCTGTCGAATTGTCTTCCGTAGTATTTGTCTGATTTGTATTATCTGCAATTATAAATTCCGTAGCAGGACCTCGCTTAGCCTTCTGTGGTAAAACAGAATTAGCCGCAATAAGGTAACGAACAAGCTCATAGCCCCAGAAAACTCCGCAGCCAATTGCAACGCCACGAGTTATATTCATTGCCAGCTGATATTTATTTGCTTCATCATAATCAATCTGACCTTTGTTATAAAGCTGATACTTATTTTTAAACTGACCGTCGGTATAAAAAGCCGGAATCAGAGAAAGCATAAAAACAGAATAAGCGCCATACATCCATTTTCTTCTGGTATCGATATAAGTCATCCGGTCCATTGGCTTTGGATTGATTTTTACAAAGCTTCCATCGAATACATTTTTCTTTGGAATATAGTAAAAAGAAGTTTCTCCATTTTCTGCAATAAACTCTCCAAGAATCGCATTTCCATCAATTGAGATTTGTGATTTTGTATCTGTAAGAGGAATTGCTTTTACACCGTTTGCATAAATTTCACCAGGGATATTTTTTTTAAGTCCTATCTGAATATTACCAATTTTTAATTCTTCAAAATTTACCTGAATTGTATATTTTTTATTTCCTTCATAATAATATGAGGTTCCTGCCGTTCGGTAGTTTTTAGAAATAAACTGAATATTATGAACTCCAGAATCAAGAATAAGATTATTTGTATCATTGGTTTGCAAAACATCATCAATATATATTTCAGAATTTACTGCGGCACTTGCAGGAAAGATTTCGATTTTCAATTCTACCGGCATAGCGTTTGTAATCAAAGGAAGAAGCTGCATTGCAATTGATGAAGTAATTAATTCCATATCATTTGTAGAACCGATTTCTGTAACTACACCTGCACTTTTTGCACCTGGATATAAAAACAATTCAGCGGAAACTGAAATATAATCTCCATAGCCGGTAATGCTTCCGACAATTAATGAATTAATACTTGCTGAAACAACTTCTTTTTCAAAGGTACCGCTTGTTGTTCCGGCTTTTATTGCATTTTCTGAAGGCTTAAAAAGACTTGCACTATCATTTTTATAAAAGGCAATTGTTTCGGGTGTATAAAGACTTTTATCTTTAATGAAAATATTTTTAAACAACTGATGAAACTTTTCAAATTCAGAAAGTTCTTCTTCATCATTTCTAATTGTATGACTTGAAATAAGTTCCATCTTTCTGGAAGCTTCGTCTGTCTGCTCTTTTAAATCCTGCAGATTCTTATCTATTTTGTCCTGGATTTCTTTTATTTTTTTCTCTTCAGTTTTGAGTGCAGATTTTAATTTTGAATCTGAGTAATTCTCAATAACAAGAGCATCGCGTTTTTTATATTCACTAGAAAGCTGAAGATAAAGTGACTGACGTTCAGTACGAAGCTTATAAATAGCTCTTTCTAACTGCTCGTCCGGCATTACGTTTCGCTGAAGTGAGCGATTAAGATTTTCAAGGATTGCAGAAGGAAGCATTTCGGAAACACCTGACTGAACGGCTCCTTCTGTTTGTCCGCGAGTATACTGAAATTTCTGAGCCGCAATTACCCATTTTCCAGTATCACTAAAAAGCGGATAAATGCTGCTGCAGAGAAAAATCATAGAGATAATACTTATGCGGCGCAAAACCTTATACTTCGTCGTCATCGTCCCCAGAGCCATCCATTGGAAGCCCCTTCCATTTTGCTACAAGATATGCGTTCATAAAATCATCAATATCGCCATCCATTACTGCCTGAATATTTCCAACAGAATGACGAGTACGATGATCTTTTACCATTGTATAAGGACAGAATACATAAGAACGGATCTGGCTTCCGAAAGAAATATCTTTTTTCTCAGCCATAAACTTTGAGTTTTCTTTTTCTTTCTGTTCGCGGTAATATTCGTAAAGACGTGCCTTAAGCATGTTCATACAGGTCTGGCGGTTCATAAGCTGGCTGCGTTCTGTCTGGCAGGCAACTACAATTCCTGTAGGAATATGTGTAAAACGAACTGCAGAGTCTGTTTTGTTTACGTGCTGTCCACCTTTACCACCAGCGCGGTAAGTATCTACACGGAGATCTTCCGGTTTAATATCAACTTCGATTGTATCATCCAGAACAGGATAAACATAAACAGAAGCAAAACTAGTGTGGCGACGTGCATTTGCGTCAAAGGGACTGATTCGAACTAAGCGGTGGATTCCACCCTCGCCTTTAAGATAACCGTAAACAAAGTCGCCTGAAATCTGAATTGTGATTGATTTGATTCCACCTTCTGCTTCGAGTTCATCTACTACTTCAGTTTTATAGCCGTGTCGTTCTGCCCATCTTAAATACATACGGCTGAGCATAAAGGCCCAGTCACAGGCTTCTGTTCCACCGGCACCTGCATGTACTGTCAGAAAGGCATCGTTCTGATCTACTTCGCCTGAAAGCAGGTTCAAGATATTTAATTTATCAAATTGTGCTTTTGCAGCGTCGTACATTGTACGAACTTCATCCTCGTCGCTTTGCTCACCTGATTCTGCGGCAAGCTCATACATGGCTTCGAGGTCATCCATATCTGCAATGATTTTTTTCCAGGGTTCAATTCGGTTTTTGAGTTTACGAATCTGACTCATCACCTTTTCGGCTGCTTCGTGATCATCCCAAAAACCAGGGGCTTCTGTAAGCTTTTCTTTTTCTGCTATTGCCTTTTCGATTGCAGCAGAGTCAAAGACGCCCCCAAACATTCATTATTTCTTCTCTCAACTGTTCTACTGGTAATTTAATTTCTTCTAACATAGATTATAGAATATCATGAATTTCAAAACTTGTCATTGCCATGTCATCCCGAACTTGTTTCGGGATCTATTAATAGATGCTGAAACAAGTTCAGCATGACTATTTGGACAGAAATTGAATTCCATGCTATTATAATATATATGAAGAAAATAATTTGTTCTCTATTTTTGATTCTCACAGCAGCTTTTGTATTTGCAGAACGCCCTATTGTACGCGACATTCAGGCACGCGCAGGCAGCGGAACAAAGGTGCGAATTATCTGGCAGCTTCCTAAAGAAACAACTCCTGAAATTGAATCTCTTTTATTATACCGTACTACAGAACAAGTTACTTCATTCTCTCAGTTGAAAAATGTTCAGCCTATAACTGCCCTTACTCCAGACCGCGCAGGTTATACAGATCAGCTTAGTGATTTACGTGAATATTTTTATACGGTAATTGCTCAAACAACAGAAGGCCCTTATGACGTTATACTTCTTTCGTTTAATTCAACTGTAACAGGCGTACATTTGATAGCAAAAAAACAGACAGAAACTCAAGCTGAAAAAAAGGAAATTGAGCAGGTTTATCCGGATGGAACACTTCGCAAAACTCCTCTACCATTTATAGACATGATCGATGGATTTGATGCAGAGCCATTAGTTTCTGATTCAACCGTATCGCAGGTTAGCACTCTGACCGGTGGAAATTCAAAAACTTCTAAAAACCCTCTTCTTACTCCTTATATTTTTGAAGAAGACCTTGTTTCACCGGATGGTGGTGATGAGTATTTACTCTTTGAAATTTTAAAAGCTTCGTTTGTTACAAAAAAATATAAAGAGACTATCGAAAAATTGAATCAGCTGATTGGAACAAATATCAGTGAAGAAACAAGAAACCGTGCATATTTTTATCTTGGTGAATCACAGTATTTTTGCAGAAATTACGAAGATGCTGTCCGAAGCTTTGTAAAAGTTCAGGCAGCATTCCCAACAGTTTCTAAAAAGTGGCTTGAAGATTCTTTGGATAGGATTTAGCGGATTTTTCGGAGCAAATCTATAATTGCAGGGCGCTCAACAGCCTTCTTGATTTCTGCAACTAATTCATCACCACGAACTTCGTTATTAACAAGGCGATTACCGTCTTCATCTGCATTTGGAACTGTGTCCATTCCAGATTCGGTATTCTGTTCAGGCATACTCACAAGAACAAGCTCGTCGCCTTCATTAATTCTGTCATAAAATCCGTGACTCGTAATTACTGCTTCAGAAACCTCTTCGCCCGCTTCTGTAACAACAAGCATTCCAACTACATCATCATCGCGGAAGAAAAGCCCGGTTCCTGCATCTGCAGTTTTTACACAACCTTTTCGTACAATCTTAAACACTGCATCTTTTACAATATTTTCAGAACGACCAAGATCTATCAAAACAGTTTTTCCGTTGCGCTGAAGAATCTTTCCACGAACTGTAAGTTTTTCAAGGACAGAGTTTCTGAAACGACGGAGAACTGTTGAGAATCTGTTGTTTCCAGTTGCGTAATATTTTTCACTGAAGGTTTCGGTACCAGTGCGGCCAGAATACATTGTTGCACTAAGGCTCAAATCATCATCACCCTCGCTCAAAGAAACCATGATAAAATAATCATAATTATTTGCACGGGCATTTTTAAATGCTTCGCCGTAGCCGGAAACCGGAGTAACCTGAGTTTTTACAGAAGTAATTGCCACCCCACTAAATACATCGCCACAAGCCAATGCAGTGAGGCGGTCGCCATCCGCATGATTAAAAGTAGAAGTATTTTCAGTATAGAAAACTGCAATATTCCAGCGGATTTTATCAAGATAAAAGGCATCTACCTTCCAGCGCTTAGCGAGAGTATTATTAAGAAGCGACTCATAGGCTTCAATGGTGTCCTTAAGCTCCGTAGAAATTGCTTTTTCTGAATTGCCTTTTACAAAGTTCAACTGTTCAAGGTAAAGCTCATGCATACCATTCAGTTCCAGAATGTCTGCGTATGCAAGGCGGGCAGCACTATTTGAAGGGTCAAGAATTAAAGCCCGCTGATATTCGTAAGTGCTGCCAGCTTTGTCGTAACGGCTGTCGTACTGACGCGCATTATTCAAATGGTAGCCGGCCCACTGGCTGCGGCGCTTATCATCAAGGTCGAGCTCGCTTTTTGCGGTAAGCTCAAGCATCATTCGCATAAGCTCGTCCTGAGGTTTTACGCTAAGACCTGTGTCCCAGGTATTTATTGCGTCCTCGGTATTTCCAAGTTTGGACTGAGCCACACCTTTTAAGTACCAGGCGGCTCCGCTGTTGCGATTGCGGCTTATTATAAAATCACACAAATCAATTACTTCACTATAACGGTGTTGAAGATAAACAATCTGTGCTAAAAGCTCATAAGCCTGTTCATAGCCGCCGCGAATCTCTACTGCAATGCGGGCATGCTTTTCAGCATCTTTATAATCACCCTTCATTGTGTAAATTATTGCAGCAAGATAATGCACTTCCGGTTCACCTGAATAATACTGCATCGCCTGACGAAGGTATTTTTCTGACTGGTTGTATCTCTTAGTCTCAGCACAAACCAGAGCAAGAGAAAGCAAAGCCTTACGGTTTGAATTCTGTCTCTTTAAAGCCTCTGCATACTGATTCTCTGCTCCGGAAAATTTTCCGTCATATAATTCAATTTCTGCAAGACCAAAATGTGCATCAATATCGTTAGGATACTTTTTCAGAACTTCATTAAAAATCTGACGGGCTTCGTCTGTACGGCCAAGGGCCAGTAAAATCATTCCCTTAAGATTTTTTATTTCTGATTTATTTTTTTCGTATTTTTCTGCGCTCTCAAGATACTGAAAGGCAAGGTCAAATTCTCCAAGATGATAAGAACAGTCTGCAAGGCGGAACCATGCATCACTAAAAGCCGGATTTGAATTTACTACCTCAATAAAATACTGCGAAGCAGTATACCAGTTTTCTTCGTTCTGAAGTTCAACTGCTTCGTTATAAGTTTTGAGTACATTTTTTGAATCTGCGGCAAACAAAGGTGTGCTTGCACTCATTGCCGCAGTCAAAATCATTGCAAATAAAATCCGACTTCTTTTTTTACTCATCATCCTTTCCGTCATCTGTGTTTTTAATTATCTTAACCATATTGATTCGGTGACCTTCCATATCCTGAACAATAAAGTCATAGTCATTCCAGCTCACCTTTTCATATTTTACAGGTACTTTACCGAACAAATCAAATACGAAACCGCCAAGAGAATCAAAATCTTCGTTAGGAAACTCTGCTTCTAATGATTCGTTCAAATCATCAAGGTCTACGCGGGCATCGCAGAGCCATACATTATCGCTTACCTTAAGAATATCTTCCTGTTCCTTGTCGAATTCGTCCTGAATATCGCCTACAATTTCCTCAATGATATCTTCCATTGTTACGATACCCGAAACTCCACCGTATTCATCGATTGCGATCGCAATGTGAAGGTGATGTCTTTTGAATTCGCGGAGCAAAGAGTCGATGCGCTTGCTCTCCGGAACAAAATATGCTTTGCGGACAATTTTGGTAAGGTCGATTTCTTTTTTCTCTGCAAGACATTTAATGATGTCTTTTACATAAAGAACACCAATTACATTATCAATTGAATCAGTATAGAGTGGGAATCTTGAATGACCGCTGGCTACTATTTTTGTAAAAAGTTCTTCCTGTGGTGTATCACTTGAAATAAAATCTACGTCGATTCGGGGAATCATAACTTCTTTTACAGAAGTTTTTGACAGGTCCTCTACTCCCTGAATCATATCTTTTTTTTCTTCGTTTAAAATTTCCTGCTGTATGCTTTCCGCCTCTTCGGCAGCAGTGTTCTTCTTCTTTTTCTTAAAAAAACTCATTTGATTATTTTTTCATCCTTTAATTTTTCTAAAACTTTTTCCTGAAGCACAAGCATTTCGCAAACTGGAGCTACACCTTTTTCTATGTGTTCTTCTCCGTGATCCATTCCATTCAGATGCAAAAGGCCATGAACAATCAGACGTTTGAGCTCATCATTTCGGCTCTCATTAAAATATTCGGCATTTACAGGCAAAGTATCAAGGCTTATTACGATATCGCCTACACATTTCCACTTTCCTTCTTCATCTTCATATTCTTCATCATTTTCAAAAGAAAGAACATCGGTTGTGCTGTCTATCTGACGGTAAGCCTTATTGAGTTCCTGCATATATGCGTCTTCGCACAAAAGAAGCGAAACCTCTTCACCATCAAAATTGAATTCATTGAGTGCTTTTAAAACAAAAGGCTCTACATTGTTAAACCACTCAGGCTCATCTACACCGTCGTGCATTGCTACAAATACTCTATTCATTTCTTTTCCTTTACTGCTTTTGGAGTCGCAGGCTTTGCGGCAGAAGTTTTTGCTGAAGTAACTTTTACCGGCCCTTTAGTACTTTCTTTTACAAGGGACTTTGGTAATTCTTTTGGAGCCTCAGTCTGAATGACAGCTTCTTCTGTCTTTGGTTTTACTTCATCTGGATCCTGCTGATTCTGATATTTAATACGGTTATGATAATAACCTGTAAGAAGATTTACAAAAGTTGCTTTGATTTTTGAAATATCACTGAAAGTAAGATCACAATTATCAAGCTGTTTGTGTTCTACCTTTTGATTTATAAGAAGAGTGATAAATTTTTCCAGGCGAGGAGAAGTTGGATTATCTAGGGTATGACAGGCTGCTTCAACTGTATCTGCCAGCATTACTACAGCAGATTCTTTTGTTCTTGGCGGAATTCCAGGATATCTGAAATCATCTTCTTCGAGAGAAGCATCTTTTTCTTTTGCCGCATTGAAGAAATAAGTGATGATACTGTTTCCGTGGTGTTCTGCAATAATATCAATTACAGCCTGAGGAAGGTGCAGCTGATGTGCTTTTTCAACACCCTTGCGCACATGGCTTTTAATTACAGAAGCAGAAAGTGTCGGGTTCAGGTCATTATGCTTATTTTCCATATTGGCCTGATTTTCTACAAAGTATTCACTCTGATCCATTTTACCAATATCGTGGTAATAAGCACCAACTCTTGCTAGCAATGGATTTGCATCAATTTCACGGCAGGCTGCTTCTGCAAGCTGAGCAACCATCATAGAATGATTATAGGTTCCGTTTGCCTGAATCTGCATTTGCTTAAAGATCGGAGTATTATTGTCGCTCAAATCCATAAGGCGGAAAACAGAAGCGGTATTTAACATGATTTCAAGAGGAGTTAAAAATCCCAGAGTTAAAATTCCAGAAAGGAAGCCGTTTATTGCAAGTCCTATCATGAGCTTTGGAATTTCATCAAAAGTCTCATTGAAAATTACAGAGAAAATAATCAGATAAACAATATTGAAAACTGAAATCATGATTCCAGCAAAAACCAAATCCAGACGGCGTTCAATTTTGCGGACAATTGCAGCTGCAGTAAGAGAAGAAGCAAGTGTGAAAAGGAAGGTAGAAATCTGCCAGCCGGTTGCACACAAAACACCCATAGACATTATGATTGACAGCAATAGAGCTGAAAGATTTCCATAAAGAATCGTTACAATCATAATGAAAAGTGCAGACGGAATTACAATACAAATACTATAGGGACTAGAGAATAAAGAAAGCTTTCCTAAAAAGGCCGTAACTGCATACTCTGCGATAAAAAATAAAACCTGAAGTAAAGGCTCCCGGAATACCAGTTTTCGATTTACAGAAATAAAGGTAAAAAGCAGATACCACATAATCGAAAGCAAAAGCAGATAAAGTTCACTGTTTGCAAAAGCTCTGTAATCAATATACAAAGGAGAAGCAGACATTTTTTTAAGCTTTGAAAATCCTTCTTCTGTAATCGGGAAGCCCTTTTTGATTATTTTTTCGCCCTTCACTACTGCAACCGGATCAATATTATCTGGCTGAAGAGTACGGTCGGCAATAATCGTACGGTCAGCAATCTGCCCGATTTCAAAATCATTAAGCGAAAAGTTTGCGATAGTTTCTGCAGTACTGATTTTCAAAAAATTTAAGGCAGAAATTGCAAGAAGTCCTACAAAAAATAAAATAAGAAACGGATAATTTTGTCTTATGTATGTACCTGTTGCCTTTGTTACAAGACTGATTATAGAAGTCTTGTTATTGTCTTTTTCGGAATTATTCCTTTTCATTTTCATACGCCTTTACTATTTTCTTAACTAACTGATTTCTTACAACATCTTCTGCCGTAAGTTCCATAAAACCAATATCTTCTATTTTATATAATATACTGATTGAATGCATTAAACCTGATTCTACCTTTTTAGGAAGATCGATTTGTGATGGGTCGCCGGTAACAAAAACCTTTGTATTTTCTCCCATGCGGGTAAGGAACATTTTCATCTGTGCGCAAGTTGTATTCTGCGCTTCATCGAGGATAACAACCGCATTATTGAGCGTGCGGCCTCGCATATAGGCAAGAGGTGCAACTTCTACAATGCCGGCTTCAAAAAGACGCTTAACAGATTCTGTCGGAAGAATTGTTTCCATTGCATCTCTGAGTGGACGCAAATATGGATCGATTTTGTCTTCAAGATCACCAGGAAGAAAGCCAAGACTCTCCCCTGCTTCTACTACCGGACGAGTGATAATAAGTTTATTCTTTTTATGAGTAAGAATAAGTCTGAGGGCTTCGGCAACGGCAAGATAAGTTTTTCCACTACCTGCTGAACCGGTACAGAATACCATATCGTGGGTTTGAAGAAGATTTACATATTCCGCCTGTCCCTGAGTACGCGGATAAACACGGCGAACGGCACCTGGTACCATAATCACCATTTCATCTGCATCAACTTTTTTCTTTGTATTTAGAACTGTAAGAATTATATCGTCGCTGTTACGACCACCCGAATGAACTTCATCAATTATACGGTCTACAATGAACTGAAATTTCTGACAAACTTCGGGAGCAGCATTTTCTACAGAGAGCTCGTTGCCTTTATAAAAGACAGGAACTCCAAGATGTTCTTCTATGAGTTGTAAATTTTTATCATTAGTTCCGCACACACAGGAAAGTACATCGTTATCGGGAACTACTATTGTGTATTCGTTCAAAAAAACCTCTTTTAACTATTATTAATTATCATAGACTTATTGTCAATCTTAAATAAGTCGGCTCGCATAGTCTCGATTTTAGGCTTACTCGAGCTTCCATTCGCCGTAATCATCAATAATACTTGTTTTCATACTCTCCATTGGGTTCCATACAACACCGAGAGTGATATATGGCTTAAAGTCGTACCGCTTTTTGCCGTTTTCGGTGATAACTCGTGGTTCAATCTTCATTGTCATATTGAATTTCCAGTCATGAAGGTCGTGGCTCATAGTCATATTAAAGGATTTGATTTTAAAGCCTGAACTTTCTCGTTTGGAATCATCATCAAAACGGAAAGAATTGATAAGGTCATAGAAAACATTACCAGGGAAGCCACCCCATTCGCTATACAAATCACCTTCTTCATTATGGAAATACCAGTAAAGGACAGAGTTTCGGGAGGTTGCAGAGAAAGAAAGTTCCCAGAACTCATGAATCTTGAATTTTATAGAAGGAGAAAAGAGCAGATAACTGTTTGTAGGACGAAGCAAATCTGCTACTACACTCGTAGACAAGGATGGTGTAATTGTAATTCGGTTAAACCACTGATAAAAAGTCTTTGACGGAAGTGAATAAGATGCTGAAAGAGAATATGGAAGGAACTCTTTATCTTCTCGAATTACCCAACCAGTGTCTTTTGAAAAATCATAACCTTTTACATAAGACATAACATAAGACAGATTCAAGCCGAATGCAGAAGCGGAAATTTTCAAACTATCCGGATTATCATCTTCCAGATTATAAGAAAAACTTTCGGAAATTTTTAATTTTGAATTAAACAAAGAAACTGAAAGACTCTGATTCAACGGACTTTTTTTCCATTCTTTTTCGTAATCTTTATTCTTTAAAGTTTCACCAGCTTTTTTTGCAGCCTCAGCGCGAGCCTTGTTTTCTTCCGAATCAGATCTTGCTTCCTGAAAACCAGTACTTAAAGAAGCACTTACATAAGGGAAGCCCAAACTGAGTGTTGCCGTATATTTTTTAAGAAGAGGTGGCATTACGGCTTCAATTTTCAATGACTGAGAAAAGTTCTTATCCATTTCTGCAGCTCGAACATCAGCCGAAATCGAGTTTACAGTTATGCTTTCTTCATCCTGCCAATCTGCAAAACTTTCTTCCCACTCAGGGTTATCTGCATCATCCCCGGTAAATTTTCTGCGGTAAAGTTTAATGTTTGAATTCCATGAAACACTTGTGTCGCTAATAAACGGAACATAAATAAATGGACGAAGAACAACAGAATTTGAATTAACTATATCACGCGATTCAGATTTGTAGTCTGAAATAATAAGCTTCTTCTTATCTGATTCTGTATAACCATATTCCGCATCATCTGAAATGAACGGGTGCTTCTGGAAAACCGGTGAAAAAGAAAATTTATTTTCTACAGAGAAAAAGTTTCCGCCATAATTAAATTTACTGGATACAGAAAGCGGAAGTTTTATATTGTACATTGAAGTTCGAATATCACTCCAATCAAAATCTTCTGATTTTTTTAAGTTCGTTGAAGCATAAGCCAGCTGATTCGCAGCAGTCATACCAAGCGAATAAGTAAGGGCATAAGTCATTGTATCTGAAACTGTTTCTTTTGAAGCAGTATAACTTAATTCCGGATTTAGATATTCAAAAATCTTTTCGTCGGTGTCTTTGTCTGTTTTTTCAGAAGATTCTGCGTTGGCAGAGTTATCAGTATCAGGTGAAGTTTCCGCAACCTCTGAAGCTTCAGCTTTTTTGGCCTCTTCTTCGGCTTTCAATCTTTCTTCTTCAAGCTGTTTTTCTGTTTTTAATTCATCTGGTTTGTTCAGAGTAATTACATATGCAGGTGTTTTTTTACTTTCTGCCTGTTTTGGTGGCCATTGAAAAATGGTTCCGCTCATCGACATGTTTACAGAAGCTGGTGTTACCTGTGATGGATAATAAAATCTTCTCATTGGAGTATAAGTTTTCCATGACGATTCATTATCTGTAGAAAAATCAGTTGTCTCCTTAGATGAAATATTCACCGAATTGTTCATTGAAAGAGAAAGTGATGAAACATAAGGTTTTATAAATGAAGGCAGAGTCGGCGAAAAAGAAGATGCTGCACTCCATGTAAAAGAAGAAACTTCCGTTACTGTAATATCACTATCATCATCTTTAGTATTTTCAAGGAAATAAGAAATCCAGTCCATTGTTTCCATGCGATTGGTTTTAAAATCGTAATTGAAATATGGATCAGAATAAATCGGAAGTGAGATTTTTAAGCTGAAAGGTTTTGAAATCTGTAAATCAAGATTTCCCGCATAACGGAACGGCATTTTTACGCCAAGAAAAACAGATTCGTCTTTATAGGTTTGACCTGTAGAAGAAAAGGGATAATATTCGCCACCCTGCTTAAAAATTGTATTACTAAAGCCAAGCATTAAATTAAAATCCAGGCGGGTAATATAATTTTTCATTGGGACAAGCTTTCCGTCTACTCCAATCATATAACCGAGCGTTGAATACCAGTCGGCCATGAGCTTTACATATTGCGAAGTATCACCCTTATAGTCTTCATCAAGATTGTGAAGCACAAGTCCTTCGCGAACCTGCTCTTTAAGCGAGTTAGGTTTAATAAAATTATAAACCGCCTTTAAAGATTCAGCAGAAGTACTTTCCTTATCTGAAGAACTTGATGAACTTGAAGATTTTGAAGAGCTGGAAGCATTATTAAGAGGCTTACGTCCCCAAATGTAAGTAGTGGTCTGAACATAATAACCTTCGCGCTTTGAATAACCGAATACCGGATTAAAAATCAATTCATCCTTTGGATAGTAAAAAGCCGGGAAATATAAAACCGGAACAACACCTACATAAAGCAGAGCATTAAAAAAAGCAAACTCACCGCCCGGTAAAAGCCAGGTACGGGTTGCATCAATATGCCAGTGTGGTGGATCTTCATCACAGAAGGTAAGACTTGAGCTTTTGAAAGTAATTACATTTTCATTACCTTTACCAAAAATGTCAGAAAATACAATGAGAGTCGAACCAGAAGGAAGATTTAAAGCATCACTCTGAGTCTGAACAATTCGACCGTCATCAAAAACACCTTCGAGAGTCGAAGTATTCATAAGCAGCGAAGTTGCAGTAGCAGTATCATTTCCAGATGAGCCGCCTTTCATTGTAATTGAAACATTACCTTCAGCATAAAGCATTTCGGTTTTGCGGTCGTAAGTTATTTTGTCGGCTTTAATTTCATTTGTAGAACTTCCCTTTTGAACGGAAAGTGAAACAGAACCTTCGAGTACAATAGTATCGTTACCAGTATCTTCAGCCTTTTTATAGGAAGTCTGGCGGGCATTATTGATTGTTATAACTGTAACTTCGGGTTCTTTATTTGATGCAGAAGACTTCTGAGCAAAAAGTGGAAGGCAAAGGAGAAAAAATAAAACTGCTGCAGAAAAGAAACGACGCATCATAAAAATCAGAGTCCCAGCTGCCCCTTTATAAACTGGCCGGTATAGCTTTCTTTGACCTTAGCAACATCTTCTGGAGTTCCAGTTGCAATTATGTTACCGCCCCGGAAACCGCCTTCTGGTCCAAGGTCAATTATATAGTCAGACTGGCAGATTACATCAAGATTGTGTTCAATCATAACAACAGTATTGCCCTGATCTACAAGTCTCTGGATTACTCCCATAAGAAGCTTTACGTCTGCAAAATGAAGTCCTGTTGTAGGTTCATCCATTATGTAAAGTGTCTTTCCTGTTGAAGTGCGGGCAAGCTCGTTTGCCAATTTTACACGCTGAGCTTCACCACCACTGAGAGTAAGGGCATTCTGTCCCAGCTCAATATAGCCAAGACCAACTGATTTCATTGTTTCGAGTTTACGTGCGATATGAGGAATACTTGCAAAGAAATCACAGGCTTCATCAATACTCATATTCAGAACATCGTTGATTGATTTTCCCTTATATGTTACTTCGAGAGTTTCCTTATTAAAGCGCTTTCCGCCGCAGACTTCACACTGAACATAAACATCCGGTAAAAAGTTCATTTCAATTACGTTTTCACCCGCACCCTGACAGGCTTCACAGCGGCCGCCTTTTACGTTGAAAGAGAAACGTCCCTTGAGATATCCGCGTGCCTTACTTTCCGGCAAACTCGCAAAAAGATCACGGATTGAATCAAAAACGCCAATATAAGTTGCAGGATTTGAACGCGGAGAGCGGCCAATCGGCGACTGGTCAATATTGATTACCTTATCAATGAACTGTTCGCCTTCTACACTTTCACACTCACCAACATCATAGTTTGTGCGCATAATTCGGTTACTTAATGCCGGGTAAAGTACATCACTCATTAGAGTTGATTTTCCGCTGCCACTTACACCAGTAATACAAGTAAAGGTTCCGAGCGGAATCTGAATGCTTACATTTTTAAGGTTGTGCTCTGTAACGCCGCTAAGTTTTATAAAATGACCGTTACCAGCGCGGCGCTTTTCAGGAATGTCCATTTTGAGTGTACCTGCGAGGTACTGGCCGGTAAGACTTTCTTTTACCTGAGCAACTTCTGCTGGTGTTCCGGCTGCAACTACCTGGCCACCATTTACCCCGGCTCCAGGACCAATGTCTATAAGATAATCTGCTGTACGCAAAGTCTGTTCGTCGTGTTCTACAACTATTACGGAGTTTCCGTTATCGCGAAGACTTAAAAGTGTATCTATGAGGCGCTGATTGTCGCGCTGATGAAGACCGATACTTGGCTCATCCAAAATATACATAACGCCACAAAGAGCCGAACCAATCTGAGTTGCAAGACGGATTCGCTGTGCTTCACCACCACTAAGAGTTTCTGCAGCACGCTCCATTGTAAGATAGTCGAGGCCGACATCACGAAGGAATCGCAGACGGGCACGAATCTCTTTCATAATCTGAGTTGCGATTTTCTGTTCATTTTCTGTAAGCTCAAGTTTATCAAAGAACTCAATGGAATCAGCTACAGAAAGACAGCACAATTCCCAGATATTTTTTCCACCAACAGTTACGCCAAGAGCTTCCTTACGCAGCCTCTGTCCATTACAGCAGGAACAGTGGCCTACTTTCATGAACTTTTCTTCTATACTAGCACGCATTGAATCGCCCCAGGCTTCTGCGTGGCGACGCTTCATTTCATTGATTACTCCAGGCCATGGGCGGTTATATTCGCTGTAGCCTTCTCCACTCTGCTTTTTGTAAATCCAGTGAATCTTGCGCTCTGGATCTCCTTCCCAAAGATATTCAAACTGCTCTGCAGTAAGTCGGCTGATTGGTGTATCCAGAGTAAAGCCAGCTTCTTCTGCAACCGCCTGGAACATACTGTGGTTCCATTCACTATCCGGATTAAAGAATGGGAAAGCACGTTCATTAAACGATAACGAGCGGTCCGGCAAAATCTTATTAAAGTCCCATTCCATCTTTTCACCAAGACCCGTACATTCAGGACAGGCACCAAAAGGATTGTTAAACGAGAAAAGACGTGGCTGCAGATCTGGAATAGAAATACCGCAGTCCGGGCAAGCATTCTTCTGACTGAAGAATACTTCTTCGTCCTTGTCGCCAACACGGCGAGTAACAATTACAATTCCGTTTGCATTTTTAAGCGCAATTTCTATAGAATCGGCAAGGCGGCTTCGCACCTCATCGCTTTTTACAATTCGGTCTACGACAATTTCGATTGTATGTTTTTTCTGCTTATCAAGTTTGATTGCATCATCCAGTTCGGCCATTACGCCATCAATTCGAGCACGAACAAAGCCTGATGCCTTAGCATCATCTAAAATCTTTTGATGTTCACCTTTTTTACCACGGATAACAGGGGCCAGAATCTGCATCTTAGTGCCGTCTTCCCAGTCCATAACAGTATCAATAATCTGATCTACAGACTGTTCGCGGATTTCACGTCCACATTCAGGACAGTGCGCATGGCCACAGCGGGCATAAAGCAAGCGGTAAAAATCATATATTTCAGTAATTGTACCCACAGTAGAACGCGGATTTTTATTTGTAGATTTCTGTTCAATAGAAATGGCAGGTGACAAACCTTCTATAATATCTACATCGGGTTTATCCATACGCCCAAGAAACTGACGGGCATACGAAGAAAGACTTTCCATGTAGCGGCGCTGACCTTCCGCAAAAAGCGTATCAAAAGCAAGCGAAGATTTTCCAGAACCGCTTAAACCGGAAATAACAACCAGCTTATTGCGCGGAAATGTTACATTGATGTTCTTTAAGTTGTGTTCCCTCGCTCCGCGGATTACAATCATATCGTCTTTCATATCATTCTATTATAGCAAAAAAAAAGGCGGGCTACAACAAAAAGCCCGCCGTCTTCGTCATGCTGAACTTGTTTCAGCATCTTTATCATAGATCCCGAAACAAGTTCGGGATGACAGTAATTAGTTTGCCTTTACAGTATTCTTAACAATAACATCATGAGCGCCACCCTCGCGAAGAGATGCAGCACTTACGAGTGTAATCTTTGCGTTTTTCTGTAAATCTGGAATGTTTGTAACACCACAGTTACACATTGCGTGGATTACCTTGCTTGTTGTAAGAGTTACGTTATCGTGGAGAGAACCTGCATATGGAACGTAAGAGTCTACGCCCTCTTCAAATGCCATACCTTTCTTTCCACCAAGGTCATAGCGCTGCCAGTTGCGGGCGCGGTTTGAACCTTCACCCCAGTATTCCTTAACGTAGTTACCATTAACGATGAGTTTATTTGTAGGAGATTCATCAAAGCGGGCAAAGTAGCGGCCGAGCATTACAAAGTCTGCACCCATTGCAAGAGCAAGAGTAACGTGATGATCATATACGATACCACCATCAGAACAGATTGGAATATAAATACCTGTTTTTTCGTAGTAAGCGTCGCGTGCCTTAGCAACTTCGATTGTAGCTGTAGCCTGACCGCGACCAATACCCTTCTGTTCACGTGTAATACAGATTGAACCACCGCCAATACCAATCTTTACAAAGTCTGCACCAGCATCAGCAAGGAAGTTGAATCCATCAGCATCAACAACGTTACCAGCACCTACCTTTGCGTTAGGCCACTTTTCGTGGATATCATGCAAAGCGCGGCGCTGCCATTCTGTAAAACCTTCAGATGAGTCGAGTGTCATTACATCAACACCAGCTGCAAGAAGAGCAGGAACGCGATCCATATAGTCGCGGGTATTAATTCCGGCACCTACAATGTAGCGCTTCTGTTTATCAAGGAGTTCAAGAGGATGCTCTTCATGACTTGCAGCATCCTTGCGGAATACCAGGTAAAGAAGTTTTCCGTCTTTATCAACAACAGGAAGCTGATTAACCTTCTTTTCCCAGATCAAATCATTTGCTTCATCAAGAGTGATTCCTTCTTTTCCCATAACAAGAGAAGAAAGAGGTGTCATATAAGCACTTACCTTTTCGCTCATTTCGCAGTGACCAATGCGGAAGTCGCGCTCTGTGATAATACCAACAAGCTTTCCGTTTGCAGTACCGTCTTCAGTAACTGCAACAGTTGAGTGGCCAGTTTTTTCAATTGCTTCAACCAGTTCACCAAGAGTCTGCTCAGGGCGGATATTTGTATCAGAAGAAACAAAACCAGCTTTGTAAGCTTTAACACGGGCAACCATAGCTGCCTGATTTTCTATAGTCTGAGAACCAAAAATAAAAGAAATGCCACCTTCCTTTGCAAGAGCAACAGCAAGCTTGTCATCAGAAACTGCCTGCATAACAGCCGAAGTCATCGGAATATTCATTGTAAGCGGACACTTTTCGCCAGCCTTCTTGTTATAGCGGACAACAGGTGTCTGCAAAGTAACATTAGCAGGAATGCAATCAGGACCGGTGTAGCCCGGAACTAAAAGGTACTCATCAAAAGTGTGTGACGGTTCTTCAAAAATGTAAGCCATTTGGTTCTCCTATGTTTAAAATTGAATAAAAATATTAATCGGGAATTATACTATAGAATTAAATAAATTGGAATACAATTTTTTGACTTTTTCAGCCCAAAATCAAAGTCCCACACGCCTTCCACAGCTCCCTTTCGGTCGGCCGCTTCACTCGTTCGGCAAGCCTCGCTCGCTCCAGTGGCTCGCTTCGCGCCTGTTCCACGCTTGGGGCGCTTTTCCGTAAAATTGTTATTTTTTTATCCTAGAAATTGCATAAAAATGAATAAGTGCGTCTATATTATATGTGAAGAAATTGTGTCTTGACTCCGGGATTTTGCCTACAGAATTACATTTTACGTTATTTCTGTAGGCATTACTCGAGCCACAAAACACGTCATCACACAGAGAGGGCGCAAAAACTGCCTACAGAATTCGTAAAATCTGATTTTCTGTAGGTAGACAAACATCAGAAATATGCTGCAAGTGTGTCTGGAATCTTGGATTTTACCTACAGAATTACGTTTTACATTATTTCTGTAGGCATTACCCGAGCCACAAAACACTTCATCACACAGAAATGGCGCAAAAACTGCCTACAGAAGACAGCTTTTCAACAATTCTGTAGGCAATTTTCCACTCGTAAAGGAGAAAAACATGCAGAAAGAACTTTTGCCCCCAGCAGATTATTATTCACAGCTGGAAAACAGACTTAAAAATCTCAAAACAGCGCTTTCGCATCTCAGAAAAGCACAGGAAAACCAGCCGCAAGGCCATCTGCGAATCGCTCAGAAAGGCGGCACAAACCAGTTCTATCACTATGACAATCCAAAAGATTTTAAGGGTCATTTTCTGCCCCGCGCACAGGATGAGCTAGCTCAACAACTGGCACAGAAAGACTACAATTCAAAAGTCATAAAAGAAATTGAAAAAGAAATAGCTGCGCTGCAAAATTACCTGATAAAAACTGGTCGCGGCAGCACTCTGGCAGAACTCTACACAAAACTCTGTCCGGCACGTCAAAAGTTGATCACACCCGCTACACTTACAGACGAACAATTCGCCGAACAATGGCTAAAGGTCACATGGATAGGCCGGCCCTTTTCTGAAGATTCCCAGGAATATTACACCGCGAAACACGAAAGAGTCCGCTCAAAATCGGAGCTCATAATTGCAGACACACTTTACCGCCATGGCGTTCCCTACCGCTACGAGTTCCCACTTACCCTGTACCGAAATCCACAAGCGGACTCCGCAGCTCGCAAAGACAGCATCACCTTATACCCCGACTTTCTCTGTCTGAATCTCCGCACCCGCCGCCAGCTATACTGGGAACATTTCGGTCTCATGAGTGACTCTGACTACGCAGAAAATGCAGCCTCAAAGCTCCGCCTTTATACACAGAACAACATAATCCTTGGCCGCGACCTCATTATCACTATGGAAACACAAAACGAAGCGCTGAGCACACAGGTGATAGAAAACCTCATCGAAACCTGTCTGAAATAAACTGCCATTTATTTTCAAAAATGATAGACGAAAGATTTACTTTTTATTTGGTATGGGGTATATTCCTTGAATCTTAAAATTTGGAGTTATAAAAATATGAAAAAATTAACAATATTTTTACCATTACTTTTTGCAGCACTTGTTTTCAGTGGTTGTAAAGATCCTGCAAATGGAGTTGAACCAGAAACAAAAAGAGTTGAAGAAAAACAAGAGCCCGTAAACGAAGTAAAAACAGAAGAAAATCCAGAAAACGAAGAAGAACCAAAAGCAAATGAACCGGAAGATAAAAACTTTGGTTACCAGGCCCCTAGTTTGCCGGAAAGCCAGGGCACAGATTTCTTTAAGGGAAAAACTTTTGTAAATGAAAATAGTAAATTCGTTTTTAATGATGATAATACTGTCGTTGAATATTCGGGGGTATATCCTTACTGTAAATACGAATATTCATATAACGAATCTTCTAAATTAATGTATTTACGAATAGTAGAAATGGAAGCTGATGATAAACTTATTCCTATTCCAGAATTAATTTCTCTATATCTAGACATAATAAAAGATTGCTCAGAAGAAGATTATGAATTATATACTGTACAATTACAGGACTATATTTCAGAATTCAACAAACTAAATATCTGGAAAATTGAATATTCAGATAATAAAATTTCACTACAGGAGAATTATTACACCGAAATACCTGATTTTGTAAATTCGAAATGGCTTTTTGAGTCAATAAAGTCAGAGAATCACAAATCACCATATGTTTATGTATATTCATTTTTATCAAAAAGACCTTTTGCAAGTACAACAAAACATCTGGGAGCATATCTTTCTATCTCATCTTCTACATCAAGTTTTGGAGGCACTGTAACTGATATCAAAAACGATATTTTTTACGTAGAGCTTGTTAACAATTATTCCGAAGAAAAAACATCTCTCGAATTTTCATACACCCTCACACTCAATAATGGAATACTCGCATTAAAACTTTCTGCAGCAAATGATTCTACAAAAGCTTTTGTGAAAACTATAACAGGCAATCCGGAAACTAGCTTTGAATTGTTTACTCCAGAGGCTGAAATTCTCACTTTAGAATAAAAGCTTCTTTAATATATGCAATGACATAAAACCCATTTTATGATATAGTGGCTAGGTAAAACACACTGAGATGATTCGTCGGTGTTTTTATATGCCTATAATCGAAGAACCGTTACAAACAAAGCGCTTTAGCGGTTTGTTTAGGTTCATCGAAAAAACGGCACAGAGGCAAGCTGTGCTTGCCGACACACACTATCTGATTTCCGTGATGATTCTACGGAAAGGAGAAAACCATGAACGTTGTTGTTATGGGTGCCCAGTGGGGCGATGAAGGCAAGGGAAAAATCGTTGACTACCTTGCACAGGATGCAAAATACGTTGTTCGCTTTGCGGGCGGCGCTAATGCAGGTCACACAATCGTAGTAGATGGAAAGAAATATGCTCTCCATCAGGTTCCGTCTGGAATCCTCTACCCTGAAAAATCAGTTTTCCTTGGTAGCGGAATGGTAATTGACCCTGAAGCTCTTTTCAAAGAACTCCAGATGCTCAAGGATAATGGCATTAACTGGGAAGGCCGTGTATTCATTTCTGACCGCGCTCACCTTACACTTCCTGGATACCGCGAAATGGACAAGGCTCGCGACGCAGCTCGTAAACGTCCTATCGGTACAACTGGCCGTGGAATCGGAACTACTTATTCTATGAAATCTGAACGCGATGGTATCCGCCTTGCAGACCTTGACTGGGATGAAAAGTGGAATGATCTCGACGATGCAGACAAGAAATTCCTTGAACAGTTCAAAGACAAACTCCTCTCTATGCGCGTAAATATCGCTGCAAAGATGTACGAGTTCCGCAATGACAATATTCTTTTCGAAGGTGCTCAGGGTGCTATGCTCGACCTCGACTCTGGTACATATCCATATGTATCTTCTGGAGCTTCATGTTCAGCTGGTGCTGCTACAGGTTCTGGAATTGGTCCTAAAGCCCTCGACAAGATTTATGGTGTATTCAAAGCTTATGAAACTCGTGTAGGAAATGGTCCAATGCCATCTGAATTCAATGCTGATACAGAAGGCGAACTTTGCGACTATGTTCGTAACACAGGAAATGAGTTTGGTGTAACAACAGGACGTCCACGCCGCTGTGGTTACCTTGACCTCGTAGCTCTCCGCTATGCATGTCACGTAAACTCAATCGACAACCTTGTTCTTACTCACCTTGATATTTATGATGATATGAACGAAATCGAAGCATGTGTTGCTTACGAAATCGACGGTCAGATTGTAACAGACTTCCCTGCTTCAATTCCTGAATTGAACCGCGCAAAACCAGTTCTTCAGAAGTTCGAAGGCTGGAAAGCTGATATTACAAAGTGTACATCTTACAAAAAGCTTCCAAAAGCTGCCCGCGAATATGTAGAGTTCATCGAAGACTTTACAGGTACAAAGGTAGGAATCGTTTCTGTAGGTGCAGACAGAAATCAGACTTTCGTTCGCGAGAAGATCTGGCGCTAGAATAAAGGAGGGGAAAGTCTTCCCCTGCGGCGGCACTTTGTTGCCGCCTACCCTTTCTACGGGGGCAGAGCCCCCGTAACGCCCCCCCGCTCATTATTTTGGAGAAGAAGTGAAACAAAGATTTTACACATTATCATTTTCTTTTTTCTTTCTTTTCGCAATCAATATATTCTTTTCCTGTGGCACAACTTCAAAAATCATAAACGAACCCGCAGAAGAAGCTCCGCTAATTCAGGCTCCTGAAACAGAATCACAACACAAAAATCAAAATCACAATAAAGATACAATCACCCTTTTATTTGCCGGCGACATAATGGCGCATTCGGTAAACTACTATATTACCACTTACGAAAAAATCTGGCGTGATGTTCATGACATAATCTCAGAACCAGACTTAGCCTTCGCTAACATCGAAGCTCCTATAGATACAACTAAAGCAGCATCTTCTTATCCAAATTTCAACATGACGCAAAAATATGTACAGGCAGCAGTAGATGCAGGCTTTGACGTTTTTTCACTCTGCAATAATCACACGAACGACCAGTATAAATCAGGCATTCTTGAAACCATAAAAACAACACAGGCAATAACCGAATACACAAAAGAAACCTTCGGAAATGATATATATTTTTCCGGCACAAAGCAAACCGCAGATTCAAAACTTTCTGCCCTCACCTACAACTACTTTGAAGCAAACGGCTGGAAAATCCTCTTTCTGCCTATAACCGAACTTTTAAACCGACCTGACTCATCAGACTACATCAACTTTATAAAGCCTGATGAAGAGTCCAGAAAAGCATTTATTAAATATGCAAAAGAGTTCCGCGAAGCACACCCCTGCGACCTTTTTATAATTTCAATTCATACAAGCGAACCTGAATACACCCGAGTAATAACAGAAAAACAGAATCAATTTTACATGGATCTGCTAGAAGCTGGTGCAGATGTAGTCTGGGCTAACCACGCACACATAATCAAAGACCGAAAAATAGTAGTAGACACAAAATCAAAACGAGATAAAATAATAATGTACGCAAACGGAAACACAATTTCCGGACAGCGCACAAAGCCTGAGCTCACTTCAAAAAATCCAACTGGTGAGCGCGATAACACAGGCGACGGACTTTTATACAAAGTCACCCTTCATAAAGAAAAGGACGGCTCAATCAAAATCAAAAAATGCGAGCCGATTTTTATAACAACCTACATAAATACTGCAAATGAGTTTGTAATTAAACCACTGAATCAGGATTTTGTAGATTATCTTAACGACGTTCCACGCACAAACTGGGCAAAATATATTGAACGCCGCATAAAAATTAATAAGGAAGCAACAAAGGATTTGATAGAATGGCAATAGATTATAAGTCACTTCCAGTTTACGAACAGAAACAAAAGATTTTAGACTGCCTTGAAAATAATCAGGTAGTAATTGTAGAAAGCCCTACAGGATCCGGAAAAACAACGCAGATTCCGGTAATTTTATATGAAGCAGGCTATGCCACAAACGGAATGATTGGCGTTACTCAGCCACGCCGCATTGCAGCTCTTAGCGTAAGTGAATTTATTTCAAAGCAGTTAGGCACAACTTACCCGGGCCTCGTCGGCTACAAAATGCGTTTCGAAGATTACACAAATCAGGATACACGCATCAAAATTATGACCGACGGAATCTTACTTCAGGAAATGAAGCTGGATCCATGGCTCAGTAAGTACAGCGTGCTCATGATAGACGAAGCTCATGAACGCAGCTTAAACATTGACTTTGTATTAGGTCTTGTAAAACGCGTATTAAAAGAACGCAGCGACTTCCGCGTAATCGTAAGTTCTGCAACAATGAATACACAGGTTTTCAGCGAATATTTTGATAACGCACCTATTGTTTCTATCGATACAGTAACTTACCCGGTTGCAATTGTTTACGACCCGGTTCCTGGCGGAAGTACTACAACGACAGACAGTGGCTGTGATCAGATTCTTAACAAGATTTACAATACAGTTGACCGCGTTCTCGACAACGACGAAGACGGAGCAATTCTTATCTTCCTGCCAGGTGAAAAAATCATCAAGGATTGTATGGATAAGCTTTACTACTCGCCTATCGGCCGCCGACTGCATATTCTGCCATTATATGGCCGCCTACCAAAAGAAGAACAGGAACGGGTTTTTGAAGCAGCCCCGGCAGGAAAACGAAAGGTTGTTATTTCTACTAATATTGCAGAGACCTCTGTTACAATCAGCGACGTTACAACTGTAATCGATAGCGGACTTTGTAAGCTGAACTTTTATAATCCAAAGAATTATACTTCAAGCCTTATTGAATCTCCAGTTTCTAAAGCTTCTTGTAATCAGAGAAAAGGACGCGCTGGTCGTACACAAGCCGGAACCTGCTACCGCCTCTACAGCCGCAAGGATTTTGAAACCCGCCCAGAATATACGACAGAAGAGATTTATCGCACAGACCTCAGTGAAGTTGTTCTTCGCATGAGTGAACTTGGTATTACAGATTTCTATGACTTTGATTTTATTGCAAACCCGGGCCGCGAAGGAATTATTGGTGCAGTAGATACCCTGCACATTCTTAATGCACTCGAAGAAGATAACACATTGTCTGCAATTGGTCAGATGATGGTAAAGTTCCCGCTTGAACCTCGTATCAGCCGCATCATTGTTGAAGCAATCATGCGCTTCCCGGATGTTCTTGATAAGGCATTGATTGCAGCATCTTTCCTGTCTGCAAACTCTCCTTTTGTTTTACCACCTAATGAAGAGATGGAAGCCCGCAAGGCGCATCACCGCTTCCAGGACATTCAGGGCGACTTCTGTACATACCTTAATATTCTCAAAGCCTTTAAGGATTCAGATAACCGCGAAAAGTTCTGTAAGAAAAACTACCTCGACGAACGCGTAATGGCCGAAATTGAAAACATCAATGAACAGCTTATTGAAATTGTAAGCGAAAAAATGGGCATACCTGTTGTAGAAGGTAAAGGTAGCATGCAGGATTACCTTTGCTGTATCGCAGCCGGAATGATTCAGTTTGTATGTATTCGTACTGGCCGCGAAAGCTACCGCAGTCTTACCGCAGACCATATCTGCATTCATCCTGGCAGCGTAATGTTTAAAAAGGATCCTGTATTTATTGTAGCTGGTGAAATTATCCGTACAAGCCGTATCTACGCTTCAAGTGTATCTCCACTCACCCGCCCTATGTTAGACACAATTAATCCGGAACTCTTTGAACGCCTTATGGCTTGTAAAAAAGAACGTGAAAGTTCACGTGAAGCACGAATGCTCGAACAGGAAAAAAACAGAACAGCAAAAGCACTTCGCCGCCAGGAAGCAGAACAGCAGAAAAAGAACGGCAAAAAATCCAAAAATGCAGCCGCATCAGATCAGGATGTTTCTGCAGAAGACGCGCTTTCACTTGGTGGCTTCCTCTTTGCTACAAAGAAAATCAAAGGTAAAAAGACAGCCTTGCTTCCTCTTGAACAGCTTTTGCAGGCTCTCGAAAATGAAAAGAACAAGAATAAACTGAATAACGCCGGCCAGATGAAGGGCTCTGTTATCACAAGCGACAACGGCTCATTACTTAACGGCGAAAAACTTTCTTTGATTTTTGATATTGCAAAATCAGTAGATCTTCGTCCTCTTCCAGAAAAGAAATGGAACCGCCACATGAACGTAGATGTCAACGATCCACTCCAGAAAGAACAACTTGTAGATTCTCTCTCTTTCATTTTGCGAACCGCAATTGCAAAACAGAAAGGCCGCGAATACGGCTTTATTACTCTTTACAATAATGGAAACGGAAGTTACTGGTTCAAGGTTTCTCGAGGATTTTCAACTGCGCTTGTAGAAAGCCATTCAAGTCTTGAAACTCTTATCGAAGAAAATGTTGAATGGAGTAAGGAAGAAGAATCTGCCATCAATAAAGCTCTGGCACTTGTAAACAAATTGTATCAATAAATGCTAAGGAGGCCTGACAATTATCCTTTATATTTCAGCAGGATAATTGTCATGTCATCTTTTGATGGTTCAATATTTTTAAAACCTGCAATATCCGATATAATATCGCCAAGCTGAACATCTACATCTTTTTCCATATTTTCTGCAAGAATGTCGATAAAGCCCTGCTGTCCAAGTCGTCTTCCACCAGGTGCACAACAATTGATTACACCATCAGTGTAAAGAATCAGTTCATCTCCAGGACTCATTGAAATACTGATTGAATCATAATAAGGCTCAATTGAACTCAAGCCGATAGCACCAACAGAAAGTGTAGAATTATCCAGAAGCTCAAAAGAACCATTGCTTTTCTTATAAAGAACAGGAGATTGGTGGCCGGCATTTACAAATTCAATAGTTGAATGACCGTTTTCATCTTTTTCGCCGATTCTTAAAAGGATTCCGGTCATGTAATTTTCAAGTTCGCCTTTTTCTATATTAAATCGAATATTAATCTTATTCAGCATATCTATGAGACTATTATTCATATTCTCATAGAATTCCTGACGAATAATATTTTTTGCAAGAAGTGTGATAAGACCTGTTGAAATTCCATGACCCGATATATCAAAAAGCCCAAGTCCTTTAATTTTAATTTTGCCGGATTTCTTTTCCGCCGGAGTAGTATTTGAATTCAAATCTTCCTGTTTTTCTGGGTATAAATCATAAAGATCGCCGGAAATGCCAGCCATTGGAATACAGGAATATGCAAGTTCCCAGCCCTTATAAATTCCTGATTCCTGCTGAAAAAATGTTTTTTGAATTAAGGCCGCCTGTTTAATTTCAGTTGCAAGAATATTTTTCTGCTCAACAAGCTCAGCTTCTGTCATATGAATACGACGCTTTAAGAAAACAGAAAATGCAAACTGGAAAAGATAAAGCAGAGGAAAACGAATTCTGAAAACTTCTGTAAAATCATAAACAAGTGATGTTTTATGAAGCGGAGTCCAAAGGCCGATTATTAATAAAACTTGTACTGCTGCATTAAGAAAAACGAATCCCTTAAATGGAATCAGATAAAGTGTAAAAAGGGGAATAACAGCAATCCAGATTATACCAAAACCTTCGGTTCCTCCTGAATATAAGAACCACATCGTAAGACAGATAACCATTAATGAAGCAGATACATAAAAAAAGTTGAGTTTTTTTGTTATACGGGTATAAATTAAAGTTGCAAGCATCAAAATGGTATAAGCTAATGTAGCTATTACAACTTTTAGATTTGAATCTATCAGTGAAACTGCAGAAAGAACAAAACCTGGTCATCTGATAGTTTTTTTTCTGAATATATTCGGGGAGATCTTTATTTTGCGTCTGCTGCTGGTGATTTTTCTTCATCTTCCTCTATCGAAAGCATTTTTTTAATCCGGTTTTTAACACCAGAGTTCGCTTTTTTATCTGAATAAATGCCTCTCATCACAGGAACGGCAGAAGCAAATTTATTTGTCTTGTACATATCAAGCCCAAGGCTTTGTGTCGTTGAATCATTTGATTCAAGATATTTTAGACATATATCATTATAAGACTCGTTTTCGTACTTTGCAAGTTCTTTTCCAATGGCATAACGCAGGTCTTTACGCTTATCATCCTTTAGACATTCTTCCGCAAGAGCTAAAATCTCTTTTTCGCCTGCATGACCTTCTTTAAGGAGAACTTCAATAATTTTCTTTTTAGTGCCATCACCGAGTTTTTTATCACCAAGCTGTTCAATCATAAAGTCGTTTCCATCATCAGTATTGATAACAGCAAGAGATGTATATGCTTCTTCTTTGATTACTTTTTCACTGTCATTTTTTGCGCGATAAATAAGGAATGGAACTGCATCTTCCATTTTATTTTCGCGTGCTGTTTTAATTGCTTCCTGGCGGACTCTCCAGTGCTCATCGCGGATTCCCTGAATTATAGTTTCCTTTGCTTCTACTACATCCGGAAAATGCGAAAGCCCTTTTATAACATATTGACGAAGGTTCGGATCATTTTCTGAAAAAAGACTTGTAAGAACTGGAATCGATTCCTTCTTTTCCATAAGACCAAGAGCTTCTGCAGCATACATGCGTACATAAAGATTTTCATCTTCATCTTCGGCAATTTCTACCATTTTGTCCCAGGTTTGAACTGCATGCATTTTTCCGCAGGTGCGCATAAGAGTCTGGCGCTGAGCATCGCTAAGGTCATCGCGTTCAAGATATTCCACAAGGAACATAGCTTCAGATGGCCCACCAATTTCTCCGATTGCCGCAATTGCATCATTAAAATAGTTCTCGTTTTCAGATTCAATGAGTGCAAGAACCGCCGGGATTGCTTCTTTAGTTTTTACAGCAGATACGTATTGAAAACAGGCTTTTACAAGGTCACCCTTTTCTTCATAAGGATCATTCAGAACTTCTACTGCATAATCCTCGAGACAAGGATCTTCCTGCTGCTTGAAATATGTGAGAGCCTTTTGTTTAATTACAGTGTTTTTTGAAACCTGGAATACATCGTAAATTTCTTCAGTGAAGCGTGGATCTTCATTTTTGATAAGCTCGTCTATAAGAGTTGAGATTTCTGAAGGAACACCGTACTTTATTGTGTTTGATTTATTTTCGTAATCTTTTTCAGTTTCATCTTTTTCTGCAGCCTTAGCTGCCTTTTCCTTATCAACAGGCTTAGGTCTTTTTGCTGCAGGAATTTCAGAGATTCCGCCTTTTGAAGCTTTTACGTCTTCATCGGCACTCTGAGCGTATAATGAGAAAGAGAATATCAAACATAATAAAAGTACAATTTTCTTCATATTTATACTCCCTGATGGAACTTATCTAAGAACTCCTTGCGGTACTGTTCAAATCTATCCTCATCAATTGCGACACGGATTTCCTTAAGCATTTCGTTCAAGAAATAAAGATTATGATAGCTGGCAAGAATTGAGCTCAAAATCTCCTGTTCCTTAAACAAGTGTCTTAAATAACTTCGGGAATAAGTGCGGCAAACTTTACAATTACATTCAGGATCAATAGGACCAAAATCATGAATCCAGCGTTCCTGCTTAATGCTGAGCATACCGCGGCGTGTAAAGTATGAACCGTTACGTGCATTACGGGTTGGCAAAACACAGTCAAACATATCAATTCCAGCCTGAACTGCATCAAGAATGTACTCAGGAGTTCCAATTCCCATAACATATTTTGGCTTATCTTCCGGCAGGAACTGAACTGTATAATTCAAGAACTTTGTAAACTCGGCAGGAGGCTCACCTACACTTAATCCACCGATTGCAATACCTGGCATATCAAGAGAAGAAACAAATTCTGCACTCTTTGTACGCAGGTCTTCAAAAAAGTTTCCCTGAACTATAGGGAAAAGCATTCCCTGATAGCCCTGTTCTCTCTGGCGTTCCCACTCACCTTTTGCACGAAGCAGCCAGTCGCTGGTAATTTTCAATGCGCGTTCAGCTTCCTTGCGATCAACGCCCCAGCCAGAACAAACATCAAGCTGCATCTGAATATCTGAATTAAACTTTGTCTGAGTCTGAACTACATTTTCTGGAGTAAACATATGGTAGCTTCCATCAATATGACTCTGGAAGCGAACTCCTTCATCTGTAATTTTACGAAGCTTACTCAAAGAGAAAACCTGGAATCCACCAGAATCTGTCAAAAAATTTTTCTTCCACTGAGAAAAACCGTGAAGTCCGCCGGCTTCTTTAATTAAATCCGGACCTGGGCGCAAAAACAGATGATAGGTATTTGCAAGAATAATATCAAAATCAATTTCTTCAAGAAAATCTTTTGGCATAGCCTTAACAGTGGCGTTTGTACCAACAGGCATAAAAACCGGAGTGCGAACATCACCATGAGGAAGATGCACAGTTCCTGTACGAGCCTTTCCATCAGCAGACTTATGCTTTATATCAAAAATCTTTAAAACTTCACTCATAAAAACCTCATTAAGTGCGGGCAAACCGCAGCAATATAATACTAATTATAGTAAAGAAAATAACCGGCGACCAGGCACCAGAAAACGCAGAAATATAACCATGCTTTGCAAGTACCATTGTTACCATCATTGTAACATAAAAAAGTACCGAAGCAGAAATGCATGATGCTAAACTTATAAGTAAAACATTTTTACGTGTTTTACCTGTCAAACCAATCGACAAAAATACAACAATGAAAACGATAAAAGGAAACGCATATTTTTTATAATATTCAGAAAGTTCCTCGTTATACGGAAGTCCCGCTTTTTTTAAATGCTGAATGTAAATCTTTGCTTCAGAAGCGGTAACAGACTGAACATCAACATTTGTTTTACGGAAGATTTCGTAAGATTCAGTAAGTTGCGAAACAAGTTCCTCAGAAACTGCTGTAATTTTCAAGGTATCATCAATCATCTGATATTGAACAGGCTTTTCGAGTTCCCACATTGAAAGCTCAGGATTCCATTGAGCCTGCGAACTGTAGACTACAGCTTCGAGAGCGCGGTTTTCATCTCTAAAAACAAAATAGCATCCACGAAGCCTTTTCTGACTTTCAATATATCTTGAAGCCTTGTAAATAATACGTCCATTTTCAGAAAGTACAATTACATTTGAATTGTTTTCATTTTTTTGTTTTTGAAGCAGAGTATCCTGCAATGCGACTTTTTTATCATAAGTTTGAACAACAAACTTGTTTTCAAAGGCAAAAAGTCCAAATGCCATAAGAAAACTTACAATCAGAAGCGGCACTGTAAAACGGAAAAGTGAAACTCCTGAAGCAAGAAGAGCCTGAATTTCATTTGCGGCATACATTTCGCTGAGTACATAAGATGAAGAAAAAAGAATTGCCACAGGAACCGCATACCAGATTGTCTTTGGCACATAGTAAGCCATTACCATAAGCATATCCTTCAGTGAACAGTTGTTCTGAAGGTAAGTTGCAATATTCATAAAAAGGTCTACAAGATTCAGTACAAGCGCAAAGAAAAACATTGCACCAAAAAACAGAGGAATGATTTTTTTGAACAGATAAATAATAAGCTTCACACCCTGCCCCTATTTTCTCAAAAGTACCAGCATAAAACCTAAGCCAACGGCACCAATTACAATGTTTGGTGTCCATATACACCAGAAGGCATTCAAGCCGACTTTAGTAACCATGAGCTGTCCAATAATTTGAACCGCCCAGTAAAGTACACAAATTACAATTCCAAGAAAAAGACCTATCATCTGGCCATTATGCTTTCCAAACAAAAATGCCAGAGAGAATGCAAGAAATGCAAAAAAGATAGAGCCAAAAGGTATTGCAAATTTCTTATGCCATTCCATAACCCAGAGATTGATTTTTTTGATTGTACTTGGATTATCTGATTTTTCAGCCTTCATTCCCTGAATTGTTTTTGTAAGATCATAGGTTGTCATTTCTCGAGCAGAACGAGAATAATTTCCAAGAAAGGCTGAATCAAAAACATTCATTACAGTACGACCGGAACTCAGAACGTCATAATTATTTCTGTTGTTTGTATCAATAGAAAGTAAAGAGGCATCGTTCATGTCAAACTGCATAAGAACACCTTCTTCCTTAGCACCAACAAGAACTGAATTACCGGCAATAATCAGACGGTCTTTATCATCTTTTGAATCAAAAATTACTACGTCTGAAACACTATTTCCATCAACTTCACCAATTACAATACTTGAAGTATCAAGCCTCTTAACGCTGTTTGATTCAAGTTCGATTGAAGGCGTAGAATTCATAATCTCGCGCATCAACTTATTATATTTGATGGTTCCAAGCGGAAGAAGATAGTCGTTTACAAAAAAAGAACCGATTGAAATAAAAAGTCCAAGAGCTGCAACTGGAGCAAGAATTCTTAAAAAGGAAAAACCTGCAGCACGGAAAATTAAGATTTCATTACTGCTCATCATACCGCCAAGACTCATAAGAAAACCTACGAGAGTTGCAAACGGAGCAGACTGAGCAATAATAAAGGGCAGACTGTAAATCATTATGCGCATTACGTCCGAAAATGGTGCCGACTTGGCAAGCAGATCTTCTACAGTAAGTAAAATCTGATTTACAAAGAAAATCATAAAGAAGAAAAAAAACGAAACTAAAAAATAAAGGAACAAATCCTTAAAAAGATATTTTACAAGAATATGATTTCTAAGAATTCCTCTTTTGAGCACACGTACCTGAAACTTCTCGTTATAAAGATGAAGAAGCCTTACTGTGCGGTTACGTTTTATTTTTTTATAAATTTCTTTAAATGTCATAATGATAGAAACAAACTACCGTTAGTTATTTTGAAAGACCTGTTGAACCAAAGCCACCTGCTCCACGCTCTGTTTCACTAAGACTGTCTGTTATAGTAAACGACGCCTGGATAACCGGAGCAATTACCATTTGAGCAATACGGTCACCTCTATTGATGGTAAAATCAGCAGTTCCAAGATTTATAAGAATTACTTTGATTTCACCACGATAGTCGCTGTCTATAGTACCCGGTGTATTAAGAACAGTTACACCATTTTTTGCAGCAAGCCCAGAACGTGGACGAACCTGAACCTCATAGCCCTCTGGAATCTCAAAAAAGAGTCCAGTTGGAACCATAGCAGAACGGCCGGCAGGAATTGTGAGCGGCGCATCCAAAAGTGCACAAAGATCAGCACCAGCTGCGCCGCTTGTTTTATATTCAGGAATTACGGCCCCTTTCGAGGCCACACATTTAATATTTACCATAATTAACGAATAGAAAGAAGTCCACCAATAATCAGCAAATCTTTTGCCACATTCAAAATCCAGAACATAGCATTTCCATCAAGTTTGTTTACGCCAAAAGAACGGCTGAAAACATCTGCAACTACGGCAATTATTACCCAGATTACAGTAAGAATAATCATTACTGTATTATCCCAACTTCCGAGATCTCGGAAGATTGTAATTGCGATACAGATTCCACCGATTAAAAGAAGAACTGCAACGAAGATTGCAACAATTTTAGCAAGGTCGCCGCTGAAGATTTCATAAATTGCAGCACCAGCTTCGCTTGATTTAATAGATCCGCCTACTCCGAGCATACAGAGCCCGGTAATAATGAAATATGCTGCAAGCGCAATTCTCAACAAGAGTGCGCCGAGCCCACGATTTGATGTTTTTGCCATACAAAACCTCCTAATAAAATAAAAAAAAGTTCTGAGGCTCCCGCGGAAAAAGATAGCCCCCAACGGGATGATGTTGTGGTCTATCTTTTTCCGCTCCGCATCAGAACTTTTTCCTTGTTCTATTTATTTTTGCTCATCTAAAGCATCAATATAAGAAAGGTTCAGGCGACCCTGCTTATCTACTTCGAGGAGTTTAACAGGAATTACCTGGCCTTCTGTAAGAACGTCTGTTACCTTGTTTACACGCTGTTTAGAGAGCTTTGAAATGTGGCAGAGACCTTCTTTTCCAGGAAGGATTTCTACGAATGCACCAAAGTCCATAATGCGCTTTACAGTTCCCTGATAGATTGTTCCAACCTCTGGATCTTCTGTAATGCCCTTAACAGCCTTCTTAGCAGCCTCAGCATTCAAGCCGTTCTTAGAGTAGATTGTTACAGTTCCGTCGTCTTCAGTATTAATTGTTACATCATACTGAGCGCAGAGAGCCTTAACATTCTTTCCACCAGGTCCAATGAGGGCGCCAATCTTGTCTACAGGAATCTTCATAGTGAGAATCTGTGGAGCGTTCTTAGCAAGTGGAGCCGGCTTGTCGATGCACTTCTCCATGATTGAAAGAATGTGGAGACGACCCTGACGAGCCTGTTCCATAGCCTTCTTCATGATTTCAGTTGTTACACCGGCAATCTTAATATCCATCTGGAAACCGGTAATACCGTCTTTTGTTCCGGCTACCTTAAAGTCCATATCACCAAGGTGGTCTTCTTCACCAAGGATATCGCTCAAAATCTTATAGCGGCCATAAGGATTGTCTCCCTCTGGTTCTGTGATAAGACCCATAGCAATACCTGCTACCATCTTCTTCATTGGAACGCCGGCAGCGAGCATACAAAGTGTACCACCACAAGTAGAAGCCTGTGATGAAGAACCGTTAGATTCCATGATTTCAGAAACTACGCGGATTGTGTATGGGAACTCTTCGCGGCTTGGAACCATTGCAGCAAGTGAGCGGCGAGCGAGGTTACCGTGACCAATTTCGCGGCGGCCTGTTGTAAGCTTACCAGTTTCACCAACTGAGTATGGTGGGAAGTTATAGTGAAGGATGAAGTGCTCTGAGCGGTCTCCATCGATATCATCATAAGACTGTTCGTCCATTGCAGTACCAAGAGTACATACAGCGAGCGACTGAGTTTCACCACGAGTGAAGAGAGCTGATCCGTGTGGAGTTGGCAATACGTTTACTTCACAAGTGATTGGGCGGATTTCGTCAACCTTACGTCCGTCAACACGAACTCCATCGTCGAGAATTGACTTGCGGAGAAGTTTGTATTGAATGTCGTCCATCAAAGTACAGAAAAGCTTTGCCTGAATTGGGTCAGAAAGCTGTTCAGCATATTTTGCAGCGAGGTCTCTCTGAACCTGAGAAATTGCCTTACCGCGTTCAATCTTGCTGCCCTTGAAGCATGCTTCTTTAAGAAGAGGAGTTGCTTCAGCTTCGATAGCTTCAGCGTTATCAAGAGTTACGTCGAGAGGGTTCAAAGGAAGCTTTTCCTTTCCAGCCTTCTTAACGAGTTCTTCCTGAAGGAGACACATATCAGTAATGAACTTCTGAGCGCGTTCCAAAGCTCCAAGCATAAGCTCTTCAGAAACTTCGTTAGCACCACCTTCTACCATTGTAAAGCCGTCTTTAGTTCCGGCAACAACGATTTCAAGTTCACCCTTTTCAATCTGTTCGAATGTAGGGTTGATAATGTATTCGCCATTAAGATATCCAACACGACAAGCAGCAACTGGTCCGTGGAATGGAATATCAGAAATACAAGTAGCAGCAGAAGCTGCAATTACGGCAAGAATATCCTGAGTGTGAACGCCATCGCAAGAAACACAAGTTGGAACAATCTGAAGTTCGTGACCGAATGATGGCTCAAAAAGTGGACGCATTGGGCGGTCGATAAGACGAGATACCAGAATCTCCTTGTCCTTAGGACGACCTTCGCGCTTAACAAAACCGCCAGGGATTTTTCCGGCAGCATAGAATTTTTCGTTGTACTCAACAGTTACAGGAACAAAGTCCTGACCTTCTGTTACGCTAGACGAAGCACAAATAGTTGCAATAATAGCGGCTCCGCCCCACTGAGCGTAAACACATCCATTAGCCTGTTTACCGATTTTTCCAGTTTCGAGGATGAGATCGGCATCTCCAAGTTTGTAGGTTACTCTTTCTACAGACATCATTTTTCTCCTACACACGTCACTACATCCGACGCGTGTTTTTTTCTATTTATTAGTAAAACTAATATGCAAAGTTAAAGATATATAATTTTAATCTATAAATGGAGAATAATCAATGGAATAAGCCTACAATCGAAGAACCGTTAAAAACAAAGCGCTTTAGCGGTTTGTTTAGGTTTATCGAAAAAATGGCTCAGAGGCAAGCTATGCTTGCCGACTCAATAGAAAAAAAAACCGCTCGGCGAACCGGGCGGTTTTTGTAGATGCAATCTCGAACTATTTACGAAGTCCGAGCTCTTTGATGAATGCGCGGTAACCATTGAGGTCTGTGCGTTCATAGTAGCGGAGCATCTTGCGGCGCTGACCTACAACTTTAAGAAGTGCACGTTTAGCGTTAGCGTCCTTTGGGAACTGCTTGTTGTGCTCTGTGAGCTGCTGAACACGCTGTGTCATGAGAGCGATCTGAACCTTTACATTACCTGTATCAGTTTCTTTTGCGCCGTACTTCTTTACTGTTGCGGCTGTTGTTTCTTTTGAAAGTGCCATTATGGAACCCCTTAAAAAATATATGATTTTCGGCCAGGCCGAAAACTCTGTATGAGCGGAAAACCTTGCAGGTCTGAATCTGGGTTTCTAGAAACAAATCACAACGTAATCCGTAAAACAGATTAATATATTTTATTGAAAAGCGATGTGTTAATCAAGACAACGAATATCTTCAGGCAATATCCTGGTCTCTTTTTAATTTACAAGTGTCATTTCTTCAAGTATACTAAAAAGATACAGGAGACATAAAAAAATTTAAAATGTCACATTTAACACGAAAAAATCTCAGATTATTGCTTTTAACACTTCTAGCTATTGCATGTATTATTGCTTTAAGATATTCAGGAATTAGTCCGTCTCCATTTTTCGAATTGGGTCCTATTAAAATTCCAAAATCTACACAGGGAGGCGTCGTTTCAGGCACCCTCTCCCTCATCTGTATTCTTCTTGTTTTTGTTGATTATAAAACCGGTTTTAAAATTGCGCTTGCATTAAATCTTATTGCATCTGGTAATCTTTTGTTTGGCATGACAATGACTTATGTTACAACAAAAAGCATTAACAATGCCATTATTTCATTACCAGGCGTAGTTACAAATTTTGTTTCAATAGTAACCCTTATTACTATCTATTTCTTCTATAGTAAGCTCTCTGTAAGTAATATGACTGATTATATTACCGGACAGGGAAATCGTCGTAATTATGTAAAAGAAGTTTCAGAACATATCGATGCAAGAAAATCCTTTACAATTGCCTGTGTAGAACTCGAGGATTTTAAGCATATCAATGAAATCTACGGAATTCAGGTAGGTGATATTCTTATCAAAAAAACCGCAGAAAAGCTTACAACCATTCTTGATAAAAAAGATAAACTTTTCAGAATCACCGGCTCTACCCTCGCAATTCTTTTTGAACCTGGAGAATCACCAGAAGAAAGACTTAAAAGCATTATTGAACCAGAGACAATAACTATAACCTCTGGCAGTGATGATGAGCAGATGGAAACTACCTGTACCCTTTCACTGGGAGCCGGAGTTGTTTATTCACATCCACCATATAATTTTACAAAAAACGCTTCCTCAGTTTTGCGTGATGCAGAAACAGCCCTGGCAAAAACACGCAATATGGCAGAAAACAAAATCTGTATTTTTAACGAGAATATGGAAAACGCTGAACTTAAACAGCGCGAAGCAGAATTTCTTGTAAAAGATGCTCTTAAAAACAATTATTTTTATCTTGTATATCAGCCACAATTTTCAACTGATGAAAAAAATCTTCGTGGCTTTGAAACCTTAATCCGCTGCAGAAAACCAGATTGCAGCATTGTAAGTCCTATCTCGTTTATTCCAGCTGCTGAAAAAACAAATCTTATTTTGAAAATTGATGATTTTGTTTTACGAACTGCTATGACAGAATTTAAACCTGTTCTTGAAACTTCAGATAAAGATCTGCTTATATCAGTAAATGTTTCTGCAAAAACTATGGGCAGCAAGAATTTTGCCTCTAAAGTAAAAAATATAATAGATGAAATTCAATTCCCAGCAGACAGACTTGAAATTGAAATCATTGAGTATTCTTTCTCCGAATCTGTGGAAAATACCATTTCAAACATCAAGGCACTACGTGAAATGGGTGTGCATATTGCACTTGATGATTTTGGTACCGGTTATACTTCCATTAAACAGCTTATGACTCTGCCAATTAACCTTCTTAAAATTGACAAGAGTCTTATTGATGATATTGAAACAAACCAGAGCATGCGCGATATGGTAGATACCGTAATTTATATGGGACACATTATGAATTGCGAGGTTATTTCAGAGGGCGTAGAAAAAGAAAGCCAGTTGGATATATTGCGCGAACACAAATGCGACTTTATTCAGGGCTTTGTTTGGGGAAAGCCAGTTGATTTTGAAGAAGCAAAGAATATGTGCGAACAGGAAGAGTTCGGGATGTAGATGCTGAAACAAGTTCAGCATGACACCTGAGGTATCGTCATCCCGAACTTGTTTCGGGATCTATTTTACATAAATCTTACTATATTACATTCCGGAAGCTCAACAATCTTTCCATCTCTAATTTCTAAACGCACCAATTCCCCTTTTTCATTCTGGGTACGGTAAAGCCCGTCTGGCGGAAGAAGCTGTAAGGGTTTTGCAGCCGCTGAATTTTCGGTTGTGGTGCGGCGAATGGCGGCGATGTCTAATTCGTAAGGTCGTTCCAAAAGTTCATTGGCTGTAGTAAAAAATCCTTTTTGAACCATACTTCGTATATAAGAAGAACTGATTCTTTCTTCATCATCAGTACCTTCCCTAAAATACACAGGATCCACAAAAATTGTTTCTATTCCATTTTGATTTGCCCAATATCTGATAGCCTGAGCATCGGTTGCACCTTTAAATCCACATCTAAAATCAATACCTTCAGCAAGTAGCTCCATATTGCAGACATTCAAAAGGATGTTCAAAAAATCAGCTCCCATCATGCTTGCAAAAGAATCATCAAAATCAACGATAATTGCAAAATCTAAACCAAATTCTTCAAAAAGCTTGATTCGCTGATCCAGGGTGGTTAAATCACCCATATAGTCGCCGCTATGTTTAATACCTGGAAGAGGTCTTGCAAAAGTAACCACACCACAACTCAGTGACTTTGCATGACCGGCAGTCTTGAGTTCTCCAAGAAGCTTTCTGTGGCCTTTATGAAGTCCGTCAAAGCTTCCAACTGAAATCCCAGTCTTTGCACCATTGAGAAAATCTTTATCAGAATCACCGTTTAATATAGAAAGAATATCATTCCAGGTAAAAAGTTTCATAATTTGTATTATATCACTTTACTAATAAAAAAAATAGTTATATAATTATTTAGTGTAAATAAAGAACTTTAGTGAAACTAAAGAGTGAGGTATAAATATGGCAAAAAACTTAGATTGGGGCAACTTGCCTTTCGGTTACATGGAAACTTCAAAAAGTTATGTAGCAAACTGGAAAAACGGCGAATGGGATGAAGGAAAACTCACTTCTGACCATACTATCAAAATCAACGAATGTGCCGGCGTTTTGCAGTATGCACAGACTTGTTTTGAAGGTCTTAAAGCTTATACAACTGAGCATGGCGACATCGTTACATTCCGCCCAGATTTGAACGCTGAGCGTATGGAAAATTCCTGCAAGCGCCTTGAAATGCCAGTTTTCCCTAAAGAGCGCTTTATTGAAGCAGTTCTTCAGACTATCGAAGCAAACAAGGAATGGGTTCCACCTTACGGAAGCGGTGCTACTCTTTACATCCGCCCATATATGTTCGGTTCTAGTGCAGTTATTGGTGTAAAACCAGCTGATGAATATCAGTTCCGTATTCTCGTAACTCCTGTTGGACCATATTTCAAAGGCGGTGTAAAACCTATTAAGGTTCGCCTTTCAGACCTCGACCGCGCTGCTCCTCATGGAACTGGTGATATTAAGGCTGGTTTGAACTATGCTATGTCTTTGCACAACATCGTAGACGCTCATAACTGCGGATATGCTGAAAATATGTACCTTGATCCTGCAACTCATACATATCTTGAAGAGACTGGTGGAGCAAACATCCTCTTCATTTCTAAAGATGGAAAGCTTGTTACTCCAAAATCTGATTCTATCTTGCCTTCTATTACACGCCGCTCACTTGTAATTGTTGCAAAAGAATATCTTAAGATGGAAGTTGAAGAGCGCAAGATTAACAAGAATGAACTTGCTGATTTCGTAGAATGCGGTCTTTGTGGTACAGCAGCAGTTATTTCTCCTGTTGGCGAAATTGATGACCACGGAAAGCAGATTATCTACAACGAAGGAAAACAGGAAATGGGTCCTAAGTTGAAAGAAATCTACGAAACATTGACAGGTATTCAGATGGGCCGTCTCCCTGCTCCTGAGGGCTGGGTATATACAATCTAAATTCCCGTTAAATAAAAAAAACTGGCTCCCGTCGGAACTCGCCCCGAAAAAAGGCTTCCGCGCTTCGCTTGTGCAGAATTTTTTTCGTGTCGATTCCGACTCCGCCAGTTTTTTTTTGCTTTGTCGTTTTATTTGTATATCCCTAGCCTATCTTACCTTACGCAAGAACGCATCCTTGAATCCATAAGACTTAAATCTTTCAAGTACAACCTTATATTCATCCATTGTAACAGGTCCAACGAGAACCTGCTTCTTATTACCACCTGCCATTGGCACGATTGTAATTGGATAATTATTTCCGTACTTATTAATTACTTCAAGAATATTTTCATCAGAAGCATATACTGCAATCTGAATATAATACTTACCAGATTCAAGATCCTTCAAACTTGGTACAATGTACTTATCATAAGATGTTGCTGGTGCTGCTACAGGTTCTGGTTCTGGCTCTACAGCTTCAGCAACTGCTTCAACAGGTGCACCTGCTGCCCCTACACCCACTTCTGAACCAGATGCACTTCCACTTTCTACCGGTGTAAGATTGAATACAGTGTCTTCTTCAAGGCTTTCAAGTTCATCTTCTGTAACTACATCCTCAACTTCGTCTTCTTCTGTTTCTGCTGGTTCCGGAGGATTTTCATCTGCAGGAACAAGTACGATTGCTTCATATTCTTCTTCCAAAGATTCTTCTTCAACTGGTGCTTCCTCTTCTGCAGGAGCTTCTTCTTCTGGGAACTCTTCTTCTACAGGTGCTTCTTCAGCTGGAGTTTCCTCTGTAGGAAGTTCATCAAGGTCATCTGCTGCAAATGCTTCTTCAGCAGGAGCTTCTTCAGTTTCTTCCTCTTCTTCAGGAGCTACAGTTTCTTCTGGAGTCTCTGGAGTTTCTTCGAGTTCTTCTTCTTCAAATTCTTCAGCTTCTGGAGCATCTTCATGTTCAGGAAGTTCTTCTTCCTCAACAGCTTCATATTCTTTTTCTTCTGGCTGATCTTCCAAAGGTTCGTCTTCGAATGCTTCCTCTTCAGCAGCCTCTTCTTCCGGAGCTTCTTCTGGGATTGACTCTTCTTCAAAAGCTTCTTCCTCTGCAGTTTCCTCAACAGGAGTTTCTTCTACTGGAGCTTCCTCTTCTTCAGCAGTCTCTTCTTCGAAGGCTTCTTCTTCAAGAGGTTCTTCTTCCAAAGGCTCTTCTGCTACTTCTTCTGATTCTATTGCTTCTTCAGCATATGTTTCTTCTTCAGCTTCTGGTACTGGTGTTTCTTCAGCTTCAGATTCAGGCTCTGCAAAGGCTTCTTCAGTTTTTTCTTCAATTTCAGGTTCTTCAGCTAAGTTTTCTGCTGCCGGCTCTGCTTCTTCTGTAAACTCTTCTTTTTCTTCTGCTTCAGGTTCTTCAAAAGCTTCTGAATTTTCTTCTGCACCGATTGTTTCAAAACTTCCATCATCTTTATCATCAAAATCTGATGCAGACTTTGAAATTACTGCATTACCGTAAACACGTTCTTCCTGACCAGAACGTTTTGTGATTTTTACAATATTATTTGAACCTTTTTCGATTCCCATTGCCTGCGCTGCTTCTGGTGAAAGCATAATCGCAACGCCTTCGGAAGGGTCAAGTGCACCAATTACAAGAATATCTACAGTAGCATCTCCAGCAATATTTGTAACACTGATGATGTCACCCGGCAAATAGCCTACAGTTTTTGCAAAAAGTCCCTGAGGAAAAACTCCGTCATCAACAACAACGGCCCTTCCATCAAGAGAAGGACTGAATGATGCAAACATAAGACATCCTGCAGTTACTACCAGAATCTTAAATAAGTTTTTGATTTTATTTTTCATACCCTACCCATCCTTAGGCTTTATTTGCTTTTAATGCTTTATTAATCTGACTTACAAGATCTGTCGAAATCTTTGTCAGGTTATTTTTCTTTGTACGATCCACTTTCAGATTTTCCAAAGTTTTATGAGCGATTTTTACGCCGCTTTTTGCAGAAGCAATCGTAAAATCAATTTTATATAAATCTGAACTTGCAGATAAAGTATTATCCGTACGTTCGTAATATAATTTAATCTGTATAAAATAATCAGAAAAACCGCTAAAAGCTTCCCCACTTCCAATTTTATACAGATGTTCATCCTGATTTTCAGAATCTGATATAGCTGCATCAGAATTTGTTACAATGTAGCCATACTCAAAAAAAGTATTGAGTACAGAATCTTCTATTATCATTGAATCTTCCGTAACATTGTCGGCAGAATCATCATGCTGTACAATCTGGAACGAAATCTGATTTGCAAAGCATAAGGCTGCACTAAAAAGCAATGCGGAAAAAATTACAATTCTTTTAAGTTTCCCCATTGGAACACCCCATTTGCGCAAAAAGCGCCGGCCGGACACAATACTCCGACTCTTACTATTTTAATCGGTGGAAAATAAATACGGGTTTAGAGATTTTTTCAAACATTGCGAAATCGTTTGCCTTGTGATAAAATAAAGTTAAGGGTTGGGAAATGGAAAAAAGAATTTACATCATTGGTGCTGGCTTTGCAGGACAAACTATTGCCGATGATATCAAACGAAAAAAGATATTTGGAAAAGTTAACGCTTTCATAGATGATAATAAAGATTTGATTGGAACTGAAATTGATGGAATCCCGGTTCTTGGTCCAATCAGTGGCGTAACCTCTATTCTTTCCAATTCAGATTTAGATGAAGCAATCATTGCAATTCCTTCTGCCCCAACCGAACGTATCCGTGAAATTTACGAAACCCTTACAGAAAACGGCTTTAATCATATTAAGATTTTGCCTGGAATTAGCCAGGTAATTGAAGGAACAGCCCACCTTGTACAGACTCGTGAAATTGACCCGCTGGATATTCTTGGGCGAACTCCGGTAACTATTTCATTAAAAGAAAGCCTTGGATACCTTCGTGGTAAGCGCGTTTTTATTACTGGCGCAGGTGGTTCAATTGGTTCAGAACTTGCACGTCAGCTTTTGAGTGGTGGTGCTGAGCGACTTTATCTTTTTGGTCATGGTGAAAATTCAATCTGCAGCATTTATCGCGAGCTTCGTCTTTTACAGGCAGAAGGCGTTGGTGAAAAAGCGACAATTGTCCCAATTATTGGAGACATGAGAGACCGCGAATATGTTGATTATATTATCCGCCAGACAAAGTGTAATGTAATTTTCCATTGTGCAGCTTACAAGCATGTTCCAATGATGGAAGAAAATCAGGTTGCCGCTGTTGAAAATAATGTTTTTGGAACTAAAAATCTTTTGGATGCAGCCCTTACTCATAAAGTAGACCGCTTTGTTTTGATTTCCACAGATAAGGCAGTTGCTCCTGTAAGTGTTTATGGCGTTTCAAAAATGCTTTGCGAAAAACTTGTCCTTGATGCAGCTAAACGTGCAGACAGCAACCAGTCATTTATGTTTGTTCGATTTGGAAATGTTCTTGGAAGCAGAGGTTCTATTCTCCCACTCTTCCAGGATCAGATAAAAACCGGTGGCCCGATTACCGTAACCGACGACAAGATGGAACGCTTTTTTATGACAATTCCAGAAGCCTGTTCTCTTGTTTTGCAGACTGGCGGTGTCGGAGAAAACGGAAAGTCTTATCTATTAGATATGGGCGAACCTGTAAAAATCATAGATCTTGCAAAACAGATAATTAAGTTCAGTGGACTTGAACCTTATAAAGATATAGATATCAAGATTGTCGGAGCCCGCAAGGGAGAACGACTTATTGAACCTCTATGGCTCAAAGAAGAAAATCCAACTCCAACAAAATATAAAAAACTCTTACAGCTCGACAACAAAGAGTATACTAACGAACGTTTGGAAGTTTTACTCAAGGCACTTCATCCGATTTGTTTTTACACACCGGGGCACGAAGCGGAATTCCGAAACAAGGCTCTTCTTGTAAAACTTCTTTGTGACGACTGCGAGAGCCTTCGCGATTTTTACGAAGAAATCAAAAATGACGGTCAGCTGAGAACTGATTTACTATAAGAGGGAAAAATGGCAGAAATAAAAGTTCCATTCCATAGAGCAGCAATTACAAAAGCCGAAGAAGATGCTGTTTTAGATGTACTTAGAAGCGGCTGGCTCACAACTGGAAAATATGCTTTAGAGTTTGAAAAAAAGTTCAGCGCAGCAGTAAGTAAAGGAGATGAAGCAGCAGGGCGTGCTCCTGTTATCAGCCTTGCAGTTAATTCAAACACCAGTGGAATGATTCTTGCTATGGAAGCTTGTGGTGTGAAACAGGGAAAAGCTGTTATTACAACACCCTACACTTTTGTTTCTACAGCAGCTTGTGCCCGTCACTTAAACGCAGATGTTTTTTTTGCAGATGTTGAAAAAGACAACTACAGTATTGATCCAGATAAAATAGAAGAAATCTTAAAGAAACACGCAGACATTGTTCAGGCAATTGTGCCGGTTCATATTGCGGGAAACATCTGTAATATGGAACGTATTATGGAGCTGGCAAAAAAGTATTCAACTCCAGAACATAAAATTTATGTAATAGAAGATGCAGCACACTCATTCCCTTCTCCAACAAAACTTGGATATGCAGGAACAATTGGAGATGCAGGAGTTTTTTCTTTTTATGTAACAAAGACAATTACTACTGCAGAAGGCGGAATGGTATGTACCCGAGACCAGGCTCTTGCCCGCCGCATGACAGTTATGCGTATGCATGGAATGGACCGCACCACCTGGGATCGCTACACATCTCCACGCGCAAGCTGGGAATATGACATTATTGCACCAGGTTATAAATTCAATCTTCCGGATGTTCTTGCCGCACTTGGCTGCTGTCAGGTAGATCGTGCAGAACTCTTTTATGAACAGAGAAAACGAATTGTAGAAAAATACAATGAAGCTTTTTCAAAATTGGATTTCATAAAACTTCCACCAGACGGTGAAGGAAACAGCTGGCACCTTTACTTAATGCGTATAATTCCAGAAAAACTGAAAATTACCCGCGACGAGTTTGCAAAAAAAATGCAGGAAGCTGGCTTAGGTATTTCTGTTCATTTTATTCCGATTTTCCATTTTACTTACTGGCGAGAGCTTTATCCGGATTTTACTGCACAAAACTATCCTAATGCAGAACATCAGTATAATACAACAATCTCGATTCCGCTTTATCCTGATATGACAGATGGACAGGCTCAACTTGTAATTGACACAGTTACAAACATAGGAGAAACTTACAGAAGATAATGGCTGCAAAGAAAAATTCTTCAAAAGCAAATTTCCGCTCCCTGGAAGCATCCGGATTTTATAGCGATGCAGAAAAAGAAGGCTGTCTATATGCAGCCCTCATTCGAAGCCCTGCACCTTCCGGAAAAGTGAAAAGCGTAACCATTCCCGATTTACCAGAAGGTTATTTTATGCTCAGTTCAAAAGACCTTCCGGGAGCAAAATCAATTTCAGCAAATAAAACTGTCACAAAAATCTTTGGATATGGAAATGTATCTTACAGCGGAGAACCGCTTGGTATTCTATTTGGACCGGATGAGACACAAGTCTACAAACTGTTAGACACTGCTAACATAACATTTGATGTAGAAAATCTTGAATCCGCTCTTAACAACGTAATCAATCAGCAGGAAGAAACTGCAAACTTTAAGGAGTTTCTCGAGCAGATTAATGAAATGCCTTCACTTAATGAGGTAATCGACAAATCACACGTTGAAGAAAATCCAAACGTTGTAGTTGCTACCCGCGAAGTAAAATACGGACTTTATAAAACTTTATCACTAGCACAGGCAGATACAAAACTTTTTGATAATGCAGATTTTACTTCAACAGATACATGGAAAGAAAAACTTCTCACTCCAAAATGGCAGGAAACAGAAGGTGCTTTTGCTTATACTGAAGGCGATAAAATTCATGTATATACTCCAACTCGCTGGACTTCCTTTACTCAAAAATCTGTAGCACAGGTTCTGAATATAAATGAAGAACAGGTTTACATTCATAAAACAAAATCCGCAGGAATCTATCCTTCAGGACTGGTACGAACAACTCAACTTGCAGTCCAGGTTGCCGCCGCTTCATGGCTTTCTAAAAAACCGGTTCGTCTTGTTCTTTCACAGTTTGAACAGGAAAACTATATGGTTCCGGGCGTGCTTACAGAAATAACTTACCGCACAGCCTTAAACAAAGATGGCCGCTTAAAGGCCTTAAAAATCATAATCGATATTGATATTGGAAGCTCAAATCCTTTTGCTCAGGAAATTACAGACCGCATTGCAATTGCTGCTGCAAGCTATTACAAGCCTGAAAATCTTTACATCTCTGCAAAGGCACATACTTCAAAAAATCCACCTACCTCAATTTCCATGCAGATAATTGAATCGCAGGCCTTTTTCGCAATTGAAAACGAACTCCAGAAAATCAGTAACCAATCAAAAATCTTCCCTGATGAACTTCGCCTTTTAAATGAAAAACAGTCTGTAACTACAAAAGATTTTCCATTCAATATTCCAACAGGTGATGTTGAATCAGTTATTCAGAAAGCCCTGCAGGAAAGTGACTTCAATAGAAAATATGCATCCTTCCATATGGAAGCAATTGACCGTGCAGAAAAAGACAGTAAGCCTTTCTTTGCTCTTCCTTTGCGAGGAATTGGAGTTGCTACGGCTTACATTCCTTCAGGCTATTATGGTCAGACCAGTTTTACAAATGACACAAAAGTTGAAGTAACTTTAAATGCTGATGAAAAACTTGTAATTCACACAATCAGACCTTCTGAAGTTATTCAGGATATATGGAAAAGCTCTGCAGCAGAAATTCTTCAGATTCCAAAACAGAATATTCAGATTAATTCTGATTTCCCATATGATCAGATTCCAGAACGTCCGGAAGATTCTTACAGCTCAATCAGCATTATGAATGAACTTGTAAAAAAATGCTGTACCGATATTCAAAAAAAACGCTTTCATCAGCCGCTTCCAATTACGGCAAAACGCGGGGGTCAACTTGCACCTCGCAACAAATGGGACAAAGACAATTTCTGCGGAACTCCATTCTACACAACATCATTTATTACCACAGTTGTTGAGGTTGAGCTGGATACCTATACCTACAACGAAAAAATTAAAGGCATCTGGGTAACAATGGATTGTGGCGAACTGTTTGATGAAGCCGCAGCCCGCCGAACCCTTAAACTCGAGATTCAGCAGGAACTCAATATGCTTGTAAAAGGCAAGACAGTTCCTTGTGATGCAATAAACATCAGTTTTATTCAATCAAGTAACCGCTCAGGTCAAGTTGGTGGACTCATTCATAATTCACTCCCAGCTGCCTTTTCTTCTGCCCTTTCTCTTGCGCTCACTAGTCAACTTACTGAACTTCCTTGTACTGAAGATCTTCTTTTCCAGTTGATTCGAGCCCGCACAAAAGAAAAGAATGAAACTAAAAAGTCTGAAAACAAAGGAGCGGAAGAATGAAAATACCAGTAACCTTAAATGGAACAAAAACAATTCTCGATGCTCACGCAGACGAATCTCTTATGAAGGTGCTTCACAAAAACGGCTGTCCTTCTGTAAAAAGCGGATGCAGCAGCGGTTTCTGCGGAACCTGTACAATTTTGCTTGATGACAAACCTGCGGCATCCTGTAAAATCCCGGCAGGAATTGTAAGAAACTGTGATATTGTTACTTTAGATTATTTTACAAAAACAGAAGAATATTCAAATATAATGGCAGGTTTTCAAAAGGCTGGAATAAAACTTTGCGGCTATTGTACAGCAGGAAAAGTTTTTTCAGCTTATCAGATTTTGAAAATGCCTAAGATGCCAACCCGTCAGGAAATTACAGATTGTGTAAAAGCCCTCTCACCTTGCTGCACAGATCTGGAAACTCTTGTAAATGGAATCATATATGCAATTCAGATTTCTAACAAACGATTGAAGCGCGGCTAATGGGATAAACAAAAAGGAAACAGAATGGGAAAGACAATACTTTATGCAAAAAATGCAGCAGAACTCATAAAAATCCTGAATAATAATCCGGGAACAAAGGTTGTCGGCGGCTGTAACAGAATTGAATCACTGCCAGAAAAATTTATTTCAACACATGGAATAAAAGATCTTTCTCACATTTCACGTCACGAACGTTATATTGATGTTGGACCTGGAACTACACTTTCTGAACTTCTTGCAATCGGCCAGACTCACCTTCCTCCTATTTTGTATGAAGCCTTAAACTGTATTGCAAATCCTATTATCAGAAACACTGCTACAATCGGCGGCAATATCTGTTCTGAAAATCATAAACTTACTTTATTTGCTCCGCTGATGGCACTGGATGCAAAACTCGAATTTAAAAATCAGACAGAAACACATACAGAAAACATCAGAAACTTTAAGGCTGTACCGGAAGGTTTTATTCTTTCAAATATCCGCATTCCGCTTGTAGATGCAGAGATTTCAATTTTCCGCCGTGTTGGACCGGAACATACAATTACACAGCAGTCGGCATCTTTTGCATTTCTTGCAGATACAGAAAAAAACTCCCTGCTTAATGTGCACCTTGCCTTTGCAGGTCCGTTCACATTCCATAGCAAGGAGTTTGAAAACTTTATGAGTGGTCGCCGCCTGCCTCTTTCGCAGAAAGATATTTCACAGCTCGAAGAAGCTGTTGCTGAACAATTCCAGAAGGCCGCCACCGACCAGATGATTACCGACGTAATGCGTCAGCAGTTTTTTAATTTAGCGCGATATAGTTTTGAGCAGCTTACCTAATAAACATACAATCGCTACGTTCGCTTCGCTCACTACCTAGTTTTGCTACGCAAAACTAGCATATAAACATCGCGTCACCATATGAAAAGAACCTATATCTATTAGAAACTGCGTTCTTATATGCGTTCAAGATGTTATCGCGGCCGGCAAAGGCTGAAACCAGCATAATCAGTGTACTCTCCGGTGTATGGAAGTTTGTAAACATTTTGTCTACAACCTTAAACTTAAAGCCAGGATACATAAAGATGCTTGTAGAACTTGTGCCTGCACGCACCCATTCATTGTTAGCCCCAACTACCCCGCCTTCCATTTCAATCTTCTGAGCAACACTTTCAAGGGTTCTTACACTTGTAGTTCCAACAGCAAGAATTGGCCTGCCTTCTGCCTTTGCCTTATTAATAGCATCAGCAGTTTCTTTTGGCACAGTGTACCATTCTTCGTGCATTTTATGATTTTCAATATTAGCTTCACGAACAGGAAGGAAGGTTCCAAGCCCTACATGCAGAGTTACAAAGCGGCGTTCAATTCCTTTTGCATCAAGACGTGCAAGCATTTCTTCTGTAAAGTGAAGGCCAGCAGTAGGACAAGCTGCAGAACCTGTATCAGTTGCATAAACATTCTGATATCGCTCTGAATCTTCGTCTGTATCACCACGCTTGATATATGGAGGAAGAGGAATATGACCGTTACGCTCAAACCAGTCTTCATCAATTGCAAAGTCAAACTTAAGGGCACGGAATTCAGTTCCGGCATTTCCTTCGTGTTCAATAATTTCTGCGACAGTTCCATCAGGGAATTTATAATGCATTCCAGGCTTCTGCTTTTTTGCAGATTTTACCATTGTATTCCAGATGCAGCATTCTTTATCGATTGTATTAAGGAACATGAACTCTGTTTCGCGGCCGGTAGTTTCTTTTATTCCGTAAACGCGGGCACGGCGAACACGGCTGTTATTAAAAATCATAAGAGTTCCGGGCTCAATCAAATCCGGGAGGTCATCCATCATGTGATGTTCCACTTGGCCGGTTGTCCTGTTCAAAAGCATGAGTTTATCCTGTCCGCGCACTCCACTTGGATGCTGAGCAATCAAATCTTCGGGCAGGTCAAAATTAAAATCAGATGTTAACATAGGGGATATAGTATCACAAAAAGATTCCTAGAACAATGTGCCCTGTGCGCCGCCGTCTTTCGAGTCTGCAGCATGAGTGAGCCCCAGATGAGTATACGCTTTTTCCGTAACCATACGGCCACGCGGTGTTCTCTGCAAAAGTCCGCACTGAATAAGATACGGCTCATAATAATCTTCCAGAGTATCCATGCTTTCTCCAATAGAAATTGCAAGAGTTTCGGCACCAACCGGACCGCCACCAAAGTTCTCGATAATTGAACGCAGAATCTCACGGTCATATTTTTCAAGTCCGATTTCATCTATTTCAAGACGACGCAATCCATCATCAACAATTTCTACAGTTACAGTTCGGCTTCCTGCAACCTGAGCAAAGTCCCTCATGCGGCGCAGTACACGGTTTGCAACACGCGGAGTTCCACGACAACATTGAGCCAGCAGCATAGCCGCATCCTCATCAATTCCAATTTCAAGAATTGCAGCAGAACGCTTAATAATAGAAGAAAGTTCTTTTTGTGTATAAAACTCAAAACGAGGAATAAAACCAAAGCGGCTTCTCAAAGGAGAACTTACACTTCCCGCCTTTGTAGTTGCCCCAACAAGTGTAAAAGGAGGAATCGGAATTCGCACTGTACGAGCTGCAGCTCCCTGTCCAATAATCCAGTCCAATTCAAAATCTTCCATTGCAATATAGAGCATTTCTTCAATAGCAGGCTTTAAGCGGTGGATTTCATCAATAAAGAAAACTGTTCGCGGAGTTATTGTACTTAAGATTCCGGCAAGGTCTTTAGGTTTATCTAAAGCCGGTGCCGAAGTTACCTTAAAATCAACTCCAAGCTCATGAGCGGTAATCTGTGCAAGTGTAGTTTTTCCAAGTCCCGGTGGGCCAATAAGCAGAAGGTGATCAAGCGGCTCTTCACGCAATTTTGCCGCTTCAATAAAAGTAGAAAGATTTTTCTTTACGCTTTCCTGCCCAAGAAAATCCTTGAGCATAGTTGGACGCAGTTTATTATCCTGTTCATCATAGCTGTTCTTTAAATCTGCACGCACAATAGCCGAAAAATCAGCAGAAAAATCTTCTTCTTTCATAATAAATCATTATAACACACTATCTGGTAGAATTTCTATAATGGAAAATTTTTCCTTGACGGTTATTTTTTTTACCTTCTATAATATATGAATGGAGTGTGTTATGAATCATAATCGTTTTTCAAAATCAAAAATCTTTTATTCAGTTTTAATTTTTGTATGCACCATCCTTTTTTTCAGCTGTGAGAATTTCCTAGATAGCGGTGATGTAAAAGAAGCAATCGACAAAGCAATCTACATTGCAAATAGTGAATGCCCGGTGGCTACTCTGGAAGAGCCAACATTTCAGGATGCGGGTGTTGAAAAGAACAAGGCAATCGTCATCAGTTTTTCACTTCCGGTAGATCCAGATACATTTATTAACAGCTTACAGATTGTAGATTCTGCAAACGAAAATCTGCTGCCAAATTTTATGCCTCCACTCTGGTCAAGCGATTATAAAACAGTAACTATTGCAGCAAATGAGAAAAACCTGATAGATCTTGGTGATGACAAAACAAAAGATATATTTGTCAAGCTTTCTAGAAAATGTACGACAAAAGATGAATTACCTATAACACAAGCCATCAATCACAAATATCGAATTAATGATACTGTTGATAATGTACCACCAGTAATTGAAAATGTAAAAGCGACTCATCCATCTGATGCACCAGAAGCTATGAACGAAGACGGTGAATCTGCTGCTCTTATCGAAGGCGAAATAACAGATGCTAATGAAGAGCAAATCATTACAGCAAATCATTTAAACACAAAGTTTGATCTTTATGTTGAAGGAAGCGATTATGGCGGAGGAAGAGTCTGGGGACTTTTAAGATATCACAGACTTTATGATGCAGTTGGTAATACTGTTAACGATGAAGAAGAAACTCAACTCATAAACTTTGAAGAACACACTGCTGACGATAAATGGTATGGAACAACAACCCTGGATTTTTCTGACAATTCAAAATACCTGGATGGCTTATACGAGATTAAGGTCTACGTTAAAGATTCTTATGGCTTAGAATGTGAAACCCCAAAGATTTTTAATATTATTCGTGACACAACACTTGCCTATAGTTTGAATGGACGTATGAATCTTTTAAGCTTCCAGTTCAGAAATCTGGATGAAGTTCCTGAAAACTTTGATTTTTCTATTCAACAATTAGATTGGAATGATGATAATAGAAAACTTCCGGCTACAACATACAATGGGCAGACCATTGAAACTCAACCATATAATGGCCCAGATAATCGTTCATGGTATGTAATTAATTCAACAGTTGCAACTGCAAAAGTTATAGAAAAATGGAAAAAATGGATAGATTTTTCTGGTATTTTTGATGACGTTTATTATTTTTCTCAACGTACAGGAAAATCTTACTCAAATAATTTTAGAGACTTTACATATCATCTTTCGTGGGGAGTAAAAGATGATATGCAAGACCCTGTTAAACTTGAAATTGATGAAAATTATGAACATGTTGACTGGTATCCAGACCGAGTATACGGTCTCCCTGAAGAGTGCATAAAATACTGTTCAAAACATAAAGCAGAAGATATTTATTTTACAACAACCTATGTAGATACAGTTGGAAATAAAAATTCCTTGACTCTTCTCTATCCAAGAGAAGTTGAATTCCATAATTATAAGGTAGAAGCTGACGAGTTAAACAGTACACCAGATAATCCAAGAAAAAAGGTTACTATTAATTTTGCTGATATGTCAAAACAAAATATTACGAACATGTTAAATTTACCAGATAAAAAAGTTCGTGTATTATATCGCGTTTTTTATGGAAAATATGAAGAAGGACAAGATGTTTCAGAAATAGAACTTACAAGAAATGCTTCCAGACCATGGCTATATGATTCTAATGGATCATACTCTGATAGTAATGTAATTTACAATCTTGAACCAAAAACAGAATATGTTATTTATCTTCAGTGCTATTATGAAACAGATTCTTTGTTAAATAGCCAGTATACAGGTGGTCTACCTGGACCTTTGCATTATGCAACAATTAACACAAGTCGTAGCAACGGAGAAGTTCTTTCAAAACCAGAATTCACAGAACCAACAAGGGTATCTGCCGGACAGAATACAGCCCTTTTTAATGTAACCGCAACCATAACTAATTTCCAAAATGATGTCAGCTATATTCCTGCCTACAGTATAGATGATGGCCAGAACTGGATTTATTATGAGGCTCAAACGCTCAATGAAAATCATGAATTTACAATTTCTGTTCCAAATCCTCTTAGAATGCCTATAAAAGCTGGTGAAGCATGGGCAAATGATGTATGGGATTTTACATTCCGTACCAGTAACTGGACTGGTGTTTCAACAGATGGAGAAGGTCACAAATCTGGTGGTTGGAAAGATGACAACACATATTTTATTGCAGTACAAAATTGTAGAAATCAATGTGGTGGTTATCCAAAGGTAAAGGCAAAGCTTAAACTTTTAGCCGTATCAGATGATGAAATTAAGGAATCTGATATACAGGATATAGATTTTAATGAAGATGATGATAATATTCCTCCTTATGTTCGCGACGATATAACCCTTCATGATTCAAAATTATCTTTTGATGGACACTCTTTTATGTTTAATGAATTAATCAAAGAAGATGAAGGCCATATAAATGAATATTTTGATTTTTATTATGTTCCGTATCAGGAAATGTGGGGTAACAATCTTAATGTTTTGACAGAGGATGAAATTGCAAATCTTCCGGGTGGTGTAAGTTCTTTTGATTCCAGCTGCTGGCTTGATGATAATGGCAATGCTGATTATCATCTTAATATGGCTATTCCAACTTTTGGACTAGAAGATGGCAAATATATGTATTATGCAAAATTAAGTGATACTTATGGGAATTATAAATATGTAACGCTTGGACAAGCACATATCGGAACCTTTAAGAATAAGCTTTCTGTAGAACTTGAATATGATGAAATAGAAAAGCAATACCACTTTATTTCAAAATTACCACTAGAACCTGATGAAGACTTTGATAGATATATGATAAGTGTTCAAAAGTTGAATTATGATAATAAATCAAATACCTATGTCTGGCAGGCAGCATTTGACTGGTCTAATGAACTCCAGGACTGTAGAAAAATTATTGAGAATGGTAAAACAGTTCTTGTAAATATTAGTGGAGTTGATGGTATATTTGGAGGCTGGCTTGAAAATGGTGGGTATGGAGCAATAAAGACTCCACCTTTATATGAATACAGTTATTACAGACTTACGGTACAGGCATTTAATAATAACTCATATAGTGACGGAAAAGGTGTAGATAAAGAATATGGACGTCCTTATTGTGATGTAAATGTTGATAACATTTGGGATCATGATGTTAGAGGATGGATAGAAAATGAAAGTGAATACGATGTTTGTACAGATGAAACCGTTTCAAATACTGTAGTTATGTTTGTTCCACCTTCAAGACAAGAGCATTCTGACTGGTATGATGAACCTGTACAATCTTCTTTTTTTGTTGACACTTCTACACCAAGATCAAACAAAGATTATGCTGTACAGATAATCGCTTCTGGCCGTGACTTGGGTGATGATATCGATGAATGGGAACGTCGGGGAAAGATTGTTAAGACTTATATGTATAATACTCATATTTATCAAGCCGGAAAGTTTATAGAAAATGAGAATTATGATCCAAATCTGCCAGAAACAACAGAAAATCCACGCTATATAATTAATCCAGGTTATATAGATAATCCTAATTATGATGAAAGTGACCCGGAATCTTTAAAACAAATACTTAATCCTAAGTATTATGTAAGAGATGATAACGGAAAACTTATAGATAATCCTGATTATGATTCAACTAAACCAGAAACTCCTGAAAATCCGAAGTATAAATTTGAAATCACAGATGATTATGTTGAAAACATAGACTTCAACACTTTTGATTCTTCAGTAGCACAAGAAGATATGTTTAATTCCAGAGAAAAGGGTCTTGTATATTATGTTGTTGTAGCTTACTTCGCAGATAACAGTCGCGCAATGTCTAAAGTCTACTCAATGCAGGGCTTCTAATTCAAAGAACAGTTCCGTCTACGCCAGTTCAACAATGGCACGGCGGAACAAAATATCTTCGCGTTCTTTCTGACTCTTACCGGCGAAATCAGCTTCGTTGGTAAGAGTTTCTGCTAACTGGGCAACCTTCTGTTCTACGAGTTTTTTATCGTAGCCCATACTTGCAAGAGAAGTTACTACATCCTGATATGGACCGGCAGCTGCTACGCGAACAACTGAAGATCCAGAGTTCTCACTCAATTTCAGCTTACCCTTCAAAGTCAAAATCATCTTACCGGCAGTTTTCTTTCCTACGCCTGGAATCTTTTCCAGCATTTCGAGGTCACCGTTTTCCAGAACTTCCATAAGTCTGCCGGAAGAAACTGAGCTCATAATTTTTACGGCCCCCTTTGGCCCTACTCCATCAACCTTGAGCAAATCTAAAAACAAAGAACGTTCATCTGCGCTGGCAAAACCGTAAAGCGACATAAGCTGGTCTGTATGCTGCAACCAGGTAAAAATGCGGGCTTCACTTCCAACCGGTGGAAGCATATCAAGATTAGAGTCTGGAACACATAAATCCCATTCTACACCGTTTGTATCTATAAAAACCTGTTTTGGAAATTTTCCAGTAATGATTCCTGTAAGCGAATTGAACATAAGGATATTATAGATGATATGTAAGTCCTTGTGAAGATTGATTCAAAGTTTCATTATGTGTCATTTCCGCGCTTGACGCGGAAATCTGTACTTCACAGTGATTTACAGATTGTCGGGTCAAGCCCGACAATGACAATAATTGAAATTGAGAATATTTCTCAAATTCAATTGACATTTTGTCTTCAATTCGTATAATTTGATAATGATTATCAATTTACGAGAAAAATCAAAAATGCAGAAAGCAGCTTACAAAACAAAACAACAGGATTTACTTTTTTCATATCTTAAAGAAATGCAGGGAAAGCATTTTACAGCAGAAGATGTACGCACACATTTTGAAGAAAAAAAGCTTTCGATCGGAATAGCAACAATTTACCGCCAGCTTGAAAAACTTGTTGCAGAAGGAAAAATCCAGAAATATTTTATTGATGACCATTCAGCTGCCTGCTTTGAATATGCCGGAGAAGAATGCAGCAAAAACGACCATCACTTTCATTTGAAGTGCGAACTTTGCGGCCGCCTTATCCATCTTGAATGTGAAGAGCTGGAAGAACTTGGCGGTCATCTTAAAACTGAACACGGCTTTGTAATTAATCCATTGCGTACAGTTTTTTACGGCGTATGCACAGACTGTCTTAGTAAAAAAGAAAATGAGGAAAGTGATGAAGAATAATTCAAAACGCACTCACCTGCTTTGCCTTACAGCTATTCTTATATCATTTTCTCTCTTTACAACAATCCTTTTTGAATCAAATCATAAAGGACACGAAGAACACTGCCAGGAAGAAAATTGCCCTGTATGTTTTGTTCTTCAGATAATCCATAATACAAAAGAATTTTTCGATAATGCACCAATAGCATCGGTTGAGACTTTATCTTATATCTATATTAATTTCCTTGTTATTTCTGCTCTCCTCCTCGCACCCGCAACTCTCGTAAAGCAGAAAGTAAAGCTGGTGATTTAGTCCGACCCAGTAAGTCAATGTCATTCCCGTGCTTGACACGGGAATCTATCTAAAACAAGGAATTACAATATGAAACTTACAAACAAAAAACCCGTAGTCCTAATCACCGGCTACTTAGGATCTGGAAAAACAACTTTACTCAATAACCTGCTTCGTCAGGAAAAACGCCGCGTTGCTTTAATTGTAAATGATATGGGAAGCATTAACGTAGATGCTGAAATTCTTAAAAAGAATGGTTCGAACGTAACAGAATGTCCTATGTTCGAGCTTCAGAACGGCTGTATCTGTTGTACCCTGCGCGAAGAGTTTATTCAGCAGATTGAAAAAATCTCAAACCTTGATACAGTTGATATAGTATTCGTTGAAGCGTCTGGTATCAGTGATCCAGGTGCTGTCAGCGCAAGCTTCCTTGCTTATGAAGAAGATAACCCAGAAACAAACGTTTATCTTACTTCTGTAGTTACTGTTGTTGATGCAGACCGAATCTACCGTGAATTTCTGGATGATTTGAAAAAGCAGAAAGCTGACAAAAATGCAACTGATGAAAATAATCTCACTGCAGAAGAAATCTCTACTCTCATTGTAGACCAGATTGAATTCTGTAATTTTATAGTTTTGAATAAATGCGACCTGCTCAATGAAAGTCAGCTTAAAGAAGTTGAAGCAATCATCCGTGACTTCCAGCCCCGATCTCCAATCTTCCACAGCATAAACGGCAATATCGACATTGATCAGATTACAACAACAGAACCTTTCAATTACGAACAGATTGATTCATCTTCTGCAATTCAAAAGGCAATCAACAGTCTGAATGAGCCTAACCGCGCTCAGCAGGGCTGTACCGGCGAATATGGAATTTCAAGCTTTGTATTTGAAGAAAAAAGACCATTCAACCGCGAACGCTTTATGAATTTCGTAAACAATAATTATCCAAAAGAGCTTATCCGCGCAAAAGGCTACATCTGGTTTAGTGATGCAGATGCCAACGTGCAGCTTTTTGAACAGGCAGGCCGCAATTCATCAGTAATGACAGTTGCCTACTGGATCGATGCTCTGGAGGAAAAACAGAAGCAGGAATACCTCGAATACAATCCCGACGTAAAAGAAGCCTGGGACGAGAAATTCGGCGACAGAATTAATCAGCTTGTAATAATCGGCAAAGGATATAATAAGGCAGCTATTGAAGCTGAGCTCAGAAAGTGCCTTGACGAGAAGGCTGTAGCTTAAGGAGAACAAAATGAATTTTAGAAAAACACTTGCAGGAGTCACAATCCTCCTCGCACTTACAACATCAGTTTTTGCAAAAGCAAAAAAAGCAGACAAGAACTCTGGTAAAATCAAAATCGTAACAACAATTTTCCCACAGTATGACTGGACACGAGAAATCATTGGTGACACAAATTCTGCCAATCTTACACTTCTCATTGGAAATGGTACTGACCTTCATTCATATCAGCCATCTATCCAAGACATTGCAAAAATTTCTACTGCAGATATTTTTATCTACGTTGGAGGAGAAAGCGATGGCTGGGTAAAAGATGCACTTAAAAATGCCAAAAACAAAAATATGACAGTCATTAATCTTCTCGAAGTTCTTGGAGACAATGTAAAGGAAGAACAAATTGTAGAAGGCATGCAGGCAGAAGAAGAGGAAGAACATCATCACGATGAAGATGAAGACCACGACCATGAACATCATGAAGCAGATGAACATCACCATCATCATGACGATGAAGATGAGCCTGAATATGATGAACATGTATGGCTTTCTCTCAGAAATGCAAAAGAAATCTGCGCTGCAATCTGTGACGCACTTTGCAAAAAAGATTCTGCAAACGCAGCAAGCTATAAGGTAAACCTCACTGCATACACAAGTAAACTCGATGCTCTCGACGCAAAATACACAGTAACTGTAAAAGCCGCTTCAAAGAAAACAATTCTCTTTGGCGACCGCTTCCCATTCCGCTATCTTACAGATGATTACAACCTCAAGTATTATGCTGCATTTGTAGGTTGTTCAGCTGAAACTGAAGCAAGCTTTGAAACAGTAATCTTCCTTGCAAAGAAAGTTGATGAGCTTGGCCTCAATTCTGTTCTCAAAATTGAAAGTGGAGACGGAAAACTTGCCCGAACAATCATCAATTCCAGTGCAAACAAAAATGCCGCAATTCTTACATTAGATTCAATGCAGTCTGTTACAACAAAACAGGCAGCAAGCGATACAACTTATTTGAGCGTAATGGAAAACAATCTTAAGGTACTTGAACAAGCTCTAAAATAGGCCATCACACAAAAAAACTAGCAGTATTCGCCCCACTCACAGCCGATATGACGAGCTTCAAGTTCGTCTATCAGTTCAAGGTGGCGGCCGAACAGCCCGCGCTTACGGAACAACTTGACAGTCCCCTCACCTGTTCCACCATTCCAAAGCCGGTTATGACGTTTTGCTCCATCAGGAGATTCATAATTTACAAGAAGCATTTTTGATTTATCGCATTCAACGGAAGTTTCCATTACAGCCTTTGTAGTTTCCTGACGCACATACCAGATAATTTTTTCATCAGTTTCTTTGCAGTCAAACTTTGTACGACAGAAAGTCCAGAACTTTGAAAAATTAAATTCATAGGATTTTCCTTCGTACCAGAAATCGCTCAACAACTTGCGATTCAAAACAATTCCAAAGGCTTTAGGACGACCTCCACCAATATCAAAAACAGAATCTTCAAGTTTGCGGGCACTAACTTTACTTGTTAAATCGCAGGAAGAAAGCCATACCCAAGGCGATGTAAAATTCTCACCCCAGTTCTTATCAGCGTATCCGAACGAACGTTCGTTAGTAACAATATACTTTTCACCGTTACAGATTACAGTTCCATTGTAGAAAGATTTCATACCCTCTGCATGCCAGTACATTTCAAAGGCTTTAAGCTTACGGAAGAGGCTGCCAGCACCATAACCAACATTAAAGGCAACCTTCTTATCAACCTGAAGCTCCCAGCTCATTGAACCGGCATTGCACATCCATTCCGGGTGAGCCGCAGCATCAGCTTCCGAAATCTCAACACGTCCCGTCAAAAGCTTTTCACCGGCCGAACACTCCGGCGCGAACACATGATACCCTTCGCCATCGCAGCTAACAGCCACATCTTTCCAGGCATAAAATCTGTGCAGCTGAGCAGCATTTTCTCCCCACCAGCCACACTTTACCATCAGATAACTTGGCCGTAAGCCCTTTTCTTTATTAGAAGCCAGCTGACCGCAAACAGGCTCTTCGCCGCCATTTTGCGCCGCCAGTTCCGGATTACAAGTAAAATATTCAATGAAAAAACTTCGTTCTTCGCCAGTCTTTTCATTTACCCCGGTAAAATTATGCCACCACCAGTCATAGCCCTGACGCGCAAATTTTCCGTCAAGCATCCAGTAATTTCGTCTGATATCTGATTTGTTCATATTTAAAATGATAACAAATAGTTATTAAAAAGAAAAGTTTTTTCTCCAGTTTTTACGCTTTATAATGCAGATGTGTAATTGCACCGGCCAAGGCATCGGCAGCGTGGTCTGGCTTTGGTTCAGTTTTAAGACCAAGAAGAATTTTTACATAACGCTCAACAAGTTCCTTGTCGGCAGAGGCAGTACCGGTAACAGCCTGCTTAATTTGATTTGGCTGGTATTCCCCGAGCGGAATATTATGCTGGGCAAGACAGAGCGTTACTACACCGCGGGCCTCAGCTACTCCCATTGCAGAAGTAACGTTTCGGGCAAAAAAAAGAGTTTCCATTCCGGCTTCATCCGGCTGAAACTCCTGAATAACCGCAACAAGGCGGCTATAAATAGTAAGGAGCCGCTCTCCGTGTGGCTGGTCAGCCTTAGTTGTAATACAGCCGTAACTTACCATGCGGTAACGGCCCTCACAAAAATCAACTACGCCAAAACCAGTATTTGCGAGTCCCGGGTCAATTCCCAGAACTCTTCGCACACGTGCGTGCTCCTTATTAATCATATCTGACAGTAACTATTAATTACTCTTCAGGTTCAAAATCATCTGGATATTCAGCTGTGTGGTATACGTTCTGAACATCGTCGTTGTCTTCAAGACGGTCGATGAGGCGCTGTACTTTTGCAGCAGTGTCCTTATCAACTGGAGTGTAAGCATCTGGAACCATTCCTACGTCAGCAGAAAGTGTTTCATAGCCCTTATCCTGAAGAGCTTCAGCAACAGCAGTAAATGCATCTGGAGTTGTAGTTACAGTGATTACACCGTCTTCGTTTACGATATCATCAGCACCAGCTTCCAAAGCAACTTCCATTACTTCGTCTTCGTTTACTTTTTCAGCATCAAGTTCGATTGTACCTTTTCTCTGGAACATACGAGATACAGAACCAGAAGTTCCAAGGTTACCACCGTTCTTTGCAAAAATATTCTTTACGTCTGCAGCTGCACGGTTCTTGTTATCAGAAAGAACTTCAACCATTACAGCAACTCCACCTGGAGCATAACCTTCGTAGAGATACTCTTCGTATGCTGCTCCACCGTCTTCACCAGTACCCTTTTTGATAGCACGTTCGATGTTATCTTTAGGCATGTTAGCAGCACGAGCTTTAATAATTACAGTTCTAAGACGTGGGTTAGAGTTAGGATCCCCTCCGCCCATACGTGCAGCAATAGAAATTTCCTTAATAAATTTTGTGAAAATCTTACCACGCTTTGCATCGGCCAAACCTTTTGCATGTTTAATGGTGGCCCATTTACTATGTCCTGACATTAGGAACTCCTTGTATATAATAGAATACTAAATTTATCAGATAAATATATCATATAGAAAAAAATTGTTCAATATAGAGATTTCTTCGTCATTGCGAGCACAAAGTGCGAAGCAATCCATAAAATCGATTTTTCTTCCAAAATCAGAAAACTGCCTTTATAATAGAAGAAAGAGAGAGATTCTTAATTCTACAACAAAGAGGTATCTATCATGAACGACATCAGCATTACATTTATAAAAGACGAAAAACAAATTACTAAAAAACTGGTTCCATACGGCACTCCTGTTTCTGTAATTACAGGAAACTTTGGAATTCCAGATAGAGAAATTTACGCAGTAAGAATCAGCAATGAAATCTGTCCGCTGGATATGCCGCTTACTTATGATGCGGTGCTTGAACCTGTTATTGCAAAATCAAAGGATGGAGCTGCCGTTTACCGACGTTCACTCTGCCTTATGCTTGCAGCAGCCGCTCACAACCTTTTTCCTAAGGCCCGCCTTCTTGTAGGCCACAGTCTTGGTTACGGCTACTACTACACTCTCGAAGGTGCAAAAAAGGTTACTGATAAGGAAATCAAACAGCTCACTGCCGAAATGCAATCTCTTGTTGAAAAGGATATTCCTATCACAACAGGGACAATTCCTTATGCCAAGGCTGCAGAGCTTTTTGAAAAACTCAACCTTGTAGAAACCCGCAAGCAGATTCGTTACAACTGTACTCCAACTATTAAAATTAATACGATTGGAGATTTTTCTGATTTGTACTTTGGTCCGCTCGTTCTTTCTACAGGAGTTTTGAAGACCTTTGAACTTATGAAGTATGGCGACGGATTCTTGCTCCGCTTCCCTAAATCTTCTGATCCGGACAAACTCACTCCATTTGTAGACCAGCCAAAACTTTTTGAAATTTACAGCAAGTACAAGGAATGGGGAAAACGCATGAATGTTACCTCTGCCGCATCTTTGAACGAACTGATTGGAAAGCGCAAGATTAACGACTTTATTGAAATTACAGAAATCTACCAGCAGAAAAACATTTCAAAGATTGCATCTCAGATTGTTGATAAAAAAACAGTCCGTGTTGTTTTGATTGCAGGACCATCTTCTTCAGGAAAGACTACGTCTGCTAAAAAACTTGCCCTCGAGCTTCAGGCAATGGGTTACCAGCCAAAGGTTATCAGTCTCGACTGCTACTATGTTGGCCACGACAAAACTCCGCTGGATGCAGACGGCAAGCCGGACTACGAATGTCTCGAAGCACTGAACATTGAGCTTTTGAATAACCAGCTGGTTGATTTGTTCAACGGAAAAGAAGTAATAATTCCAAGCTACGACTTCCACACAGGAACTTCATATTTTGAAGACAAGAATAAATTGCGTCTTGCAGAAAATGAGATTCTGATTCTCGAAGGAATTCACGGCCTCAACGACAAGCTTACTCCAAAGGTTGCACCGGAACTCAAGTTTAAGATTTACCTCTCTGCCCTCACCCAGCTCAACCTTGATGACCACAACCGCATTTCTACATCTGACAACCGCCTGATTCGCCGCATCGTTCGCGACAATAACTTCCGCGGAAAGCCTGCAGCAGGAACAATTGAAATGTGGCCAAGTGTTCGCCGTGGTGAAGAATTACACATCTTCCCGTTCCAGAACAACGCAGATGCAGTTTTGAACACAGCGCTGGATTATGAATTGTCTGTTTTGCGTGTATATGCAGCACCACTTCTCCGCCAGGTTACTCCAATGGAAAAGGAATATGCAGAGGCAAGACGTCTGCTCCAGTTCCTCGAGAACTTTGCAACAATCTCACCAAGCGCAGTACCACCACGCAGTATCATCCGCGAGTTTATTGGCGGTTCAGCATTTAAATATTAGTTGTAAGTTTATTCTTGACTTCATCGAGGAGCTCAGCCTCCTCGTAATCGGCAGCTTGCTTCCAGTCGGCAAGCTGCTTTTCTTTTAACTTTTCGAGGGCGGTTGTTTTCTTCATGCATTCGCGGAGGACTTCGCGTTTTTGTTCTGAGACTATTTTTGCTTGAGTGAGTTGTTTTAAAAGTTCTTCTTTCTGATATTCAAGCAGATTGTTGTACTGGCTTTGTGCCATTACATCTTGAAAATCCTGAGAGCCTTTCATCTGGGCTTTTACTGCGGCATAGTTCTGAGCTATTGTTTTTAGATTTTCATTTATTTCAGTTTCAACGGCTAATGCCTTGGCGAGTTCGCCTTCGGCCTGCTGTTTTTCGAAGTTGCGGAATTCGAGGACTTTCTGTAATTCAAAAACAAATTTCTTTGCCATATGGATTGCTTCGCTGCGCTCGCAATGACGTTAGGCTTCAGGCTGCTTAACACCATCTGTAATCTGCGAGGTGTAAGGTATATCTAAGGCCGGAGCCTCAACAAATTCTGTTTCCGGAATCTCAATTCCTGTAAGAGCTGAAAGCTTCTGCAAAGTTTCTTTCATAGGACACGGCTCATACTCTTCCTGTTTAAGGAACTCTTCTATTTCCATGTGTTTATTGATTGCTTCATCAATTTCTGGTGAGTTACCTTTCTGATAGATTCCCGCAGTAATCATTGTTTCATTATCTGAATAGCAGGCCATCCAGCTGCGTAGTTTACCAACAGCCTTTCTAGTCTGAGCTCCACTCACTCTTTTTGACAAACGCGAAATAGACTGCAAAATATCAATTGCCGGATAATGGTAAGCCTGAGCTAACTTGCGGTTGAGAACAATGTGTCCATCCAGAGTACCGCGAACCTTATCTGTAATTGGTTCATTCATATCGTCACCATCAACAAGGACAGTATAGAAAGCTGTAATAGAACCTTTCTGATTTGTACCACTTCGCTCGAGCAGCTTTGGAATCATATCAAATACACTTGGCGGATAGCCCTTCTGTGCAGGAGGCTCACCGTTTGCCAAACCAATTTCGCGCTGTGCATGAGCAAAACGGGTAACTGAATCCATCATCAGCATAACGTCTTTGCCCTGATCGCGGAAATATTCTGCAACGGCTGTACAAACCTGTGCGGCACGGAGACGGCAGATTGAAGGCTCATCACTGGTAGCCACAACTAACACAGAACGCTTCATACCTTCTTCACCAAGGTCACGCTTAACAAAGTCCAGAACTTCGCGGCCACGTTCACCAATCAAACCGATTACGTTTATATCAGCATCTGTATTGCGGGCAATAATACTTAAAAGAGTTGATTTACCAACACCAGAACCTGCAAATATTCCAAGGCGCTGACCTTTACCAACAGTAAGCAGAGAATCTATTGCGCGAACACCGGTTGTAATTCTGCGGTTAATATCAGTTCTTTCATTTGGAGAAGGAGGATTAGCAACTGCAGGATAATAAGTGTCTGGAACAATTTCTCCCTTATCATCACAAGGGCGGCCAGCTGCATTAATCATTCTTCCTAAAAGATTTGGCCCAACTGGAACCATAAGACTTCGACCGGAAGCTACAACTTCGCAGCCAACTTCAATTCCCTTAGTTTCGCCGAATGGAGCAAGCTTTACGATTTTTGCATCAAGACCAACAACTTCAGCCTGAAGCATTTTTCCATCGCGAAGTTTGATTGTACACATTTCACCGATTACAGAACGAGGTCCTTCACTTTCAACTTCAAGGCCTTTTACTGCAGTTACACGACCAGTGTACAAAATTGTTTCTGCATCAACAACTTTTTCGAGATATTTAGTAAAATCAAATTCACCAGTATAAGAAGAACGCACTGCCCCACCCCCGCTCTACTTTTACTCAGCCGAAGTAAGAGGATCCTGACGCTTGATATTTTTTACAGGAGAAACTTCAAGAATCTTATTTTCAAGTTCAGTAAGCTGGCTTGAGATACGAGCATCAATAGCACCAAAGTCAGTTTCTACAATACAACCGCCCTTTTCAACTGAAGAATCTTCCTGAACAGTAATTCCCTGAACATTTTCAACATGCTGAATGAACTCATCTGCATGAGCGGTAGTAAGTTTAACATCTTCTATATTAACACGAAGAGTTACGTTTCCACGAGTCTTAACCTTACGCAAAGCAGCAACTGTGTTTGCCATAATGACATTTTTCTGATTTTCAGAAAGAATCTTAATAACCTTGCGGGCCATCAAAATTACAAGTTCAACAATCTGGCTTTCAGTATCCTGAAGGATTTCTTCACGACGCTGCATAACCGCTTCAAGGATTTTGTGCATGCGTTCAATGAGACGGTCAACTTCAGCGGCACCTTTTTCGTAACCTTCCTGATGTCCCTGTTCAAAACCATCATTGCGAGCTTCCGAAACAATTTTATCGTGCTGTGACTGAGCTTCAGCAACTATCTGCGCAGCTTCAGCTTTTGCTTTTTCAATAATTGCAGATGCTTCATTCTCTGCATCAGCCTTAATAACTGCAGCCTGATCTGTCTGACGTTTTACTTCTGCAAAGGCAGTATCTTCTGCAGCCTTAATGATACGTTCAGCTTCTTTCTGTGCATCTGCTTTAAGCTGCTGTTTTTCTTTTTCAAACTGCGCCTTATATTCTTCTGCTTCTCGTCGCAAGTCTTCTGCTGTAGGCCCGGTATATTCTTCTTCCTCTTCGACTTCAACATCTTCAATAGGAGAATAATCTTTATAAAGAGGAAGCATTACTTTTTCTTCTATATTCTTTGCTTCGCCGGGGCGAAATACTGTCTTTGCCATCTCTTCCTACCCTCGCACAATTTTATGATACAAGCTCGTCCTCACCGGAACGTGCGATAACGATATCACCGTTGTCTTCAAGACGTCGGATGATAGATACAATCTTCTGCTGTGACTCTTCAACGTCCTTCAAGCGGACAGGTCCCATGAACTCCATATCTTCCTTAAGCATAGATGCCGCACGTTTAGACATGTTACGGAAGATTTTATCCTGTACTTCGGTATCAACAGATTTAAGCGCTTTTGCGAGCTCCTGCTGGTCGACATCGCGGAGTACCTTCTGAATGGCACGGTCGTCGAGCATAACGATATCTTCGAATACGAACATTCGC